>NZ_CP108088.1:7550000-8150000 GCF_036192275.1 Streptomyces sp. NBC_00250 | reverse complement strand
CTCCACGACGGGGACCGGGGGCGGGGGCGCCATGACGGCTGCCGGGGTCATGAGGCCGCCATTCCGACCTTCAGGCCTTCCGTCACGTCCGGGCCGCTGACCTCGATCCGGCCGTCGGCGGTCATGCCCGTCTCCACCCGTATCGTCCTCGTGGTGGTGCCCTGGACGATCTGGAGGCCGTAACCGCCGTTCTCGCCGCGGAGGGCGAGGACCGCCTCGACGGGGACCGCGAGGACTCCCTTGCGGGCCTCGCTGACGAACTTCACGCTGGCCGGCGCCCTGGCGTCCTCGCCGGACGCGGCGCGCGCCCCGCCGTCGAGGACGACCTCGACGACGATTCCTTCCTGCCCGCCCGCGCCGTCCCCGGAGCCGGTCTCCTCGGGGCGTACGGTTCCGGCGACGCGCCCGGCCACGGTCTTCCCGCTGGGCAGGGTGACCTCCACCTTGGTGCCGGACGCCGTGAGCGCGCCGTCGGTCTGGTCCAGGTGGGCCCGGACGACCGGCTTGGTGGAGGCGATCGTCAGGACGGGTTCGCCGGGGCCGACCTGGTCGGCGAGCGCGGCGTCGGCGGAGACGACCTTGACCTGGGCGGGCTGGAAGACGACGTCTCCCCGGCCGACCTTGCCGGTGGGCTCGCGGTTCAGGGACTTCTGCCACCGCTTGACGGCGGTCTCGGTGTCCTTGTCGTACCGCGTGTCGACGTAGAGCCCGGAGCCGTACCCCAGGTCGCGAAGGTTGCGCTCCAGTTGGAGTACGTCGCTGCCCCGGTCGCCCGACTTCATCTCGCGGAACATCGGGACGGGACCGTAGAGCAGGGTGACGGGCTTGTCGTTCAGCTCGTACAGCGCCTGCCCCATGGTGAGTGTTCTGCCTTCGGAGGCGGCCACGGTGACGGTGCCGTCGACGGCGGACTTGACGGGGCGGCGCTGGGCGAAGTCGAGCCGGCCGTCTACGGTCTTGGACTGGACGAGGTCGGTGCGTACGACGGTCGCGGTGGCGGGCGGCAGGTCGCCGCCCTTCCCGGCCGGGGCGCCCCGGCCGTCGCCGAGGATGCCGACGTCGGCGACGAACACGACTCCCCCGGTGACGGCGGCGGCGACCGTCACCGCGCCGAGCACGCGGAAGGCGGTGCGGCGCTTCACTGCATGCCGTCCAGACCGTCGAGCAGCTTCGTCTTGCACGCCTCGCGGGCCTGCTTGTACGCCGGCGAGTCGCCGTCGATGGTCGGGGAGGCGGGGTTCGGGTCGCCGCCCGGCTGGGCGTTGCCGCCGCTCATGGTCGGGTTGGTGAACCGGGAGACGCCGTTGTCGCGCATGCACTTGGCGTGCGCGAGCATCGACTCGTAGTCCTTCTGCTGGTCCCGCTTGGGCTCGGCCAGCATGACCTTCTGGAGTTCGTCGACGCAGACACCGTTCTTGCCGCCCTTGGCGGCCTCCATCTGGCCGGGCCGGGAGGAGATCTCCTCGACCTTCCCCCAGTCGAGGTGACCGCTGAGCTTGGGGTCCGGGAAGTCCTTGTAGCCGCCCTTGACGCGCATGCACCGGACGTAGGCCAGCTGGGCGTCGTAGAAGGCGCTCTTCCCGGCGGGCCGGGTGCTGGGAGTGCCGGCGACGTCGGCGGACGGCGAGGCGGTGGTGGTGGTCTCCGGAACGGAGGCGATGTCGTCGGTCTGCTGGGTTCCACGGGCGCCGTCGTCACCGCTGCCGCAGGCCGCGGAGAGGAGGAGGACGGGGAGCGCGGCGAGGGCGGTGAGGCGCAGCCGGGCAGTGGCACGGGAGGTGGCACGGGAAGGTGTCTTCGGGCTCATGACCACCACCCTCGTCAGGCCAGGTGATGGCGATTCCATGGCGACATGATGAGAACGTAACAATGCCCCCGACCTGCGCATCGACCCCTGCCGGGAGGACGGAGCGGCGCTCGCGGCACCCATAATCGACCGCATGCCGCATGTACTGCTGATCGAGGACGACGCGTCCGTACGGGACGGAATGGAGCTCGTGCTGCGCCGGCACGGGTACGACGTCGACACGGCGGCCACCGGTGAGGAGGCGCTCGCGCTGCTCGACGCCCCGGGCGGCGGCAAGGTCGAGCTGGTCGTCCTCGACCTGATGCTGCCGGGGATGAACGGCTTCGAGGTGTGCCGCCGCATCCGCGCCCGTACGACCACGCTGCCGGTGATCATGCTGACCGCGCGTGGGGACGACCACGACATCGTGACGGGCCTGGAGGCGGGCGCCGACGACTACGTGGTGAAGCCGGTCACCGCGCCCGTCCTGGAGGCCCGCATCCGGGCGGCCCTGCGGCGGGCGGAACCGTCCGGGCCGTCGCGGACCGGCGACGGCGACCTCGCGGGCCTGGTGATCGACCGCGCCGGTCTCACCGTCACGAAGCACGGTGTCACGATCCCGCTGCCGCCCACCGAACTGCGGCTGCTCCTCGAACTGTCGGCCTCCCCCGGCCGGGTGTTCAGCCGCGAGCAGCTCCTCGAATCGGTCTGGGACCACACGTTCCTCGGTGACTCCCGGCTGGTGGACGCGGCGGTCGGCCGGCTGCGGGCCAAGCTGGAGGACGTACCGGCGAGGCCGCGCTACGTCCAGACGGTGCGGGGCTTCGGCTACCGCTTCGGACCGCTGTGAGCCGCGGAAAGGGCGCTGGGCTCACCAGCACCGGCGGCCGCACTCGCACCGGATCTGAATCCGGCCCCGGCCCCGGCACCGGCAGTGACCCCGGCCATGGCCATGCCACCGGCAGCGGCCCCAGTGGGCGTGGCGGGGGCCCTACGCGGCGCTCCCGGCGGCTCGTCGGCGGGCTGCGGACCCGGCTCGTCGTGACGTTCGTCGTCGTCGCGCTCATCAGCGCGGTCACCGCGACCGCGCTCGCCTACCGGGACGCGCGCACCGCCGTCCTGCGGCGCACCCAGGACGCCGCCGTGAACGACGTGCGGACGCGGGTCACCGCGGTCGCCGCCGACTTCGACCTGCCGCCCGACCAGCGGTCGCTCTCCCGGTTCGCGTCGAAGGTCTCGGACGGCCTCGGCGCCCGCATCGTGGTCGCCCGCTACCACGACCTGGCCGCGGTCTCCGATTCGCTCGCCGACACGGACGGCAGGATCACCGCCGAGCTGCGCACCGCCGTACGGGCCGGGGACGGGTCCCGGTTCCAGCGGGTCATGTGGCGGGGCGATCCCTATCTGGTGGTCGGCATGCCCGTGACGTACGCGGACGGGGACCGGCGCTCCTCCGGCCTCGAAGTCTTCGTCATCACCGATCTGCGGGCCGAACGCGACGACACCGCCGCCCTGCTCGACTCCGTACGGGCGGGAGTCCTGCCGGTGGTGGTGCTGGCCGCCGTCCTGGCGCTGCTGGCCGCCGGAACGGTCCTCCGTCCCGTACGGAAGCTGGGACGGGCCACGCGCGAGCTCGCGGAGGGCGATCTCGGGAGTCGGGTCGCGGTCACGGGGCACGACGAACTGGCCGATCTGGCGCGGACGTTCAACGAGACGGCGGACGCCCTTCAGGCCTCCGACGCGCGGCTGCGCGAGCAGGAGGCGAAGGCGCGCCGCTTCGTGGCGGACGTATCGCACGAACTGCGCACACCTCTGGCGGCGATGACGATGGTCGCGACCGTCCTGGAGGAGGACGCCGACCAGCTGCCGCCGGACGCGGCGCGGGCGGCCCGTACCGTGGGCGCGGAGACGGCACGGCTCTCGCGGCTCGTCGAGGACCTGATGGAGATCTCCCGCTTCGACGCGAACGCGGTCCGGCTGAACGCGGCGGAGACGGACCTCGCCGATGCGGTACGGGCGTCGCTCGCGGTGCGCGGCTGGACGGACCGGGTGGAGGTCCGCCTCGACGAGGGGGTACGGGCGGTGGTCGACCGGCGTCGCGTCGATGTGATCGTGGCGAACCTGGTGGGCAACGCGCTGCGGCACGGAGCCCCGCCGGTCACCGTGACCCTCGGCACGACCGGGGCAGCGGACGGGGAGTGGGTGACGGTGGAGGTCGCCGACCACGGCCCGGGGCTGCCGGCGGAGGCCCGGGAGCGGGTCTTCGACCGGTTCTACAAGGCGGATACGGCCCGCACGCGGAGTGCGGCCGACACCGCCGGGCAGGGCAGCGGCCTCGGCACGGCGATCGCCCTGGAGAACGCGCGGCTGCACGGCGGCACGATCGACGTCGTCGAAGGGCCGGAGGGCGGTGCCGTGTTCACACTGCGCCTGCCCCTGCGGCGTACGGAAGAGGGAGCGGAGTGAAGGGACGAGCGGGAGTGCTGCTCTCCGTCCTCGGGATCGCCCTGGTGGGGTGCGGTGTGCAGCCGACGGGGGTGATAGGGGCGGGTGAGCCGGCGTCCGGGCTGACGCGGGGAGTCCGGCTGTACTTCGCGTCGGACAGCGGACTGCGGGGAGTGCCGGTGCTCGACAGGAAGGTCGAGAGCCTCAACGCGGTGGTGAAACTGCTCGCCGGCGGCCCTCCCCCGGCCGAACAGCGTGACGGCCTCACCAACCTGGTCCAGCTCGGCGGCTACACGGTGACGGGCGAGGGCGACCAGGTCACGGTGCACCTGGAGGACCCGTACGCGGCGTCGGGCCGCGACCAGGGCACGGGGCAACTGGTGTGCACCCTGGCCCGCGCGCAGTCCGTGCTCGACCCGACGGTCAGGACCGACGACGTGAAGGTCACGCTGCGCCGGCCGGAGGGCCGGGACCTCGGCCCCTACCGGTGCGGCGAGTTCCTCAACGGGTAGCGCGGGCCGAGCCGGCGGCAGGTCGTCGTGTCCTACCGCTTCACGGGCGCGGCGATCGTGCGTGCGAGGCGTCGCGGGCAAGGCGGGACCTGCCGGACACGACCTAGGTGTCCGCGCGGGACAGAGGGCCGGTGTCGCCTGCCTCGACATGGGGCACGGGACCGCCGCGGGGGTCGGCCTTCAGCAGATCCAGCAGGCCGGTGATCTCGTAGTCGCCCTCCAGCGGATGCCGGAAGCGCATGCCGGAGGACAGGCGGTAGCGGTTGCGCCGCCCCTCGCGCGCGTGCGCCAGGTACCCGGCGGCCTCCAGATCGGCGACGATCGCCTGCACCGTCCGCTCGGTCACCTCGCATGCGACGGCGACGTCACGCAGACGTACATCGGGATCTCGGGCGATCACCACCAGCACTCGGGCGTGGTTCGTCAGGAAGGTCCACGACCGACGATCGCCTGAACTGTCACCCATGCACCCATTATGTGGCGATTTACTCATGAGTCGCAAGACCGGAAATTCATCTCATGTGATTGTTGACGTATTACGGGCCAAAAGAGGACGATAGAGACGAAAGGATCAGGTCTGACCGGCCCATGGGAGCACACCATGCACCCCCTTCCAGGCCGCCCCACCGATCCCCGGGCGCCCGCCGGCGACACCGTCCCCGAGCCGCCCGTGACCGGGCAGGACGCGCAGATGACCGTGGAGGTCACACCGGGCGGCAGTGTCGTCGTCAGCGGTGAGATCGACCATGCCACCGCCCCCGCCCTGTACCGGGACCTCGAGGCCGCGCTGCGCGCGCACCCGGAAGGCGTCACGCTCGACCTGGCGGCCGTCACCTTCTGCGACTGCGTGGGTCTGCGCGCCTTCGTGGCCGCTCGACGCGGGCATCTGAACGGCGGGCGCTGCCCGCTGGCCCTGGGACCCGTGAGCCCACGGATGAGCCGCCTGTTCCGACTGACCGGCACGTGGGAACTCTTCGCACCGCCGATCGCTCCGCGGCAGGCGGGTCAGGGGCGGCGAAGGGGCGCGGGTCGATGAAGAGGCGCGGGTCGACGAAGGGCGCGGGTCAATGAAGAGGCAGCCGCACCTCGATCGTCTTGCCGCCCTCCGGCGGCAGACTCAGCCTGATCTCCTGTGCCAGCAGCTTGATCAGGGGCCAGCCGAAGCCGCCCTCCGCCAGGCCGGTGGCACGCTCCCTCCCGTGGGCGTCCGTGAGGTGCGGCAGCTCGCCGCTCGCGTCAGCGACGGTGATCGTCACCACGCCCGGGTCGAGGTCCACGTCGAAGCCGGTGAGCCCGCCGCCGTGCCGCAGCGCATTGGTCACCAGCTCGGACGTCACGAGCAGCGCGTCCCCGACGGCGGTGGTGGACGGCGGGCTCCCGTTCCCCGTCGCGGCCACCCGGAGCGCTGCCGCCACCTGGGCGCGCGCCTCGGCCGCGTCATGCGGAACGAAGGGCCGGCGGTTCCTGTCCTGCGTGCGATGCCCTGCGGTCACTGTTCTTCCCACCCTGTCTGCGCTCGTCCCACCCTCTTCTCGTCCCCACCGTCTCCTCGCCCCACCCTCTTCTCGTCCCCACCCTCTGCTCTCGTCCTTCACCAAGCCCCTGCCCCGACAATCCGTTCGCATTCCCCCGCCTCTCCCCCTCCGTCACCCACGCGGCCCGTGGGACACGGGAGCGGGCATGAGGCCAGAGGGACCTCGCACGAGGAGCCTTCATGTCGAACAACCGCACCACCGTCCGGAGCGGCCGGTCCGTCCGCCACGACCCCGTCGAGGTGCCGCCCGGGCTCCCGGAGTTCGCGGACATCGCGGAGCTCGCGGAGCTCGCGGATCCCCTGGCGGTGAGCACCGCGGACGCCCGCACGCTCTCGGCGATCCTGTTCACCCGGCTGCGGTCCCTCGACGAGGGCACGTCCTCGTACTCGCACCTACGCAACACCCTGGTCGAACTGAACCTCAGCCTCGTCAAGTACGCGGCGACCCGGTTCCGTCGTTCCGACGAATCCTGGGAGGACGTCATCCAGGTCGGCACGGTCGGCCTGATCAAGGCGATCAACCGCTTCGACCCCGACCGGGGCAACGAGTTCATGTCCTTCGCCCTGCCGACCGTGCTCGGCGAGATACGGCGGCATCTGAGGGACACCAGCTGGAGCGTCCACGTACCGCGCCGTCTGCAGGAGCTGCGCCTGGACCTGGCGAAGGCCGGCGACGCCCTCGAACAGGACCTGGGCCGCCCGCCGACGGCCCCGGAGCTCAGTGCCCACCTCCACATCACCGAGGCGGAACTGCGCGAGGGGCGGATCGCCGCGAACGGGTTCACCAGCCGTTCGCTCGACGTTCCCGTGGACGACGAGGACGGCGGGCCGGGGACGCTCGCGCGCCGCCTCGGCACCGTCGACGACTCCTTCGAGAAGATCGAGAACCTGGAAGCGCTCAAGCCGCTCGTCGCCGCCCTCTCCGCGCGCGACCGGACGATCCTGGCGCTGCGCTTCGGTGACGAGCTGACCCAGGCGGAGATAGGCGAGCGGCTCGGCCTCTCGCAGATGCACGTGTCCCGTCTTCTCAGCCGCATCCTGGGCGGTCTGCGTACGGGCCTGATGGCGGATGACCCACCGAAGACACCCGCGGTCGCGATATGAGCGGACCGGGGAGCGGTCGGCCGCCGGGCGCACGGTGCCCACGTCACCGGCCGGGGGGTCCGCCGAGGGATCCAGGAGGCGGCGGGTCGCCCCGCCGGGGCCCTGACGCGCCGCGGTCCGACGCCCTCGGGGCAGCGGTCCGTCGAGTCGCCGCCGGGACCGGTGTCGCCACCTCCATCCAGAAGGACTTGCCTTCGTCCGCGGGCACGGATCCCCACGCGCGCGTGAGGCGGTCGATCACGATCAGGCCGTTGCCGCCCGGCTGCCCCGGCGCGCCCCGGGGCCGGAAACCGGGAATCCGGCTGCTCCGGTCGCTCACCTCGATCCGCAGGTCCCCCGTGGGACCGGGCGCCGCGTCGGTCGCGGCGCCGGGTGCCGCATCGGCCGGCACTCCGGTGCCCCGCGGTCGGGCGGGAGCGAGTCGGATCACCAGCTCCGTCGGCCCGCCGGCGTGGAGGCAGGCGTTGGTCACCGCTTCCGACACCACCAGGAGTACGTCCTCGATCGCGAGGTCCCGCTCCTCCGCCGTGAGCCCCGTGGCCTCCGGAGGGCCGGGCCAGTCCCAGTCGGTGAGCGCCACGCGGCAGAAGTCACGGCACCGTGCGACCACGGACTCCGGGCTCCGCAGGACGAGCCGTCTGATCTGGCCCCTGGACCGGACCGGTTCACTCATCCCCGCCTCCACCGTGCCCGGTGTCGCGCGGCGCTCACGAGCGCTTCCCCTCGATCAGGTCCCCGGGCAGCTCGTCGTACACCGTGAACACCGCCACGACTCCGGTGATGTCGAACACCCGGTCGACGGGCGGGCGCAGCGCGGCGAGCTCCAGCGCGCTGCCCGCTTCCCGCGCGTCCAGTCGCGTGGTCAACAGCAGGTTGAGCCCGGTCGAGTCGCAGAAGGTCAGCCGTTCGCAGTCCACGACGATCCGCTCGGGGCGCCGTTCCAGGGCCTCGGTCAGCGCCGTGCGCAGCGGCTCCTGGGTGTCGCGGTCGAGCTCCCCCGCCACCGTGACGACGGCCGTGGCGCCGCTCCACCGGACGGCGGCCGTCAGGCGGGGGCCGACAAGCCCGGCATCGCCCGTCCCCGTCGCATCCCTTGGCATCCGGCACTCCGGTTCCCGTCGGCGCAGAATTGCGAGCTGAGGCCGACGATACGCCGGGGCCTCCGGGCACGGCGAGCGGAAGCCGTCCGGCCGCGGAGCGGGGCGGGTGGTGTTCGCCGTACGGGTTCTCGTGTGATGCGACGAAGGGCCCCCGGGGTACGGATGTGACCGGGCGGGCCGGGCAGACGCGGCGTACGGCCCTCTGCGCCACGCGGGCCCTCGGACCGGAAGGTGAGGCGGATGACTGACCGCGACACCGGGCGGGGACGCGAGCGGGGGCAGGAGGAACGCCCGGACGGGCCGGGTGCACGCGGGACCGGGCGGGGACGCGAGCGGGGGCGGGAGGAACGCCCGGACGGGCCGGGTGGACGCGGGACCAGGCGGGGGCGCGAGGAGACCGCGGACGAACGCGCCGACCGGCAGTGGCAGGACCTCATGCAGGAGATCCGGGTGGTCCAGACGGGTGTCCAGATCCTCCTGGGCTTCCTGCTGACCGTGGTCTTCACTCCGCGGTACGAGAGCCTCGGTCCGGGCGACAAGGCGATCTACGTCCTGACCGTGGTCCTCGGATCGCTGGCGACCGGCGCGCTCATCGGACCGGTGTCCTTCCACCGCCTCGTGGCGGGCCGGCGGATCAAACCGCAGGCGGTCGCCTGGGCGTCCCGGCTGACCTTCATCGGGATCCTGCTCCTGGTCGCCACCCTCACCAGCGCGCTCGTCCTCGTCCTCCGCGTGGCCACCGACAACGCGATCGTTCCCTGGCTCGTGGCCGGGGTCCTGGCCTGGTACCTGCTGTGCTGGTTCGCCCTGCCGCTGTGGGCCCGGCGCCGGCACACCGCGAAACGGAGGGAGTGACGGGAGGAGCGGCGGGTAGCCGCACGGAGGAGACGCCCGGAAACACGCGGGAGGAGCACGTCATGCCTCGCGGATCCAGCCCGAACCGGGAACGGCAGTACGAGCACATCAAGGAGAGCGCGGAACGGCGTGGCGAGAGCGAGAAGCGCGCCAGGGAGATCGCCGCCCGCACCGTGAACAAGGAACGGGCCCGGCACGGCGAGTCCAAGACCGCCGGCCGGCTGTCCCTGGAGGACATGTCCTCCGGTGAGCGCGGCGGCCGGCGCTCCCACAGCGGTGCCCAGGGGCGTACGTACGACCAGCTCTACGAAGAGGCCAGGCGCCGCGGCATCGACGGCCGCTCGACGATGAACAAGGCGCAGCTCCGGCGCGCCCTCGGCGGTGGCTGAGCCGGCCTCCCGGGGTCAGGCGTCCTGGATGCGCCGGAAGGGGCGGTCCGCCTCCAGCGCGAACGCGACTTCGAGGAGCGTCCGTTCGCTGCCGGGGCGGCCGGAGAACATGACGCCGATGGGCAGCCCGTCCTCCGTCGCGTTCGCCGCCGGTACCGAGATCGACGGCGTCCCGACGACGTTGTTGACCGGGGTGAAGGCGACGTACGCGAGGATCCGCTCGATCAGTGTCGCGTACGGCACGGTCGGGCTGAGGTGACCGATCTCCGGCGTGGTGTGCGCCAGCACGGGCGTGAGGACGAGGTCGAGGCCGCGGAAGGCCGCCGCGTACGCCTCCCTCGTCCGCTTCAGGCGCCGCAGGACGCCCGGCGTGCGCCGCCAGCTCTTCAGGTAGTCCTCGCGCAGCCCCCGGCTGAGGCCGTCCATCCGGTGCCGGTCGAAGTCCGCGCCGAAGGTCCGGCCCGTGACGCCGAGGAGGAACGACAGCAGGCCCCAGTACGTGAGGAAGTCGTCGGTGAAGCGGGGGTCGAGGTGCAGTTCCACCGGCTCCACGGTGTGGCCGAGCCGTTCGAGCGTCGCGACGGTGTCCGTGACGGCCGTCCGGGTCGCGGTGTCGGCGCGGACGCCGTTCGGGGAGTCGACCAGGAACCCGATGCGCAGGCGCCGGTCCGAGGGGCCTTCGACCAGACCGAGGGGCGGCAGCTTCGGGTTGCGCCAGTGGGTCTCGGCGGCGGCGAGGAACGCGGCGGTGTCCCGTACCGACCTGCTCACGATGCCGTCGGAGACGATGTCGAGGGGCAGTTGGCGGCTCTGGGCGTTCGTCACGACCCGGCCGCGGGTCGGCTTGAGACCGACGAGTCCGCAGCAGGCGGCGGGAATGCGGATCGATCCGCCGCCGTCGTTGGCGTGGGCGATCGGCACCGCCCCGGCCGCGACGAGCGCCGCGCTGCCGCCCGACGAACCGCCCGCGGAGTAGCCGGTGTTCCACGGGTTGCGGACCGGTTCGGCGCCCTCGTACTCGGTGGTCGGGCTGAAGCCGAACTCGGGCAGCCGGGTCTTGCCGAGGACGGTGACTCCGCTGCTCAGGAACTGCCGGGCGAAGGGCGCGTGACGCCGCGCGACGCGAGGGGTGAAGGCCGCACTGCCGTGGCCGGTGGGCAGGCCCAGGTAGTCGGTGTTGTCCTTGACGAAGGTCGGCACTCCGGCGAAGGCACCGCCGCCCGACCCGGCGACGGGCACGGGGGAATCGATGTGCGCCTGGACCGCGTGGAGCCGCTCCTCGACCTCGCGTACGCGCGCGGCCGCGTCCCGGGCGACCTCGGCGGCGCCGACCTCGCCCCGCCGTATCGCCGCGGCGAGCCCGACGGCGTCGTGCTCCCCGAGCGCGTCGTCCCGGAATGCGTGGACCGTGGCCCGTTCCTCGAAAGTCGTCACCGCTACCTCAGCCCCCGGCCGTTTGGATGGTTGGCCGCCAGCATGCCCTACCAACCAGTAACACGCGAGGGGTTGAGCCCGGCCGGAGCCCTTCGATGGATCGAGCCTCAAGACCCTCATGGAGACCGGCGAACCCTGCCGCCCGCCTGAGGACCGGAGGACCGGAGGACCGGAGGACCGGGCGCCGGGACCGGGCACGGGGCAAAGAGAAAGGCAAGGAGGTGATTCCTCTCCTTGCCACTCTCAAGATATAGCGCACGGGGGGCCTTGCGGCAAGGCCCCCGTCGTGGGGCAGAATCTCCAGCCGTAGCCGGTGACCTGCGTGAATGTGTTGTCCGCACGGTACTTGCGCTCGTGGCGGCGTCGAGATCTCGCGACGGGCGGCCGGCTGGATGCGATCTATGGAAACGGGGCGGTTCTCATGTTTGACGTGATCGTTGTCGGCAGCGGTCCGACCGGCTTGATGCTGGCCGGCGAACTGCGGCTGCACGGCGTGCACGTGCTCGTACTGGACAAGGAGGCGGAGCCGACCCGGCAGTCGCGCGCGCAGGGCCTGCACGTGCGCAGCATCGAGGTGATGGACCAGCGCGGTCTGTTGGAACGCTTCCTCGGGCTCGGGAAGCAGGTCACGGCCGGCGGCTTCTTCGCCGGTCTCGGCACCTCGTGGCCCGAACGGCTCGACACGGCCCACTCGTACGTCCTCGGCATCCCGCAGACCGTCACCGACCGCCTGCTGACCGAGCACGCCATCGAGGTCGGCGCGGAGATCCGGCGCGGCCGCGAGCTGGTCGGACTGAGTCAGGACGAGGACGGCGTGACCGTCGAACTGGCCGACGGCGAACAGCTGCGCGCGCGGTACGTCGTCGGCTGCGACGGCGGCCGGAGCACGGTCCGGAAGCTGCTCGGTGTCGCCTTCCCCGGTGAGCCCTCCAGGGTCGAGACGCTGCTCGGCGAGATGGAAGTCTCCGTATTGCCCGAGGAGTTGGCCGCGGTCGTGGCCGAAGTCCGCAAGACCCAGCAGCGGTTCGGTGCCATGCCCATGGGCGAGGGGACGTATCGCGTCGTCGTACCCGCCGAGGGGGTGGCCGAGGACCGTACGGCCACACCGACCCTCGACGAGTTCAAGGAGCAGCTGCGGGCTTTCGCCGGGACCGACTTCGGTGTGCACTCGCCGCGCTGGCTGTCGCGCTTCGGCGACGCCACCCGGCAGGCCGAGCGTTACCGGGTCGACCGGGTGTTCCTCGCCGGCGACGCGGCGCACATCCACCCGCCGACCGGCGGGCAGGGGCTCAACCTCGGCGTCCAGGACGCGTTCAACCTGGGTTGGAAGCTGGCGGCGGAGGTCAACGGCTGGGCGCCGGAGGGACTCCTCGACAGCTACCACACCGAGCGGCACCCGGTGGCCACCGACGTCCTGGACAACACCCGTGCGCAGATCCAGCTGATGTCGACCGAGCCCGGCCCTCTGGCGGTGCGCCGACTGCTCGCGGAGCTGGCGGAGTTCGAGAACGTCAACCGGTACCTGATCGAGAAGATCACGGCGATCTCGGTCCGCTACGACTTCGGCGACGGGCACGAGCTCCTGGGCCGGCGGATGCGGGACCTGGAACTGAAGCAGGGGCGCCTCTACGAGCGGATGCACGAGGGCCGCGGACTGCTTCTCGACCAGACCGGCCGGCTCTCGGTCGAGGGCTGGGCGGATCGGGTCGACCACGTGGTCGAGGTCAGCGAGGAACTGGACGTACCCGCGGTGCTGTTGCGTCCCGACGGCCATGTGGCGTGGGTCGGTGAGGACCAGCAGGACCTGATCGCGCACCTGCCCAGGTGGTTCGGCGCCGCGCAGGGCTGAGCGGGCGGAGCATGCCCGGGAGGTCCCCGGGGAGGCGGGCGGGCCACACGTGATCAGGTGGCGGCCGGCCTCCCCGGGGTGCTCCTGCCGAACCCGGTGCGACGTGGCCGCGGAGGCATGCGCCCCGCCTCCGGGTGCGACGGCCGAGAAGCGACGTCCTCCGGCCGGTGCCACCGGTGCAGAATGGCGGCATGACCTTGAAGATCACCCCCGTGCGGGTGTTGCGCACCGGCGAGGTACCGGAGTCGGCCGTGCTTCCCGTCGCCGACGGGACGGTGACGCTCTGGCGGCTGCCGGTGGCGGAGGATCCCGGCGCGCCCGCCCTCCTGGACGCCGAGGAACGGCAACGGTGGAAGTCGCTGATACGGGAGGACCACCGGACGCGGTATCTCGCCGCGCACGGGGGGTTGCGGCGGCTGCTCGGGCAGTACCTGGGGATGCGGGCGGACGAGGTGGTGTTCGTCAGGGAGGACTGTCCCCTCTGCGCCGCCCCGCACGGACGGCCGGCCGTGCGGGGCGGCGGGGTTCACTTCTCGCTCTCGCACAGCGAGGACCTGATTCTCGTCGGGCTCGCCGCGACGCCCGTGGGTGTGGACGTCGAGGCGCATCCGAAGGCCGAGGTGTCGGCCCTCGTGGCGGACAGCCTGCACCCACGGGAACGGGAGGAGTTCGCCCGGCTGCCCCTGGAGGCCCGGCCGGCGGCGTTCGCCCGGTGCTGGGTACGCAAGGAGGCCTACCTCAAGGGCACGGGAGAAGGGCTGGCCGGCGGGCTCGACCGCACCTACCTGGGACTGGGCCCGGAGCCGGCCGCGATACCCGGCTGGTCGCTGGCCGACGTGAGCGTCGCGCCCTCCTACGAGGCGGCCGTCGCCGTCGCACAACGGTGACCGGAAGCGGCTTGCACGGGCCGCACCCCCGGCCGGAGGACCTCCCGGACGACGCGGCGCAACTCTGCGTCGAAGCCGCGCCGACCGATCGGCGTGGCGCCTTCCCCGCTTGACCTTGACACGGTGACAAGGTCTTCACTGCGGGCAAGGAGGTGGTCCCGATGACCATGGCACGACAGGACACGGACACGACGCGGGCGCTCCAGAGCCTTGAGGACGGCCGCTCGTCGGTGCGGCTGCGGGCGGCACTGGCGGCCGGGACGAACCCGGACCCACGGTTCGTCGACAAGCTCATCGAGCGCTGCGCGATCGAGCCCGACTTCTCCGTGCGCGAGACGCTCACCTGGGCGCTCACCCGTCACTCGCCGTCCCTCACGGTCCCGGCGCTCGTCGACGAGGTCCGCTCGGAGCGGGCACAGGCACGGAGCCAGGCCTTGCACACACTGTCCAAGATCGGGGACCGGCAGGCCTGGCCGGCGATCACCCGGGCGCTGCTTTCCGACGCCGACGACGAGGTGGCGCGGAGCGCCTGGCGGGCGGCGGTCGTGCTCGTACCCGAGGGTGAAGAGGCCGCGCTGGCCGGAGTGTTGGCGACGCAGCTCGGGCGTGGCGGGCGCGCGACGCAGTTGAGCCTCAGCCGGGCGCTGATCGCGCTCGGTGAGGTGATCCTGACGACGCTGCGCACGGCGGCGACGGATCCCGCGCCTCGTGTGCGTCAGCACGCGCTCGCGACGGAGCGGCTGATGCGCGACCCGGATGCCGGGTTCGAGTTCGCGGTCGAGGAGGCGAAGCGCGTCGTCGCCCTCGGCGGGGCGGGTCACGAGGGAGGCTAGGGCATGTTGATCGGCGATGTGGCACGGCGCTCGGGGGTCAGCGCCCGCATGCTCCGGCATTACGAGAAGCTCGGCCTGGTGCGGCCGACGGGCCGTACCGGGGCCGGCTATCGCGAGTACTCCGGCGAGGACATCCGGAGGATCTTCCACATCGAGAGCCTGCGGTCCTTGGGACTGTCGCTGAGTGAGGTCGGGTCCGCGCTGGACGACCCCGGCTTCACGCCGGCGGAGCTCGTCGAGGACCTCATCCGCCGGACGCGAGAACGCATCGCGGCCGAGACGGCGCTGCTCACCCGGCTCCGCCGGATCGGCGCCGCGGAACCGGCCGGCTGGGAGGACGTCCTCCAGACCGTCGCGCTCCTCCATGCGTTGGGGTCGGAGAGCGCCGGGAAGCGGCAGCGCGCGGCCCTGTCCTCGGCGTCCTCGGCGTCCTCGGCGTCCTCGGCCGAAGAGCTACCGGTGCCGGTGGAAGCACTGGTCGAGGCGGCGCTGAGCGAGACGGACCCGAACGTCGCCGGAGCCCTCCGCTGGGCTCTGGCACGTTCGGGCGACGGCGGCTCGATCGCGCTGCTGGCGGAGGGCCTCGGCTCACCGGTCGCCGACGTACGGGAGCGTGCCGTCCAGGCCATCGCCGAGATTCCGGACGACGAGGCGACCGCACTGCTGCGGGTGGCGCTCACGGACACCGACGTCGTGGTCCGCAGGCGGGCGGCTCTCGCGCTCGGGGCACGCGGGGCGGCCGAGGCCGTTCCGACGCTCGTCGACATGGTCGTCGAGGAGGCGCAGGACGTCGACGCGGCGGACGCGCTGAGCGCACTGGCGAGCCGTCCCGAGGAGGCGGACCGGATCGCCACCGGGCTCGTCGACCGCCTGGCCCGCAGCACCGCCGAACCGTCCGCACGTCGACGACTGGCGCAGGCACTCGCGGACATCCCGGGCGAGGTTGCGTCCCGCGCCCTCGCGGACCTGGCACACGACGAAGACCGCGGAGTCGCGCTCACGGCGGGCTACATCCTCACGCTGCGCGAGGCGCGATAGCGGACCCTTCCCGGGGTTCGCGGGTGTCCCGGGCCGCGAACGGATCCGGCCACCCGCTCGGACGGGGGAAGGGGACCCACCGGCCTCAGGAGCTCTGCGGGGGTCCGATGACCTCCTGCCCGATCTGTTCGGCGAGCCACTGGGCGAAACGGTCCTCGTAGCCATCGCCGTTGCGGCGCCGCACGTGGACGAGGACCAGGTGCGTGTCGGTGCGGGCATCCAGCTCAATGGATTCGCAGTTGAGCAGGAGCGTCACCTCGGCGTGCTTGCCCTCCCCGTGCAGGTCCCGCTCCGGAGCCTCCGGCCAGAGCAGAGAGGCCCAGTGCACCTCGGCCGGGTGGGGGCCGACTGCCGCCGTGAAACGGTCCTCGACGCTTCCGACGGCCTGAAGCTGCAGGGAGACGGTGAAGGGCGGGAACGCCGCGACCTCGGCCAGCCCAGGGGGCAGCTCCCCCTCGGGAATCGAGCGGGCCAGATCCGGATCCAGGTCGAACGGAGCGGAGTAGGACACGAACCACGCGCCGGGAAGGGCGTCCAGCAGGCGCTTCACTTCGGCCAGGGTGGACACCTCGGTCTCCACCGACACGTCGGACCAGGGCTGGACGCCGAACGCCACCATCCGGCGAGCCACGCTCAGCGCGAGCGCGGGGTCGGGCGTACGGAAGACGGGGTAGGCGATGTCGTTGGACATGCGATGACTCTGCCACGCCCGGTAGGGACGGTCCTGCGATTATTTCGCACGGCGACACCGGGTGTACCCGGATCCGTCCGGCAGTTCGGCGATGCACGCGCGTGGACGTCGATGTGCGTCACGCACTGCGGGTCTTCTTCGAGTATCGCGTCCAGATCGATGGGCGCCCCGAGGCCGAACCACGACAACGCGTAGCCGTCGACCTCCACACAGATGCCGAAGACACGACTGTGGCTGGTCCAGCCGTTGACGCGGCCACGGTTGTTGCTGATCTGAACCCGCTTCCTGGCGGGATCCACGGACGACACCAGGTGCAGGTACACGGTCCCCGCTACGCGGGCGAGGACGATGTCCCCGACCTCCGCCTTCGCCGGGTCGACCGGGGCGACGACCACCTGCTGCCTGCTGCCTGCTGCGTATCAGCGGGACCATCGAGGAGCCGTCGAGCCGGAACGTCACCGTGGCCCCACCGGCAACTCTGCCTGCCACTGCATCCAAGGCGCCCATTCGGTGATCGTGGCAGATCCCCCTGCATCACCCCACCGATCTCCTTCTCCGATCCGACGTGCTTCCCCGCCTGCATTCCCGTCTGCTTGCCCGCCTACTTCGTGACGTCCTTGACGAACACGATGCCGTCGGTGTCCGCCAAGTGGGCCGGGTCCAGCGGGGAGTAGCCGAACCAAGGGGACACGCGGGGCTCGATACGGGTGTCGCCGAGGGCGGTGGTCAGGCGGCGGGCGTCGACGACGTGGAGGTTCTCCGGGAGTGCGTAGAGGGTGCCTTCGAGGGTGGTCGGTGGCGGGGTGTCCACTCCCTGGTGTCTGATCGTGCCGAGTGCCGTCGCCAGGAAGGCGTACTCCGCGCCCAGTTGGGCGCTCACGATCGCGCCCGCGCCCCACCACTCGACCGGCAGGCCGCCCATCCGCATCGTGCTCTTGTTCCGCTGGAGATGGCCGTTGTGGGCGTGGACGAGTACCGGGGCCCGGTCGACGGGGGCCGCGGAGCCGGCGGCCCCGACAGCGGCGGCGTCGACGCCCGCGACAGCGAGGAGGTTGTCGGCCATCATTCGGTCCCGCAGGCTCACCAGCCGCGTCATGCGGCTCGGCGAGGTGTCGGCCATCCAGTAGTGGTAGCGGAGCAGGCCGGTGGCGGTGCGGCCGTACAGGCGGGCCCGGTCCCGGTCGTCGGGCGAGCTCGTCGCGATCAGGTGCGGCCACTGCGCGTCGAGCAGCGCCACCAGGTCGTCGGCGAGCAGACGCAGCTCCGTGGCCTCGGCCGACTGCCCGACGGACCCGGACGGGTCCATCATCGCGGCGGGATTCGTCCACCGGTCGTCGGGGCCGAGCAGGCGGTCGAGCGCTTCCACCGTGCAGGTGGAGTGGAGGAGCTCGGTGTCCACCCGGGTGGAGAGATAGCCGTGGAGTGCGAAGAGGGCCTCCCGGGGGCTCTCGGCGCCGGTGATCTCCAGCGGGCCGTCGAACCCGGCGAAACGGAGCCGGTCGGCCACTGGGCGGCCGTCGTTGAAGGCGCGCATCCAGCGGACGAGCTCGCGGTTGGCAGCCGACGCGCCCCAACCGTGGCTGAACCCCCGCTCCATGACCTCGTCGAGGGTGCCGGCGCCCGTGGTGACGTGGTCGTCCACGAGCAGACCCCTCATGCAGTCGCTCTCGATCGTGATCGTCCGGTAGCCCTCCTCCTCGACGAGCTGCCGGAACAGTTCGTTGCGTACGTCGAGCAGCGCGTCCTCGCCGTGCGTGGGCTCTCCCAGGGCGAGCAGCCGTGGCCTGCCCCGGAGCAGTCCCATGACGGCGGCGGCCTCGACGGCATGGGCGACGTCCTTGATGTCGGTAGCCATGCCTTCAACGGTATCGTTGAACATACGGTTGAGACTTTTGCGTGATATCGGCGGGACCATGGGACGAAACCCTCAAAGCATCGGACACCTCCGGCCCGTCGACCTCGCGCGCGAGCACGGTCTGTCCACGCAGGCGATCCGGAACTACGAGGAGGCCGGCGCCCTTCCGGCCTCCGCCCGCACGCCCTCCGGATACCGCGCCTACACCGCGCTGCACGCGGGCGCGCTCCGCGCCTTCCTCGCCCTGCTACCCGGCCACGGCCACAGGACGGCGACGGCGATCATGCGGGCGGTGAACGAGGACGCTGCAGAGGAGGCGTTCCGTCTCATCGACGAGAGCCACGCCCAGCTCCTCGACGACCGCCGGACCCTCCTGGCCGTGGAGAACGCGCTCCGCGACCTGGCGCCCACCGCGGCGTCCGAGCCCCGAGCGGGGTCGGATCCGGCCGTGGTGTCGGGGCCCGGCGGTACGTTCATCGGGCCGCTGGCGGGGAAGCTCGGCATCCGGCCGGCGACGCTGCGCGCATGGGAACGCGCCGGGCTGGTGCGCCCGCGCCGCGACCCGGTGACCGGATACCGCGTCTACGACGAGGCCGACGTACGGGACGCCCGGCTGGCCCACCAACTCCGGCGGGGCGGCTATCTGCTGGAGCAGATCGCCCCGCTGATCACCCAGGTGCGGGCGGCCGGCGGGCTGGAGCCGCTGGAGGCCGCACTGGGCGACTGGCGGGGCCGGCTGTCCGCCCGGGGGCGGGCGATGCTGACCGGGGCGGCCGAGCTGGAGGCCTATCTGCGTGAGCGCGGCTGAGACCGCGCTCGCCGACCGAGCAGGTGACCTCCGTCGGGCGGCGGTGCGGGGGCGCCGACTTCAGGAGCCGGTCTCCCTGCCGCCCGCCGTGGGCGTTCCAGCGCCACCGCCACCACCGCCCTCACCGTCGCCGCCGTGGCTGCCGTCGCCACCGTCGGCGACATAGCGGCGGAGGCCCGCGAGGGTCACCTCTTCCAGGCTGGCCGCGAAGATCCTGCCGGGGCGTGCGGGCACGGGGAGCATCGAGGGGACGACCAGGACGGTGCAGCCCGCCGCGTCGGCCGAGGCCGCGCCGTCCGGGGAGTCCTCGACGGCCACACAGGCCGCGTCCGGTACGCCGAGGCGCCGGGCGGCGGCGCGGTACGGGTCCGGGTGCGGCTTCGTCCGTACGGTGTCGTCGGCCGAGAGGGTGAAGGCGAAGGGGACGTGCGCGAGCGCGCCCTCGATCACCGAGTCGACCACCGACCGGGGCGAGGCGCTCACGAGGGCGAACGGCACTCCCTCCGCCGCGAGTTCGGCCAGGAGTCGCCCGGCGCCGGGGCGCATCGGCGCGCCTCGGTCGACCCGCTCCTGGAAGGCGGCGGTCAGTGCCGTCGCCACGCCGTCCGCGTCGGCTGTGCCGGTGACGCGTACGAGGTGGGCGGCGGTGTCCTCGACGGCGCGTCCGACGACCTCGGGTGCGTCGGCGTCCGTCAGCCGGTGGCCGATCCGTGCGGCGATCTCCACCGTGGCGTCCCACCAGAGGACCTCGGTGTCGACCAGCGTGCCGTCCATGTCGAAGAGGACGGCGGCGAGTTCGGTCACCGCTCCGCCCTCGGCGCGACGAGCGCGGGGTGCGGGGCGAGGCCGAGGGCGACCCGGGAGCCGGGGGCGAGGGTGGTCGCCTCCCGGGACGACAGGTCCGCCTTGACGCGCGTACCGGCGTGGTCGAGGTGGACGCGGGTGACGGAGCCGAGGAACGAGGTGGAGACGACGGTCGCGTCGCCGTCGGGCGCCTCGGTGACGGTGACGTTCTCCGGGCGGACCAGGACGTCGACCTCGCGGAGCTTCGGCGCCTCGCCGTCGACGGGCAGCCGGGTGCCCGCGACCTCGACCTGGCCGGAGTCCGTCAGGACGCCCGGGAGCCGGTTCATGGTGCCGACGAACTCGGCGACGAACGGGGTCGCCGGGCGTCGGTAGAGCTCGGCCGGGGCGGCGCACTGCTCCAGCTTCCCCGCGTTGAGGACGGCGACGCGGTCCGCCATGGACAGCGCCTCCTCCTGGTCGTGGGTGACGAAGACGGTCGTGATGCCGAGGGAGAGCTGGAGGCGGCGGATCTCCTCCCGCAGGCTGAGCCGTACCTTGGCGTCGAGCGCGGACAGCGGTTCGTCGAGGAGCAGGACGCGGGGCCGCAGGGCGAGCGCGCGGGCCAGCGCCACGCGCTGCTGCTGACCGCCGGACATCTGGTGGGGGTAGCGGTCGCCGTGCTGGGGAAGTCCGACGAGGTCGAGCAACTCGGCGGCACGGACACGCCGTTCGGCAGTCCTGACCTTCCGTACGCGCAGGCCGAAGGCGACGTTGTCGGCGGCGGTCAGGTTGGGGAAGAGGCTGTACGACTGGAAGACCATGCCGGCGTCGCGGCGGTTGGCCGGGACCTGGGTGATGTCGGCGCCGTCGACGAGGACTTCGCCCGCGTCGGGTCGCTCGAATCCGGCGAGGACGCGGAGCGCGGTGGTCTTGCCGCAGCCCGACGGGCCGAGCAGGGCGAGGAGTTCGCCGGGTTCCACCGTGAGGTCGAGGCCGTCGAGGGCGGTGGTGCTGCCGAACGTGCGGCGCAGGCCCCGGAATTCGACGCGCGCCCCGCCGACCGTGACGGGTTCCGTCCGGTCCGCTGTCGCTGTGGACGAGGACATGGGTCAGGACTCCTTGGGCGAGGTGCGGGAGATGCGGGGGGAGCGGGCGCTGCCGGGCGTGCTCGTCGGTGCCGTTCCGGCCCTGGACAGGGCGAGGAGCAGGAGCCAGGTGATGACCAGGCTGAGGAGGGAGACGGCCACCGACATCCGGGCGTGGGCCCCTGAGATGGAGACGATCCACACCGCGAAGGGCCGGAAGCCGAGCAGCGAGGCGATGGTGAACTCGCCGAGGACGAGGGCGAGGGTGAGGAAGGCGGCGCCGGCGAGCGAGGAGCGCAGGTTGGGCAGGATGACGCGGAACAGCACGTACGGCCAGCCGGCCCCGCAGTTGCGGGCGGCCTCGACGAGGGTCGGGACGTCGACGGCGCGCAGTCCCGCGTCGAGGGAGCGGTACACGAACGGCAGGGCCATGACCGTGTACGCGAGGACCAGGACGAAGGGGAAGCTCTCGTTCTGCACCGCGAGGAAGGTCTGGTAGAGCGGGGTCCGCGAGAGGTGGTCGGGTCCCCAGCGCAGGACGGTGCTGATGCCGGTGACGAGCGCGATCGGCGGTACGACGAGGGGCAGCATGCACATCACTTCGACGACCGGTCGCAGCCGGGGCGCGCCGAGGCGTACGGCCACGAGGGCGGGCACGGCGAGCAGCAGGGCGAGGACGATGGTCGCGGCGGCGAGGCCGAGGGAGAGCAGCAGGCTCTCGGTGAAGCCGTCGGCGGCGAGCAGCGCGGTGTACGCCTCGAAGGAGATGCCCTGGCCGGGCGTGTGCACGGTGAAGACGAACGAGGCGATCAGCGGGATGAGGAAGTAGGCGCCGCCGAGGCCGAGGACGACTCCGCGCCAGACGCGGGGCCGACGGCGGGTCCGCCTGCGGGCGGCCGGCGGGGCCGTATCCGCGTCGTCCGTGCCGGGCTTCGGTGCGGCCTCCCGGGCAGTGGGGGTCATCGCAGCCATCGGGCGCTCCTGCGCTGGAGGGGGAGGTAGACGGCCATGACGAGTCCGGCGATCAGGATCATGTCGAGGCCGAGGGCGAGGGCGACGTTCTCCTGGCCGACGAGGACGTTCCCGGAGAGGGCGTCCGCGATCTTGAGGGTGACCAGGGGGACGGAGCCGCCGACGAGGGCCGCCGCGGTGGCGTGCGCGGCGAAGGCGCTGCCGAACAGCAGCACGAACCCGCCGAGCAGGGAGGGCGCGAGGACGGGGATGCCGACGTGGCGCCAGTACTGCCATCCGCCGGCGCCCGCGTTCTGCGCGGCTTCCCGCCACTGGGGCCGCAGTCCGTCGAGGGCGGGGAGGATCACCAGGACCATGAGCGGGATGAGGAAGTACAGGTAGACGACGGCGAGGCCGGTGAACGAGTACAGGTTCCAGCCGAGGCTGCCCAGGTCGGCGAGCTGGGTGACGACGCCGGAGATGCCGACGGTCGCGATGAACGCGAACGCGAGGGGGACGCCGCCGAAGTTGGCGAGGACGCCGGAGGCGGTCAGTACGGCGTTGCGCAGCGCCTGGGAGCGGGAGGTGACCACGGCCTGGGCGATGAGGACGCCGAGGACCGAGGCGATGAGGGCGGTGAGGGCGGAGAGCTGCACGCTGCCGACGAGGGAGCCCAGGTAGGGGCCCTGGAGGGAGCGGCTCAGGTGCTCGCCGGTCAGGGCGGTGGCGCCGGTGCCGGGGTCGGTGCGGGTCACGGCGCCGTACAGGAGGGCGCCGAGCGGCAGTCCGAAGCACAGTCCGGTGAAGGCGATCAGCGGGAGCGCGGCGAGCCAGGTGCGGGGGGCGCCGCGCCGCCGGCGGCGGGTGCCGCCGGCGGTTCCCTTGACGGGGACGGTTCCCTCGGCGGGAACGGTCCCCTCGGTGGGGGTGGAGGAGGCGGAGGGCATCAGGAGACGGCCTTGTCCCACTTCTCGGCGAGGGTGGCCTTGGCCTTGTCGAGCTCGGCGGAGGCCGGGAAGGCGGGGGTGCCGGTGACGGCGGGGAGCTTGGCCACGAAGGTCTTGTCGGCGGTGCCGTCGGCGGTCATGGCCGGGAGCAGCACGGGGCGGGCGTATCCCTTGAGCCAGAGGTTCTGGCCCTCGGCGCTGTAGAGGTACTCCATCCAGAGGCGGGCGGCCGCGGGGTGCGGGGCCTCCTTGTTGATGGCCTGGGAGTAGAACTGGGCGTACACGCCGTCGGTGGGCACGGCGACCTGCCAGTCGACGCCCTTGTCCTTGAACTGGTCGGCGTAACCGGCGTTCAGGTAGTCCCAGTCGATGCTGATGGGCGTCTCGCCCTTCTCGACCGTGGCCGGGGTGGACTCGACGGGGATGAAGTTGCCGCTCTTCTTCAGCGTGCCGAAGAAGTCGATGCCGGGCTGGATGTCGGCGAAGGAGCCCTTGTTGGCGAGGGCGGCCGCGTACACGCCGCCGAAGGCCGAACCGGACTTGGTCGGGTTGCCGTTGAGGGCGACCTTGCCCTTGTACTCGGGCTTGAGCAGGTCGGCGAAGGTCTTGGGGCAGTTCGGGATGCGCTTGGCGTCGCAGCCGATGGAGACGTAGCCGCCGTAGTCGTTGTACCAGCGTCCGGCCTCGTCCTTCTGGGCGGCGGGGATCTTGTCCCAGGCCTCGACCTTGTACGGGGCGAAGAGGCCTTCCTCGGCGCCGCTGCGGGCGAAGGCGATGCCCAGGTCGAGGACGTCGGGGGCGCGCTTCTGGCCCTTGCGGGACTTGACGGCGGCGATCTCGTCGGCGCTGGCGGCGTCCGGGTTCTCGCTCTCGATCTTGATGCCGTACTTCGTCTCGAACGTCTTGATCAGTTCGCCGTAGTTGGCCCAGTCCGGCGGGAGCGCGATGACGTGGAGCGCGCCTTCCTCCTTGGCCGCCTTGACGAGGGCGTCCATGCCGCCGAAGTCCTCGGCGGACGCCGCGGTGGCCGCCTTCGCACCGTCGCCGGCGGCTCCGGCCGCGCCCTCGGGTGCGGCACCACAGGCGGTGACGGTGGTCAGGACGGCGGCGCCGAGCAGTACGGCGGCACCGCGGACGGGGGTTCTGCGCACGGGTTCTCCCAGAGGCGAGTGAAGGAACTTGTCTGAACAAGCCGCCCTTAGTTCGCCCTTACATGCTGTCCGCGAAGTGAACGGAGCATGACCGGCTCCGGGCGCCTCCCGGAAGAGCCGGGGGTGGTGAACAGCAGGTGAATGCAGTCGACTTGGAGCGAAAGAGGCGACGACCACACACCCGCCCCGCCGGGTTAGGCTGACCCCTGCACGGCACACGCTGTGACCAGCTGTGCACAGCCACACACGAACAAAGGGGGATGCCGTGACGGCGCTCTACGTGGAGATCGCGGAGGGACTCCGCCGCTCGATCCTCAGCGGCGAGTACGCCGTCGGCGCCCGCCTGCCCTCGGAGAGCGACCTGGCCACCCGCTGGGCAGCCTCGCGCGGCACCGTACGCCAGGCCGTCGCCCTGCTCACCTCCGAAGGGCTCATCGGCTCACGCCAGGGCGCCCGCCGCATCGTGCTCCGCAGGGAGCGCCGGCACAGCTTCGCGGAACTCCACAGCTTCGCCCAGTGGGCGCGAGCCATGGGCTATCAGGCGACGAGCCGCTTCCTGCACCGGGAGCGCCGCCCGGCCACCCCCGAAGAGGCGCGCCGCCTCGTCCTGCCGGAGGGGGCCGGAGTCCTGGACGTCCTGCGCCTGCGGCTGCTCGACGGCGAACCGGTGATGGTGGAGCGCACGGCGTACGCGGGCTGGGTCGCGCCCACGGTCGAAGCGCTGCCCGCCGACTGCGCCTCGATCATGGACAGCATGGCGGAGGAGGCCGGGATCGTGGCCCACTACGGCGAGCACCTCATCGACGCCGTCCCCGCCGGCAGCGACGACGCCCGACTGCTCCGCGTCCGCAGGGGAAGCCCGCTCCTGCGCCAGCGCCACCTCACCAGCAACCCGGACGGCCGCCCGATCGAATGGACCGAGGACCGCTACCGCGCGGGCAGCGTCACCTTCAACGTGAGCAACTCGGTGGGTACGGCGCCGCTGGTGCGGGACCCGGGATCGCTGCTGATGTGAAACGACGAAGTGGTGGCCGAGATCGCTCTCGACCACCACTTCGCACGACGAGTCGTCGTGTCCGAGGGGGGACTTGAACCCCCACGCCCGATAAAGGGCACTAGCACCTCAAGCTAGCGCGTCTGCCATTCCGCCACCCGGACAAGGTGTGCGTCGCTGTGAGTGATGATCACTCGCGGCGACAAGATGAATATATCAGGGGTCCGACCTGCGGTTCACCCCCGTTTCCGGTGGTCAGCGATCCGGGGCGCCCGCACGGAACGCACACACGGAGAGTCATCACGTGCGCGCGCAGCGCGGTCATGGGTGCTTCACTGGCGGTATGCCATTCCAGAGCTACGGCGTGCTCGCGGGGACCCTCCACAGCCACTTCCGCGACGATCCGGACGACCAGGGCCGCTGGTTCCACATCAATCTGAAGGTGGACGCGCCCGCAGGGCGGTACCACTGCGCCGTCGACGTCGACAGCCACAAGTCCAACGTCGGGGTGCAGTGGAAGACCTTCACCCTGACGGCCTCCGCCGTCGGGCCGGCCGCCGCCCTCGCCCCCGGGTACCACGACCTCGCGTCCGATCCCGACTCCGGCGCGATGGACTGTCTGCGGCATCCGGAACTGGTGGACCGCACCGGCGTCCTCTTCGAGCGCCGCCCGCCGTCCTGGCTGCAGGAGCTCCTCGACCTGCTGGGCTCGCGGCCCTGGCACGCGGGAAGCAACGTCGACGCCGCCGACGCACTGGAGCCGATGCTGGTGCCCGGCCGGCGGATCCTCGTCTTCGGCGAACCGTTCGAGAACGATCCCGAGGGAGACCTCGGCATGCACAACATCCACCAGAACCAGGGGGATCCGTTCGGCTCCCAGTGGTGGCCGGAGAACGGCATCTGGCAGGACGGTGCGACCCTCGTGGAGCGCCCCGACGGCCGGTACGACGTCTTCCTGAACAAGTTCTCCAGCCAGGCGGGCCGGACGGACAGCGCGGGCCACCCCGTCGGATGACGGCGCCGGATCCCCCTACCGGATGAGAACGCCCGATCTCCAGGGTCGGCGCCAGGCATGAGATCCGGCTTCGCGGGCAAACGCCCTGGTGTCAAGGGCGCGCCCCTGGGACGGGTCCCGCCCCCGCTCCTGTCGGAGGTGTCGTCATGGTCCCGCTGCTGCTCGTACTCCTGCTGATCCTCGTCCTCTTCGGAGCCGGATTCGCCGTCGAGGTGCTCTGGTACATCGCCATCGCCGTCCTGGTGCTCTGGGTGCTCGGCTTCTTCATGCGTGGCACGAACGGACGCTGGTACCGCTGGTGAGCTCCGCCCCGCAGCTCAGCTGCCGGTAGGTCTCCGCTGATCACCACGACGGCGATCTTCCCCGGGAGGCATCCGCCGGAGGGTCCCCGGGGCGATGGAGTGCCGGTCGGAGGTCGCGAAGCACCGGCGCCCTCACCGAATCCTCGCCCGCACCGAGCCGGCCGGGGCGGATCGCCGCCCCGGCCCCCCGTCGACCGGTCGTTACGGTGCCATCTCGTACGTGCCCGACAGCGCCTCGACCTGCTGCCAGACCCGGCCCGAGCGGGCCTCGTCGACGACCGGGCGCCGTACGGCCCCCAGCGCCCAGGCCTGCTGCTGCTCGGTGGCGGAGTCCTTGCCGTGCAGCTCGATCGCGTGGGCGGAGAAGTCCCGTACGAGCACGGCGAACAGCTCGTCGAGGACGTCCTCGTCGAGGCCCGTCAGGCGGGCCTGCTCCAGGACCAGCTGGCCGTGGACGACGAGCGCGAACAGCTGGCCGACGGCGAGGAGGAGGTCCAGGTCGCGGCTCTGCGCCTCGTCGGGCGCGGCGGTGCGGACGAACTCGCAGAGGGCGTCGGCCTGTTCGCGGAAGCGGGCGACGTTCGCCACCCCGGCGTACGCGTCGTAGGCCGGACGCCAGTCGTGGAAGCGTACGGACCCCAGGCCGCGGGCCGGTCCCTGCTGGAAGAGGAAGGTGTCGTCGGCCGCGTCCAGGCGGGTCGGTACGGGCTCGTAGCCGGCCGGGTCGAGCAGGTGGTTCCGCATGAACTTCAGGATCAGCGCCAGGTTGACGTGGACCGTGCCCTCCAGCTTCGGCAGGCCCCGGATCTCGATGGCCGCCTGGGCGAAGTAGTTGTCCTTCTCGAAGCCCTTGGCGGCGATGACGTCCCACATCAGGTCGATGACCTTCTCGCCCTCGGTGGTCACCTTCATCTTCGTCATCGGGTTGAAGAGGAGGTAGCGGCGGTCGTCGGGACCGGCGGAGCGGAAGTAGTCGACGGCGCGGTCGCTGAACAGCTTCATGCCGACGAGCCGCACGTACGCGTCGGCCAGCTCGCGCCGCACGTGCGGGAAGGCGGTGACGGGACGGCCGTAGAGGATCCGGTTGTGGGCGTGGGTGACGGCCTCGTACATCGCGTGCTCGCAGATGCCGATCGAGGCGGTGCACAGGTTGAACTTGCCGACGTTGACGGTGTTGAGGGCGGCGTCGAAGGCGGCGCGGCCGGTGTGCAGGACGTCCTCGGGGGCGACCGGGTAGCTCTCCAGGCGGAACTCGCTGACGTACTTCGACGAGTCGACGACGTTCTTGACGAGGTGGTACGCCGGGTGGCGGCTGTCGGCGGCGAAGAAGACGTAGCCGTCGGGGCCCTCGACGTCGGTGCGGCGGCCGAAGACGGAGACGAGTCCGGCCGCGTTGCCGTTGCCGATGTAGTACTTGGATCCGGTGGCGCGGAACCCGCCGTCGGCCTCGGGCTCCAGGAGCATGTCGGTGGAGTAGATGTCGGCGCCGTGGGTCTTCTCGGAGAGACCGAAGGCGAACACCTCGCCCTGGGTGAGGAGTTCGGCGGCGCGGGCGCGGGCGGCGGCGTTGTCGCTCTGCCAGACCGGGCCGAGGCCGAGGATGGTGACCTGCCAGGCGTACCAGTAGTCGAGCCCGTAGAAGCCGAGGATCTCGTTGAGGGCGGCGATGCGGGCGGTGTCCCAGCGCTTGTCCCGCTGCCCCTCGGGCGCGTCGGCGGAGGGCGTCAGGAAGGTCTCGAACAGGCCTTCCTTGGCGGAGAAGGCGAGGAAGTCCCCCAGCCAGGCCCGGGTGCGGTAGTCCTCGATCAGCCGGCGCTTGCCGCGCTCCTCGAACCAGTCGACGGTGGCGCGCAGCAGCCGCCGGGTCTCGGGGTCGAAGTGCGCGGGGTCGTACGTGTGCGGGTTGAACAGCAGCGAGTCGGCCATGAGCTCCATCTTTCGGTCCGGTGGACGAGGGGGGTCGTGACGGTCGGGGGCGCGTCTCAGCGCGGGGCGGCGAGTCGGTGGAGGGTGGCGAGGACGTCGTCGAGCCAGGCGAGCGTCATCCGTTCGTACGCGATGCCGCCGCGCAGCACGACGTGCTGGAGCTCTCTCCCCGCGTCCGGCGCCTCCGGCTCCGCTTCGGCCGACGGGAAGTCGCGTTCCTCGCCGGCGAGGTAGTGGGCGAGCCGCTCCGCGTGTGTGCGCCGGTGCCGCTCCACCTCGTCGATCAGCGCTGCCGGGTCGTCGAAGGCCGCGCCGCGGATCTTCACGGCGAGGTCGTGCCGGAGGCTCTCGGGTTCGACGGGCTCGTGCAGCCAGCTGGACAGGGCGGCCCGTCCCAGGTCCGCGACGGAGTACTCCTTCTTGTCCGGGCGGCCGTGCTGCGGCACGTCCCGGACGTCGACCCAGCCGTCGTTCTCCATCCGCTTCAGCACGCGGTAGATCTGCTGATGGCTGGCGGTCCAGAAGTAGCCGATGGACCGCTCGAAGCGCCGGGCCAGCTCGTAGCCGGATCCGGGCTTCTCAAGGAGGGACACGAGAATCGCGTGTTCGATCGCCACACCCGGAATCCTTCTATGCAACTCGTTGCATAGGCAAGCCCACCCGCCCGGGTGAGACGCGGCTCACCGCGGGCGGGCGCGGTCACTACCGGGCGAGGTCCGCGCGGCGCAGCATCGCCAGCCGGCTCGCCGTACGGTCCAGATCGCGCAGGAGGGCGGAGTCCTCGGGCAGCCCGGCCAGCGGGTCGGCGCCGATCAGGAACAGGCGTGTGTCGCGGTCGCAGCAGACGTCCACCAGGTTGGCGAAGCGCTGCCGGCCGTCCGACGTGCACGAGGCCAGCGGGGGTACGCCGTCCAGGACCAGGGTGCCGAATCGCTCGGCGAGGGCCAGGTAGTCGGGCACCGCCGTGGTGCCCTCGCAGAGCGTGTCGAAGCCGAACCACACCAGGTCGGCGCGGGCGGCCTTGGCGGGCAGGTCGCGGTGGTGCGCGGGCACGAGGACGGCCTCACCGGGCCGCGGCGCGTCCAGTCCCGGTTCGTCCCTCAGGGCTTCGGCCCCGTCCGCCAGGCACGCCCCTTCCGCGAACCTCGGTGCGTCGTGGGACGGCGACGGCCGGCGTCGGAAGTCCGTCGGGCCGGACACGTCGAGGACGTCCATCCGCTCCTCGATCCGCTGGATCGTGGGCTCGAAGAGGTGGTGGTACAGCGGGTCGGGCATCAGGCCGGCGGGCGGGTAGTTGGAGGTGGTCACGAGGGTGACGTGCCGGTCGAGGAGCGTCCGGAAGAGGCGGGCGACGAGCATCGCGTCTCCCGCGTCATGGGCGTGGAACTCGTCGAAGACGAGGAGCCGGCAGTCGCCGAGCAGCTCGTCGACAGCACGGTCGACGGCGCTGTGCCCGCCTTCGCGGTTCCGGCCTTCGTGGGCCACGCCGTCGTGCAGGGCGCGGAAGAAGTCGTGGAAGTGCAGTCGCCGCTTGCGGGCGATCGGCAGCCCGTCGAAGAAGGCGTCCACGAGCCAGCTCTTGCCGCGCCCGACCGGGCCCCACACGTAGAGGTTGCGGGGCGCGGGGCGGGAGCGGCGGAACGGGCCGCCGGTCACCGCAAGTTCGGCGGCGAGCAGGCTGAGCCGTTCGGCGGCCTGCTCCTGTGCCGCGGAGAGGGTGAAACCCCGCTGGTCGGCGGCCTGTTGGAAGTGGGTGCGCATCGCCGCGTACTGCCGGCGCATCGTGTGATTCACACGCGGCGACGCTAGCAGCGGGCCCGGACGCGCCCACCGCCAGGTTCACCTCCGATCGGCGGCCTTGTCGAGTTCCTCGTCGAGGGCCATCGCGGCGGTGATGAGAGCGAGGTGGGTGAACGACTGGGGGAAGTTGCCGAGTTGTTCGCCGGTGCGTCCGATCTCCTCGGCGAAGAGTCCCACGTGGTTGGCGTACGTGAGCATCTTGTCCATGGCGTAGCGGGCCTGGTCGAGGCGGCCGGCCCGGGCGAGCGCCTCTACGTAGAGGAAGCTGCAGAGCGAGAAGGTGCCCTCGGAGCCGCGCAGCCCGTCGGGGGACGCCTCGGGGTTGTAGCGGTAGACGAGGCTGTCGGTGACGAGTTCACGGTCCATGGCGTCCAGGGTGGACAGCCACGAGGGCGCCCTGGGCGAGATGAAGCCGACGAGGGGCATGAGCAGCAGCGACGCGTCGAGCACCTCGCTGTCGTAGTGCTGGACGAAGGCCTTCCGCTCCGGGTTCCAGCCGCGCTCCATCACCTGGACGAGGATCGCGTCGCGCTGCGCGGTCCAGCGCGGGACGTCGGCGGGACGGGCGTACTCGGTGGCGAGACGGATGCCGCGGTCGAGGGCGACCCAGCACATCATCCGGCTGTAGGTGAAGTCCTTGCGGCCGCCGCGGGTCTCCCAGATGCCCTCGTCGGGGCGGTCCCAGTTGTCGCAGAGCCAGTCGATGAGTGCGGAGAACCCCTTCCAGCCCTCGTAACCGGCGAGTTCGGCGAGGTCGGGGGAGTGGGTCATCGCGTAGGCGAACTCGCCGTAGATGTCGAGCTGGAGCTGGTCGGCGGCCCCGTTCCCGGCCCGTACGGGGTAGGAGTCGCGGTACCCGGACAGGTGGGGCAGGACCTCCTCGGTCAGATGGGGGTCGCCGTCGACCCGGTACATGATCTGCATCGGCTCGCTGCCGGGCACGCGCGGGGCGCGGCCGCGGCCGCCGAGCCAGCGCCGGAAGGCGTCGGCCTCCTCGATGTATCCGAGGTCGAGCAGGACCCGCACCGAGAAGGACGCGTCACGGATCCAGGTGTAGCGGTAGTCCCAGTTCCGCTCGCCGCCGACCTGCTCGGGGAGCCCCATGGTGGGGGCGGCGATCGGGGCGCCGGAGGGGGCGTAGATGAGCAGCTTGAGCGTGATGGCCGAGCGGTTGACCATGCTCTGCCAGCGGCCCCGGTAGCGGCACCGGCGGATCCATCCGTGCCAGAAGACGCGGGTCTCCTCCAGCGCCGCCTCAAGGGCCTCCTCGGTGATCGGGTCGGGGGCGGCGGCTCCCGGGGAGGAGGTTTCCAGGACGATTCCGGCGGTCTGGCCGTGCCGGAGGGTGACGGTGGCACGCACGTCCTGCCCGTCGGCTTCCAGGGGGACGGAGCTCCGCAGGTGGACGTCGAGGTCGGGGCCGTGGAAGGTGGCGGTGGCGCCGTCGAGCGTGAGGGTGTGCGGCGCGCGCCCGTAGTCGAAGCGCGGCCGGCACGCGACGTCGAAGGTGAGGGTGCCGCGCACCACGCGCAGGGCGCGTACGAGGCGGTGCCGGTCGGTGGGTACGTCCGACCGGTCGTGCACCGGCATGAAGTCGACCACCTCGCCCACCCCCTCCGGGGTGAGGAACCTGGTGATCAGGACGGCTGTGTCGGGCAGGTAGAGCTGGCGGACGGTCACGTCGTCGTGGGCGGGAGCGATGGTGAAGTGGCCGCCGCGCTCCTGGTCGAGCAGCGAGGCGAAGATGCTCGGAGAGTCGAACCGGGGTGCGCAGAACCAGTCGACCGCGCCCTCGGCGGAGATCAGTGCGGCGGTCTGCAGGTCGCCGATCATTCCGTGGTTGGCGATCGGGGGGTACTCGGGCACGAGCGACCTCGATTCTCCCGCGGCTCCGTGCCTTCGGCGCCACTCCTCGCGTCCACGCAACCCGCAGCCGGCCGCGGCGGCAAGGCGAGGGGGCCGACCGGGCGAATCCCGCCGGTGCCCGCACGCATCCGCGCACCCATGGGCGTCCACGTGCACCCGTGTGCACTCCCTTCCCCGTTGTCCGACCGGTCGGTATGTTGCTTCGGACTGCCGGGCACTCCTTGGAGGACGTCATGCAAGAGACCCCCTCGACCGCAGGGCACTGCGACCCCCGCTTCACCGGCGTACGGGACGCCTTCGAGGCCAACTTCCGTACGGGGGACGAGCTCGGGGCCGCCGTGACGGTCCAGGTCCACGGCGAGACCGTGGTCGATCTGTGGGGCGGCTGGGCGGACGCCGCCCGCACGCGCCGCTGGGAGCGCGACACCGTGGTCAACGTCTGGTCCACGACCAAGGGGGTGACCGCCCTCTGCGCCCATCTGCTCGCCGACCGCGGACTGCTCTACCTGGACGCCCCGGTCGCCTCGTACTGGCCCGAGTTCGCCGCCGCCGGCAAGGAGAAGCTCCCCGTACGCCATCTCCTCTCCCACCGCGCCGGGCTGGCCGGCCTGCGCGAGCCGCTCCCGCTCGCGGAGTTCTACGACTGGGAGGTGACGACCGCCCGGCTCGCGGCGACGGAGCCCTGGTGGGAACCCGGCACCCGGTCCGGCTACCACGCCATGACGTACGGCTTCCTGGTCGGCGAGGTGATCCGGCGCATCACCGGACGACTGCCCAGCGACTTCCTCCGAGAGGAGATCACCGGCCCCCTCGGCATCGACTTCACCATCGGCCTGCCGGAGAAGGAGTCCGCCCGGGCGGCGGAGCTCGTCCACCCCCGCACCTCGTCGGCGAGCGAACAGGCGGCGATCTTCGCCCAGTTGGAGCCCGCCGCCCTGGCCGCCCTGGCCAACCCGCTCGTCGGCGCCGAGCAGGCCAACAGCCCCGAGTGGCGGGCCGCCGAGCTGCCCGCGGCGAACGGCCACGGGACGGCCCGGGCGGTCGCCCAGCTGTACGGCGTCTTCGCCGGGCGCGGCCGGGCCGGTGAGCACCGGATCCTCTCCGAACCGGCCGCCGAAAGGGCCCGCGAGGGGCAGGGCGCCTGCCGGGACCTGGTCCTGGGCGCGGGCTTCGCCCACGACACCGAGTGCGCGCTGGGGCTCTGGCTCAGCGGCCCCAACTTCTCGTACGGCCCCAATCCCCGCGCCTTCGGCCACGACGGCTTCGGCGGCTCCTGCGGCCTCGCGGACCCGGAAGCGGGGGTCTCCGTGGGGTACGTCATGAACCGCATGGGCCCCCACATCGCGGACGACCCCCGCAAGACGGCCCTGGTCGAGGCGGTGTACGCGGCACTCTGACATCGGGCTACGACGGGAACCGGACACCCGGCCCACCCGGACGGAGGGCACGATTCCGGCATTGAGGGGCGTCCACGACTGGACCACCGGGCCGTGGACGCCCCTCTCCGTGCCGCTGAGGAGACACCTCGCACTCCCCGTCCCCGACCGAGGACACGGCCGGATCTGTGCGCGTGCCACTCCCCCGGTGAGCGTCCGGGGATCCGCCGGCCGGACAGCTCGCGACGGCGGGGCGCGAGGCGCGGGAGCAGGTCGACCCGGCGGGTTGAACTGGGGAATCGGTACACAGCCTTCCGCTTTGACGGCCGAGCACATCCCCCTCAACTCGACTCACCACAAGGATGCCTGAAACAGCGTCAGTAAATTTCCGCAAGCGTTTGCGTGACCATGCTCGGCCGCGCCTCTCGCGACCCCTCTCCCGTGCCGATGGACACCCGTCACCCCTTGGACCACATGAACGCGCGTAGATAGGCCGAAAGGCGTCCTTGTCGCCAGGCCGCCCGGATTCGAGGATTCCCCTGTCGAGATTGACAGGTCCATGGCGAGCTGACTCCCTCGCTCCGGACCCGCCCGCTCGGCGCCAAGGGATCGCCCACCCAGCGGTTCCCCCCACTCCCCCACCGGAGGATCCAGTGAACCTCAAGCGTCTGTCCCCCCTCGGCGGCGCCGCCAGGGGCGCACGGCTGATCGCCGTGGCCTCCGCGCTGCTCGCCGCCTCAGCGCTTGCCGTCCCCGCCTCGTCCGCCGCCACGGCCGTGGAAGGCCGGGCCACCGCCTCCCAGCTCGCCGCCGCCGACCAGGCCGTACGCGGAGCCGACGTGCCCGGCACCGCGTGGTACACCGACCAGGCGACCGGGAAGATCGTCCTCACCGCCGACTCCACCGTCTCCGCCGCCGAGATCGCCAAGATCAAGACGGCGGCCGGCGACCGCGCCGCCAACCTGGAGATCAAGCGGACGCCCGGCACGTTCAACAAGCTCATCGCGGGCGGCCAGGCCATCTACGCGGGCGGCGGGCGCTGCTCGCTCGGCTTCAACGTCCGCAGCGGCTCGACCTACTACGCCCTGACGGCCGGTCACTGCACCAACATCGGCAGCACCTGGTACACCAACTCGGCCAACACCACGGTGCTCGGCACCCGCGCCGGCACCAGCTTCCCGACCAACGACTACGGCATCATCCGCCACTCCAACGCCTCGGCGGCGGACGGTCGGGTCTACCTCTACAACGGCACCTACCGCGACATCACCGGCGCGGGCAACGCCTCCGTCGGCCAGTCCGTACAGCGCAGCGGCAGCACCACCGGTCTGCACGGCGGAACGGTCACCGGCCTCAACGCGACCGTCAACTACGGCGGCGGCGACATCGTCTACGGCCTGATCCAGACCAACGTCTGCGCCGAGCCGGGTGACAGCGGCGGCGCGCTCTTCTCCGGCACCACGGCCCTCGGCCTCACCTCCGGCGGCAGCGGCAACTGCTCCAGCGGCGGCACCACCTTCTTCCAGCCGGTGACGGAGGCGCTGAGCGCGTACGGCGTGAGCGTCTTCTAAGCAGGTTCCCGGCCCCGGACCCGACCACGGTCCGGGGCCGTGCACCACAGGCCGGCGGCCCCTCGGGACCGCCGGCCCCACGGCGCTCACGGCGTCTTCGCGTCCACGCGGATCAACGTCTGCCGACCGTTGGCGACCGGCCTCCGCGTGCCGTCCTCCGCGACACCGGGGCCGATGTGGCTCAGCCGGGCCCCGAGGTGGGCCATCAGTCCCTGTCTGTCGAAGCCGTCCTGGACACGCTTGCGGACCTCCGGGTCCGCCTCTTCCCGCCGCGTCGGCTCCTCCACGTGTCCTCCTCAGCCGCTCAGGCGTTCCATCAGGCGTTCCACCAGCAGGAATCCGCCGATGGCGATCATCATGGCACCGGAGACGCGGGTGACGGCTCGGGCCGCCGAGGGCCTGGTGCTCAGGACGGTGCGGGCGAGCACGCCGACGGCGAGGTAGACCAGTGCGCAGGCCGTCATGTGGAGCGTGCCGAGCAGTCCCGTCTGGGCGGCGACGGGCCAGCCGCCCGTGCTGTCGATGAACTGCGGGAACAGCGAGAAGTACAGGATCAGGGCCTTGGGGTTCAGGCCGCTGATCCCCGCGCCCTTCAGCATGATCCGCCCCCGTGAGGAGGCCATGGCCTGTGGGGACGCGGTCGGCACGGCCGGCCGGCGCAGGACGCCCACGCCCAGCCACATCAGATAGGCGGCCCCGGCGACGGTGAGCGCGGTGAGGGCGGTCGCCGAGCCGGCCACGATCACCACCAGACCGGCCACGGCGAGCAGCGTGTACCCGGCGTATCCCGCTATCAGCCCGGCGACGGCGGGAACGACCGACCGGTCCCGCAGCCCGGCCGAGATCGCGTAGGCCCAGTCCGCGCCCGGCGTGAGCACCAGCAGCAGATCCACCGCCAGGAATGCCGCCACCGTCGTCGTGTCCATCGATCGTTCCCTCTCGCGTTTCGTGCTTCGAGAGGGAAGGTTAGGACCGATATGCCCGAAAGTGTTTGCGCATTTACCCCATGATCGCGCCTGGAGAGGGAGAATATTCTCCATGGACGCCCTGGACCGGAAGATTCTCACCGAGCTGCAGATGGACGGCCGCCTGACGGTGACCGAGCTGGCCGCCCGCGTGCGGCTGAGCGTCTCGCCCTGCCACCGCAGGCTGCGCGACCTCGAACGCGAGGGCGCCATCCGCGGCTACCGCGCCGTCGTCGACCCGGCGGCCGTCGGGCTGAACTTCGAAGCCCTCGTCTTCGCCACCCTGCGCTGGGAGGACCAGGACACCGTCACGGCCTTCGAAGAGGCCGTGACGGCCATCCCGCACGTCATCCAGGCCCAGCGCCTCTTCGGCGAGCCGGACTACCTCCTGCGCGTCGCCACCACGGACCTGGTCGCCTACCAGCAGCTCTACGACCAGCAGCTGGCCAAACTGCCGGGGGTCCAGCGGCTGACGTCGACCCTCGTCATGAAGAACGTCATCGCCGACCGTCCGCTGCCGGAGTAGACCGTCGCCCCCGTCTCGCTCGCGCCTGGTACTCGCTCGCGCCTAGTAGCCGTACCGGCTCTTCACATGGCGCCAGAAGTCCCGCAGCATCCAGGTGTCGAAGGGGGTGACCTCGGTGGCGCTCCCGGCGTTCATGACGAAGTTCGAGACGCCCGTCGGGGTCCAGTCGTAGAAGTCGTCCAGGCCGAAGGTGTGGCCCACCTCGTGCAGGTAGACATGGATGTCCTCCTGGCCGAGGGCGTTGACGAAGTACTCCTGCCCGACCCGCTGGCCCCAGTCCCCGCCGGCCCCGCCCTGGAAGCCCTTGGTGAGCCAGAGCGACTGGTCGTAGTGGGCCGGCTCACCGCCCGGGCACTGGGAGTAGTCGCCGTTCTGGTGGAAGAAGCGCCCGCACGGCGGTGCGCACTGCGGAGCGCCCTCGCTGTCGAGGTTCCCGGTGTAGATGTCCACGGAGTCGTCGCTCCACTGGAGGGTGGAGCGGTTCTTGACCGCCCAGCCGACGACGTCGACCTGGACGGTGGCGTACGGCCAGCGGTCGAAGCCCACGAGGCCGCCCATCCACTTGGCGTACTGCTTCTTCAGGGCGGCGTGGATCCGGTCACGCGTCGCGGCGGTGACGGGGGTGTCGGAGTCCCACCGTACGCAGTAGTTGACCTTGCCCTTGTTGGCGATGACCTGGTCCCAGCCGTAGTTCCTGAAGCCGTACAGGTCGGGATAGGTCGACTCGACGTGGTTCCAGACCTCGTTCAGCGGGCGTACGAGCTCGGTGGGCGGGTTCCAGGTGGCGGTGGGCGGCGCCGTGGTCGGGGAAGTCGTCGGCGTGGCCGTCGCGGTCGGCGTGGCCGTCGCAGTGGGGGGCGGTGTCGGTGTGGCGGTGGGGGTCGGTGTCGGTGTGGGGTTCGGGCCGCCGGTGTCCGTCGCGCAGCTCTCCCCGTTCACCTCGAACGCCGTGGGGGCGGGGTTGGCCCCGCCGGACGAGGAGGCCAGGAAGCCCGCGCTCACGGAGGCTCCGGGGGCCACCTCGCCGTTCCAGCCGGCGTTCGTGACGGTCACCGTCGCGCCGGACTGCTTCCAGGTGCCGCTCCAGCCCTGGGTGATCTTCTGACCACCGGCGAGGTCGAAGGTGAGGGTCCAACTCCCCCATGCCGTGGTCTTGTTGTTGGTGACGGACACGGCGCCCTGGAAACCGTCGCTCCACTGCCCGGTCACGGCGTACGACACCGTGCAGGGGGCGGCCGCCCCGCTCGCCACCATCGGAACCGCGGCGAGCGTGCCCGCCGCCAGGACGCCGGCGAGCACGGACGGAAGCGGTCGGAACCGCCGGGGTCGGCGGTGAAGGCCATGGGATCTCGCATGCATGGGCGACTCCTGGTCGGTTGACATCCCCTCGTAGTCGCCGCCCACGACCGGCAGGTTGCCGCCTCAGCGGTCCAGTTCCTTGTGGGCGGTCTCCGGCAGCCGGAGGTACACCGCCGAGGAGACGAGGCACAGGACGGCCACGTACCAGGGGAAGAGACCGGGGAGGTCGAGCTCCTTGAAGAGCGTGCCGACGTAAGGTGCCGTGCCGCCGAAGAGCGCCACCGTCAGCGAGTACGGGAAGCCGATCCCGGCCGCCCGCACGCGCGCGGGGAACAGCTCGGCGTTCACCGCGGCCGAGATCGAGGTGAAGCCGGTCAGCAGCACCATGCCCGCGCACTGCACGAGCAGGAGGGAGAGGAACGAGCCGTCGAGCGCCCGCAGCAGGGGCACACCGAGGACCGCGAAGCCGATGCCGAAGAAGAGCAGGGACGGTTTGCGGCCGAACCGGTCCGAGAGCAGCCCGCCGACCGGCTGCAGCAGCGCGAAGAACGCCAGGGAGAGGGTCCCGGCGAGCAGCGCGTCCGCCTTGTCGATGCCGGTGTTGAGCTCCGCGTACGTGGGGAGGTAGGAGGTCCACGTGTAGTACGCGAGGGTGCCGCCGGCCGTGATGCCACAGATCAGCAGCGAGGCGCGGGGATGATGGCGCAGTGCGTCGAAGAGCCGAGGCCGGGGGGCTTCCCGCAGCGCGACGCTCCGGGTCTCCTCCGCGCCCCGGCGGATCCAGAAGCCGGCGAGGCTGAACACGGCGCCGAGCAGGAAGGGGATCCGCCAGCCCCAGCCGTTCATCCCGTCCTCACCCAGCAGGCTGACGAGCAGGGCGGCGATGCCGGAGGCGGCGAGCTGTCCGGCGGAGGTGGAGACGTACTGGAAGGAGGAGAACAGGCCGCGTCGGCCTGGTCCGGCCGACTCGACGAGGAAGGTGGTCGAGGCCGCGAACTCCCCTCCTACCGACAGACCTTGGAGGAGTCGGGCGACCACGAGCACGACGGGGGCGAGGACGCCGGCGGCGGCGTACGTCGGGGTCAGACCGACCAGCAGACTGCTGCCGCCCATCAGGAGGATCGTGACGGTGAGGGCCGTCCGGCGTCCGTGACGGTCCGCGAGCGCGCCCATGAGGAGTCCGCCGACGGGGCGCATGAAGAAGCCGACGGCGAAGACGGCGAAGGTCGAGAGGAGCGGGACCAGGGAGTTCCCGGAGCTCTTGGGGAAGATCTGGTTCGCGAGGTAGGCGGCCAGGAAGGTGTACGCGTACCAGTCGTACCACTCCACCGCGTTGCCGACGGAGGCCGCGAGGAGCTGCCGTAACGGCCGCCGGGACGGGAGCGGTGGCGGGACGGCGGAGCCGGGGGTGCCTCCGGGGGTGCCGTCGGGGGTGGTGTCGAGGTGCGCGGAAGGCGTGTCTGTCATGATCACGCCCTGCCCCGACTCGCCCCTCCCTACGCTTCCGTCACTTCGGGCACTTCAGGTACTCCAGGCCCTTCGGCCGGATCAGCCCCTTCGGCCTCTTCAGCCCTACAGCTCCTTCAGCCCCTTGAGCTCCTTCAGTCGACCGGCCACGTGTGTGCCGGAGCATTCAGGTGCATGTACTCGATGTACTGCTGCGTCATCCGCCGCAGCGCCTGGTGCCGGTCCGCGTGGTCGATGTCGTGGATGTGGTGGAACATCTCGGACTGCCACACCGCACCGTTGCGGCCGCTGACGCACCGCTGCTCGATGACGCCGAGCAGCGGCTCCCGCGCGGCCGCCTCCAGGCCCATCCGTTCGAGCCCGCGGTCCGCGAGCGGCAGCAGGCGCCGCAGCACCAGCTCGGTCACCGGGACCTCGCCCATGCCGGGCCAGTACACCTGGGCGTCGATGCCGTGGCGCGCGGCGGCGTGCAGGTTGTCCTCCGCGGCCGAGAAGGACATCCGTGACCAGACGGGCCGGTCCTCGTCGACCAGGGCCCGGATCAGGCCGTAGTAGAGGGCGCCGTTGGCCAGCGTGTCGGCGACCGTGGGCCCCGCGGGCAGCACCCGGTTCTCCACGCGGAGGTGCGGAACGCCGTCGACCACGGCGTAGACGGGGCGGTTCCAGCGGTAGACGGTCCCGTTGTGCAGGGTGAGTTCGGACAGTTCGGGGATCCCTCCCCGGTCGAGCGTCTCCTCGGGGTCCTCGTCGTCGCAGAGCGGCAGCAGCGCGGGGAAGTACCGGGCGTTCTCCTCGAAGAGGTCGAAGACGGAGGTGATCCACCCCTCGCCGAACCACACCCGCGGCCGCACTCCCTGCACCTTGAGCTCGTCGGGCCGGGTGTCGGTGGCCTGCTCGAAGAGCGGGATGCGCGTCTCGCGCCACAGTTCCTTGGAGAAGAGGAACGGGGAGTTCGCCGCCAGGGCGACCTGCACCCCCGCCACCGCCTGCGCGGCGTTCCAGTACTCCGCGAACTCGTCCGGCGAGACCTGGAGGTGGAACTGGGTGCTGGTGCACGCCGCCTCCGGCGTGATCGTCTCCGCGTGGGTCCGCAGCCTCTCCACCCCGTCCACCGAGATCAGCAGGTCCTCGCCCCGCGCGGCGAAGATCTGCTCGTTCAGGAGGTGGTACCGGGGGTTCTCGGACAGTGAGTCCGGGCCCGCGTCCGTCAGCTCAAGGGTCGGCAGGATGCCGACCATGACCAGATGCGCGCCGATCGCCGCCGCCTTCTCCTCCGCGTGGTTGAGCGCGCCGCGGATCTCCTGCTCCCAGGAGTCGGGGCCACCGCCCGCACTGAGCCGCCGCGGTTCGACGTTGATCTCCAGATTGAAGCGGCCCAGCTCGGTCGACCAGGAGGGATCGGCGATCGCCTCCAGGACGTCCGTGCTGCGCATGGCCGGTTCGGCGGCGGCGTCCACGAGGTTCAGTTCGATCTCGATGCCGACCTGGGGCCGCTCGAAGTCGAAGCGCGACTCCCGCAGCATCCGCGCGAACACGTCGAGGCACGTGTGCACCTTGTTCCGGAACCGGCGACGGTCCTCACGGGTGAACTCCAGCGCCGGAACGTCACGTCCCATCGGTCCCTCCCGAGTCTCGTCGGCACGGACCCCCACCATCCAGCGTCCCACTCCCCGGGCGGCCCAACCACCGAAGCGGACCGGATCCCCTCACGCGGAGGTCCGTCGCGAGGGCCCCGATATCTCCTCGATGCCTGTCAGTGCTCGGGCGTAGGCTTCGCTTCACTCGACTTCACCACGCCGTGGGCGCTCGGTACGGCTACGGCGGTGCGGGGGCCGGGTGGCGGACGAGGCGGTACGGGACGGGGGCGGGGACGCATGACGGATGGGACGACCGGGACGGCTGACAAGGCTGGGCCGGTACCGAGGTGGGGATCGGCCCTCGATTCGGTCGTGGTGTACGCGCAGGGGGCGCTCTGCCGCCGCCTGGCCAGGGGCAGCGTGCCCCCGGACGGCCGCGTACGGATCACGGGGCTGCCCCGCACGCTGGATCCCGGCTCGCTGCGGGCCCGGGTCCTGGGCGCCTCCGGTGTCCGGGTCACCGAGGCCCGGGTGGAGATCGAGGCCGAGCCGCTCGGTCCGGACACCCGCGCGTCCGAGGGGCTGCGGCACGAGGTCGAGCGACTGCGTGACGCCTACGCGGCGGCGGCGGAGCGCCGGGACCGGCAGCAGAAGCTGATCGCGGAGGTCAGCGGTCTGCGCCCGGTGCCGCCGGGCCGCAAGCGCGAGGACCCGCACCGCCGCACCCCGGTCGACGCGTGGCTGGAGCTCGCCGACTTCGTCGACGAGCGACTGACCGGACTGCACGCCCGTCTCGCCGAGCTGGAGGAGGCGCTGGTCCAGGCCGAGCACGAGCTTTCCGTCGCCGCCGACAGGCTCGACCGCGCTTCCACCGATGCCGCGTCGACGCATGTGGAGACCACGGTCTCCGCGGTCCTGACCCTCGTGGGCACGGCTGACGCGGAGGTGGAGACCACGACGGAGACGGAGCCGGGCTCGGAGTCGGGGACGGGGTCCGGGGTCGAGGTCGAGCTGGAGTACGGCGTGCCCGGCGCCGTCTGGGTGCCGGCCTATCGCCTGACCCACCGTCAGGGCGACGGCACCGGCCGTCTGGTGCTGCGCGCCTCGGTCGCCCAGCGCACCGGCGAGGACTGGACCGGCGTGCGCATCGCTCTGGCCACCGCCGACCTCCGGCGCCGCACCGACCTGCCCAAGCTCCGCTCGATCCGGATCGGACGCCGTCAGGCGGCCCCCGCTCCTTCCGGCTGGCGCGAGCCCCCTGCGGGGCTCGCCGACCTGTTCACCGGGTACGCGGGGGCCGGCCCCCGTCCCGTGAGGGTCCGGGCACCCGGGGCTGCCGCAAGCGCCGACGCCCCGCCCGTGGCCGGCGGGGGAGGCTTCATGTCCGATCCCGTGCCTCCCCCGCCCCCGGCGCCGCAGGGCTACGGCGCCGCGCCGTCGCCGGAGCTCCCGGTGCCGGGCAGCGCGTACGGCTCCTCCCCCGAGGCCTTCCGGCGCGCGGCTCCCGACGTCGCACGGTCGGGCCCCGCACAGCCGGGCGGCAGGCCGCGTGGCGGCGGCATGCCCTTCGCGGGCGCCCCGGCCCCCGCCGCCATGGCCCCCATGGCTCCCGGCGCGGCCGCGGCACCCCCGCCCCCGCCTCCGCCGCCCGGCCCGCCCCAGCCGAGCGGCGACGAGCTCGACTACGCCGCCCTGCTGCTGAGCGGCCCCGAGGAGCAGGCCGCCCGCAGAGGCCGTCTGTTCCCGGCCTCGTCCTTCGACGCGGTGGCCGTCGAGTACCGCCGTCGCGCCGAGGCGGTGGCCGGGCTGCCGCTGCCCGGACACGCCGTGCGGCCCCGCGAGTCGGCGGGCTCCTTCGACCACCGCTTCGATGCCGCCGCCCGCGCCGACGTGCCGTCGGACGGCACCTGGCACACCGTCACCGTCGGGGAGATCCCGGTCGGGCTGCGCACCGAGTACCTGTGCGTGCCGTCCGTGGAGCCGACGGTGTACGCGACGCTGGTGCTGTCCAACGCCACTGATCAGGCGCTGCTCGCCGGCCCGGTGGAGGTCACCGTCGACGACGACTTCCTGCTGACGGCCGCACTGCCCACGCTCGCCCCCGGCGGGGTGCGCCGGGTGGGGCTCGGCCCCGCCGAGGGCATCCGGGTCACCCGGCGCACGAACCTGCACGAGTCGACCGCCGGCCTGCGCAACAACGTCACCGTGCTCGACCACCGCGTCCACGTGGAGCTGGCCAACGGCCTCGCGAGGCCCGCCACGGTCGAGGTCCGCGAGCGCGTACCGGTCTCCTCCGAGTCGGACGTCCGCATCGAGGAGCGGGCCGACTGGACGACTCCCCCGGAGGGCGCCGGGTCCGAGCAGCACGCCCCCGGCACCCGCGTCTGGCGGGTCGACCTGCCCGCCGGTGGCACCGCCGCCCTCGACGGCGGTTACGAGATCCGCATCCCGGCCGGCAAAGCCCTGGTCGGCGGCAACCGCAGGAGCTGAGACACACCATGTCCACCGCCTCGAAGACGATCACCGGCGACGGCACGACCGTGCCCGTGTCCGCCGTGCCCGTGACCGCCGCTCCCGTCACCGCCGTCACGTGTCTGGAGGATCGCGCGCACATCGAGCGCACCGTCGAGCTCGATCTGGCGGCCGGCGTCCAGCGGCTGCGCCTCGGGCCGGTCAGTGCGCTGGCCGTCGACCGTACCCTCCATGCCGAACTGACCTCCGGTCACCCGGCCACCGTGCTCGACGTACGCGTCGTCCGCAGCTGGGAGCCCCGCCCGCCGCGGCCGCCGGCCGACGACGACTCCGCCCTCCGCCATCGCGTCCACGCCCTCGAGGAGGAGCGGCGCACCCTGGAGCAGCAGCGCGACCGACTGCGGACCCGCCTCGAACTGCTGGGCCGCGTCGCCACCGATGTGCTGCGGGACATCGGCGAAGGTACCGGCTTCGGGGAGGCCGAAGGGCCGCGCTGGGCCCGTGAACTCGACCGGGTGGACGCCGAGCGCGACACGTACGGCGAGCGACTCCGCACCGTCGACGCCCGGTTGGCAGGGATCGACACCGAACTCGGCGAGGTCCACCGGGCCGTGTACCTCTCCGAGGAGGAACCCGCCGAGCTGGTCGCCCATGTCGAGCTGACCGTGGAGGCCACCGCCGCCGGCCGGGTCGGGCTGCGGCTGAGCCACCTCACGCCGTGCGCCCTGTGGCGGCCCGCGTACCGGGCCGTGCTCGACGGCGGTTCCTTGACGCTCGAAACCGAGGCGATGGTCTGGCAGCGCACGGGCGAGGACTGGAGCGACGTACGGCTGACGTTGTCGACGGCCCGGTCGGCACTGGCCACCGAACCGCCGTCGCTGGGCGAGGACCGGCTGACGCTCAAGGACCGCACGGCGGCGGAGCGGCGCACGGTCGACGTCGAGATGCGCGAGGAGGAGATCGGGGACCTCGGCCCGCTCCAGGTCCTCGGGCTGCCGGGTGTGGACGACGGCGGTGAGACGCGGGTGCTGCACGCCCCCGCGCCGGTCTCCGTGCCCTCGGACGGCCGCGCCCACCGGGTGCCGCTCTCGGTCTTCTCCACGGCCGCGAGCAGCGAGTACGCCTGCTCGCCCGAGGTGTCCCCGCTGGTCACGCAGGTGGTGCGGTTCGACAACCGGTCCGGCCATGTGCTGCTCGCCGGGCCCGTGGACCTGGTCCGGGGCAGCGGCTTCAGCGGCCGGGGCACGCTGGACTTCACCACCCCCGGCTCCCCCGTCGAGCTCGCCTTCGGCAGCCGCGACGACCACCGGGTGGTCCGGGAGACCGAGGAGGCCCGCGACACCGCCGGAATCACTCAGCGGACCGTGGTCACCCGCACGGTCCGGCTGCACCTGTCCCGCTTCTCGGCCCCCGGGGAGTCGGACGATCGGACGGTCGTCCTCCGGGAGCGGATCCCGGTCTCGGAGGTGTCGGCGGTGGAGGTGCGGCTCCGCAAGGAGGGCTGTTCCCCGGCGCCGGACGCGGTCGACGCCGAGGGCATCGTCCGCTGGGACGTCACCCTGCCGCCGGGCGGCCGCCGCACAGTCACCCTGGTGTACGAGGTATCGGCGAGCTCCAAGGTCGCCGGTATCTGAGCGACGTATGGCCGGAGGCCCGGGGCTGCGGAGGCAGCGCCGGGCCCCGGTAGCCACCTCGCCCCCCGGCACGCGGGCCCCTGATTCAGCACCCCGGTGCTTGGGCGTCTGATTCAGCAGCCCCCGGTGGTTCGGGCGCCTGATTCAGCGGCCCGCCGGTGGTTCGGGCGCCTGATTCAGCGGCCCGCCGGTGGTTCGGGCGCCTGCCGCTGACGCGGCTGGTTCAGGGGCCGCCCGGACCGGGAAGACACGCCGGGCACAGTCCCCGGTAGACGACCTCGGCCTCGGTCACGGTGAAGCCGAACCGGTCCTCGGCCGGGAGGGCGGCCATCGGGTCGCCGGTCGGATGGACGTCCCGGATCGTGCCGCAGCCCTCGCACACCAGGTGCTGGTGCGGGTGATGCGCGTTGGGGTCGTACCGCTTCGCGCGGCCGTGGGCGGAGACCTCCGCGACTTCGCCGAGTCGGCCCAGTTCGCCCAGGATGTTGTAGACGGCCGCCCGGGAGATCTCGGGCAACCGCTCCGCCGCGCGGGCGTGCACCTCGTCGGCCGTGAGGTGCACGTGATCGCCGGCGAGGACCTCGGCGACGACACGCCGCTGGGAGGTCATCCGCCAGCCACGCCCACGCAGTCGCCCCAGCAGGTCGCTCATAGGATTTCACCTTTCTCGCATGAATTCCGAGGACGGGAAAGTCTTCGGCCGTCGAACCGGGCCGCCCAGGACTTTTCGAATTCCCATCGCTTGTTACGCGATGGCGCCCTGCGTGTTCTCTTAGCAGTGCGGTCCGCAGTGCGCGACCATACGGACGCCGAGTCGCCGTGCTCGACACCTGAAAAGCAGACGACGTCACGAGCAAGCGGCCGGCAGACGGAAACATCGCGACAGGAAGAAGGACGGACGTGTCCGGCAGCGACAGCGAGAACCCGGCGATCTCCTCCCCGACCCCGAAGGAGACGCGCCCCAGGACGAACCGGGACTGGTGGCCGAACGAGCTGGACCTCCAGGTCCTCCACCAGAACTCGCCCCAGGCCAATCCGATGGACGAGGACTTCGACTACGCGGCGGAGTTCGCGACCCTCGACGTCGACGCGCTGAAGCGGGACGTCTTCGAGGTGATGACGGCCTCGCAGGACTGGTGGCCCGCCGACTACGGCCACTACGGGCCGCTCTTCATCCGGATGAGCTGGCACGCGGCGGGGACGTACCGCATCGAGGACGGCCGGGGCGGTGGCGGCTCCGGCGCGCAGCGATTCGCGCCGCTGAACAGCTGGCCGGACAACGCGAGCCTCGACAAGGCGCGGCGTCTGCTCTGGCCGGTGAAGCAGAAGTACGGCCGGAAGATCTCCTGGGCCGATCTTCTGGTTTTCGCCGGCAACTGCGCCATGGAATCCATGGGATTCAAGACCTTCGGTTTCGGATTCGGCCGGGAGGACATCTGGGAGCCCGAGGAGGTCTTCTGGGGCTCCGAGGACACCTGGCTCGGAGATGAGCGCTACAGCGGCGACCGGGAACTCAGCGGCCCGTTCGGCGCCGTGCAGATGGGCCTGATCTACGTCAATCCGGAAGGCCCCAACGGAAATCCGGACCCGATCGCTGCGGCCCGGGACATTCGCGAGACGTTCCGTCGCATGGCGATGAACGACGAGGAGACGGCCGCCCTCATCATCGGAGGCCACACCTTCGGCAAGTGCCACGGCGCGGTCGATCCCTCGTGCGTCGGCCCGGAGCCCGAGGCCGCACCCATCGAGCAGCAGGCCCTCGGCTGGCGGAACACGTGCGGCAGCGGCAAGGGCGCCGACACGATCACCAGCGGCCTTGAGGGCGCGTGGACCACCGCACCGACGACGTGGGACAACGGGTACCTGGACAACCTGTTCCGCTACGACTGGGAGCTGACGACGAGCCCGGCCGGAGCGCAGCAGTGGACTCCGACGGATCCCGCCGCCCAGGGCACGGTCCCCGACGCCCATGATCCGTCGAAGCGGCACGCTCCGATGATGCTGACGACGGACCTCTCGCTGAAGCTCGATCCGGTCTACGCGCCGATCGCGAAGACCTTCCACGAGAACCCGGACAAGCTCGCGGACGCGTTCGCGCGGGCCTGGTACAAGCTGCTCCACCGCGACATGGGCCCCGTCTCGCGGTACCTCGGACCGTGGATCGCCGAACCGCAACTGTGGCAGGACCCCGTTCCCGCCGTCGATCACGCCCTGGTCACGGACGCGGACATCGCCGACCTCAAGCGCAGGATCCTCGCCTCGGGGGTCTCCGTCTCCCACCTGGCCACCACGGCGTGGGCGTCGGCGGCCAGCTTCCGCGGCACCGACAAGCGCGGCGGTGCCAACGGCGCACGGATCCGGCTCGCGCCGCAGAAGGACTGGGAGGTCAACGACCTGCCCGAGGTCGCCGGGACGGTGGAGGCCCTCGACCGGATCCGGCAGCAGTTCAACGACTCCCGGACGGACGGAGTGCGGGTCTCGCTCGCCGACCTGATCGTGCTCGGCGGCTGCGCGGCCGTCGAACAGGCCGCGAAGGACGCCGGGCACGCCGTCACGGTCCCGTTCTCTCCGGGGCGTGCGGACGCCTCGCAGGAGCAGACCGACGTGGAGTCGTTCGCCGTGCTCGAACCCCGGGCGGACGGGTTCCGCAACTACCTCCGGACGGGCGAGAAGCTGTCGCCGGAGACCCTCCTCCTGGACCGCGCCGCCCTGTTGACGCTGACGGCTCCCGAGATGACGGTCCTCGTCGGCGGCATGCGGGCGCTGAACACCGGCTTCAAGGGCTCCCGGCACGGCGTGTTCACCGACCGGCCGGGGACCCTGACCAACGACTTCTTCGTGAACCTCCTCGACATGGCCACGGAATGGAAGCCGTCGACGGCGACCGAGAACGTCTACGAAGGCCTGGACCGCGCCACCGGCGAGGCCAAGTGGACCGCCACCGCGGCCGACCTCGTCTTCGGCTCGAACTCCCAGCTCCGCGCCCTCTCGGAGGTCTACGGGTCCCGGGACGCGGGAGAGAAGTTCGTGCGGGACTTCGTGGCGGCATGGGACAAGGTGATGAACCTGGACAGGTTCGACCTCTCCTGAGCGTGCTGTCCCGGCCGGCCGTCCACCGACCGGCCGGGACACCGCCCAGCGGGGATCGAGCACCGTCGGGGACGCGGACACTCACTCTCCGAGGAGGCGGCGGGCTTCCGAGAGGAGGCGCAGGAGTTCGGTGCGCGAGGGGTCGTCGGGGGTGTCCGGGGCCGGCCGGCGCGGGGCGTGGGTGGTGAGGACGTGCAGGGCGACGGCCGCCTGGCGGGCGAAGAGGCTCAGCAGGTCGAGCTCGGACAGGCTGGAGCGAGCCTGCGGAGACGGGTCGAGCACCTCCAGCACGCCGAGGACCCGGTCCCCGTGGAGGAGCGGGGCGGCCATCAGCGCGTTCGGGACGTAGCCGGTGGACTCGGCGACGTTGCGGTCGAAGGACGCGCTGTCGTGCAGGTCGTCGACCACCATCGGCTCGCCGGAGGCGGCGACCCAGCCGGCGATGCCCCGGCCCGCCGGGAACCGCCGGCCCACCAGGAACTCCTGGCCCTGCCCGGAGACGGCCTCGAAGACCAGCTCGTCCGCTGCCGCCTCCAGGAGCAGGATGGAGCTCGCCTCGGCACCGAAGATGGCCCGCGCGGTGTCCACCACCGACTGCAGGAGCTCCGCCATGGCCGGATCCGGCCGGGGCGTGGGTGACATGGCGGGGGCGATCGTCTGGACCATGGGGGTTCCCTTCCGGCGCCGGTCGTTACCGGCGGCCGTGGACACGGACGTTGGCTGCGGACAGGTACAGGGCGTTCTTCAGCTGGAACGGCGTCAGCCGGGGACGGCTCGACAGGATCCGCGCGCAGAGCCCGGCGACGAACGGGGTGGCGAAGCTGTTGCCGGACGTGCGGATCGACGTACCGCCGAGCCACGCGACCGGGACCCGCTGACCGGGGGCGAAGAACTCCACCGGGGGCTCCGGGTTGTAGAGGTGGAGGTCCGGGTCGTCCTCCTGGTGGCTGCCGACCGAGATCACCGAGGAGAAGCGCCAGGGGAAGCTCTCCACGTGCGTGTTGTGCGCGGAGGCGACGATGACGGTCTGCTGGAAGTACGCCTCGTCGGCCAGCCGGCGCAGTTCCTCCACGAACCGGTCGTGGCTGGTGGACAGGCTCAGGTTCACCACGTCGAACCGTTGGCGCACGGCCCACCTGATCCCTTCGAGGAGGATGTCCCCGCTGCCGGAGAACCGTTCGCCGAGCACCCGGACGCTGGACAGCTCGCAGTCCGGGGCGGTTCGCCGGATGATCCCGGCGCAGGCGGTGCCGTGACCACAGGCATCCCCCTCCTCGGTCTCCTCGACGTGGACTCCGTCGTCGTCCTTGAAGACGCGCCACGACCGAGCGACGGGGCCGACCATGGGATGGTCCCGTTCGACACCCGAGTCGACGACGCAGACCCGTACGCCACGCCCGGTCCCGCCGGGGAGACCGCCGGCAGGCGGGTCCGGTGGGCTGTCGGCCTCCACGGGTACGTCGGCGGGGCCCCGCCCGCGCAGGCCCCAGGTGAGGCCGGGAGCCGGGGATGGTCGCTGCCCGGTGGTCATCGCGGTGTCTCCTTTCCGGCTCCGGCGGCCCGCCCGTGGGCAGGGCCGTGTCCCGGCAAGCGGCTCCGGCACTCTTCGGCCAGGGCCTCGGCCTGGCGTACGGCGGGGAGGTGGCCCTTGGCGGCGAAGCTCCGGCGGGCACGCGCCGCGGCCTCGGCGGCGTCGGCCGGGCGTCCCAGGGCGAGTTCGGTTCGGGCCGCGTCGAGGGCGGCGAGGCCCTGGACGATGGGCGAGTCGGTGCGGGCTGCGGTGGCGAGCGCCCGGGCGGCGAGGCGACCGGCGGTCGCGGCCTCCCCTCGTAGCGCGGCGACACGGGCGCGCAGTCCGTCGAGGTCGGCCGACTCGGCACGCGGCCGGTCGGGGGCCGATCGCTCCCCCGACCGGCGGCCCGCCGACTCCAGTGCGGCGAGGGTGCCGTGTGCGGTACGCCAGTCGCCGAGGTCGAGGCGGATGCGGGTGGCGTCGAGCAGGGCACTGCGCAGCAGCCCTGTCGCGCCCAGCTCCCGCGCGGCGGACGCGGCCCGCTCCAGGCTGAGCAGTGCCTCCTCCCGGCGGCCGGCCAGGTCGGCCACGGTCGCGGTGAAGATCGGCAGGAAGGCGTCGGCCTCGGCGTAGCCGAGCCGCTGCGCGAGCTGTTCCGCCTCCGCGAGGCAGGCCACGGCCCCGGCACGGTCGTCGTGGAGGGCAAGGACCACGGCCAGCGGGCAGTTGAGCGTCAGCCGGACGGCCCGGCGTCCGGCCCCCTGCTCGGCGAGAAGGGCGCGACAGCGGGCGACGGCGTCGGCGACGGGCTGGGGCCCTCGCCAGAGGGAGACCCCCATGGCGCCGAGGGCCGCGGCCCGCTCCGGCTCGGCGTCGGCGCTCACGGCGTGGCCGAGGGCCCGTGCGAGCAGCCGCTCGGCCTCCCCGTGCCGGCCCTGCTCCTGAGCGCGCTGGGCGAGCCGCAGACAGGCCCTGGCCTGACCGAGCTCGTCACCGGCCGCGGCGAAGACAGGCAGGGTGGCGGAGGCGGCTTCGGCCGGAGACTCGTCGGTGCCCGGGGACGGAGCCTCCCGTGGCCCACCGCGCCGGGACCGGCTCGCCTCGACGCGACTGTCCTCGGACCGGCTGCTCTCGGACCGCCTGTCCTCGGATCGAGTTCCGGCGGGTCGGCCTTCGGCGGATCTGCTTTCTGGGGATCGGTTTTCAGAGGGTCGGCTTTCAGGGGATCGGCTTTCAGGGGATCGGCCGACGGACGCGAGCCCGAGTCGGGCGTGGGCGGCCTCCACCGCGTCCGGGCCGTCCGCCGGGGCCTCGGCCAGGACCGCTTCGAGCAGCACCCTGCCTTCCTGGACGCGCCCGAGGTCGAGCAGCGTCTGGCCGAGCCGCCGTCGTGTCGCCGTACTTCCCGGTTCGCCCGCCGCGTACCGGGCCGTGGACCTGGCGAGCAGGTCGGCGGCCCACACGGGGTCGGCGTGGGCCAGCGCGAGACGTCCGGCCTCCGCGAGGGCGTCGGCGGCGCGCCGACGCAGACCGTCGGTGTGCGCGTCCTGCGCACCGAGCTCGACGCGGTAGCGGTACGCCTGTTCCAGATGGGCCCCGACGGCGGCGCTCCCCCGTTGCCGGACCGTGTCGAGCCGTGCCGCCCGTTCGTGCCGGTCGGCCCGGTCCTGCTTGGACTGGCTGGTGTGGACGACCTCCTGGATCAGCCCTCCGGCGAAGCGGAACGCACCACCGTCCGGCCTGATCAGACGGTGCCGGACCAGCCGGCGCAGGGTGGTTCCGAGTTCGGCGGCGGTCCACGCCTCGCCGGGAGGTCCGGCGAGCGCCGTGAGTTCGTCGGCGGTGAAGTCGCCGCCGAGGACGGACGCGATGCCCAGGGCGCGCTGTTCGGGCGGTTCGAGCGCGTCGATCCGGGCGCCGATCAGGGCCTGGAGCGGCAGCGGGACGCTGTCCGCGTCGACGGGATCACCCGCGACCAGCAACTGCTCCAGGTGCAGCGGGTTGCCGCCCACCCGCGCCAGGACCTGCGGGGCGAGTGGCCCGCTGTCGGCCGTACGCCCGGTGAGCTCGGCCGCGAGGAGCTGCGCCTCGATGTCGGAGAGACCGCCGAGCGGCACGGCGCCCAGGGCGAGTTCGGGCCGCGCGTCGAACAGTTGGGGGCGGGTGAGCAGGACGATCAGGACGGCCGCGTCGGCGAGTGCGCGCACCAGCCGGTCGAGGGCGTCGAAGAGCGGCTGCGCGGCCCAGTGGCAGTCGTCGATCACCAGCACGACGGGCTGGGTCTCGGACAGTTCGGAGAGGACCTTGGCGAGTGCCGCGCAGGTGTCCGCCGGGGAAGGGTTGGGAGTGCCGTCGAGGAGCAGACCCTGGTGGAGAAGGTCGAGTTCGGGCGACGGTACGACGGTGCCGACGCTCTTCAGGAGTCCGGCCACGGCATCGGCGAGCGGCCCGAGACTGGGCTGCTCGCCCCGCGCCCGGCAGCGCCCGGCGCCATGACGGACGCCGGGGGCCGCGGGGGCGGTCGAGGCCGCAGGCCGGTCGGGGGTCGGGCCCAGGTCCGGCGCCAGGGTCGAATCCGGGGCGGGGGACGAAGCCTGGGCCGGGGGCGAAGTCTGGGCCGGGGACGAAGCCGGGGCCGGGGACGAGGTCGATGCCGGGTTCGAAGCCGGGGCCGTCACCCTGGCCCGGTCGAGCCACTCCCGTACGAGGCGCGTCTTGCCCTGGCCCGCCTCCCCGCCGATCACCAGGCGATCCACCCTCCGCGCCCGCACCAGTCGCCCCAACGCCTCGTCCATGAGGTTGAGTTCATGCTCACGGCCGACGAAGCCGAGGTCGAAGCGGCGCAGTGTCTCCGGGTCCGCCTCCTCGTCCAGGCCGGTCAGGCGATGGGCCGTGACCCGGTCGCTCTTGCCCTTGAGCAGGAGCGGGCCCGCTTCCGTCGTCCGGATGCCCGGCCCCACGGCCGCCAGGGTGTCGGGCCCGATGAGGATCTCTCCGGCCGCGGCGTTCTGTTCCAGGCGCGCGGCGACGTTGACCATCTCGCCGGAGACCATCGCCTGGCGCTGCGTCGCCGAACCCGTCACCGCCTGACCGGTGTTGATACCGATGCGCATCTGGAGCCGTACGCCGACGGCTTCCTCCAGGCGCGCGTTGAACCCGGTGAGCGCCTCCCGCATCGCCAGGGCGGCGGAGGCCGCACGGCGGGCGTCGTCCTCCCGGACGGTCGGAACGCCGAAGACGGCCATCACGGCGTCCCCGATGAACTTCTCCACGGTGCCGCCCTGTTCCTCGATCCGCAGCCGCATCAGGTCGAACCAGCGGAGCGTCACCGACCGCAGGGTCTCCGCGTCGAGCGCCCCGGAGAGCGCCGTGGAGCCCACCAGGTCGCAGAAGAGGACGGTCACCACCTTGCGGCCGGTCGCTCTGGCCGTGACCTGCCCGGGGGCGCACGGACTGCCGCAGGAAGGGCAGAACCGGGCGCCCGGCGGCAGTGCGCTCCGGCACGAGGCGCAGGACATGGATTCCTCCGGTGGACGGCGGACGGCGGACGGCGGACGGCGGACGGGCGACGGTCGACGGCGGTGGCGGTGGCGGTGGCGACGGCACCTGTCGGTACAGCTGCCCGTACAGCCGCGGCTGCGGGTACGCGTACGGCCGGCGTCAGAACAGGGCGCCGCCCGCCACGTCCGCGTGGGCCTGCACCTCGGGGGCCGCCGCGTCGAGCCGTCCCCTGATGTCGACGAGCAGCGCGAGTTCTTCGGGGGTCAACGCCCGTACGACTTCCTGTTGTTCTTCGCTGAGGGCGTCCACGTCGAACCCGGCGGCGGCGAGCACCTCCAGGGTCGGCTCGGGCGTCGCGTCTCCGGCCGAGGCGTTGTCGCCGTACGGAGTGGCTTCGTCGGTCATGGGTGTCCTCCGGGGTCGGCGGCGAGGGAGAGGAAGAGCCGGGTGAGCAGGTTGGCCGTGTGCAGCGCGCTGACGGAGACGGCGGTCTGCCTGGCGGGCGTCGGCGCGAGCGCGTCGAGGACGCGATGCAGGTCGTCGAGGTGGCCGCCGTCCAGCTCGGCGTGTTCCCGGAGCGTGCGGAACGCGCCGCCGGGCAGTCCGGTGACCTCGGCGAGGCGGTCCGCGAGCCGTGGCCCGGGGGCGTTGCCCTCCAGGACCGCGATGTAGCCCAGGAGGGAGGCGGGGTCTTCGTGCTCGATCCGGTAGTACTGGGCCCCGGCGAGTTCGACGGCGGCAGGGTGCGGCACGGCGGCCGGACCGGCACCCGCGGCGGCCAGGTCGTCGAGCAGCCAGGCGTCGTGGTCGCGCTCCTCCTCCGCGTGACGGACGTAGTACGCCGCCAGGCGCCGCGAGGCCGGGTCGTCCCGCTCGGCGCACCGCTCGGCGCCCCGCAGGAGGAGTGGCACCGAGGCCCGTACGAGCGGATGCATGGCGGCGAGATAGCGCACGTACCGCTGCCGCAGTCCTTCCGGTCTCCACAGGGCGGCGGTCGCGGCCCTCAGGACGGGGGTGGTGGGCGTGAGTTTGGTGCGGAGTGCGAGGGATGCGGTGGCGTTCATCGGCAGCTCGTCTCCTCTGTCGCGGGGCCGTTCGGGGCTTCGGGCCGGAGCTCGACCAGGTGCGCGTAGCGTGCGCAGCCCGTCCGTCGCACCAGGGCGGCGGGTCCGGCGGCGAGCTGCTGGCCCGTGGTGAGCCGGTCGAGGAGTTCGCCGACCCGGCCGCCGGCGTCGCGGGCCGCGCCCGCGAGGACCTCGGGACGGTCGGCGAGTGCGTGACAGCTGCGGCAGTAGCCGGTCGGGGCAGGTGAGGTCGCGTAGCGGGCGTGCAGCCGCTGGGGGCCGACGGCGCGCAGCATCCGCAGCACCGGGGAGCCGAGGGAGCGCTCGCGGACGGCCGGCCAGTCGTCGTCGGCGATGTGTCCGAGCCGGAGGTGCCGGGGGACGGGGCGTCGGTCGACCGTCCACTGGTTGCAGCAGGCGGCCACGGTCCCGTCGAAGGCGACCACCGGCCAGGCCGCGAGTGCGCACGGTGTCGCGCGGGTGCCGTCGGGTCCCGGCGGTGTCGGCCGGGCGAGGCCGGCGGCGCGGCCGAGTGGCCGTACCTCGTTGACGAGCATGGGCAGCCGGGAGCCGAAGGCCCGGCGGACGTCGGCGACGACGTCGGCCAGATACGGGTCGTCGGCGTCGGTGCCGGTGAGGTGGATGCTGGCGGCGACTCCGGCGTCGAGTACGGCGCGGAGGGCGCGCAGCACATCCGCGCGCGGGACCTCGCGCTCGTGGTGGACGTCCAGGCTCGCCGAGAAGTGGTCGAGGGCGGTGATCGCCCGCATGATCCGGTCGGGGACGCGTCCGCCACGGGCGAAGAACATCCCGCTGAGGAGCGCCACCCGGGAGCCCCTGGCGCGGGCGAGACCGGCCAGGCGGGCAGCCAGTCCGGGTAGCAGCAGCGGTTCGCCGCCGGTCAGCATGACCACTTCGGGGCGGTCCTGCGCACCGAACGAGCCGATGAATCGCAGGAGTTGCTCCTGGTCGGGTGCTTCGGAGGCCGACGGGGAGGATCCGGTGGAGCAGTGCGCGCAGCTCATGGGGCAGCGGCGGGTGAGCGCCACCAGGAGACCGCCGCAGGGCACCGGCCGCAGGCCGATCAGCTCCGCCAGGTCCATGTCCGTCTCCTCCTCGGTGACCCCTCCGCGTCTCCTCCGTGCTCGTGCCGTGCGCGGAGCATGCCTGGATCGTGGCCCCGGGCGGCTGCCTTCCGGTTCAGGAACGCCTGGTGATCGGTTGGTTCCCAGGTCCGGGTGGGTGCGGTCGGGTGCCGGGCGCCGGGGGCGGCCTCCCGGCAGGGGCTTCGGCCCACGTCCCGGGGTCGTACCGCGTCGGCGTCGTCGACGTATACCGGCGTCGAACCGACGACCAGGCGTTCCCATACCCGCCCTTCGTACGTTTTTCCCAGCCGGCGCAGCGACGCCGTCAAACGAGGAGGACGCACATGCCCGAGAACACGAACCCGAAGCCGGTCGAGGACGAGGACATCGAGGTCGTGGCGCACGGGGAGGCCGAGGAGGACGAGGCCGGCTGCATCATCAACAACTCCAGCGACATCTCCTGACGCGACCCGTCTCGTCCTGAGTACCTCGCGGGCCCCCCGGTTCTCGGCGGATCACGCCAGGAACCGGGGGGCCCGCGGCCACTCACCGTCCCCACCCTTCTCCCACCGCCTGCCACCCCTCGCCTTCCCCCTTTCCCCCTTCCCCTTTCCCCCGCCGGCCCGATCCCGAGGGAGCGCGCACGTCGTGAAGATCCTGCTCTGCCCGCTCAGCGACGGCGGCTACCTCTACCCGGCGCTCGAGGCCGGCCGCGAGCTGCGCCGCCGCGGCCATGACGTCAGCGTCCTCGCCAGATCCTCGGCCGCGCCGGTCGTCGCCGAGGCCGGGCTGCCGTGCGCGGCGGCCGAGGACTTCGGCGGCCGGCGGGCGTTCTCCGCCACGTGGTGGGGGAAGACCGGTGCGGCGCAGTACCGGGCGATCCTGCGGGCGGCCCGGGCGGTACAGGCCGATCTTCTCGTCACCTCGGTGCTGTGCAACGGCGCCCTGCTCGCCGCCGAAGTCCTGGACGTTCCGGTGGTCGTGGTCGGGCTCTCGGTTCATCTGTGGGACTACCGGAGCGGCGGTGCCGGGGAGACACACCTGGGCAGGACCCGGGAGAGCCGGACCCGCGACAGTCGGGCCCTCCACGCCGCCACGCGGGAGGAAGTCGGCCTGGCCGGGCGCGCCTCCCGCTGGGACGACGATCCGCTCCTCGGTGACGCGCTGCTGCTCCGCGGGGATCCGGCACTCGAGCACCCGGGCGCGGAACTCCCCGGGCGGGTGCGGTACGTGGGACCGCTGCCCTGGGAACCAGCCCCCGGACAGGGCGAGTTGGAAGCGGTCGGGGATCACCTGGAGCGGACGGGCAGGGGCAAGCCCGTCGTCTACGTCCACCTCGGCCGCTTCTTCGGCGGCCGAACCCTCTGGCCGCGGCTCAACGAGGCGTTCACCGGCGGACCGTTCCAGGCGGTGGTCGAGCAGGGGCGGTCCACCGACCCCGCACCCGCCCCGGAGGCCGACATCCTGCTCGTACGGAAGCCTTGGATGGGACCGCTCGTCGACGCGGCCGACCTGGTGCTGGCCAACGGCACCTCGGCCCCGGTCCTGTCGGCCCTCCTGCGCGGCCGCCCCCTGGCGCTCTCGCCCAACGGGTCCGAGCAGCCGCTGCTCACCGGCGCCTGTGTCCGGGCCGGCGTGGCCGTGCGCGACCCGAAGACCCCGTCCGTGGACCTGTCGGCGCTGCTGGATTCGGTGTCGCGCGACGCAGGCCTACGGACCCGAGCCCGCGCGCTCGGCGACAGGCTGGCCGCGGTGGACGGCGCGGCCCGCGCGGCCGACCTGATCGAGCGGGTGGCTGTGGCATCCGTAACCCCGAAGGAGAACCATGAGTACGCGATCAGTCGGCCTCGATGAGGCCGTGGCACGTCTGTCCATGGGTGCGCGGCACTGGCTGGCACGGCAGGCGGGGTACCTCGACTCGCCCGCCGGTCACGCGGAGCTGCCGGTGACCCCGCGCGTCAAGGCCCTACTTCAACTCGCGCTGCTCTGCCGCTATTGGGGGAAGTCCGTGCCCGCCGAGGCCGCCCTGGGCCGGGCGACCTCGATCGTGGAACGGGCCTGGCGACGACCGGAATTCCCGCACCTCCTCACCCTCGACCACCGGTACGCACGACAGTTCGAGCTGATGTACGCGGGGCTGGCACCCGCCGGGGCCGTCACCGACGCACCCGGCGCCGTCCTGGCCCGGTTGAAGGGCGACGGCTATCTGACGGCGCGCCGCAAGGCCCCGTACCTCCACCTCGAAGCCCGGTTCTACGCCGATCTCGCGGGCGCGGAGCACGAGTTCGCCCCGTACGAGGAGCTGTACGCGGCCAGCCTGCCCGCCCGGGCCGCCACCCTGCCCGTGGCCGACCTCGACGTCTGTGTGGTCACGCACACCGTCTTCTATCTCAGCGACTTCGGCTTCCGTGACCCCGGCCTGACCGAGGACGCCCGGGCACAGGCCCTGCAGGTCGTGGAGCGGCTCACGCACCACTGCCTGGGCCTCGGCGAGTGGGACCTGGTGGGCAAGCTGGTGCTCGCCCAGTACTGCCTGGGCGCGGATCCGCTGAGTACGCCCTCCGGGGCGGCCGGCATCCGGATGCTCGCCGAGGTCCAGGCGCCGGACGGGGCGATACCCGGGCGGTCCGTCGTCAGACGCGCCCCGGCGGACGCGACGCCCGTGGAGTACTTCCGTAAGTCCTACCAGGCGACCCTCGTCACGGCCCTCACGACGCTGATCGTCGCGAACGGCCGGCCCGGCGGGCACTCCCCCGCGGGAACACCTGCAGTGAGGGAGACGGCACGGTGAGCATCGACCGAGCGACGAGCGGCGACCGAGCGGCGGAGACCGGCCCAGCGGCGAGCGGCGACCGAGCGGCCGGCACCGACCCGACGGCGCACCTCGACGAGGCCACGGCACTCGACCTCGCCGCCTCCGGCGCGCGCCTGCTCCGGGGCGAGCGCGACTGGTGGTTCCTCGGCCCCGGCGGGGTGGCCCGTCTCGGCGTCCGGCACGTCACCGCCGACGGTGCCCTGCGTCCCGAGGCCGAGCAACAGCTGCGCGACAGCGGCATGTTCACCCCTGCCACGGTTCGCGCCTACGCACTGACCGTCCTCACCAGCACCCACTGCAACCTGGGCTGCGGCTACTGCTTCCAGAACACCGCCCAGGACCTGGCGGGCGGCAGCAGGCCGCCGCGGATCGCCCGGACCCGCCTCACCTCGGAGACGATCACCTCGATCCTCGGGTTCACGGAGCGCCGGATGGCGGCCGTCGGCCTGGAGAAACTCCGGATCCTCCTCTTCGGCGGCGAGCCCCTCCTCAATCCGCGTGGCTGTCTCGAACTCCTGGAGCGTGCCGCGGACATCGCTCCCACCTCGGCCTGGATGATCTCCAACGCCACCCTGCTCTCCCCGTCCCTCGCGCGACGGCTGCACGAGCGCGGGCTGACGTCCGTCCAGGTCACCTTCGACGGCGACCGCGACGACCACGACCGGATCCGGGTCGGCAGGGCGGACGGCAGCGGGACCTTCGACAAGATCGTCCGCAATATCGTCGAGGCCTCCGAGGCGACGCCGCTCCGGTGGACCCTGCGGGTGAACGTCTCCCAGGAGACCTTCCACGGAGTCGACGCGCTGATCGACCGGCTCGCGACCGCGCTCGACCCCGGGCGCTGCACGCTGTACTTCGCCCGGGTCGGCGACGTGGGCGTCGGATTCGCCAACAGTCTGCTGCACACGGGCGAGCTCTCGGCCGCGTTCACCCGGTGGCAGCGCCGGGCACTCGACCTCGGCTTCACCGTGAACCGCCCCGGCGGCCGGAAGACCTGCGTCACCTGCGGTCACACCGGCGGCCGTTACGGCGCGGTCGTCAGCGCCGACGGGACGCTCGCCAGCTGCTGGGAGACCGCGGGCAAACCCGACTGGGAGGTCGGCACGGTCACCGACGGCTATCTGCCCAGCGCGGAGACCGGTGACCGCTGGATCGCATGCCAGGACCTCTACAGCTACGACGAGGACGCACGGACCCTCGCCAGGTTCCGCGACACCGTCGACACGGCCCTGCTCGACCATCTGCACGAGACGGGGCGCCTGTAGCCATGCCCACACCTCTGGAGCAGCTCTCCGCCGGCGCGCTCGACTGGCTGGGACGGAATCTGGACCACTTCGACCCCTTCTCGGAGAGCACCCGTCCGGCGACGCACGGAAAGGCCAAGGCCGCACTGGAGTTGGGGCTGCTCTGTCACCGCGCGGCACGCCCGAACGACGCTCCGGACCCCTTGAGCGGGGCGACCGCCCTCGTACGGAAGCTCTGGCAGGACCCGGACTTCCCCGAACTCTTCGACGACATCCCCGCATACGCCTCCACATACCGACTGATCTACGCAGCCCTTGCGCCCGACGGCATCGACGGCACGCAATGCCGGGCGGCGCTCGCGCTTCTGGACCCCGGCTTCCTCTCGCCGCGCGGGAAGTCGCCGTACCGGCGCATCGAGATCCGTCACTACGCGGACAAGGCAGGCGTACGCCACGGCATGGAGCCGTACGCCCGACTCCTGCCGCAGAGCCCGGTGGTGGCCCTCCGCGCGGCCGGGCAGCCCGAGGGCTCGAAGGACTCGGACGGACTCGCCCCGTACGCCGTGGAGCCGCTCACCACCCCGCAGGCGTACGCCCTCACGCACACCGCCTTCTACCTCGGCGACTTCGGCCGGACCGACCCCCGGCTCGACGCCGGCGCTCTCGACCACGCACAGGGCCTGATCCGCCGGATGCTGCTCCACTGCGTCGCACACGACCGGTGGGACCTGGCCGCCGAGCTCGTCCTCGCACAGTTCGTCCTCGGAGGCGATCCGCTGCGTACGCCCTCGGGGGCCGCCGCCGTGGAATGCCTGGTACGGGCCCAGCGCCCCGACGGCGCGATCCCGGGACGGTCCGCGGCGCTCAAGGCGCCTCCGTCGGCCACCGCCGCAGAGTTCTTCCGGAAGGCGTACCACACGACTCTGGTGACCGCCCTGATGGCGACGGTCGTCTCGTCCCCGGGGCGGCTGTCATGATGCCGCGCCTCACCCTGATCAACCGCGACTACACCCGGCTCTGGTTCGGTCAGGCCGTCTCGTCCGTCGGGGACGCCGTCTTCAGCACGACGCTGGTGCTGTGGGTGGCCACCGTACTGGCGAAGGGCGAGGCATGGGCGCCGATGGCGGTCAGCGGGGTGCTGATGGCATCCAGCGTCGCCGTCCTGGTCATCGGTCCGCTCGCGGGCGTGTTCGTCGACCGCTGGGACAAGCTCGCGACGCTGCTCCGCACCGAGGTGGTGCGCGGAGCGCTGGTGGTGGTCCTGACCGTCGTCTCCTTCCTGCCGACCGATGCGCTCCCGTCCGGCGTCTGGCTCGCCCTCGTCTACACGACCGTGCTCCTGCTGCACGCCGCCGGCCAGTTCTTCTCACCGGCGCGCTTCGCGATCCTCGCGGACCTCGTGACCGGGGAGGCCGACCGCGCCCGGGCGGCCGGCATCGGCCAGGCCACCGGCGAGACGGCCTGGATCATCGGCCCCCCGATCGCCGCGCCGCTGCTCTTCACCGCCGGGATCCAGTGGGCCCTCCTCTTCAACGCGCTGTCCTACGCGGTGTCCTACGTCGCCATCCGTTCGATCGACGTACGTCCGTCGGCCGACGCCGCGGAGGCGAAGGATTCCGCGCCGAAGCCGGACCGCAAGCAAAAGACCAGTCTGCGAAGGGAGTTCGCGGACGGTGTGCGGTTCTTCGCGCGCAGCCGGTTCCTGGTCGCGCTGCTTCTGCTCGCCGTCATCGGACAGTTCGGACTCGGCGCGCTGAGCACCCTCAACGTCTTCTTCACCACCGACAACCTCCACGCGGACGCCCATCTCTACGGCTACATCGGCATGGCCATGGGAGTGGGCGGCATCGCGGGCGCGTTGAGCGGGGGCCGGGTCGTACAGTGGCTCGGGGCGCGGCGGAGCACCTGGGTCAGTCTGCTGGTGAGCGGCGTTCTGCTGGTGGCCTACTCCCGTCAGACCGGCTTCCTCGGCGGCATCGCGCTGCTCTTCGTCTTCACCGTGCCGCTCACCGTGCTGAACACGGCGATGGCTCCGCTGCTGCTCGCCGCGGCGCCCGCGGAGTTCCGGGGGCGGGTGATGGCCGTGTTCTATCCGGTGACGAAGCTGGCGTCGATGCTCGCCGCGGTGCTGTCCGGCTGGCTCGCCGGCTCCGTGCTGCGGGATGTGGCGGGCTCGGTGGGCGGTGTCCGGTTCGGCCCCATCGACACGATCTTCGCGGCGTCCGGAGTGATCGTCGTCCTGGCGGGAGTGTTCGCCTGGCTCGCCCTGCCGGGCACGGAGGAGGCCGAGGTGGCCGCCGGGAAGGCCGCCGAGGGGACCGCCGACAGGGGGACCGAGGAGACGACCGAGGGATCGCCCGAGAAGGCGGTCGCCGACGCTGTGGCCGAGGAGGCGGTGGTCGCGAAGGCTGCCGCCGCCGCGGTGACCGTCGACCGCGCCGCGGGCACCCGCTCCCGGCACGCCACGCCGCCGGCCGGGGCCCTCGGCCACCGACCGCCCCCCGACCACGAACGAGGGAGCCCCGAGTGACCACCGACGCCCGAGCGACACGGCGCCGCCCGTACCCGCACGCGGAGCGGCAGGACATCGTCGAGGAGATCCACGGCGTGCGCGTCCCCGACCCGTACCGACGGCTGGAGGATTCCGCGGCCCCCTCGACGGTCCGCTGGAGCGCGGAGCAGGAGGCCCTCTACGCGGCCGAGCGCGCGGGCCTGGCCGATCTGGGGCGGTGGGAGGCGGAGGTGGCGGCGCTGAGCGCCGTCGATCGCGTCCGGTCACCCAAGGTCCGCGGCGACAGGGTCTTCTGGCTGCGGCAGCACGCCGGCCAGGAGCATCCGGTGCTCGTGGTGGCCGACGCCGGGGCGGCGACCGGGTCCGGGAAGGGCGCGCCGGAGCGGGTGCTCCTCGACCCCCACGGCCTCGACCCGTCCGGCCGCACCGTGCTCGATGCCTGGGAACCCTCCGTGGAGGGCGATCTGCTGGCCTGCCAAGTGTCACGGGACGGCACGGAGGACTCCGTGCTCCAGGTGATCGACGTATCCACCGGGCAGGTCGTCGACGGGCCGCTGGACCGGGTGCGGAAGTCGTCGATCGGCTGGCTGCCCGGCGGCGGGGCGTTCTACTACGTCCGGCACCTGGACCCGCGGCTGCACCCCGGAGAGGAGCGCTACCACCGCCGGGTCTGTCTGCACCGGGTCGGGACGCCGGCGGACGCGGACGCCGTGGTCTTCGGGGAGGGCCGGGACAAGACGGAGTTCTACAGCGTCTCCGTGACTGCCGACGGGCGCTGGCTCGGCATCACGTCCACGCTCGGCACCGGCCGTGGGACCGACGTCCACCTGGCCGACCTGTCCGCCGGGCCCCTCGACCGCCCGCAGCTCAGGCCGGTCCAGGAGGGCAGGGGGGCCGCCACCAGGCTGCACGCGATGTCCGGCACCGGTCCGACGGATCCGGTGTGGCTGCGGACCGACCGCGACGCGGCGCGCGGTCGCGTCGTCGCGTGCCGGCCGGACGAACTCCACCTGGGGCCGGATGCGTGGCGCGAGGTGATCCCGGAGCGGCCGGACGCGGTGCTGACCCACCTGGTCGTGCTCTCGGGACCGGAGCTGAAGCATCCGCTCGGCCTGGCCGCCTGGACCCGCGACACGGTGGCCGAGGTGACCGTGCACGACCTGGTCGAGGGTCGGCAGGTGGCCACCGTCCCGCTCCCCGGCACCGGCGCGGTCGGCGACTTCTCGGCGGGGCAGCCCGGCAGTCACGAGGCCTGGTTCGCGTACACCGACTTCGTCACGCCCGTACGGGTGCTCCACTTCGACGCGCGCACGTTTCGCGCGACGCGCTGGGAGCGGGAGGCCCCCGACGCCCCGGCGGTGGACGGCGCGGTCACCCGCCAGGTCGCGTTTCCCTCCCGGGACGGGACGACGGTACGGATGTTCGTGATCTCCCCCACCGGGCGCCCCGACGGGCCGCGCCCGGTGCTGCTCACGGGGTACGGCGGATTCGGCCGCACGATGTCGCCCCGGTACCGCGCCCAGGTCCTGGCCTGGGTCAGGGCCGGCGGGGTGTTCGCCTGGGCGGGGCTGCGCGGTGGCGGCGAGGAGGGCGAGGAATGGCACCGGGCCGGCAGCGGGGCGCACAAGCAGAACACCTTCGACGACTTCGCCGCCGCTGCCGACCGGCTGATCGCGGAGGGCTGGACCGAGCCCGGCCGGCTCACGATCATGGGCGGCTCCAACGGCGGGCTGCTCGTCGGCGCGGCGCTCACGCAGGAGCCCGGGAAGTACGCCGCCGTGGTGTGCTCGTCCCCGCTCCTGGACATGGTCCGCTACGAGCTGTCGGGCCTCGGCCCCAGCTGGACACCCGAGTACGGCAGCGCGCAGGACCCGGCGCGACTGCCGGTGCTGCTCGGCTACTCCCCGTACCACCGCGTCACCCCCGGCACCGCATACCCGGCGGTGCTGCTGACCGCGGCGGACGGCGACACGAGAACCGACCCCCTGCACGCCCGCAAGATGTGCGCCGCCCTCCAACACGCCACGTCGGGCACCGGCCCGGTCCTCCTGCGCCTGGAACACGGCGTCGGCCACGGCGACCGCGCGGCATCCCGAGCATCGGCACTCCAGGCGGAGTGCCTGGCCTTCCTGGCATCCCATGTGGGCCTCCGGGCCCCGGGGGCCGGCGCGACGACACCGTGAAGCACCGTCCGACCACCTCGGCCACGGACACGGGGGCGGGCCCGGCGGTGCGACTCGGCACGACGACACCGGGGCCCGGCCCGGCAGTGCGACTCCGCACGACGACACCGGGGCGGGCCCGGCGGTGCGACTCCGCACGACGACACCGCCGCCGCTCACCGGCCCCTCCTGCGTGAAACCGGCGCCGCTCACCGGCCTCTCCTGCGTGAAGCCGCCGCTCCGCGGTGCTGACGTGGCGCGAAGCCGCCGCTCCGCCCTACGTCAGTACCGGCGTCCCGTATCCCGCGGCCCGCGCGTACAGCCGTATCAGGTGGGGCATGTCGTACTGCGCCGCGTGGGCCATGACCTCGCCGCCCGGTGAGGTGACCATTCCGGCATCGATGAGTGCCTCCACCACCCTTACGGCGTGCCGCTCGTCGCAGCCGAGGGCCTCCGCCGCCTCCGTCAGGCCGAACGGGCCGTCGCCGGTGCCCGCGGCCAGCCGACCCGCGTCCCGGCCGCACTCCTCCGGCAGCGTCTCCCGGCCGCGGGCCAGCCAGCGCCGCACGGACACGTCCCCCGAGGTCAGTTCGTCCAGGGCGCCGGCCGGGTCGGTGAGCCGGTCCGCGAACTCCCGCAGCGGTACGTGGCGGAGTACCGCGAGCCGCATCCCGCTCACCCGGACCGCGAGCGGCGAGCCTCCGCAGGCCCGCACGATCCGCAGCGCGGCGTCCCGGTCCGCCCGCACCCGCTGCCGACCGACGAGCCCGGCGAGGAGTTGCACGGCCTCGGCGGTGTCGAGCGGGGGGAGCGTCACCCGGTGCACGGGCGCCAGGCCGCCCAGTTGGCCTCGTGCGGTGAGCAGCACCCTGCCGCGTCCGCCGTACGGGAGCAGCGGTCGTACGGCACGCTCCTCGGGCACGTCGTCCAGGATCACCAGCACCTCGTGTTCCGCCAGCCACTCCCGCCACGCCTCGGGGCTCGAAAGGCCGGTCTGCCGCGTTCGTTCGCCGAGTTCCGCGAGTACGGCGGGCAGGGGGCGGGTTCGCCCGTCCGCGTCCCGCAGGGAGACGCAGAGCCGTCCCTCGGCGAACCGGTTGCCCAGCAGGTGGGCGGCCCGTACTGCCAGCGTGGTCTTGCCCGCCCCGGCGGGTCCGGACAGCAGCACGACATCGGCCGCGTCCCTGCCCTCCAACAGGGTCAGGAGGTACCGGAGTTCGTCCCCATGCCCTGTGAAGTCGACCAGGTCGGGCGGAAGAACCGTCGCAGCCGGCGGGCCGACGGCGGACGTCCCGCCCGTCGGCCCGGCACCCGCGTCCGCCCCGGCCCCGGCCTCGACCCCTGCGTCGCCGGCGAGGATCGCCCGGTAGCGCGCGGCCATGGCGCCGCTCGGATCCAGGCCGAGTTCCCGGGCGAGGAGCTGCCGGTAGTCGTCGTACGCCGCGAGCGCCTCCGCCTGTCGGCCCGTCCTGCTGAGGGCGCACATCCAGGCGGACCGGAGGCGTTCCCGCAGCGGGTGCCGCTCCACGAGGTCGCCCAGCCCCTCGACGACCGCCGGGGCTCCGCCCAGCTCCAACTCCGCCTCCGCCCAGCTCTCGTACGCCGTCAGATGGCGCAGCAGCAGCCGCTCGGCCTCCTCCGCCAGTCTGGGTGACTGCCGCAGGTCGTCGCCCAGCGGCGGCCCCTGCCACAGGTCGAGGGCCTGCCGCAGCAGTCGAGCGGCCGAGGCCGGACGCTGCCCCTCGGCCGCCCGTACCAGGGAGCGGAACCTCAGGAGGTCGAGCTCGTCCTCCGCCACGCGGAGGACGTATCCGGCACCGGTGTGGACGAGCCGGGGCCGGGGCGTCCGGTCATGGTCGCCCTCCCCCAACAGCGCGCGCAGGGCGCTGACGTACACCTGGATGTTCTTGCGGGCGGTACGAGGGGGCTCCTCCGGCCACACGCCATCGGTCAACGCGTCGACGGAGACCGGGCGGTTGGCGGATACGAGCAGCAGGGCCAGCACCATCCGTTGCTTCAACGGGCCCAGTGCGACCGGCCGTTCGTCGCGGTGGACCGCCAGCGGGCCGAGGACGGAGAACCGGAGTGTGCCGGGTGACGCTGCGGGTTGCGCGGACGGACTCGGCATCGAGCAAACCTCCGTGTGATGACGGGAGTCGGTCGGTCTGCTCGATGATCCACCGCCCTGAGTCCTCACACATCGGTACCGGACCCTCACAGTCGGGCCCCAGACGGCCGCGCCCTGGGGGACCGGACCCCCATGGGGACGGGTGCGCCCCCCATCCCGGGTCCGTCGACCCCCCATGCCCATGTCCCTTGCCAGTCCGATCGGACCCCTCAGGCACGTCAGGCGGGTCGGACCGCTCGGGCGAGTCAGGTCGCTCAGGCCGACGTCGGTCGAGAAGCGGCGCCGGTCGGTCCCTCGTCCTCCGCCCGCTCCGCCGACAGCGCGCAGAGCGCCGAGCGGTCCGCGCACCGGGTCTTGGTCATCAGGCTCGCCATGTGTTTCTCCACCGTCCGGGGCGAGATGCACAGGCGCTGGGCGATCTGCAGGTTGCCCGGGCGCTCCTTGAGCAGGACGAACACCTCGTACTCGCGCGGCGTGACGCCCGCGGTGCGCAGTTCCGCGGGGATCCGCTCCCGGCCGCCGCGGCGCTGCGGGACGCTGACTCCCGCCTGCCGCAGGACCGCACGGCACGCACCGGCCACGGGCTGGACGCCCGCCTCGTGGAAGTACTCCTCGGCGGTCCGCAGCCAGGCGACCGGCTCGCCCCAGGAGTCGGCGAGGGCCGCCTCCGCGACCAGCCGCAGGGCGAGATGCCACGCCTGCGGGAACACCGCCGCCGCGTGGCCGGCCTCCTCCACGGCGCGCCTCGCGCCGTCCCGGTCACCGTCCCGGCCGCGCAGCACCGCGTCCGCCATCCCGAGGAACATCCGGTTCCAGGCCAGCTGGCCGCCGGGTGAGGCGAGCGCCTCCTGATACACCTCCCGGCCTCCACCACGACCCCCCGCCGCGCCGTCCCCGCCGCCACCCTCGCCGGCGCCGTCGAGGATCCGTAACAGCGGGCGGAGCCCGTACCGCCCGCTGAGGTAGAAGAAGCTCGGATGCTCCCGCTCCCAGGCGAGGGCCGCATCGAGCTCGGCAGTCGCGCGCTTCCGGTCCTCCGCCATCAGCGCGCCCACGGCCTGGCACAGTCCGCGCTGCAGGGGCACGAGCATCGATTCCTCGCCGCCCGCCCTGCGGAACCGGGCGAGGGCCCTGTCCAGCTCGCGGACCCGCCCCTGGTGGGCGGCGAGCGTGGCGTCCACGAGCAGCAGATAGCGGTGCGCCGACAGGTTCTGCAGGCGGGCGCTGGCTTCCACGGACCGGTCGACGATCTCCCGGGCCCGGTCCCAGCGCCCGCCCAGCACGCTCTGCATGGCCAGCAGCCCGTCGACGGTCTGGAGCACTGCCAGCGAGCCGAGTTCGTGGGCCGCCGCGCGGGCGGTCTCCAGCTGGGTCGCCTCCCCGGTGCGCATGAACGCGTTGGTGCCGAGCCGCACCAGCGCCTCGGCCCGGGACACCGCGAGCCGGTGCTTCTCCGCGACCTCCAGCATCCGCCCCAGGCAGGCGTCGGCCTCGTCGAAGCCGCGCTCCCGGGACAGGAGGGCGAGGAGCTGCCATGCCTGGCAGGCCACCACGGGCCGGCCGCGCTGCTCGGCGGTGAGCGCGGCACTCCTGGCGGAACGTTCCGCCTCCTTCAGTCGCTCGCGACCGTCCCGGCCCACCGAGGCATGCCCCTCGCCCCGAGCCCCATCGTGGGGGCCTTCCCCTTCCACCTCTCCGGCACCTGGCCCACCGGTTCCGGTGGCACCGCGTCCAGGTGTTCCGCCCCGGCCGTCCCGCTCCGGCAGCAGCGCCAGATGGCCCTCGACCACCACGAGCGCCGCCTCCTGCTCCGGCCGAGGCTCGGCCCCGAGCAGGGCGCGGGCCGCCCTGATCCGGCGGCGCGCCTCCTCCTGCTGCTCCGCCATGGTCGCGACCCAGGCGACCTGGGTGTGCGCCTGGGCCCGTTCCTCCGCCGCACGCGACCCGACGGGCACCGGCGGCAGATCGTCGAGCAGCGCGGACGCCTCGTCGACCCGCCCGGACTCGGCCTGGGCGATCGCCAGTTGTACGGTGACCTCGTCCCGCTCCCCGTCGGCCGCGAGGCCCCGGGCCCGCTCCAGGAGCACGGCGGCCGAGCCCGACGCGCCGGCGTCCAGCATCTGCCGCCCGACCTGGGCGAACTGCCGGGACGCAGCCACCTTGTCACCCGCCGCAAGGCGCAGCGTGGCCACCAACTGACTCTGTTCCCCTGACATTTCACCGGGGAGTCCGCCGCCGGAGAGATCTCCGGCGGACTCCTCGATGGCCTGGGCCGCGCGCCGGGCGAGCGCGGCCTGCTCGGCCGGCGGCAGCGAGGCCCTGAGCGCGTCCGCCGTGAGGACGTGGCGGAAGGTGTAGTGGTCGTGGGCGGCACCGTCCGGGGCGATGATCCCCGCCTCGGATGCGGACCGGAGGTGGGCGAAGAGCGCCCGGTCGTCGAGTCCGGTCACCGCTCTGAGCGCTCCGACCGAGAACCGGCCGCCGAGCGTCGCCGCGATGAGCAGAAGTTCACGGACCGGTTCGTCGAGCCGGCCGAGCCGGCGTGCCCAGCTGCGGACCGCGCCCGTGGGCACCGTCGCCTCGCCGTGATCGGCGAGCAGCCACCCGCCGTCCGACCTGCTCAGCCGCCCCATGTCCAGCAAGTCGGCCAGAAGCACTTCCACGAGGTAGGGGTTACCGCCCGCGCGCTGGGAGAGCTGTCGATGCGCGGCCGGGGGCACGTCACCCGGACCCGCGTCCAGACACGCGTCCACCATGTTCCGCACCGCCGCCTCGTCCAGCGGTCCGAGCTCCGCCACCGAGGCGGTGTTGCGCAGTTCCACGGCGAGTGCGAGGTCCAACGCCGGGCCGGGGTCGGGCCGGAGCGTGCCGACCAGCAGGACCGGGAGGTCCGCCACGTTGTCGACGATGTACTCGACGACCGCGACCGTCTCGGTGTCGGAGTCGTGGAGGTCCTCGAGGAGGATCACGCAGCCCCGCTCGCGGCCGAGGACCGCGAGCAGCCTGAGCAGCGCCTCCGCCAGTTCGACGAGCGAGATCGTGTATCCGGGGGCCGCCGCGGCGGCCCGCCACTCCGGTACGAGACCGGCCAACGCCGGCCGGTAGGGGTCGAGTTCGGGGTCGTCCGGGGCGCCGGCCGCCCGGAAGCGCGAGGCCAGTGCCTCGACCAGTGGCCGGAAGGGCACGACGAGCCCGGTGGAGGTGGCGCGGCCGCGCAGCACCGGCATGTCCCCGCCGTACGCGCGGAGGGCGCACTCGCCGGCCAGCCGGGACTTGCCGATCCCCGCCTCGCCGACGAGGAACACGGCCCGTCCGGCGCCCCTCCGGACGCTTTCCAGGGCCTCGCCCAGTAACTCGATCTCGGCGTCCCGCCCCACGATGACCGACGACGTCGCACGCATGGACGCAGGCTACTTGAACCCTTTCGTACACGGCAGAGGGCCGGGGAGCACCCCGGCCCACGCCCTTTCCCGCACGGCGTCACCCCGGTGACCTCGCCGGGTCACCCCCGTGATGTCGCCGGTTCATCCCCGGACACGGCGCCGGGTGACGCGCCCGCTCTCCCGTCAGGACACCGTGATGGTGCCGGTGGTGTAGGGCATGTCCCATGAGGCGACCGCGTCCGCATCCGCCGTTCTGAGCAGCCGGCTGCGCCGCCCGAGCATGCCGCCGGAACCGAGCGTCACCTCGCCCACCGGGTCGTCCTGGGCCGCGGCCTCCGCGCCGGCGCCGCCGTTGACGTACCTCACCGAGTCACTGATCTGCATGGTCCTCACTCGTCCTTCGTGTCCGCGGGAGTGGTGGTCGTGCTGAGCTGTGCGTTGGTGCGGGTGGTGCGGGTGGTGCGGTCCTCGGCCTTCCGCTTTCCGCCATGCGTCTTGCGCCTTCTGCCGTCGGTCAGCGGTCAGCGGTCAGCGGTCGTACGTGGTGCGCGTGGGCGGTCCGGACACCCCCTGGGAGCTGCGCAGGAGGAGAAGTGACGGCACGCGCTCCGGGAAGCCCGCCCGGAGGAGTCCGTGCCCGATCCCCGCGAGGCCGGTCAGCAGTCCGGGGTGCGGAACTCCGTCCGGGGCGCCGCTCCGGGCGCCGTGCTCCTCGACGGAGGCGAGGAGTGCCCCGGCCCTGCGGATCCAGTGCGGCCGGGCCTCGGGGAGCGCGGTGTGGCCCAGGAGTTCGCACACTCCGGCCTCTCCGTGGCACAGGCTGTCGTCGGGAGCCGGCCCGTTCTGACCCAGGCGCTCGACGGTCGTACGGGCCCAGGCCGCGAGCTGTGGGTCGTCCAGGGCGCCGGGCGCGTCCAGCACCGCGAGCGCGATTCCGGCCTCCCCCCGGCACCAGGCCGAAGCCCGGGCGCCGCCGCCTGCGGGTCCGACGCCCGGGGCAGGGGCGGAGGCTCCCCCGTGGCCCCCGCCCTCCCCCAGGTCGCGAGCGGCTTCGGGGAGCGCGCCGACGGCCGCCCGGATCGCGGAAAGGCCCGCGCGCCGGTACCTCTCGGCGGCCCCGACCCCCGCCCCTGCGGTGGCCTCGACCTCGGCGAACCGCAGCAGGGCCCATCCGATCCCGGCGGCCCCGTCCGCGAAGCCCCGCCCGACGGCCGCGAGATCGGCGCCCGTGGAGCCGACTCCCGTGAGATCGACTCCCGTCAGATCGACTCCCGTCAGGTCGGCTCCCTCGGGACCGGCTCCCGTCACATCGACTCCCGTGAGATCGGCAGCGACCAGCCGGTCCGCGCACGCCCGCGCGGCCCGCCGGATCTCCAGGTCCTCGCCCCCGCCCCCGCCTCCACCCGGCCCAAGTCCCTCACCGCCCCGCGCCCCCTGGCCGGCCACCAACGCGACCAGCCCGCCCGCGAGACCCGCGCCCACCCCGTACTCCGGCTCGACCCTCGTCGCCGCGGCGACCAGCCGCAGTGCGGCGGACGCCCAGGCGCCGACGTCCGGGTCGTCCAGCAGCCGGGCCGTCTCGGCCAGCGCGTACGCGATGCCGCCGAGGCCGGAGTGGGCTCCCGAGCCCACCGCGCCGAGCTCCTCGGGCCGCACCCGTAGCGCGTCGAGCAGTCCGGGCATCGGCGCCAGGGCCGTACGGGCCGCCTCTGCGTAGTGTCCGGCGCCGGTGAGCGCCGCCAACTGGGCGAGGAACAGTGCCGGTCCGGTGTAGCCGCCTGCGAGATCTGCCGCCATCGGGCCGATCCGCCAGTAGCGGTCGTCGAGGAGTTCCAGGCCGATCCAGTTGCTGCGCGGTCCTTCGCGGTACGCGAGCGAGACCAGCTGGTCGCCGACGGACCGGGCGGCCGAGAGCAGCCGTTCCGGCTCGGGGGCGCGGCCCGCGGTGCGGGTGCGCGGCCCCTCGGCGGGCCGGTGTGCGGGCGTTCGGGAGGTCGTCGCCATGGCGGCCCGTACGATCCGTTCCTGGTCCTGCCGGTCGACGGTGTCCAGGGCGCCGAGCTTCGCGGCGACGCGGGCGATCCCCGGCAGGTCCGTGCGGTCGGCCGGCGGCCGCTCCGGTGCGCCCCACAGGTGGTCCCGGCCAGGCCGGGCGGTGAACAACGGCACGTCTCCGGACCAGAGTTGGGCGATCTCCTCGTCGATGAGGCCGGGTGCGAGGACCGGGCCGAACCGATCGGTCCGCAGGGCCTCCAGAACATGCTGCCGTTCGTCGGCGTCCTTCAGGAGATCGGGGTGTGTCGACTCGTCGAGGAGCATGGTGTACACCCAGGTGGGACGCACCACCACCCGCACCTCGTCCTCCGCGAACGCCTCCAACAAGCCCGCCCCGTCGACAAGTTCGTCCCTTGCCGCGCCGATCGCGGTGTATCCGGCCCGGAACCCGGCGCAGAGCGCCTCGATGTGGGCCCCCGGCTCGATGGGCTCGCCGCTCGCACGTCGCGGCCGGTTGGCGGATTCGCCGAACGTCCCCGCCCTGCGCACCAGGCGCATCCGGTCCGTGCCTGCGTCGGCGAAGTCCGCCCTCTCCACGGGCGACACGCCCTCCCGGCCGCCGCCGACCGCGGACACGTCCAGGGCGCTGTGGTCGCCCACCAGGAGCTGCGGCAGCAGCCCGACGCGGTACACCGAGTCGTGGAGCGCGCGGGCGGCGGGGTCCTCCGTGCCGGAGCCGGGCAGGGGCGGGTGGAACAGGGTCTCCACGTCGACGAGGACCGGGTGGGCACCGACGGCGATCAGGTTCTCGTGGTGCAGGTCGGTCCCGTCGAGCAGATGCAGCAGCGCGAGCAGCGCGCCCTGGCGACGGTAGAACTCCTCGACCTCCGCTTCGGCGGCGCAGGGCCGCGCGGCGACGAACTCCACCCAGCCGTACTCGCCGCGGTCGAGCAGTCGCAGGGTACGCAGGTCCACGGAATCGGGCAGCGCGTTGAACCAGGCGACGAGGTCGTTGAAGTGGCGGTGCACGGCGAGGGGGCGTGGCTTGTACACCAGCCGAGTCCCGTCGGCGAAGCTCAGCAGCATGACGCTCCGGCCGCCCCGGTGCCCGTCACCGGCGCCCGGCTCGATGCCCACGAGCAGTCCCGGGTCCCCGCCCGACTCCTTGAGAAGACCTGCGACCAGCAGGGCACGGTCGTCGGCGAGCCGTTCCAGCGCCTCCGCCACCGCGTCCGCCGCGTCGAGGGCCGCCCGCCCCAGGATCCGCGCGAGCACCGGCCGCCCGGCCAGCAGGTCCGACAGGCCGCGCCGGGAAGCGGTACGCGCCAGGAAGTCCCGGAACCGGGCCTGTGTGTCGTCCCCGTCGAGACGCCCGGCGCTCCGTGCCTCGTGCAGTTCGAGGACCAGCGTCCGCGCCGCCGCCCGCGCCAGCCTGCCGCTGAGCTGCCGCTCCAGGTCGTCCCGTACGGCGGTCATGTCCACGAGCTCACGCGCCCGTCCCGTGACGCGCCGCTCCAACCGCTCCCCCGCGCGGTCGGTCAGCGGCCGAAGGGCCCATTCGAATCCGCTGAGCCCGGGATAGTCCCGCGAGGGCGCCGCGGCCTCCAGGGGAGCGGCGGCCACCGCCTCCTCGACCAGCAGGGCCCAGTCCGGGCGCCCATCGCCCCCGTGGCCGCTCACCTCTGCGTGCCCGCCCTCGTCCTCGCGGAGCAGCCCGCCGTCCCACCACCGCTCGACCTCCGACAGCGAAGCCGCAGCCTGCTCGTGTCCGGCCTTCACCGCCATCGCCCCTCCTCGAACCGCCCCGGCCCGGCCCCCCGCTCCGGGCCGTGTCCGATCCTGGTACGAGGGACGCCTCCGCGGCATGGGGAACAACCCCCCATGTTTTTCACCCGAGCGCCGCCGCAGACACGTCCGCGCGTGGGGGCGCCGGGTCCGCCGCCGGTCGGAGAGTGTCCGACACGGTCCGCATGCGGGGGCGTACGACGGCGGCGTGCGGGGCTCGCGGAACCATCCGAGGTGAGTGACCGTCACAGCGGCGGCCGTACCCCTCGGCGGCGGTCAGACGAAGTCGTCCTGTGCACGCGGCTTCGGCTCCTCGCCGCGGGCGATGCCGAGGGTGGCGAGGAGATCCTCGTGGAGTTCCATCCACACCGTGTGGCAGGAGTCCTCCTTGACCCGGTCGACCCACGACAGTTCGCCCCGCCGGACGCGTGTGAGCGCGCCGGTGAAGCGTGCTCCGTACCCGCCGAGGCGGACGATCCGCGCCCCGAGCTCCACGGACAGGGACTCCAGGACCCGGCCCAGTTCGGTGAGCTCGTCGAGCACCCGCCCGTCCCACTCCGCGTCCCCGTGGTCGTTGACGGTGAGCCGCCCCGGGCCGTCCGGCCGCAGCTGCCAGTCCGTACAGGCCCTGAGGCAACGGTCGTTGTACGCGAGGAACATCTCGTACTGCTCGCGTACGAAGGGTCCGAGCCCCGTCTCGGCCAGCTCCCCGGCGAGCCGCCGCTCGCCTTCGGCGCGTCCGGATTCGGTGAGGGTCCACCCGCGTGTCCCGGCGAACGCGCGCCGGGTCACCCAGCCCCTCGCCTCGTGGTCGAGGAGCGCTTCCCGTACGACCTCGGGGTCGAGCCCGTAGCGCGCGGCAGCCTCGCCGTCGCCGACCAGGCCCTTGAGCCGTACGGCATGCAGGGCGAGCAGGTCCGGCGCGGAGACGACGGGACGGGCCGAGGGGTCCTGGAGATCGCTGGGGTTCGCCACGCGACAGAGCATAGGTCGACGCACCATCACCGCGTCCAGTGCCACCGGACCGGCGACCGGCACCGCGAGCCCTGAGGCCGGTGACGAGGGGGGCTCAGGCCTGTGGCGACGGGCGACGTACGAGAAGGAGGGCGACGTCGTCCATGCGGTGGGCGCCGTACTTGACGTGCAGGGTCAGTTCGTCGGCGAGCCGGTCCATGTCCGGGGCCCGGGACACGGCGAGCCGCTCCACCAGATCCGCCATGGACGTACCGATGTCCAGGCCCGGAGCCTCGACCAGACCGTCGGTGTACAGAGCGAGCACGGAGCCCCGGTCCCAGGGCAGCTCCATGGTGTCGTACGTGACGTTCGGGGCGATCCCGAGGAGGAGCCCCGGGGGCACCACCAGGATCTCGGCGCTGCCGTCAGGACGGCGCAGGAGGGGCGGTGGATGGCCCGCGCTCGCCAAGCGCAGACGATGCTTGCCGAGGTCGAACTCGGCGACCAGACAGCTGGTGAAGCGGTCCGCGTCGAGGTCGTCGAGCAGCCGGTTGGTGCGCGCCAGGATGTCGCCGGGCGACGCACCGGCCGCGGCGTGGGCGTGGACGGCGGTCCGCACCTGCCCCATGAGCGCGGCGGCGGTCGTGTTGTGTCCCTGGACGTCGCCGATGACGGCGACCACGGAGGTGGGGGTGGCGCGGATGAGGTCGTAGAAGTCGCCGCCGATGTCCATGCCTTGACCGGCCGGCAGATAGCGGGCGGCGACGTCGATGCCGGGCAGCGGGGCCAGTCCGTGCGGCAGCAGGGCCGTCTGGAGGCTGCGCGCGAGGGAGTGCTCGGCGTCGTAGAGCCGGGCCCGGGCCAGGGCCTGGGCGATCAGCCCGGCCAGTGAGGTGAGCAGCGCCCGCTCCGCCGCGGGGAAGGGACGCGGGCGTTCGTACGAGAGGACGAGCGAGCCGACGGGACGGCCGGAGACGATCAGGGGCAGGAACGCCCAGGCGTTGCGGCGCCCGTAGCGCGGGGCGCCGGGGTGGGCACGGTGGAAGTCCTCGTGCGTGGGGAAGAAGAGGGGGACGCCCGTGGAGAGCACGAGGGCGTCGGCGACCGGCGCCGTGAGCGGCTTGCCGTCGATGAGCTCCACGAACTCCTCGCTGTAGCCGCGGTGGCCGACGACACGCAGGCGTCCCTCGTCGGCGGTCATCAGGACGAGTCCGTCCGGGCCGAAGGCCGGCACGATCTGGTCCGCGACGAGTTCGACGACATCGCGCACGCCGGCCGCCTCCGTCAGGGACGCCGCCAGATGCATGAGTTGGTAGAGCGCGGTGACACCGAAGGACTCGCCGGGCCGCGTCGGCGCCGCGGAGACAGGGGTGGAGACCTGCTCGCCGTCGGCCGAGGGGGCGGCATCGGCCGGGGAGGCCTCGTCGGCGCCGGTCCCGAACCCGGACACGAATGCGGATGCGGCACCGGCCGCGGGACCGCCGCCGGAGACTGCGCCCTCCGCCTTCGGGATGATGAGGACGCTGATGCCGGTGGCGTCCGGGTAGAGCTCGAACAGCAGCGAGGGCGCCGACCGCCGCGTCACGGTGAACGACGTCGGCCGGCGGGTGACGACGGCGGCACGGTAGCGGTCCTCGAAGGCGGGGTCGTTGAGCCACAGCAGCACCTCCCACGGCCGTCGGCCGAGAAGGGCTGCCGCACCGGCGTCCACCAGCTCGGCGGCGGCGGTGTTGATGAAGGTGATCCGCCCGTCGAGGTCCAGGGCGCAGCATCCCATCGGCAGGCGCTCCGCGAGGTCGAATGCAGCGGTCGCCACGCCCGGGTCGGGCTCGGAGGGGCGCGTCGGATGCACGACGAGCGGCTCGGCGGGGTGGGGCGGTGGTGGATCCTGGTCGGCGGCCCACCGCAGGAGCCGTGACGACCTGCGGGAGTGGGTGTCGAGGATCCTGTGTTCGCGCGCGTCGAGCTCCGGCGGGTGCGAGACCGGCCAGAGCAGGACGACACCGCCCCATACGGTCGTGGCGTCGGCGATGGGGGCGGCCGCGAGCATGAAGTCGTACGGCACCACCATCCCGATCTTGGGGTAGCGGTGGGCGATCTCCTCGCGCCCGCCGAGCCAGACGACCCTCCGATCCCGGATGGCGTCGGCCACCGGTATGGGGGCGTCGGCCGGAATACGTACCCAGGGGGCGGCGATCTCCCGCGACACGCCGGAGATGAGCACCAGGCGCAGCATCCGGTCCCCCGGGACCGACAGGTAGACGAGCCCCACCGAGGCCTCGGTGTCCCGCATGAGGCCGGTGAGCACGGCGGCCATCCGACCATCGGCGAAGACGTCTTCGGTCTCCGCGCCGGCACCCGTGTCCGTGGGCCCTTCCACCCGTCTCACCCGCCTGCCGCGGCCGACAGGGCACGGCGCGGGGCCCGGCGGCGTCCGCCCGGCCACGTGCCGGGGCCCGGCGGCCCGGTACCCGGCCGACGGCCGCACATGTCACGCATAGTCGGACGATACGTCTACGGCCCGGCGACCGCGCGACCAAGCCGAAGCGCCCACCGGAAACGGTGACCGGCCGTGAGCTATCGTGCACAGTCGCCCGCAGCCCCGCTCGTGAGGGCAGGTCGGAACCAGGAGAAACCGCATGTCAGAGGCCATACACGGCAGCACGACCAGCCCCGGCACCGGCCATCCGCCCGCCTCGGCGCGCCGGTCGGCCCGGCCGCTCACCGGGGTGGGCCGCACCGTCGCCCTGGTGCTGTACGTCTGGGCCGCGGCCGCCGTCGTGTCCGGCGTCTCCTTCCTCGTCCCGAGTGCGGAATGGGTCGCCATCTCCGCCGGAGTGGTGCTGTGCCTGCTGTTCGGGGTGCTGCTGCACCTGCTGCACCGAGGCATCTGGCTGGTGCTGCTCGCCGCCGTACCGGCGCTGTTCGTCCTGGTCGGGGCGGTCCAGTACGCACCCGAACTGGCCCTCGAACGGTACGGGGTCCGCGAGAGCGTCGTCGTGGTGGCGGACAGCGCCGCCGCCACCGGTGGCAAGAACCACGAGCTCACCCTGCGCGGATCGGACGGCCGGGAGCTGGGGGAAAAGCTGGTGTACCGCGGCAACGGCGCCCCGGACGTCGGCGAACGCCTCGACATCGTGCGCGACGCACGCGGCAAGGTGCCGATGGAGCAGGCCGACCAGGTCGACGCGGCCGGCCGGCTGGACGAGCTGATCGGCGGCCTCGTCGTCTGGACCCTCCTGGTCCTCATGGCCGGCTGGCGGGGCCATGTCGCACGCCGCCGCGATCTGGAGCTCTACGTCGGCGCCCGCTCCTGAGTCACCGGGACCGGCCGGGGCCGGCGAGTCGCCGGGCGCGAGGAGAGCACGGAGGACACCGAGCCTGCCGAGACCGCCCGGCCCCCGCGACACCCGCGACACCCGCGACACCCGCCGACAGGCTGCCCGCAGGTTCTTTCGTGCGGTGAAGTCGTTCCGCCAGGCGGCGCATCCGCGTCGCGGGTGCCGCCGGATCCCGCGCAAGGCTGGTGGTCCAACGGGCACCACAGGCCGTCGCAACGTCGAGGGGCAGCCACACGCATGCTCGCCGCGATCACCATCGTCATCATGGCCGCCGCACTCGCCGCCGGCCTTTTCGCCAACCGCCTGCGGCGGCGCCGCGCGGAGGAGGCCGCCGGGGACGAGGAGGCGTCGATCAGCGATCTGATCAGCCCCCTGGAGACCCTTGCGGTGCTCCTCGTGGCGTTCGTGATCGTCGTGGCGGCCGAGTCGTACGGCACGGCCGGCACGGGCGTCGGCTCCGAGGCCCACCGGGTCGACCAGCTCTACGAAGTGGCCGACTACGCCCCCGAACCCCAGCGCGAGGGCGTACAGGGGGCGGCGGTCTGTTACGCGCGGGCGATCATGACGTACGAATGGCCGGCCATGGTCGACAGGGGCTAGCAGGCGCCCGAGGCCTCGGTCTGGTCCGCCGACCTCCGCCGCCACTTCAAGGAGCTCGCGCACCGGGACAGCAACACGTTCGAGCTTCTGGTGGAGACGGACGACGAGCGTTCCGTCGCCCGCCAGTCCAGGCTCTCGGAAGCCATGCCGGCGATCCCGCCGATCGTGTACTGGTTCATGGTGATCTCGCTGGCCGCGACGGTCGGCGCCTTCGCCTTCGGGCTGCCGCGCCGGCGCGGGGCCTCCCACTTCGTCCTGCTCTTCGTGTTGGCGGGGCTCTTCACGGGTTCGCTCCTCCTCATCGAGGACATCGACAAGCCGTTCTCGGGACAGATCCGCATCACGAGCGACGCCATGGCCGTCACGGCGGCGGACATCGCGGAGGACTTCGCCACCGACCACCCCGGCCGCCCGCTCCCCTGCGATGCCACCGGTCTGCGCACCGCCGCACGCTGAGCGGGGGCGAGCGCCGCGCAGCGGGCTGCCGCTCTTCGGGGCATCCCGTGGTCGGCCGCCGCGCGGCTTCGGCACGCGGCACGGGGGGCGGGATATCTGTGGGCGCAGATGGCGGTCGACGGCGACCGCCCGCGTCAGGAAGGCGGAAGACGGTGACCGTACAACCCATCCCCGAAGGGTACCCGCGGGTCACGCCGTACCTCTGCGTCGACGGAGCCGAGGCCGGGATCGACTTCTACGTGGACGTGCTCGGCGCCGAGGAGCGCATGAGGATGCCGGCCCCCGGCGGCAGAATCGGCCACGCGGAGCTGGCGTTCGGGAACTCGGTCGTCATGCTCGCCGACGAGTTCCCCGACCTCGGGTTCCGCTCGCCCAAAGCGATCGGCGGTACGCCGGTCACGCTGCACGTGTACGTGGCGGACGTCGACGCGGTCTTCGCCAAGGCCCTCGCCCGGGGTGCGAAGGAACTGTCGCCGGTCAAGGACGAGTTCTACGGCGACCGCACCGGCCAGTTCGAGGACCCCTTCGGGCACCGCTGGAACGTCGCCTCGCACATCGAGGACGTCTCCGAAGAGGAGATGGGGAAGCGGGCACAGGAGGCGTTGGCCGCCATGGAACAGGGGTCGAACGGCGCCTGATCCCCCCGGACCTCGCTCGCTCCTGAAGAAACTCCGAAGCGCGGGACGCCGTGATCCAGCCGACCGGATTCCGGCGCACGGCTCACCTGCCGCCCGGGCGGGACCTGCCCCGGCAAGCCCACGGACGCTGTCGGTCAATTCGGGGTGCGTCTGCTCCTTCGCCCCGTCGAGCTCCTGCTCGACGGGGCGAAGCGCTGCGAAGTGGCGGGTGCGGGTGCGGGCTCGGAGGTATCCACACACCTGGCGCACCCGGCACACCCGTAGCGGATGACCACAGCCTGCGCGGTTTTTCGGAAAGTTCCCCAGAGGGATCGATTCCTTCCGCATGAAGCTGTTCTGAACACTGGTCAGGAACGGTTGATGGGTTGACCATCGTCCATGGGGGGCAGGTTTGGAGGGCCGTAGGCCGGGCATCGTCCGGCCTCATGGCAGTGGCGGCCGTCACCACAGGCGGGAGCAGGAACAGCCCAACACGTCCCTCGGGTCGAAGAGAGAAGGAGGTTGGTCCCCATGACAGTGCGCGCCCTCGAGCTGCCCCAGCTGTGGATGCCCTATCCGCTGCGGGTGAATCCGTATCTGTCGGCCCTGCGCGAGGAGAGCGAGACGTGGGCACGCGAGATGGGCATGCTCGACGGCGAGGAAGGACCGTCGGGCCACCGCGCGATATGGACCCGGGCGCAGTTCCATGCCATGACCGTCGACCAGCTCACCGCCTGGGCCCTCCCCGACGCCTCACTCGCCGACCTCCGGCTCAACCACCGGTTCAACATCTGGGCCCTGGCCTGGGACGACTACTTCGCCTCCGCCTTCAAGCAGACCGGTGACCTGGCCGGCGCGCTGGCCTTCACCGCCCGTCTGCACGAGTTCCTGCGACCGGAATACGGCGCCCGGTTGCCGGAGCCGGCGAATCCCGTCGAGCGGGGAATCGCCGACCTGCAGCGGCAGTTCTTCCCGCCGAGGCTGGCGCACTGGCGGCACGAGTTCAACCGGGCCCTGGTGCGCTACGTCGACGCGGGAGTCGAGGAGCTGGCCAACAGCCGTGGCGGCCGGGTCCCCCACCTGATCGAGTACGCGCCGTTCCGGCGCGAGAGCTTCGCCGCCCATACCGCCCCCTATTCCGTCGAGTTGGCGACCGGCGCGCGCATACCCGAGCAGATACGGCAGAGCCGGACCGTCCACGCCTTGCTCGATGCCTTCATGGACTTCATGGGACTGGCGAACGACCTCGCCTCCTACGAACGGGAAGTCCACGAGGAGCACGACGTCAACAACCTGGTCGTGGTCCTGGGCACGTCCCTGGGCATCGCCCTCCACGACGCCGTTCCCGCCGCGCTGAACCTGGTGAACACCCGGCTGCGGGACTTCGAGCACCTCCGGCAGAGCGAACTCCCCCAACTGGTACGGCGATCCGGGCTGAACCACGACGAGCGGGCCGAGCTGGAGACATGGCTCCGGGGTGCCTGCAGTTTCCTCTCCGGCCTCCATGCCTGGTACACCGGAGCACCCCGCTACGCCTCCACCGACGCCACGTTCCAGTAGGTACCGCGGCGCCTCTCCGTCCCGAATCCCGCTCCCGAATCCCGCTCCCGCTCCCGCTCCGAGGGGGTACCGACGGACACGCGTCGGCAGCCCCCTCGTCCGTGGTGCTCGCCACGGTGCGGGGCCTAGCGCCTCCGCAGGAAGCGCCTGACGCGCGCCCGCCAGGAGGGACGGGCTTCGGGCCGGCGTACGGGCTCGGCTTCGGACTCGGCCGCCGGCCCGGACTCGGCCACGGACCCGGCTTCGGCCACCGACCACGGCGGTGCCGACGGCATCCCGGTGCTCGGGGCGGGCGGGGTCGGCAGCGGGCTCGGTACGTCGAAGGCCTGGGGTGCGCGGGCGACGAAGTTCACGGGCAGTGCCGTCAGGTGCCGGGCCCAGGTGGAGGAGCGCCAGCTGAGGCTCTCCTCGGGGATGGACAGGGCGATGTCGGGAAGCCGGGTGAGAAGGATGTCGATGCCGGTGTCGGCGATGATGCGGCCGATGTCCTGGCCGGGGCACTCATGGGTGCCGGCGCTGAAGGACAGGTGCGCGCGGTTGTGGTGCACCGGGGTCGCGGGGTCCGGGCGGATCGCCTCGTCGACGTTTCCGGCGGCCAGGCCGAGCAGGAGCATGTCCCCCGCCTTGATCTGCTGTCCCCCGAGCGTGGTGTCGCCGTTGGCCCAGCGGCCCGGGCACACCATCAGCGGCGGCTCGTCCCAGAGGACCTGCTCGACGGCTTCGGGCAGGGTCATCTGACCGCCGGCCAGCGACCCGCGGAACCGGGGGTCGGTGACCACCATGCGCAGGACGTTGGACATGAGGTTGGCGGTCGTCTCGTAACCGGCGAGGAGGATGAGGCGCAGGTGGTGCTGCACCTCCTCGTCCGAGAGGTTGGCGGGGTGGGCCATCAGCGCGGACGCGATGTCCTGTCCCGGGCGCGCCCGCTTGGCGTCGACGAGTTGCGCGAGGCTCTCCAGGACGTACGCGTTGCTGGCGAGCGACGTCTCGGTGGCCTTGAAGAGGTCACGGGCGGCGTGCACCAGCCTGGGACCGGCCTCGTCCGACATTCCGAGCAGGTGGGTGAGCGTGAGCATGGGCACGTGCTCGGTGAACTGGCCCACCAGTTCCGCCTCGCCGTCCTCGCAGAAGGTGTCGATCACCTGGTGCGCGATGCGGGTGATGGATCGGCGGACTCCGCGGTGGTCGAACTGGCTGAGGCCGGCCGTGACCGCACCGCGCAGTCGCTGGTGCTCCTCGCCGTCCGCGCAGACGCAGTCGGGACGCCAGCCGATCATCGGCACGAGCGGCGAGGTGGCGGGGTCGATCTCCCCGCTCCGCCAGCCGTGCCAGACCCGGGGGTCGCGGGAGAACTGGGTCGGGCGGCTGGCCACGTCACGGTTCTCGAGGTAGCCGAGGACGAGCCAGGCGCGTACGTCGCCGTCGAGCAGCACGGGCGCCACCGGACCGTGCTTGGCACGCAACTCCTCGTACAGGCCCATCGGGTCCGTCTCGGCGGCGCCGCCGTAGAGGCGGGTGGCGCCCCCCGGTCCGGTGGCGGCGTGGGCCGGGCAGCCCGGAGGGGGGATCGCCCCGGGCTTCTCGGTGGTGTGTTCGGCGGGTGGGAGGGTCATTCGGACTCCTGGGCGGCGGCGAGGGTACTCAGGTAGACCATCAGCGACAGCAGGGCGTCACGGCAGGACGCCCGGTCACGTGCGTCACAGGTGACGATGGGCACGGATTCGCTGAGGGCCAGCGCAGTGCGCAGGTCTTCCACGGGGTGGTGCGGAGCCTCCGGGAAGGTGTTGACGGCCACGACGAACGGGACGCGGCGGTCTTCGAGGCGGGTGATGACTTCGAAGCAGACTTCGATCCTGCGGGTGTCGACGAGGACGACGGCGCCGAGCGCGCCTTCGAAGATCCCGTTCCACAGGAACCAGAAGCGCTCCTGTCCCGGTGTCCCGAACAGATAGAGGATCAGCTCCTGGTTGATGCTGATCCGTCCGAAGTCCATCGCGACGGTCGTGGTGTTCTTCCCGTGGGCGCCGGGGTTGTTGTCGATCCCCACGCCCGCCTGGGTCATGGTCTCTTCGGTGGTCAGGGGCGGGATCTCGCTCACCGCCCCGACCATGGTCGTCTTGCCGACCCCGAAGCCGCCGACGACCACGACCTTGACTCCCCTGGCACTGTGGGGAAGCGGCATGTCTGTGCCGCGTGGGCCGGCATCGCGTACGTCAGAGCTTGCGTAGTCCATGGATCACCGCCTCCAGCAGGCCGCGTTCGGGGAATGCCGCGACGGGCACGGGTGCGATGGCCTCGACCCGTTCGTCCTCGACGAGTTGGGACAGCAGCGTGGTGACGACGCTGAAGGGAAGGCTGAGGTACGCGGACACTTCGGCCACCGAGAGCGGGTACGCGCACATGGTGAGGATGGCCGCCTGCTCGGGCTGCATCGCTGCGTCGGGCTCGGATCTCGTGGCGATGAGGGTGACCAGGTTGAAGGTGTTGGCCGCGGAACCCGTGCCCCCGGTAATGACGTAGAGCGGAACGGGATCGGTTTCATTCCAGGGGTCCTGGTTCTCCGAGGTCACATCGCCTGCCCGACGTCCTCACGAGGAGGGCTGGTCATGTGCTGGCCGATCCGGACCACCAACGTCCGCATGCGGTCGCCCAGGAGGCCGGCATCGACCTGGTCGTCGGCGAGCACCGCGAGATACGCCCCGGGACCGGCCGCCATCAGGGAGAAGTAGCCGCCGTCGGCCTCGATCCCGACCATCCGCGTCGATCCGTCGCCCTGCGGGAACCGCTGCGCGATGGCCCTCGCCAGGCTCTGGATGCCGGAGCAGGCCGCGGCGATCGCGTCGGCGGTGTCGGGCTCCGTGTTCGACTGCCCGATGCACAGGCCGTCCGCCGACAGCACGACGACGTGTCGCACGTACGGGACGCCGCCCACGAGCTCCTTGAGCATCCAGTCCATGTTCGGCAGTGGCAGCATGTTACTCGACCTCATCTGACGGCTCGCTGTGCGGAGTGGAAGGTTCGGCGACCGACCTCTTGTCGCCGTTGAAGGCCTCCCACATCAGACCCGGCTGGCGGGACGTGCCGGAGGTTCCCCGGGAGGGGGCCGGGGCGGGGGGTGTGGGCGCCACCTGGACGATCGGCGTCTGGACGGGTGTCTCCCGTCGCCGTTGCGGAAGGCCGTTGACGGTCTTCCTGACCTCACCGGTATCCGTCGGGGCGTCGCCCGGCGGCGTCGGCCTGGGCAGGATCGGGCCGCCCGTGCGCCTCCGTGCGGGCGGCGGCGGGTAGCGCACCGCGGACTGCGGCACGGTGGTGATCAGGTTCCTGGGAACCAGCACCACGGCTCGTACGCCTCCGTAGGCGGAGGTGCGCAGGTCGACCTCGCAGCCGTGCTCGCGGGCCAGCCGGCTGACGACGGGCAGACCGAGCTGCGTCACCTCGCCGAGGCCGGCCAGCTGGATGCCCGACGCCGACTGCTCCATGATGCGTTCGATGCGCTCTCGGACCTCTTCGGTGAGTCCGACTCCTCGGTCCTCGATCTCGATGGCGATGCCGGAGGGCACCTCGCTCGCGGACACCTCCACGGGGGTGTGCGGCGGCGAGAACGTCGTGGCGTTGTCGAGCAGTTCGGCGAGGAGGTGCATCAGCGGCTCGGCTCCCGGGCCGACCACGGCCACGGCCGTCACCGACTGCAGCTTCACGCGGGGGAAGTCGACGATGCGCGACATGGCCCCGCGCAGGACGTCGTAGAGCGGGATCGCCTTCGACCACTGCCGACCGGGCCGTGCGTCACCGAGGACCGCGATGCTGGCCGCGAGGCGGCCGATCAGCGCGGTGCGGTGGTCGACGCCCTGGAGACCGCGGGAGACCACGAGGTCCGTGCCGTGCAGGATCTGCATGGAGTGCAGGTCCTTGGCGAGCTGGTGCACGATCGCCTGCACCCGGCGCGCGACCGCCACGAGTGCCCGCTGGGAGGAGTCACGGGTGAACTCCTCGGCCTCCACGGCCTCCAGGAGCGTCTGCAGAGCCCCCCGGACCGCCTCGGTGAACTCCTCGTCGAGGTGCTCCCCGAAGGTGACGGAACGCAGGATCTCCGAGGCGGGGTCACCCTTCTTCATACGAGCCACAGCCGCCGGGAGAAGCTCTTCGGCGAGCCACACGGTGGTGGCGCGCTGATCGGCCAGCCGCCCGAGCAGCGCGGCCTCGCGTTGCGCGTAGTACTCCTGCGCGTCGGCGGTCGCCCGCTCGTAGCGCTCCACGTCCCCCGATCGAAGCCGGCGCACGGTCACGGCCGAGGTGACGACCGTCAGGACGACCGCGGCCAGACCGCACAGGGCGACCGGTGTCCGTATCTGTGCAGGGGAGAAGAGAAACGCTATGGCAAAGGCTCCCGCCAGAACTCCAGGAGGAAGCAGCCAAACCCGATCGACCGCGGGTGGCCTGGCTCTGGAAATTGAACCTGCACGAACCATCAAGGGGTCCCTAATCAGTCTGGAACGAACGGACTGAGGTGATGCGATGCGCCGACAGGAACGAATCGGGCTTCATTCGGGCAAGTGCCACGTTCCGTCCGCGCTCACCACAGCGTTCATGACTCGCTGTGATCGCAGCGCAACACACGGGGGAGCATAGTCAGTTCGGGTTCGCCATGTGACCGTGCTGGAAGGGCTGCCTCCAGTGGTCACTCTCAACGCATAAAACGACCATTCACTGCACCGAAAATGCAATGAAGCGATCAAACATTGACCCCTGCTCATCAAATTTCGCGGCCCCCGAACTGACGACCGCCCGGCGGCGCGTCACTGGAAGCTGAGCCGGTGCGGGTGGGCGGGATCGGCCGGACAGGTGTGGACACGGAGGAGCCCACGACCCAGGTAGACACCGACCGGGTCGATCACGCTCGGGTCGATCGCCCACGGGTCGTCCGCCCCCGGATCATCAGCCGCGGCGCGGTCCTCGACCGGAACCCAGCTCCGGGAGGCTCCGTCGCACTCCCCCGTGGCGACGGTGAGCAGGGGCGGCATCGGCGTCCCGCACGCCGAGCAGTCGACGGGGGCGGGATCGGTGAGATGCCAGGCGGCGAAACCGCCGACCTTCCAGCCGGGGGCGATGGAGAGGTCGCTCATGTAGTCGATCTCGTCTCCCTCGCCCCCGCCCCCGCCCCCGGCCTCCTCGGCCTCCTCGGCCTCCTCGTCGAGGAGGCTCTCCTCCCAGTCGGAGATCTCCTCCTGAAGGTCCTCGCCGAGCAGACCGAAGTACTCGTGCTCGACGACCTGCTCCGGGTGGACGACGCAGGACGTGGGAACGCACTCCTCGCGTCCGGCGACCGGCGGTTCGGGCTGCGGGGTGAGCACCGCGCCGACGTCGGCGGACCGCCGCCACTTCAGCACCACGTCGACGGTCCGGTCCGGACCGTGGACCTCGAAGGGGCACCAGAACACCTGCAGCAGGTCGCACCCGCGGGGGCCGACGAGGTCCGGTACGTCCCGGGTGTAGAGCTGGGCGACGGCCAACAGCGGCACGGGGTCGGCGTCCCCGAGCGCCGGGACGTGCGTCGCCCGGGTCATCCCGTCGAGCAGCCGCCGTTCCTCCTCGGTGAAGTCCCGCCCCCGCGCCGCGTCCTGGATGCGCCGTCGGAGCCGTACGTCGGACAGCAGATGACCCCTGCCCTTGGGGTGCACGTCGGTGCAGACGGGCCACGGCTCGTCGGCCGGCCACAGCAGCGGGCCCGCCACCGAGCTCTCCCCGGGCTTCGCGGTGCCCTGCCGGGGATGCAGGCGCGTCGCCGTGCGCCGATACGCGGCGAGGCCGGGGAACAGCGCCTCGATGTCGACGGGGCGCGACGGTGTGGTGCGGGTCATGCGGTTCTCCGGAGCGCTACGAGTGGGCACTGGACGCCGTTGCCGACACGGGCGGGCGGGCTGCTTCCGCGCAAGTCTCCCTCGCCATCAGCCGGGGATGAATACCTAGGGGGGTATTTGACTCGCCGCGGCGAGTCGGCTTACGGTCGAGTCAAAGATACCCATGGGGGTATCGAAATCCGGGGAGCCCCGAAAGGACTTGTCGTGTTCTTCACGCAGTTCCGACGACGGTGAGCCCGTGGGCGCGGGCCGGCTCCGCCTGCGGCAAGAGCCTCTCCACCGAGAAGCGGTCCACGATCGGGGAACAGCGCGCCACCAACTACGCCTGTGCGCCGATGAGCCGCGAGGCGTTCGTCGCGCTCGTCACCGCCGGCCAGCCCTCCGCGCCGGGCTACTTCGCCTACGACGCCGAGCTCAACCGCAAGGACCGGCACCGGTACGACGCCGCCACCGCGGCGCGACCGCTCGCCCGGGCCGAGTTCGCCGAGCTGCGCCGCTCGGGTGCGGTCGTCGTCGACGCGCGTTCCCCGCAGGAGTTCGCGGCCGGGCACCTGCACGGCGCGGTGAACGTACCCGCCGACGGGCGGTTCGCCGAGCAGGCCGGCACCGTCCTCGACCCCGCCGACCTGCTCGTCGTCGTCGCGCCGGAGAGCCGGGAGGAGGAGGTCGTCACCCGTCTCGCCCGGATCGGCTTCGACCGCGCGGTGGGCTACCTGCGGAACCCGGAGGAGGCCCTGGAGGAGCTGGCCGACGAGGTCACCCCGGCGAGCCGGCTGACCGCCGCCCAGCTGCGGACCGCTCTCGCGGGCGACAACCCTCCCGTCGTCGTGGACGTGCGCACCTGCGGCGAGCGCGAGGCGAACGGCTCCATCGACGGCGCCCTGCACATCCCCCTGAGCGAGCTTCCGCGCCGCACGGAGGAGCTGCCCACCGACCGCCCCCTCGTCGTGCACTGCGCCGGCGGCCACCGCTCCTCCATCGCGGCCAGCCTGCTGCGACACCGTGGCATCGATGACGTCTCGGACGTCCTCGGCGGCTACGCGACCTGGGCCCTGCCCGCGGCCCCCTCCGCCGCCTGATCCACCCACCGGTCGTCACGGGGGCTCGCCGCCCCGCACCGCCCGGGCCGCCCCACTCCCCCTCGCCCTCCCCCTCTCCCGCTCATACCCCCCTAGGTATTACCTTCCTCGATCCGGAGCCCACGCATGAGCGCCAAGCCCACCCCCACTCCGACCTCCCTCACCCCCGCCGTCCTGCACCGGCTCGTCCAGGAAGGACGCGCCCCGCGCCTGCTCGACGTGCGTACGCCCGCCGAGTTCCGTACGGCCCACATCCCCGGCTCGTACAACGTCCCCCTGGACACCCTGCGCGAGCACCGGGCCGAACTCCGTTCCCACCTCGACGAGGACGTCGTCCTCGTCTGCCGGTCGGGGGGTCGGGCCGCCCAGGCCGAGCAGGCGCTCGCCGGGGCGGGGCTGTCGAACCTGCGCGTCCTCGACGGGGGCATGAACGCCTGGGAGGCTGTCGGCGCGCCCGTGAACCGCGGCCCCGCTCGCTGGGACATGGAGCGACAGGTACGTCTCGTCACCGGTTCCGTCGTCCTGACCACCGGCCTCGTCGGCGTCCTGGTACCGGGCGTCCATCTCGTCGGGACGGCGCTCGGGGCCGGCCTGACCTACGCGGCCCTCAGCAACTCCTGCGCGATGGGCGTACTGCTCTCCAAGCTGCCGTACAACCGCGGCCCGCGTGCTGACATCCGTACGGTGATCGCGGAGCTGCGGAGCACGCCGTGACCGTGCTCGTCGTCGCCGCTTCCCTGCTCATCGGCGTCAGCCTCGGCGTGCTCGGGGGCGGTGGCTCGATCCTCACGGTGCCGATCCTGGTCTTTCTGGCCGGTCAGGACACCAAGGCGGCGATCGCCACCTCGCTCTTCGTGGTCGGCGTCACCAGCCTGGCCGCCCTGCTCCCGCACGCCCGGGCGCGCCGGATCCGCTGGCGCACGGGTCTGCTCTTCGGCGCGTTCAGCATGCTCGGCGCGTACGGGGGCGGGCGGCTGGCGGAGCACACGCCCGGCACCGTCCTGCTCGTCGCCTTCGCGCTGATGATGCCGGCGACGGCGGTGGCGATGCTCCGCGGGCGGCGCCGACAGGAGCGGGAGGGGCCCGAGCCGGGCGGGCGGCCCCTCGCGGGCATCGCCGCCAAGGGCGTGGCCGTGGGTGCCGTGACGGGCCTGGTCGGCTCCGGCGGCGGATTTCTCGTCGTCCCGGCCCTCGCGATCCTCGGCGGACTGCCGATGGGTGCCGCGGTCGGCACCTCGCTCCTCGTCATCGCGATGAACTCGTTCGCCGGACTCGCCGGGCACCTCTCGGGCGTGTCGGTCGACTGGGCCCTCGCCCTGACGGTCACCGCCGCGGCCGTGGTCGGCAGCGTGGCCGGTGCGCGCCTTGCCGGCCGCATCCCACAGGAGACGCTGAGGACGGCCTTCGGCTGGTTCGTCGTCGTGATGGGCGTCTTCGTGCTGGCGCAGCAGCTTCCCCATGGCGCCTGGGCTCACCCCGCCACCTGGGCGGTCCTCGGCACCGGAGTCGGAAGCGGTCTCACGGCCGTACTCGCGTCCCGCGTACGGCGCGCCCCGCGGCACCCCTGACGGGGTGCGCGGGGCCACTGCGGCGCACCTGGTCGTGCGCGCGCCACTGCCGTACGTACTACTGCGGCTCGGTGGCGATCTGGATCAGATTGCCGCAGGTGTCGTCGAGGACGGCGGTGGTGACGGGGCCCATCTCCAGGGGCTCCTGGGTGAAGCGGACGCCGAGGGCGCTCAGGCGCTCGTACTCCGCCCGCACGTCGTCCACGGCGAACTGGGCCAGCGGGATGCCGTCCTGGACGAGCGCGTCGCGGTAGGGCTTGACGGCCGGGTGGCCGGCGGGCTCCAGGAGGAGTTCGGTGCCGCCGCGCTCGTCGGGCGAGACGACGGTGAGCCACCGGTCCGTCTCGCCCAGCGGGACGTCGTGCTTCTTCACGAAGCCGAGGATCTCGGTGTAGAAGCGCTCGGCCTTGGCCTGGTCGTCGACGAAGACGCTGGTCAGATGGATCTTCATGGGGTGCTCTCCTCTGGTCCGGACGGGTGGGGCGCGAGCCATCGCTCGGCGATCTCCCGCAACGGGGCCGTGTTCAGGTCGTGAAACTTGTAGCGGCCCTCCCGCCTGGTCTCGACGAGCCCGGCGGCCTCCAGCACGGCAAGGTGCTGGGAGACCGCCTGACGCGAGATGCCGAGCTGGTGCTTCATGCTCAGGCGCGAGCAGATCTCGAACAGTGTCTGCCCGGACTTCTGCGTGAGCTCGTCGAGGATGGTGCGGCGGGTAGGGTCGGCCAAGGCTTTGAAAAGGTCGTCGGCCACGCCCCCAGGATAGGCAAGCAGTCACTTGCCTATCAAGTCGGGGGCGTCGTGTCGGCCCCACTCGCCCTCGGAATCAGCCCAGACGGATGTGGTCCACCGCCCAGTACCAGTTGTTTCCGGCGTCGTACATCCGGAAGCGGAGCGTCACCGTGCGGGCCGTCGGCGGGATCGTGAGCTCCTGGCTCACCGCCGTGTTCTCGGCGTCGGGCGAGCCGGGGCCGTACCGCAGCACGATCTCCTCCTCCCCGGAGTCGAAGACCGCGCGGACCTCGGCCTTCTGGTCGCCCTCCTGCCGGTAGTGGGAGTCGAAGTCCACCCGGAGGGTCGTCCGCCCGGCCGGAATCGGGACGGCCGGTGAGACCAGGGTCGAGTCGAAGCGGCCCTTGCTCGCGGGTGCGCCGGTGTCGTCCCAGTCGTCCGGGTCGGCGACCGCGACGATGCCGAGGCCCCGGGTGAAGTTCGGGCGGTTCTGGGCACCGGCCGACCAGGCGCGGCGGGTGTGGAAGGTCCAGCCCTGGAACATCGGCGTGCCCTGTGGCATCCCGGCGGCGTTGACGACCGACCAGCCGTCGGGTGCCGTCGCCGTCCAGCCGAGCACCTGCCCCCGCTCGACCAGCTTCCCGGCGAGCGACTGGAAGTCCTCCGCGAGCAGACGCCCGCTCATCGACGGGGCGATCCGGGCCTGGATCTCGCCGTCGGCGAGGCGCAGGCCGTCCGCCGCCCGGCCTCGGGCGACCGCGAGCAGACGGGCCGAGCCGTACGCCGGGGCGTCGGACGGAGCGGTGACGTCCCAGCTCGCGGTGTACGAGGAGCCGGCGGCCACGGTCTGCGGCGGGGTGTCCCCGACCGGCTTCGCCGTCCAGCCGGACGGCACCGTGAAGGCGACGGTCACGTCCTGGAGCTCGACCGGTCCCCGGTTGGTGACGGTGGCGGTGAACCGGGCCGTGGTGCCGCCCGCGACGACCGGTTCGTCACCGGCGGCCGTGCCGACCTCGGCGGTCAGGGCGTCGGGCAGGCCCATCGCCGGATCGGTGACGCCCCGGCGCCGATGCCGATGCCGATCACCGGATCGGCCGCCGGAGGGCTCGGCGAAACGACCGGCGAAGCGGCGCAGGAACCGCGGGTCGTCGGCGGCGCTCACGGCGACGTCGTACCAGCGCTCGGCCGGCACCCGGAGCTTCACCGTCCGTTCGTCGTGTCCGCCGATCCGGACCTCGCGGACCCCGCCGCCGTACGCCAGATCGCCGACGAGGACGGTGCGGGAGCGCCGGCCGCGGTTCTCGATCTCGATCACCAGGTACGCGCGGTCGTCGTCGCACTCCTCCTTGAGCCGGGCCTCCAGCGCGTCGTCCGCGTCACCGCGCAGCTGCCACAGCGAGCCGTTGGGGCCGTGGATCCGCAGGTCGTAGCCGTCGCCCTGGAGGGCACGGGCGCCGGAGAGCCGCTCGTCCGCGCCGACGGTGTAGAAGTCGGGGGTGCTGCCGGGCTCCGCGTACACCTGGAAGACGGCGGCCTGTCGGCCCCGGTTGCGGAGGTCCAGATCCACCTTGCCGTCCCGGACCCTGGAGCGCAGCGACAAGGCGTACGGCACGGGGCGGGCCGGGCGGGTGCCGCGCTGCTGGCGCGGGAAGAACTGCGGCGAGGGCACGGCGATCGACGGCTTCCCCGCCGCAGCCTGACCCTTCGCCACATTGCCGCTGGTGTCGGGCAGTTCCGGCCGGACGACGTCCTCGCCGGAGAAGTCGAAGACGGAGGTCAGGTCACCGGCGACGGAGCGGCGCCACGGGCTGATGTTGGGCTCGCGGACCCCGAAGCGGCGCTCCAGGAAGCGGATCACTGAGGTGTGGTCGAGGACGGTGGAGTCGACGACTCCGCCGCGGGTCCACGGGGACACGACGAGCATCGGCACCCGGAGGCCGAGGCCCATGGCGTGCGGTCCCGAGACCAGGGTCTCCCCGGCGGGCAGGGTGTCCGACCAGGTCAGGCCGCCGTCGGCGGCGCGGACCCGGTAGCGGCCGTCCTGGGAGACGACCCGCATCGCCGTGGCGCCGTCCGCCTGCTTCACCCGGACGACGACCTCGCCGTCCACGGACATGGTGGCCTTGCCTCGGGCGGCGGAGAGCGGTGGCACGGGCGGCATGCAGTGGTCGAAGAAGCCGCCGTGCTCGTCGTAGTTGAGGATGAAGACGGTCTTGGCCCACACCTCGGGGTGGTCCGCGAGCGCCTCGATCAGCCGGGCGGTGAGGTGCTCGCCGAACGGCGGGGGCCAGCTCGCGTGCTCGGAGAGGGCTTCCGGAGCGACGATCCACGAGACCTGCGGCAGACGATCGGCGGCTACGTCCGTGCGGAACGCCTCGACCAGCGCGTCGCCCATCCTGTGGCCGTCGCCCTGGTCGGCCGGGGCGCCGGCCATCGCCATGCCCTTGTCGTGGAGCGGCTCGCCGGGCTTGGCCTGCTGGAAGGACCGGAACCAGGCGAGGGCGTTGTCGTCGTAGTTGTCGCGGGCCTGGTACGTCTTCCAGCTGATCCCGGCCCGCTCCAGGCGCTCGGCGTAGGTGGTCCAGGTGTAACCACCCGGTATGTAGCTGTTGTTGTAGACGACGGTGTCGTTGACGGTGCCGCCGCTGGTGCCCGTCATGAAGTGGTCGCGGTTGGTGTTGGTGTTGCACTGGACCGACGCGTGGTACTGGTCGCAGACCGTGAAGGTGGACGCGAGGGCGTTGTAGAACGGCATGTCGGCGGGCTCGTAGTACCCGTGGCCGAGCCAGCCGCTGCTGCGGCCGGTGACATAGCCGTCGGCGCGCCCGTCGTTCCAGAGCGGGAAGGAATCGACGAAGCCGAACGCGGGGGCGCCGTTGCGGTAGGCGTTGGTGTGGGCCGCGTTCATCGCGAAGGGGACGAGGTGGCCCTCGGCGCGGGAGGGGTCGGGCTGATGGAAGACCGACCTGCCGTTGACGCCGCGGACGGCGGTACGGTCTCCGAGGCCTCGGACTCCGGGCAGGGTCCCGAAGTAGTGGTCGAAGGAACGATTCTCCTGCATGAGGACGACGACATGCTCGATGTCTTCCAGCCGGCCGGGGCGGGCGGGCGCGGCAAGCGCCTCGCGCACGCTCAGCGGGAGCGAGGCCAGTACGGCGGCGCCGGCGGCGCCACCGAGCAGCGCGCGGCGGGAGACGTCGGGGGAGGGAGGCATGACGGGGGAACTCCTTGGTCTTTCGCATCCGGACCTCTTGGTCCAGACCCGTTATGTCTAGGAGATCTCGGAGTCACGCGCTCGGGCTGCCGGTGAACGGAAGACGAACACCGCTGCCGAATCGATGCACTCCACCTGGATCCGGACACCGACCCCCCGCACCGGCACGCACACCGGCGTCGTCCTCGGGCCCGGGCGGCCTTCCGGAACCGAGGCGTTGTCAGTGCCTCGCGATAGCTTCGATCTTGTTCGATCGGGCGTCCGAGAGGGGCTAATTCGTGGGTTTCCAGCATGCGTTGAGGGTCGTTCTGGTCGACGTCAACGACGAGGTGGTGGCGGCCTGGCGGTCCGCGTTCGCGGACACGCCCGAGGTGGAGATCCGACGGGGCTCGCTTCTCGATGTGGACGTCGACGCATGGGTGTCCCCCACCAACGCGCGGGGCCGGATGGACGGTGGCGTCGACGCCGTGGTCAAGCGGCACCTCGGCGCGGGCATCCAGGTGCGGGTGCAGCGGGCGATCCGCGACGGGTTCGGCGGGAGCCTGCCGGTGGGCAGCGCGGTGTGCGTCCCGTCCGGGGCGGCCGTGCCGCGGTATCTGATCTCCACGCCGACCATGCGCCAGTCCTCGCAGAACGTCGGCGAGACGATGAACGTGGCGCTGGCCTGCGCGGCGGCCTTCCAGGCAGTGCACCTGCAGAACCGGGCGAAGCCCGGCAGCATCGGGTCGGTGGCGCTCGTGGGGATGGGCGCGCAGACGGGTCGGGTGCCCGCGCAGGTGTGCGCCAATCTGATGTGGACGGGCTACTCCCTGTTCCACGATCACGGGTTCGCGGACTACGACGAGTTGCGGGCCGCGGTGCTGGGGCAGCTCGACGACATCGAGGGAGCGGGGTCCGCGCGGCGGGTCCGGATCAACGTCCCGCGGCGTCCTTCCTTTCGTCGCTGACGCGAAGGCTCCGCAGACCGGCACCGCACAGGGCGGAAAGGTCGGCGACGACCTCACCGAAGCCGTACAACATGCCGGTGGGCCCGAGGGGGCGGCCGGTTCGAGTTCTGGGAGTTCTGTCCTCGTGAATGATGTCGACGTGACGGCCACCGGCGGTGCGGGTTCCTCCGCCGGGGACCCGCTGGGCCTTGCCGACCTGTTCACCGGTGGCGGTGAGCCGTGGCTTCCGCTGCTGGCACCGGTGATCGAGGCACAGCCGGGGGCCGCCGACTTCATCGGTCCCCAGCGCAGCCCGGAGGTCGTCCCGGTGCGCGAGTTGACGTTCCAGGCGTTGAAGCCGCATCCGCCGCAGAAGTGGAAGGTGGTCGCGTTCGGACAGAACCCGTACCCCCGGCCGGAGAGCGCGACCGGCATCGCGATGTTCGACAACACCTTCAGCGACTGGAAGGACAGCCAGTTCGGCCGGGTGGTCAGCATTCGCTGCATCATCAAGGCGGCGGCGATGTGGAAGTACGGCATCGTGAAGAAGACGCCGATCGCCGACGTCCGCGCCTTGCTGAAGAAGGAGGACACGGTCGCGCCGCCTGAATGGTTCCAGGCGATGCTCACCCAGGGCGTGCTGCTGCTGAACGCGTCCCTGACGGCCAGTGCGGACGGGGCGCTGCCGACCGATCGACACACCTCCTTCTGGCGGCCCGTGGCCGAGCAGATCGTCGAGGAGATCCTCCGGGCGAAGCAGGACGCCGACGAGGAGGACCGGGGCGTGGTGTTCGCCTGGTGGGGCGCGCACGCCCGGAGCCTGAAGAGGGTCGTCCAGCGGCTGGAGAAGAAGTACCCGGGGGTCGAGGTCCGGCACCTCGACCATGCGAATCCGGCGGCCCAGGGGGACATCTTCTGCGAGGGAGAGCACTTCGCCCAAGTGAACGACGCCCTGGCGGCGGTGGGGGCCGAGCCGATCGACTGGCTGCCGCGGAAGGGCTGGGACCGGAAGGCGGCGGGGGCGACCGGCGGTTCGGAGGGCGACGGAGTCGCGGAGCGGATGGGGGCGTTCATCGCTTCGACGATGGAGCTGCACCAGCTGTATCTGGAGCGCCTCACGAGCGTCAAGGACGAGGGACTCGTCCTGCCGGCCGTCACCGGGGTGTTCGACACACCGCTGATGGACTTCCGCAAGGCCGTCGAGCCGGTGTCGCAGGTCCTCGCCCGGCTGGACCGGCACATCGAGCGGTCGAGCCGGTTCGGGGAGGAGGCGTCCGGGGACGGGCTGTCCGCCGACGCGATCTCGGCGCTGCACCTGTACACGTGTGAGTCGGCGTTCTACCGCGAGATCAACGCGGTGCTGCGCTCCCCGGACCGGGAGCGGCTGGTGCCGTACCTGCCGTACCTGCGGCTGCTGTTCTCCGCGATGGAGGCGCTGCCGGCGCAGACGCGGCCGTTGTGGCGTGGCGTGGCGCTGGATCTGCGGTCCCAGTACCCGGTGGGGCAGACGGTGACCTGGTGGGGCGTGTCGTCGTGCACGTCCGAGCTGGGGGTGGCCCGGGCGTTCCTCGGAAGCCGTGGCAGGCGGACCTTGTTCGAGGTCACACCGGCGCGGGCGGTGGCGATCCGGCGCTTCTCCGCCTTCACCGGAGAGGAGGAGTTCATCCTCGCGCCGGGCACCCGGTTGAAGGTGACGGAGGTGAAGGCCGAGCGTGGGGGGCTGTGCACCGTGCGGCTGACGGAGCTGGAGGGCCAGGGGCTGGTGTCCTAGGCCGTGTCCGGAGGGTAGGGCCGGGCGGGCCCTCGTCGGTCAGGGCGCTTCAGCGGCTGTGAACGTGGTCATCAGTGCCCGGGCGCGGGTTCGGAGGGCTTCGTCCTCGTGGATGATGCGGTCTTCGACTCCAGAGCGGACGACCCGGGCGTCACCGTCGGCCAGCTCGGCGAGTCGGCGCAGGTGGTCCGTGGTCAACGCGGTGGAACCGAGGGCTTCCAGGGCGTCACACGCCCCTGTCGGATCGGCGTCCTGTTCGGCGGAGCGCAGGGCCGCCTCGGCGAGCGCGGTGCGGTCCAGCGAGGCGGGGTCGGCCACGGCCGTGAGCGCCACCACCGCTGCCGGGGCCTGCACCGGATCGTCGAGGACGGCTTCCAACCGGGCGGCGAGCGGCCGCCCCGCCGGGCCGAGGAGCGCCGCCGCGCGGGCGGCGCGTACCACCGACCACCGGGACCAGGAGCCGTGTTCGGCGCGGGCGAGGACCGAGTCCAGAACGGCAACGGCCTCGTCCGCGTCTCCGGTGATGCGCCAGAGTGCCTCGGCGAGGGCGGTGTCCGTGTCCAGGGCGGGCGTGGTGGTGCTGTCGGAGTCGCTGAGCGCCTCACGCAGGACGGGGGCCAGCGCCGCTCCCAGGGGACCGAGCGCGCCGAGGATCCCGGCCTCCCAGTCCACATCGCGGCCGCCGGACCCAAGTGCGCGGTCGAGACAGCTCAGCAGTGGCGCGGGCTCGCCGACGAGCGTGTACAGGGCTTTCGCCGCGTGGAGCACTCCCTGTTCGGACGCCGCCCTCAAGCACGTGACGGCACGGGTACGGTCCGGCGGAGCGCAGGCTTCGGCGACGGACGCGATGGCCAGGGCCGCCTGGCTCGGATGGTGCGGGAGCGCCGCGCACAGCTCGGGCAACGCCGGCGCGGCGTCGGCCCCCCACCCGGCCAGCAGGTCGGTCAGCTGCCACGGTTCGTTGCCGGTCAGGGACTCGGGCCGGGAGAGGAGGTCGCGGACCGCGTCGAGGAGACCCTTGTCGAAGGGGAGGGCGGGACCGGCCGGCTTCCGGAGCCCGGTGATCGCACCGAGGGCCCGTGGGCGGTGCCCGAGGCCCGCGGCCAGCAGGGGAAGCGCCTGGGCGGGTGCGACGAGCACGAGCGCCGCCAGGGCCCGGTCCGCGTGGTCGTCGTTCTCGCGCGGGTTTCGTCCGGCGAGCGGGGCGAGGACGTCCGCGGCCGGTGCGGCGACGCTGCCCAGCCGGCCGAGGAGGGAGGCGATGTCGACCACCGACTTCTCGTCGACGGCCGCCGCGCGCAGGCTCGGCACCAGCCGCGACGGAGCACTGCGGGAGAGCATGCAGGCGCGGTCGGCCGCCCAGAGGCCTTCGGCCCGCACTTCGGCCCGGCCGTCGCGCAGGGCCGCGTCGACCAGGGCGAAGGCGGCCTCGCGCTCCGGCTCGCGGCCCCTTTCCAGGAGTGCCTCGACGACGGCGGCCAGCGGTTCGGCGCGCTCCGGGTCGAGGTCGGAGTACAGCAGTTCGGCGGGCAGCAGGGACAGCATCGTCGTGTGCAAGGCCTCGGTCCACGGGGCGTCCGCGTCGAGGTGGGCGAACACGGCGGCCATGCGCACCTCGTCGGCCTGGGACGGGTCCAGTGCGGTGGCGGCCGCCGCCACTCCTGCCCGTGGGTCGAGCCGGGCGATCCCGCCCAGGACCGCCGCGCGAGCGGTGGGTTCGTCTTCCGCCTCCCAACGCGCGCGCAGCGGGGACAGCCCGATCCCGGTCACGCGGGTGTGGGATATCGCCCAGGCGGCGGTCCGGCGGATGTCCGGCTCGGCCGCGGCCAGCAACGGGAGGAGCAGGGGCAGCTGTCGGGCCACCGACGCCCGTAAGGCGCCCGGTGTCACGCCGTGCTCGTCCTCGCTCTCGGCCATGCCGCCGAGCAGCACGAGGACGTCCGCCGAGCGGTGCCCGGCCGCCGCGATCCTGGCGAGGAACGGGACCGCTTCCGCGCTGGCGGCGTAGACCGTCCCCTGGTGCAGCACGCACCCGTACAACTCCGACAGCGCCTCGTCCGCCGCATCCGTGTCGGTGCCGGTCAGCGCCCTCAGCAGATCGGGAACGTCCTCCGCGCTGCCGTACGCGTGGGTGAAGGAGCGCCAGGGGTGGGCGTCCAAGCCGTCGAGGGGATGTACGAGATCCATGCAGACATCGTGCCAGCCGCACCCGGCGGCCGGCGCTACCGCTCCTGCCGTCAACACTTCACGCCAGCTCCCGACAAAACCCAACTTGCAGCACTGCCAAGGGCGTTGTGCGTTCAAGCCCTGAATGCGCGAACTCTTGACGTGTCTGGTTCAGACCTTTACTTTTGCCGATCAGAAAGTGGAATGGCGTTCATGTCCTTGAACTGCCTGGTCGACCCGGTAGATCCGCGGTGGGCTTCGGCGCCCGGCCGCCTCCACCGACGAACCCTCCCCCACCCGAGAGGACCCCCACATGCACCGGACCCGTCTGCCACTCACCGTGGCCGCGCTCGCCCTCGCCGCCGGCGGTCTCACCGCCGCCACCGACACCCCCGCGGAAGCCGCCGCCGGCCGGATCACCGGAATCGGCGGCAAGTGCGTCGACGTCGCGGGGGCCAACACCGCGAACGGCACGCCCGTCCAGCTCTACGACTGCAACGACACGGCCGCCCAGACCTGGGACGTGGGCGCCGACGGCACCGTCAAGGCCCTCGGCAAGTGCCTCGACGTGACCTCGGGCGGCACGGCGAACGGATCGACGGTCCAGCTCTGGGACTGCAACGGCTCCGCCGCCCAGCGCTGGACGGTGACCGCCGCCCGCGACCTCGTCAACCCGCAGGCCGACAAGTGTCTCGACGCCACGGGCAACAGCTCGGCCAACGGCACCCGGCTGCAGATATGGACGTGTACCGGTGCGGCCAACCAGAAGTGGACGGCTCCCCCGGCCGGCGGCACCGGCCCGGCCCCCGGCGGGACCATGGCCGTCGCCCCGTACCTCTACAACGGCTGGGGCAGCCCGCCGAGCCCGACGACCGTCATGAACGCCACCGGCGTCAAGTGGTTCACGCTCGCCTTCGTCCTCAGCAACGGCTACTGCAACCCGCAGTGGGACGGCGGCCGCCCCCTCGTCGGCGGCGTCGACCAGCAGACGGTCAACACGGTCCGGGCGGCCGGCGGCGACGTCATCCCCTCCTTCGGCGGGTGGAGCGGCAACAAGCTGGAGAGCTCCTGCTCCAGCGCGGGCGAACTCGCCGCCGCGTACCAGAAGGTCATCGACGCGTACGGCCTGAAGGCCATCGACATCGACATCGAGGCCGCCGCCTACGACAGCCCCACCGTCCAGCAGCGCACGGTCGACGCCCTCAAGACGGTCAAGGCCGCCAACCCCGGCCTGAAGGTGTACGTCACCTTCGGCACCGGCCAGAACGGCCCCGACACCAGCCTCATCAACCGCGCCGCCGCGGCGGGCCTCACGGTCGACAGCTGGACCATCATGCCGTTCAACTTCGGCGGCAACGGACAGAACATGGGCACCCTGACCGTCCGCGCGGCCGAGGGACTCAAGACCGTGGTGAAGAACGCGTACGGCTACGGCGACGACCAGGCCTACCGCCACACCGGCATCTCCTCGATGAACGGCGTCACCGACGTGGGCGAGACCATCACCCAGGCCGACTTCCGCACCATCCTCGGCTACGCGCAGCAGCGGCACCTGGCCCGGCTGACCTTCTGGTCCGTCAACCGCGACCGGCCCTGCACCGGCGGCGGCGCCGACACCTGCTCCGGCATCGGGCAGCAGGCTTGGGAGTTCACCCGGATCCTGGCCGCCTACAACGGCTGATCCACGGCCGCGACCACGGCCCCGGTACCCCTCCCAAGCGCCTCCGCAGCTCCGTGTCTCCCCCCTTGCCCCACCGTCCAAGGAGCCCCATGCCCGCCCCCGCCCCGCTTCCTCCGTGGAACACCGCGCCCCGGCGCCCCGCCCGCGCCCGCCCGCGTCCCCACCGCCTCGCCGCGGTCCTGGCCACCGGCACAGTGCTCTGCTCGGCCCTCGTCGCGCTCTCCCCCGCCGCTGCCGCACCCGCCGCCGAGTCCGGGGTCACGGCGGCTGCCGAAGTCCCCACCGGCCTGGTCACCGTCGTCAACTCCGGCAGCGGCAAGTGCCTCGACGCCCGCGCCGCCTCGACCGCCAACGGAACCGCCGTCCAGCAGTACGCCTGCAACGGCACCACCGCCCAGCAATGGAGCATCGCACCCACCTCCGACGGCCACGTCCGGATCGGCAGCCGCACCGACTCCGCCCAGGTCGTCGATGTGAGCGACGTCTCCACCGCCGACAACGCCGCCGTCCACCTGTGGACCTACGGCGGCGGCCTCAACCAGCAGTGGCGGGCCGTCGACGAGGGAGCCGGCGCCTTCCACCTCGTCAACCGCAACAGCGGGAAGTGCCTCGACGTCCCCGCCGCGTCCACGGCCGACAGCGTGCAGCTCGTCCAGTACACCTGCAACGGCACGGCCGCCCAGCGCTTCCAGGTCACGCCCGTCAGCACCGCGCCCGGGGACGTCGACCTCGGGCCGAACGTCGTCGTCCTCGACCCCTCGATGCCCTCCGCGACCGTCCAGGGCCGCCTGAACACGATCTTCCAGCGCCAGGAGACCAACCAGTTCGGACCGGAGCGCTACGCCGTCCTGTTCAAGCCGGGCACGTACAACAACGATGTCAACGTCGGCTTCTACACCCAGGTCCTCGGCCTCGGCCAGTCCCCCGACGCCGTGACGATCAACGGCGCCGTGCATGTGGAGGCCGACTGGTTCCCGCCGCAGAACGCGACCCAGAACTTCTGGCGCGGGGCCGAGAACCTCTCCGTCAACCCCACCGGCGGCACCGACCGCTGGGCCGTGTCCCAGGCCTCGGCGTACCGCCGGATGCATGTGCGCGGCAACCTCGAACTGAGCGACGGCGGTTGGTCCAGCGGCGGATTCATGGCCGACACCAAGATCGACGGCCAGGTGCGCTCCGGCACCCAGCAGCAGTGGCTGACCCGCAACTCCCAGCTCGGCTCCTGGACGGGGTCGAACTGGAACATGGTCTTCGTCGGCAGCCAGGGCGTCCCCGGCACGAGCTTCCCCAATCCGCCGCACACGACCGTGGACCGCTCCCCCGTGGTCCGCGAGAAGCCTTTCCTCACCGTGGATTCCGCCGGTGCCTACAAGGTCGTCGTGCCCGCCCCGCGCACCGACTCCACGGGCACCACATGGGCGGCCGGCGGCACCCCCGCCGGGACCCAGCTGCCCATCGACCGCTTCCACATCGTGAAGCCGGGCGCGACCGCGGCCCAGATCAACGCCGCCCTCGCCGCGGGCAAGGACCTCCTGGTCACCCCCGGCGTGTACCACCTCGCCGAGACCCTCCGGGTCACCCGCCCCGACACCGTGGTCCTCGGGCTCGGCCTCGCCACCTTCGTCCCCGACAACGGCATCACCGCGATGACCGTCGCCGACGTCGACGGGGTGAAGATCGCGGGCGTCCTCTTCGACGCCGGTACGGTCAACTCGCCGACCCTCCTGGAGCTGGGCCCCGCCGGATCGTCCGCCTCCCACGCCGCCGACCCGACCTCGCTCCACGACGTGTACTTCCGCGTCGGCGGCGCGGCCGTCGGCAAGGCCACCACCAGCCTGGTCGTCAACAGCGACCATGTCATCGGCGACCACCTGTGGGTCTGGCGCGCGGACCACGGCACCGGCGTCGGCTGGAACACCAACACCGCCGACACCGGCCTCGTCGTGAACGGCGACGACGTCACCATGTACGGCCTGTTCGTCGAGCACTACCAGAAGCACCAGACCGTCTGGAACGGCAACCGCGGCCGGACGTACTTCTACCAGAACGAGATGCCGTACGACCCGCCCAACCAGGCCGCCTGGATGAACGGTTCGACCCAGGGCTACGCCGCCTACAAGGTCGCCGACTCCGTCACCAGCCACCAGGCCTACGGACTGGGCAGCTACTGCTACTTCAACGTGAATCCCGGCGTCACCGCCGAGCACGCCATCGAGGCCCCCAACCGTCCCGACGTCCGTTTCCGGAGCATGGTCACCGTCTCCCTCGGGGGGACCGGCACGATCCGGCACGTCGTCAACGACCGCGGCGGCCCGTCCAACTCCTCGACCAACGTCGCGAACCTGGTGAGCCACCCATGAGACGACACCTGATACGGCTCCTCGGCCTGATGGCCCTCGTCCTCGGCCTCGGCGCCGTCGCACCCGCCCAGGCGGCCCCGGCCGCACCGGAGTTCAAGGTGCTCGCGTTCTACAACGGCACCTGGGACGCGGCCCACATCGACTTCGTGAAGGAAGCCAACGACTGGTTCCCGCGCACCGCGGCCGCCAACAACTTCAGCTACACGGCGACCACCGACTGGAACCTGCTCGCCAACGGCGGTGTGGACGCGTACGACGTCGTCGTCTTCCTCGACGACGCCCCGCAGAGCGCCGCCCAACGCGCGGGATTCGAGCGGTACATGCGCAACGGCGGCGGCTGGCTCGGCTTCCACGTCTCGGCGTTCACGACGAACGCCTCCGGCTGGAACTGGTACTACAACCAGTTCCTGGGAAGCGGGAACTTCCGCTCCAACACCTGGGGCCCGACCACGGCCCTCGTGCGCACCGAGAACGCGACCCACCCCGCGGCGGCCGGGCTGCCCGCGACCTGGACCTCGGCCGTCAGCGAGTGGTACAGCTGGTCGAACAACCTGCGCGCAAACCCGTCCATCAAGGTGCTCGCCTCGGTCGACCCGGCCGGCTTCCCGCTGGGCACCGACCCGAACCAGACCTGGTACAGCGGCGACTACCCCCTCGTGTGGACCAATACGCAGTACCGCATGCTGTACGCCAACTTCGGCCACAACGCCATGAACTACGACACCGGCACCCGGCTCTCCTCCACCTTCGCCAGCCCCACCCAGAACCGTCTCCTGACCGACGGCCTGAAGTGGCTGGCGGGCACCGGCACCACCCCACCGCCGGGCCCCTTCCCGGGGGACTCCTGGTACGCGCTGGCCGCCGAGGCCAACGGTCTGTGCGTCGACGTCCGGGCGGCGGGCACGGCCGACGGCACGCCCGTCCAGCAGTACACCTGCAACGGGACCCAGGCCCAGCAGTTCCGCTTCACCCCCACGACCGACGGCTACAGCCGCATCGGCGTCCGCCCCGCTCCCCAGCAGGTTCTCGACGTCACCGACCGGTCGACCGCCGACGGCGCGCCCCTGCAATTGTGGTCCTCGTCCGGCGGCACCAACCAGCAGTGGCTGCCGGTGGCCGAAGCCTCCGGCCGGTACCACTTCGTCGCCCGCCACAGCGGCAAGTGCCTGGCCACCACCGGCACCGGCACGGTCGGCGTCCCCCTCGTCCAACGCCCCTGCGACGGCTCCCAGTCGCAGAGCTTCCGCCCCACCGCGGTGCCCTAGGCATCACACGAACAGAGGCACCACCCCCACACGGAGGCATCACCCGCACGGAGGCATCACACCCACACGGTTCACCCTTCCGGCGCCGCCGCCCCCCGGGCGGCGGCCTCGGCATGCACGCCCGGTGACCCGGGACGATCATCCGTACATGGCAGGTACTCCCTCACCCCCCGTGCCGACCGACACCACCGTCGAGGCACCCCGCCAGGGGCTGGCGCTCGCGGCCATGCTCTTCGCGGTGTCGATGACCTTCATCGACCAGACCATCGTGTCGATCGCCGCCCCGAGCATCACCGACGAGCTGGGCCTCTCCGCCTCCGGCATGCAGTGGGTCGTCAACGCCTACCTGCTCTCCCTCGCCGCGTTCTTCGCGCTCGGCGGCCGGCTCTCCGACCTCTTCGGACACCGCCTCGTCATGCTGATCGGCACCCTGGTCTTCGTCCTCTCGTCGGTGCTGTGCGGATGTGTGCCGTCCGGCGACCTCGCACAGACCTGGCTGATCGTCTTCCGCGCCACCCAGGGTCTCGGCGCCGCCCTGATGTTCCCGGCGGCGCTGGCCGTCGTCATCGCCGTCTTCCCCGTCGAGCGGCGCGGCCGGGCCCTCGCGCTCTTCTTCGGGCTCTCCGGAGCCCTCACCGCCGTCGGGCCCCTGCTCGGCGGCTGGCTGACCTCCTGGACCTGGCGGGCGATCTTCTGGGTCAACGTGCCGGTGGCCGTCGTCGCCATCGTGCTCGCCCTGCTCGCCCGGATCCCCGAGAGCCGTCGCTCCGAGCGGCTTGACGTCGTCGGCGCCGCGCTCGTCGCCGTCGGGATGGGTCTGAGCGTGCTGGGCTTCCAGCAGGCCTCGTCCTGGGGCTGGGGCTCCCTCGCGACCTGGGCCTGTGTCATCGGCGGCCTGCTCGTACTGGTGCTCTTCTTCGGTTACGAGCGGCGCACCACCCACCCGCTGATCGACTTCGACGTCTTCCGGGACCGGGCCTTCACGGTCGACAGTCTCGTGCTGTTCTTCGCGATGCTCGCCTTCGTGCCGGTCTTCTTCTTCTCGTCCGTGTACGCCCAGGTGTCGCTGAGCGCCTCCCCGAACCAGGCCGCGCTGTTCCTGCTGTACTTCTTCATCGGCTTCGCCATCGCCTCACAGTGGGGCGGCAGGATCCTCGACAAGCGCGGTGCCCGGCCGGCCATGAAGCTCGGCTGCGCGCTCGGCGCGGTCGGCTTCTACCTCTGGGCCCAGAAGATGACCGACCTGTCGATGCACGACCAGTGGCCGTACGCGGCCATGGCGGGCGCCGGTATCGGCTTCCTGCTCGCGCCGGCGTCCACCGACGCCGTCAACCGGGCCATCGGCGCCTCGTACGGCGAGGTCACGGGGATCACCCAGACGATCCGCAACTACTCGGCCGCCATCGGCATGGCCGTCTTCAGTACCCTGCTGGCCCATGTCTCCACGGACCGCATCACCACCACGCTCCAGGACCGCGGCCTGCCGGTGGCCGAGGCCTCGGCCACGGCGGAGAAGGTCGCCGAGGCGGTCACCGGTCACCCGGACGGCCAGGGGCCGACCGGTGACGGGCCGGTGGCGAAGGCCCTGCAAGGGGCCGGGGACGCGATCCGGATGGACTTCGCCGAGGCCAACCAGTGGGTGTTCTACGGCATGGCGATCGCCCTGGCCGTGGCGTTCCTGTGCGCGCTCGCCCATCCTGGGACGCGGGTCACCGAGCGCACCCCGGAGTACTGACCTCCCTCTCCCCGTCGCCGACCTCTTCCCCCACCACCAGGGAGCCAGATGGGCCTCCGCCTGATCCTCCGATGCCGTACCGTCCTCGCCGCCACTGCGCTCGCCGCCGTCACGACGGCGGCCGCGCCCGGCCTGCCGCCGCTGCCCGGCACCACCGCCGCCGCGGCCACTCGCACCTTCTCCCCGTCGGGGGGCTCCATGCCGTCGGCCGCGTCCCCCGAGTCGCCGGACGCCGCCTCGTCAGCCGCGTTCGACCCCGCGCCCGCGCGGGACAGCCTGGAGCGCCTGCTGCCCTCCCGGGCTGAGCAGTTCACCCTGGTCCCGGTCGAGGAACCCGCCTCGGGCGACTACTTCTCGGTCTCGGGCGAGGCCGGGGCGATCCTCGTACGGGGCACCTCCCCGGCCACCCTCCTCACCGGAGTCGGCTGGTACCTGGAACGGGTCGCGGGCGTCGACATCGGATGGCCCGGGTCCAGCGTCGGTCGGCTGCCCGGCACGCTCCCGGCCGTCACCGGGACCATCACCCGGTCGGCGGCCGTACCCCACCGCTACGCCCTCAACGACACCGACGAGGGGTACTCCGGCGCCTACCGCGACTTCGCCTCCTACCAGCACGACATCGACCTGATGGCGCTGCACGGCGTCAACGAGGTCTTCGTCCCGACAGGAGCCGAGTACCCGTACTACCGGGCACTCCAGGAGTTCGGCTACGACGCGGCGGAGTTGCGCGACTGGATCCCCGCCCCGGCCCATCAGGGCTGGTGGCTGCTGCAGAACCTGTCGCACTTCGCCGGGCCGGTCTCGGAACAGCTGATCGAGGCCCGCGCGACCCTCGGGAGCCGGATCTCGGGCCACCTACGCTCCCTGGGGATGGCGCCCGTGCTGCCGGGATTCTTCGGCACGGTGCCCCCGGACTTCGCCGCGCGGAACGACGGCGCGGTCACCGTCCCGCAGGGCAGGTGGGTGGGTTTCGACCGACCCGACTGGCTGGATCCGACCGGCCCGGTCTTCCCCCGTCTGGCCGCCGCCTACTACCGGTTCCAGCAGGAGCGGTTCGGTGCCGGCGACATGTTCAAGATGGACCTGCTGCACGAGGGCGGGATTCCCGGCACAGTCGACGTCGCGGCTGCCGCCGGGGCCGTCCAGCAGGCCCTGGACGCCTCGCATCCCGGCGCCACCTGGGTCATGCTCGGCTGGCAGCACAACCCGACGCCCGCCCTCCTCAGCGGGGTCGACCGCCGCCGGGTGCTGATCGTCGACGGCCTCTCGGACCGCTACGACGGCCTCGACCGCGAGACCCAGTGGGACGGCACGCCGTACGCCTTCGGCACGATCCCCAATTTCGGCGGCCACACCAGCATCGGCGCGAACACCGGCGCGTGGGTGGAGCGCTTCCACACCTGGCTCGCCAAGCCGGACAGCGCGCTGCGCGGCATCGCGTACCTCCCCGAGGGCACCGGCGGGGACCCCGCCGCGTTCGACCTCTTCACCGAACTCGCCTGGCAGCCGGACCCGATCGACCAGAAGAGCTGGTTCGCCGCGTACGCCGCCCGGCGCTACGGCGGTGCGGATCCGCATGCCGCCGCCGCGTGGGAGGAGCTGCGCCGCGGCCCGTACAGCATGCAGACCGGCACCTGGAGCGAGCCGCAGGACGGCCTCTTCGCGGCGCGGCCGAGTCTGACGGCGGCCACCGCCGCGAAATGGAGCCCGAAGACCATGCGGTACGACGCGGCCACGGTGGAGCGGGCGCTCGCGGAGCTGCTGAAGGTGGCTCCCCGGCTGCGGGCCACGGACGCGTACCGTTCCGATCTCGTGGACGTGGCACGGCAGGCGCTGTCGAACCGCAGCCGGGTCCTGCTGCCCCGTATCAAGGCCGAGTACGAGGCCGGTGAACTCGCGGCCTTCCGGGCGCTGGTACGGGAGTGGCAGGCGCACGAGGAGCTGCTCGGACGGCTCGTCGGCTCCGACCGGCGGTTCCTGGTCGGTCCCTGGCTCGCCGACGCGCGTTCCTGGGGCGCCGACCCGGCCGAGCGGGACCGACTGGAGTACGACGCCCGCTCGATCCTCACCACCTGGGCCGACCGGGGACCGAGCGAGACGGGCGGTCTGCGCGACTACGCCAACCGTGAGTGGTCCGGCCTCGTCCAGGACGTCTACGCGCCCCGCTGGGCCGCCTATTTCGCGAGTCTGGACAGCGCGCTGGTGAACGGCACGGCGCCGGTCGCCGTCGACTGGTTCGCCAGGGACCACGCGTGGGCACAGGGCCACCAGCCCTACCCGACGACACCGACGGGTGATCCCGTCGCCCTGGCCGGCGAGGTGCAGGCGGCCCTGGCGGCCACGAGGGAGAAGGCGTGACCGAGGAAGTCTGGCCGATGGTGCACGCCGAGCGTGCGGCGCTGATCGACGACCTGGCCCGCGTCGAGGACGAGCGGTGGCTGGAGCCGTCGCTCTGTGACGGATGGACGGTGCACGACGTGCTCGCCCATCTGGTCGACAACGCCCGCACGACGCGCCTCGGTTTCGTGAAGGGCATGGTCCTCGCGCGGTTCGACTTCGACCGCCAGAACAGGCGCGGTGTGGAGCGCGAGCGCGGGACCACACCGCGGGAGACCCTGGAGCGGTTCCGTCGGGTGTCGTCGAGGAGGTCGGCCCCGCCGGGGGCCCTGGACAGCCGGCTCGTCGAGGAGATCGTGCACGGCGAGGACATCCGTCGGCCACTGGGTCTCTCCCGCGCCTACCCGCCCGACGCCGTCGTCAGATCCCTGCGTCTCCAAGCGCGTACGCCGGTGTCCTTCGGCGGTGCGAAGGAGCTGCTGACCCGGGTCCGGCTCACGGCGACGGACGCCGACCTGACACTGGGAACCGGGCCGGAGGTGAACGGCCCCGCCCTGTCCCTCCTGCTGGCGGTGACGGGGCGTCGGGCGGTACTGGACGACCTCCACGGCCCGGGCGTCGCCACGCTGTCGGCCGGCGCCTGAGCTGCCGGACGGCGGTGGGGGTGACCCCGTACCGCCGTCCCCATTACCGTCCCGAACCGGCCACGCGCAAGACGTCGGCCGGAGAATCCTCGCCGGCGCACTAGACTGGCGGGCTGTTTGGCGTCGGACCGGAACAACCTGGGCAGACCCGGGCTCCGCCGACGACCCGGACGTTGCCGGGAACGAGACGCGAGGTCCGATGGCAGCCACATCCGAGCACGGTGACACCACTCTGCTCCACGACGGGGACGCGTGGGAGGAGGAGTCCGGAAAGTCCGCCCGGTTCTCCGCCGGCCCCGCGGCCCCGGTGCGCACCCTCGTCGACATCTTCGAGGCATCCGTCCTGGCCCACCCCGACGAGCTCGCCCTGGACGACGGCACCACCCGGCTGACCTACCGGGCGCTGGCCGTGGAGGTCGAACGCCGGCGGCGCGCCCTGGCGGCCGCCGGAGTGGGGCTCGGCGACCGGGTCGGCGTCCGGGTGCCCTCCGGGACGAACGAGCTGTACGTGGCCATCCTCGCCGTGCTCGCCGCGGGCGCCGCCTATGTGCCGGTCGATGCCGAGGACCCGGACGAGCGGGCCGAGCTGGTCTTCGGCGAAGCGGGCGTTCGCGCCGTCCTCGGTGCGGATCGGCGGATCGACACCGCAGGGCACTCGGGGTACTTGGGGGACCCCGCCCCCGCCGCACGTCCCGGCCCCGAACACGACGCGTGGATCATCTTCACCTCCGGCTCCACGGGCACGCCGAAGGGTGTCGCCGTCGGTCACCGCAGCGCCGCCGCGTTCGTGGACGCCGAGGCCGCGCTGTTCCTCGTCGAGGAGCCGATCGGACCGGGCGACCGGGTCATGGCGGGACTCTCCGTCGCCTTCGACGCCTCCTGCGAGGAGATGTGGCTGGCCTGGCGCTACGGCGCCTGCCTCGTGCCCGTCCCCCGGTCCCGGGTGCGCAGCGGCGCCGACCTCGGGCCCTGGCTGGTGGAGCAGGAGATCACCGTGGTCTCCACCGTTCCGACGCTCGCCGCTCTCTGGGATCCGGAGACCCTCGACGAGGTCCGGCTGCTGATCTTCGGCGGCGAGGCCTGCCCGCCCGAGCTGACCCAGCGTCTGGTCACCGAGGGCCGCGAGGTGTGGAACACGTACGGCCCCACCGAGGCCACCGTCGTCGCCTGCGCCTCCCTCCTGACGGGCGAGGAGCCCATCCGGATCGGTCTCCCGCTGAACGGCTGGGAGCTGGCCGTGGTCGACGAGTCCGGCGAGCCGGTGCCGATGGGCGGCAGCGGCCAGCTGGTGATCGGCGGCGTCGGGCTCGCCCGCTACCTCGACCCCGAGAAGGACGCCGAGAAGTACGCCCCGCTGGAATCCCTCGGCTGGGAACGGGCGTACCGCAGCGGTGACCTCGTCCGCGCCGAGCCGGAGGGCCTCGTCTTCCTCGGCCGCGGCGACGAGCAGATCAAGCTCGGCGGCCGCCGCATCGAGCTGGGTGAGGTGGACGCCGCCCTCCAGGGCCTGCCCGGTGTCGCGGGCGCGGCCGCCGCCGTCCGTACGGCGCGCAGCGGCAACCAGTTGCTGGTCGGCTATCTCGTCACCCAAGAGGGTTGGGACCACGCGGCGGCGGTCGAGCGGCTGCGCGCCGAACTCCCCGCGGCCCTCGTGCCGCTCCTCGCACCCGTCGCCGAGCTGCCCACCCGTACGTCGGGCAAGGTCGACCGGGACGCGCTGCCCTGGCCTCTCCCCGACCTGGAGACCACCGGTCCCACCGAGCAGTTGTACGGCACCGAGGCCTGGCTCGCCGAGCAGTGGACCGAGACCCTCGGCGTGGCCGTCACCGGCGCCGCCGACGACTTCTTCGCGATCGGCGGCAACAGCCTCGCCGCCGCCCAGCTCACCACCCGGCTGCGCACCCGCTATCCGAGCGCGGCCGTCGTCGACATCTACCAGCAGCCCACCCTGCGCAAGCTGGCCCGGCGCCTGGAGAGGTCCGTCCAGGACGACGGAGCCGTACGGACCGTCGAACCGGTCCCGCTCCGGGCCGGGCTCCTCCAGACCGTCCTGCTGCTCCCGCTGTTCACCGTGGTCGGGCTCCGCTGGACCGTCGCGCTCCTGGCCCTGGGGAACGTCCTGCACCGGTTCGGGCCCTACCCGTGGGCGCCGACCGCCTCGTGGTGGCTGGTCGCGGCCGGTGCGGCGCTGCTCTTCAGCCCGCCCGGCCGGCTCGTGATCGCCGCGGGTGGCGCGCGCCTGCTGCTGCGCGGGGTGAAGGCGGGACGCCACCCGCGCGGCGGAAGCGTCCATCTGCGGCTGTGGACGGCGGAGCGGCTGGCCGAGTGCGTCGGCGCGACCTCCCTCACCGGCTCCTGGCTGGAGCGCTACGCGCGGGCCCTCGGCGCCAAGGTCGGCCCCGAGGTGGACCTCCACTCGCTGCCGCCCGTCACGGGCATGCTCAAGCTCGGGCGCGGCTGCGCCGTGGAGTCCGAGGTGGACCTCTCCGGGTACTGGCTGGACGGCGACCGGCTGGAGATCGGCCCGGTGAAGGTCGGCGCGGGTGCCGTGGTCGGTACCCGCAGCCTGCTGTTCCCCGGGGCGCGGGTCGGCAAGCGGGCCGAGGTGGCCCCGGGTTCGGCCGTGGCCGGGCAGATCCCGACCGGGCAGCGCTGGGCCGGAGCCCCTGCGGGCAAGCTCGGCAAGGCCAAGCGGAACTGGCCCAAGGAGCGGCCGGCGCGTGCGGTGCGCTGGCGCGCGGTGTACGGAGCGACCGGCTTCCTCCTCACGGCTCTGCCCGTGCTCGCCGCTCTTCCCGCTCTGCTGGTCGTGAGCCGCTTCGTGCCCGCCGACGCCGGGCTCGCCGAGGCGCTGCCGGGCGCGCTGCTCGCCGTGGTGCCCGGGGCGCTCGCCTACGGGTTCGCGTACGCGTCGCTCGTGCTGGTCTCGGTACGGCTGCTGAGCCTCGGGCTGCGCACCGGAAGCCATCCGACGCACAGCCGGGTCGCGTGGCAGGCGTGGACGGTCACGCAGCTGATGGACCTGGCGCGGGAGACGCTCTTCCCCCTCTACGCCGGGCTCGTCACTCCCGTCTGGCTGCGGCTGCTCGGGATGAAGATCGGCCGGGGCGCCGAGGTGTCCACGGTGCTCGCACTGCCGAGCCTCACCACCGTCGGCGAGGGCGCGTTCCTCGCCGACGACACCCTGACCGCCCCGTACGAGCTGGGCGGCGGATGGGTGCGGATCGGGCACTCGGAGATCGGCCGCCGGGCGTTCCTCGGCAACTCGGGCATGACCGCGCCGGGCCGCACGGTCCCGGACGACGGTCTGGTCGGGGTGTTGTCGGCGACGCCGAAGAAGGCCAAGAAGGGCAGTTCGTACCTGGGGCTGCCGCCGGTGAAGCTGCCGCGGTCGGCGGCGGACTCGGACCAGAGCAGGACGTACGAGCCGCCCGCGCGCCTGCTGTGGGCGCGCGGCCTGGTGGAGCTGTGCCGGCTGGTTCCGGTGTTCTGCTCGGCCGCCCTGGCGGTCCTGACCGTGGCGGCGCTCTGCGCCCTGGCCACGACGACCGGTCTGGGGATCTGGGGCACCGCGCTGCTGTCGGGGGCGGTCCTCCTCGCCGCCGGTGCGGCGGCGTGCCTGGTCGCCGTGGCCGCCAAGTGGCTGCTCGTGGGCCGGCACCGGACGGGTGAGCACCCGCTCTGGTGCGGGTTCGTGTGGCGCAACGAACTGGCCGACACGTTCGTCGAGGTGCTCGCCGTGCCGTGGCTGATCGGAGCGGTGCCGGGAACACCGGTGCTCGCCCTGTGGCTGCGCGGGCTCGGGGCACGGATCGGCCGGGGCGTGTGGTGCGAGAGCTACTGGCTGCCCGAGACCGACCTGGTCGTGCTGGGCGACGCGGTCAGCGTGAACCGCGGCTGTGTGTTGCAGACTCACCTCTTCCACGACCGGATCTTGAGGACGGATACTGTGGTCCTCCGCGAGGGCGCCACCCTGGGCCCGGGCGGAATCGTCCTGCCCGGCAGTACGGTCGGGGCCCGCAGCACGCTGGGTCCCGCCTCTCTCGTGATGGCCGGGGAATCCGTCCCCGCCGACACCCGCTGGCTGGGCAATCCGATCGAGGCGTGGCGGGCCTGAACGGGCAGCACGAGCACAGCACAGGGCAGGGAGCGGAAGCGGCAGTGAGCGGCCAGCGGACAACGGCATCGGACCCGTACTTTCCGGACCACGGCGACTCCCGGTACCGCGTGCACCGGTACGAACTCGCTCTGGAGTACCGTCCCGGCCCGAACCGGCTGGCAGGCACGGCCCGGCTCAGCGCCATCGCCGGACGGGCGCCGCTCACCGAGTTCCACCTCAATCTCTCCGAGTTCAAGGTGGGCCGGATCCTGGTGGACGGCCGGGCGCCGCACTACGCCCACCGCGGCGGCAAGCTGCGCGTCCGGCCGGCGAAGCCGCTGCCCGCGGGTGCCGCCTTCACCGTCGAGGTGCACTACGCGGGCAACCCCAAGCCGGTGCGCAGCCCCTGGGGCGGCCTCGGCTGGGAGGAGCTGACCGACGGCGCGCTGGTGGCGAGCCAGCCCGTCGGCGCGCCCTCCTGGTACCCCTGCAACGACCGGCCGGCCGACAAGGCCTCGTACCAGATCTCGGTCAACACGCCCTCCGCGTACACCGTGGTGGCGGGCGGCCGGCTGCTCACCCGTACGACCAAGGCCAGCACGACCACCTGGGTGTACGAGCAGTCCGCGCCCACCTCCAGCTATCTGGTCGGTCTCTCCATCGGCATGCACCAGACGGTGCTGCTCGGGGATCCCGGGCTCGGCGGGGTGCCGCAGAGCGCCCATGTGCCGGCGCACCTCCTGCCCCGCTTCTCCCGTGACTTCGCCCGGCAGCCCGCCATGATGCAGCTGTTCGAGGAACTCTTCGGTCCCTACCCGTTCGGCGAGTACGTGGTCGTCGTCGCCGACGAGGAGCTCGACGTCCCGGTGGAGGCCCAGGGCCTCTCCCTCTTCGGCACCAACCATGTCGACGGCGCGCGCGGTTCCGAACGCCTCGTCGCCCACGAGCTGGCGCACCAGTGGTTCGGCAACAGCGTGACCATCGCCGACTGGCGGCACATCTGGCTGAACGAGGGTCTGGCCAAGTACGCCGAGTGGCTCTGGTCGGAGCGCTCCGGCGGCCGTACGACGCACGAGCTCGCGGCCGCCGCACACCGGATGCTGGCCCGGCACCCGCAGGACATGAAGCTCGCCGACCCCGGCCGCAAGCAGATGTTCGACGACCGACTGTACGAGCGCGGGGGTCTCACCGTGCACGCGGTCCGCTGCGCCCTGGGTGACGGCGCCTTCTTCCGCATGCTGCGGGACTGGGCCACCGTGCACCGCCACGGCGTGGTGACCACCGCGGCCTTCACGGCCCACGTGGCCCGCTACGCGACCGAGCCGGTGGACCAGCTGCTCACCGCCTGGCTCTACCAGCCGGCCCTCCCGCCCCTGCCTTCCCCCCACGGCTCCGCGTCGATACCGGAACGCCCCGCGTACCCGCCCACGAACGGCGGATCCACGGGCCGGGGCAGGGCCTCCGCGTAGCGACGCGGCCTTCGCGGCCTTCGGGGGCCTCGACAGCGGGACGGGTGGGACCGCGCGGGGTCGGGTCTCCGTTCTGATCTGACGCCTTCGGCGACCCGTCCCCTGCCACCCTCCGCCCTCGCCTCGGCGTGAAATGTTTCATTCGCGCTGCCCGGATGCCGGAACCATCCGCCCGGCCGGTCAAGAGCCCACGTCTGCCGACCGGTCAAGAACCTTGACGACCCTCACCTCCGGAGCTAGCTTCCCCTCACGTAATGAATCGATTCACTAGTCCGAGGTGACCATGCCTGACATAGCCGCCGTGAAGGCCGCACTCGCCCGCCAGCGGATCGAGACACCCTCCTGGGGCTACGGAAACTCCGGCACCCGGTTCAAGGTGTTCGCGCAGCCGGGCGTACCGCGCACCCCGCAGGAGAAGCTCGACGACGCGGCGCAGGTCCACGCGTTCACCGGCGTCGCCCCCAAGGTGTCCCTGCACATCCCGTGGGACGAGGTCGACGACTACGCGGCTCTCGGCGCGTACGCGAAGGAGCGCGGCCTCGAACTCGGCGCGATCAACTCCAACACCTTCCAGGACGACGCCTACCGGCTGGGCAGCGTCTGCCACCCGGACGCCAAGGTCCGCCGCAAGGCCGTCGACCACCTGCTGGAGTGCGTCGACATCATGGACGCCACCGGTTCGAACGATCTGAAGCTGTGGTTCGCCGACGGCACGAACTACCCCGGCCAGGACGACATCGTCGCCCGCCAGGACCGGCTGGCGGAGGCCTTGGCCGAGGTGTACGGGCGGCTCGGCGACGACCAGCGGATGCTGCTGGAGTACAAGTTCTTCGAGCCCGCCTTCTACACGACGGACGTGCCCGACTGGGGCACCTCGTACGCCCACTGCCTGAAGTTGGGCCCGAAGGCGCAGGTCGTCGTGGACACCGGGCACCACGCCCCGGGAACCAACATCGAGTTCATCGTGGCCTTCCTCCTGCGGGAGGGAAGGCTCGGCGGCTTCGACTTCAACTCGCGCTTCTACGCGGACGACGACCTGATGGTCGGCTCCGCCGACCCGTTCCAGCTCTTCCGGATCATGCACGAGGTCGCCCGGAACGGCGGCCTCGATCCCGCCACGAACGTGGCGTTCATGCTCGACCAGTGCCACAACATCGAGGCGAAGGTCCCGGCCGTCATCCGCTCCGTGACGAACGTGCAGGAGGCCACCGCCAAGGCACTCCTCGTCGATACCGACGCCCTCGCCGCCGCACAGCGGGCCGGTGACGTGCTGGGAGCCAACGCGGTCCTGATGGACGCGTACAACACCGACGTACGGCCGCTGCTGCGCGAACTGCGGGAGGAGCGAGGCCTCGCCCCCGACCCCGTCGCGGCCTACGCCGCCTCCGGTCGGCAGGAGCGGATCGCGGCCGAGCGGGTCGGCGGGGAGCAGGCGGGGTGGGGGGCCTGACCGACGCGTTTCCCCCCGCCGAGCACGGGGCTTCCACTCCCCCGCCTTCACTCACCGCACGTTCTCTTCCGAAGGGCTGATCCCGCATGGCTACCCACCCCGAAGTCGCCGCGCTCCTCGACCGCGCGCACCGGCTGGGCTCCGACCCGCGCAACACCAACTACGCGGGCGGCAACGCGTCCGCGAAGGGCGCCGTCACCGACCCGGTGACCGGCCACGACATCGAGCTGATGTGGGTGAAGGGCTCGGGCGGCGACCTCGGCACGCTCACCGAGGACGGCCTCGCCGTGCTGCGGCTCGACCGGCTGCGGGGGCTCAAGGAGGTGTATCCGGGGGTGGAACGCGAGGACGAGATGGTCGCCGCGTTCGACTACTGCCTCCACGGCAAGGGCGGCGCCGCCCCGTCCATCGACACGGCCATGCACGGTCTCGTGGAGGCCGCTCACGTCGACCACCTCCACCCTGACTCCGGCATCGCCCTGGCCTGCGCGGCGGACGGTGAGGCGCTGACCGAGGAGTGTTTCGGGGAGAAGGTGGCGTGGGTGCCGTGGCGGCGTCCGGGGTTCCAGCTCGGCCTCGACATCGCCGCGATCAAGGAGGCCAACCCCCGGGCCGTCGGTGTGGTCCTGGGCGGGCACGGCATCACGGCCTGGGGCGCGAGCGCCGACGAGTGCGAGGACAACGCCCTGTGGATGATCCGTACGGCGGAGACGTTCCTCGCCGACCGGGGCAAGGAGCAGCCCTTCGGCGCGCCGTCGGAGGGCTACGGCGCGCTGGACGAGGAACCGCGCAGGGAACGGGCCGCCGCCCTCGCGCCCGTCGTCCGGTCGCTCGCTTCCCAGGACCGGCCGCAGGTCGGGCACTTCACCGACTCCGAAGCGGTCCTCGACTTCCTCTCCCACGACGGGCACCCGCGCCTCGCCGCCCTGGGCACCTCCTGCCCGGACCACTTCCTGCGGACCAAGGTCAGGCCGCTCGTCCTCGACCTGCCCGCCACGGCCGAACTCGGCGAGGCCGTCGCCCGGCTGAAGGAGCTGCACACCGCGTACCGCGAGGAGTACGCCGCCTACTACGCGCGCCACGCCACCACCGGCTCCCCCGCGATGCGCGGCGCGGACCCGGCGATCGTCCTGGTCCCCGGCGTCGGCATGTTCTCCTTCGGCAAGGACAAGCAGACCGCCCGGGTGGCCGGCGAGTTCTACGTGAACGCGATCAACGTGATGCGGGGCGCGGAGGCGGTCTCCTCGTACGCGCCGATCGAGGAATCGGAGAAGTTCCGGATCGAGTACTGGGACCTGGAGGAGGCCAAGCTGCGGCGCATGCCGAAGCCGAAGCCGCTGGCCACCCGGGTCGCCCTGGTGACGGGCGCCGGCTCCGGCATCGGCCGGGCCATCGCGCAGCGGCTGGTCGCCGAGGGCGCTTGCGTGGTGGTCGCCGATCTGAACGGGAAGAACGCGGCGGCCGTCGCCGAGGAGCTGGGCGGTCCGGACAAGGCGGTGGCGGTCACCGTCGACGTCACCTCCGAGGCACAGATCACGGAGGCGTTCAAGGCCGCCGCCCTCGCCTTCGGAGGCGTCGACCTGGTCGTCAACAACGCGGGCATCTCCCTCTCCAAGCCGCTGCTCGACACGACGGCCGGGGACTGGGACCTGCAGCACGCCGTCATGGCCCGGGGGTCCTTCCTCGTCTCCCGCGAGGCCGCCCGCGTCATGATCGAGCAGGGGCTCGGCGGCGACATCGTCTACATCGCCTCGAAGAACTCCGTCTTCGCCGGCCCGAACAACATCGCGTACTCCGCCACCAAGGCCGACCAGGCCCACCAGGTCCGGCTCCTCGCCGCCGAGCTCGGAGAGCACGGCATCCGCGTCAACGGCGTCAATCCGGACGGTGTCGTGCGCGGCTCCGGCATCTTCGCCGGCGGCTGGGGCGCCCAGCGGGCCGCCACGTACGGGATCGAGGAGGAGAAGCTCGGCGAGTTCTACGCCCAGCGGACGCTGCTCAAGCGCGAGGTGCTCCCCGAGCACGTCGCGAACGCGGTCTTCGCCCTCACCGGCGGCGACCTCAGCCACACCACCGGTGTGCACGTCCCCGTCGACGCGGGGGTCGCGGCGGCGTTCCTGCGCTGACGGGCGGAACTCGATCGCCCTGGGGCCGGTGAACCGAGGCCGGCTCCAGGTGCGCCCGCCGGTGCCGCCGTTCCCGCTCCCGTTTCCCGCTCCCCCCACTTCCGCGCTTCCTCTCTTCCGCGCTTCCCCGCTCCCCCGTTTCCCCTTCTCCGATCAGCCGCGTGTCCGCGGAGGTACCCACGTGACCACCACCCCCTCGCCCTCCGCCGCCTCGTCCCGCGCCTCCTTCGCCTCCGCATTCGCCGCGGTCGATCTCGGCGCCACCAGCGGTCGGGTGATCCTCGGCCGGGTCGGCCGGGACCGTCTCGACCTCACCGAGGCACACCGCTTCCCCAACACCCCGGTGCGACTTCCGGACGGCCTGCGCTGGGACGTACTGGCCCTCTTCCAGGGTGTCCTCGACGGTCTGCGCACGGCGGCCCGCTCCGGGCCGGTGGCCTCCATCGGCGTGGACAGCTGGGCCGTGGACTACGGGCTCCTCGACGCCGACGGCGCCCTGCTCGGCCAGCCGTACCACTATCGCGACGAGCGGACCGCCGGAGCGGCCGAGCGCGTATGGGCCTCGGTCGGCCGCGAGGAGCTGTACGGGATCACCGGCCTGCAGCACCTGCCGTTCAACACGGTCTTCCAGCTCGCCTCGGCAGCCGGGAGCGTCCAACTGGACACCGCTCGAACCATGTTGCTCATCCCGGACCTCCTGGTCCACTGGCTGACCGGAGCCGTCGGCGCCGAGGAGACCAACGCCTCCACCACGGGTCTGTTCGACGCGCGCACCGGCACCTGGTCCGGGGAGCTGCTCAACCGGCTCTCGCTCGACCCCGGCCTGCTGCCTCCGCTGCGCTCCCCCGGCGACCGGGCCGGGAACCTCCTGCCCCATGTCGCCGCGTACACCGGGCTCGCTCCTCTGACCCCGGTGACCACCGTCGCCTCGCACGACACCGCGTCCGCCGTGGTCGCCGTGCCGGCCACCCGGCCGGACTTCGCCTACATCTCGTGCGGCACGTGGTCGCTGGCCGGGCTCGAACTGGACGCCCCCGTCCTGACGGAGGAGTCCCGTGCGGCGAACTTCACCAACGAGCGCGGCGTCGACGGCACGATCCGCTATCTGCGCAACATCATGGGCATGTGGCTGCTCGAAGAGTGCCGGCGCACCTGGGACAAGGACGGCCTGCCGGACCACCTCCCCACGCTCCTCGCCGAAGCCGCCCGGTCGGCGCCCTTCACCTCGGTGGTCGACCCGGACGCCCCGGAGTTCCTCGCCCCCGGCGACATGCCGGCCCGCATCCGGGACTTCTGCGCCCGCACCGGCCAGCCCGTGCCCGGCAGCCAGGGCGCCGTGATCCGCTGCGTCCTGGAGAGCCTGGCGCTGGCCCACCGTCGCACCCTTCGCCATGCCGCCGACCTCGCGGGCCGCGACATCACCCGCGTCCACATCGTCGGCGGCGGGTCGCGCAACGAACTGCTCTGCCAACTCACCGCCGACGCCACCGGACTGCCCGTCGTCGCCGGACCCACCGAAGCCACGGCCCTGGGCAATATCCTCGTCCAGGCCAGGGCCACGGGTCTGGTCGGCGACCTCGCCGCCATGCGAGAACTCGTCGCCTCCACCCAGCACCTGCGGCGCTACATCCCCCGGGGTGACAGCGCCGTCTGGGACGTGGCCGCCGCCCGACTCGACACCGCCCCGAGGAACTCCTGATGCGCGTCGCCCTCTTCGCCACCTGCGTCAACGACGCGGTCTACCCCTCCACGGCCATCGCGACCGTCAAGGTGCTCGAACGCCTCGGCGTGTCCGTGGACTTCCCCGCCGCCCAGACCTGTTGCGGACAGCCCCAGTTCAACACGGGCTACCGCCGGGAGACCGAGCCGTTGGTACGCCGCACGGCGCGGGCCTTCGAGGGCTACGACCATGTGGTCACCCCCTCCGGCTCCTGTGTCGCCATGGTGCGGGACAACTATCCGCGGATCGGGCGGAAGGCGCGCGCCGAGGGGCGTGGCAGCTCCCTCGCGGACGCCGCCGAGTCCCTAGTTCCGAGGACGTACGAGCTGACGGAGTTCCTCGTCGACGTCCTGGGCGTGACGGACGTGGGGGCGTACTTCCCGCACAAGGTGACCTACCACCCCTCCTGTCACGGTCTGCGCATGCTGGGCCTGGGCGAGCGGCCGCGCAGGCTGCTGCAGGCCGTGAAGGGACTGGAGCTGGTGGAACTGCCGGGGGCCGAAGAGTGCTGCGGCTTCGGCGGCACGTTCGCGGTGAAGAACGCCGACGTGTCGACGGCGATGGGCGCCGACAAGGTCCGCAACTCCCTTGCCACCGGCGCGGAGGTGCTGTGCGGCGCCGACAACTCCTGCCTGATGCACATCGATGGCATGCTGCGTCGTCAGGACGCCCCGCAACGCGCCCTGCACATCGCCGAGATTCTCGCGAGCACGGAAGAGGAGCCCCTGGCATGAGCGGCACGTTCATCGGAATGCCGGCCTTCCCGAAGGCCGCGCACGAGGCCGTACGGAACGTCACCCTGCGGGCGAACCTGCGCCACGCCACCCACACCATCCGCGACAAGCGGGCGGTGGCCGTGGCCGAACTCGACGACTGGGCGGAGCTGCGCGAGGCGGGCAAGCAGATCAAGGACCACACGCTCCACCGGCTCGACCACTATCTGGTCCAGTTGGAGGAGTCCGTCACCGCCGCGGGCGGGACGGTGCACTGGGCGGCGGACGCCGCCGAGGCGAACCGGATCGTCGCCGACCTGGTGAAGGCGACCGGCGAGACCGAGGTCGTCAAGGTCAAGTCGATGGCCACGCAGGAGATCGGTCTCAACGAAGCCCTGGAGGCCGAGGGGATCTCCGCGTACGAGACCGACCTCGCCGAGCTGATCGTGCAGCTCGGCGAAGACCGCCCCTCGCACATCCTGGTACCGGCGATCCACCGCAACCGGGGCGAGATCCGCGACATCTTCCGCTCCGAGATGGGCAAATGGGGCCGCTCGGCGCCCGAGGGCCTCACCGACAGTCCCGCCGAGCTGGCCGAGGCGGCCAGGCTGCATCTGCGGGAGAAGTTCCTACGGGCCAAGGTCGGCATCTCGGGCGCCAACTTCATGGTCGCCGAGACCGGCACCCTGGTCGTCGTCGAGTCCGAGGGCAACGGCCGGATGTGCCTCACCCTGCCCGAGACCCTCATCTCCGTCGTCGGCATCGAGAAGGTCGTCCCCTCCTGGCGCGACCTGGAGGTGTTCCTCCAGACCCTCCCGCGCTCGTCGACCGCCGAGCGCATGAACCCGTACACGAGCATGTGGACCGGCACGAGCGACGACGACGGGCCGTCCGCCTTCCATCTGGTGCTCCTCGACAACGGACGCACGGACGCGCTCGCCGACGAGGTCGGCCGGCAGGCCCTGCGCTGTATCCGCTGTTCCGCCTGTCTGAACGTCTGCCCGGTCTACGAGCGGGCCGGGGGGCACGCCTACGGCTCGGTCTATCCCGGGCCGATCGGCGCCATCCTCACCCCTCAACTGCGGGGAACGGAAAGCGAGATCGACGCCTCCCTCCCCTACGCCTCCTCCCTCTGCGGTGCCTGCTACGACGTCTGCCCCGTCGCCATCGACATCCCCGAAGTCCTCGTCCACCTCAGGGAGAGGGTCGCCGACCAGGGCGGCCGGGGGCACCGGCTGGAGAAGGCCGCGATCAAGGCGGCGGGCTGGGTCCTCGACAACCCTGGCGTCCTGGCGGTGGGCGAGCGCGCCGCGGCCAGGACCCGCCGGCTCCACCCCAGGAAACTCCCCGGTCCGGGCGCGAGCCGATGGACCGACAGCAGGGACCTGCCGCAGATGCCCGCCGAACCGTTCCGCGACTGGTGGAAGAAGAACCGCACATGACCACACCCCCGGCGCCCTCCTCCCGCGAGCGGATCCTGAGCCGCGTCCGTACGGCGCTCGCCGAAGCACCCGACACCCCCTCCGCCCCGCGCGGCTACCTCACCACCCACACCCCCGACGACCCCGCCACGGTCCTCGACCTCCTGCACGAGAACCTCGCCGACTACCGGGCGCACGTGCACCGCGCCATGGAGCGCGAACTCCCCGCCCTGATCGGGGGGTTGCTGGAGGACCACGGGGCGGTCTCGGTCGCCGTCCCACCGGGGCTGCCCGCCGCCTGGCTGTCGGGCACGCCGGTGGAACAACGCCACACGCCCCTCACCCCGTACGAACTCGACGCAACGGACGCGGTGGTCACCGGCTGCGCCCTGGCGATCGCCGAGACCGGCACGATCGTCCTGGACGGCGGCCCGGGCCAGGGCCCCCGCTCCCTCACCCTCGTGCCCGACCTGCACATCTGTGTCGTACGGGCCGCCGACCAGATCGTCGCCTCGGTCCCGCAGGCCATGCCGCTCCTCGACCCGACCCGCCCCCTCACCTGGATCTCGGGGCCCTCCGCGACCAGCGACATCGAACTCGACCGGGTCGAAGGGGTACACGGCCCCCGCACCCTTCACGTCGTCCTGCTCACGACCCGGTAGGGAGCACCCGTGGAGTACGAAGCCGTCCGGGCGGACTCCTGCCCAAGCGACCGAACTCCCGTACAACCACTCGCCTCGATCATGAGTCTGACTGGGCATCATGCGAGGAGAATCGTGAACCACTACATATCAGGGCTCCGGCTCGCCGCCGCCCTTCTCACCCTGACCACGGTCACCGGCGTCACGGGGACTCTCGTCACCGCCCCGGCGGTCGCCGCCCCCACCGACGCCGAGGGCCGGTGCGCGCCGACCGCCCCGGGTCTGCTGCCCGTCGCGGCCGAGATCGTCTCCACCGGCGCCTACGGCTACGTCACGACGTGCACGGACGAGAACGGCGCCACGGCGCTGGAGTGGCACAAGAACGACGGCACGGTGTCACCCCTGGGCGGGCCGTACGGCTACGACTCCGTCTCCGACTACATCGTGACGGGTGACGGCAGCAGGCTCGTCGCGTACCACCCGGCGACGTCCACGTACGTCAACCACAGCGTCGGCACGATCGGATCCGGTGCCGAGGTGGTCGGCGTGGCCGGCTCCGTCCTGTACGTGAGCGTGCCCACGACCGGCGTGGGCCGGGAGCTGTGGCAACTGGAGAACGTGAACGGCGTCGTCCGGAAGACGAAGCTCTCGAACCCGTACCGGGGCGAGACCGAGACCGGCCACAAGGTGGTCGCCGCGGGCAAGGACGCGAACGGCAGGCCCGTCGTGCTGATCCTCGGCAAGGGGCTGCGCGACACCGGCGGGGACGGGGGGCCGGCTCCGTACGCCTGGCGGGCCGTCGTCCCCGTGGTCTCGGGGACGGTCATCGACCCGGCGTGGATGAACGGTTCGGCCGTGTGGAACGCGGCGGCCACCGGCGCCCTCACCTCGAAGTACGAGGCGTGGACCACGAACGTGGCGGGCAGCCACCAGCTCGTGGTGCGCGGATCCGGGATCGTCAGGAACATCCCGCTCGGTGACATCCCGGGGCAGCCCGTCCTCGCCGGGATCGTCGGTGACTCGGCCCTGTACGCGACCCAGCGCGACCCGCTGGTCGGGCCGGAGGCCCTGACCCCGCTGTACGCGCGGAACGTCGTCACGGGCGCCGCGCGCACCAAGCTCCTGGTGAACTACTCCTCCGTCGCCCACGCCGCCGACGGCAGCCTGCTGGTGCGCGGTGCGACGACGGAATCGGACGGCCTGTTCAGGATCACCGAGGGCCTCGGCGGCACGCCGACCGTCACCCTCGTCGCAGAAACCGGCCGGGTCCTCGGCGTCGAGGTGACGGAGTCGAAGGTCCCGACCGCGGTCAACCTGGAGAAGCCGGTCAGCACGGCGATGGAGTGGGCGCTGTCGCGGGGCAACGCCCGCGTCGACCTGACGCTGACGCACAACCGGTCGGGCAGGAAGCAGGTGACGCGCCTGACGGAGTCCGGGGGTCCCGCGCGCTTCGCCTTCTCGTGGGACGGGCTCCTGAACGGGGCCAGCGCCCCGAACGGCGCCTACTCCTGGCAGCTGACCGCCGCCCCGCTCGACGGTGTCGGCGCTCCTGCCACGGCCTCCGGTGGCTTCACGGTGTCCCGCCAGGCCAACCCCCACGACTTCACCGACAACGGCTCCGGGGACCTCCTCGCCCGCGACGCCTCCGGCGTGCTGTGGAGCGACGACCTGTTCGACTGGCCGGTGAACGGGCAGGCGAAGCCTGCCAAGCGGACGAAGATCGGGCCGGGCTGGAACACGTACAAGCAGATCGAGGCCGTCGGGAACATCGGCGGCGGCTCGGACGGCGACCTCATCGCCCTCGACGGCTCCGGTGTGCTGTGGAACTACCTCGGCAAGGGCGACGGCACCTTCACCACCCGCTACCGGATCGGCGGCGGGTGGGGCGGGTACACCCGGCTCGCCGGCGGCTCGGACCTCGGGGCGGACGGCAAGGCGGACCTCTTCGCCGTCGACACCGCGGGCTTCCTGTGGCGCTACCTGGGCACCGGCGACGCGGCGAAGCCGTACGGGCCCCGGGTCCGGATGGGCGGCGGCTGGGGCGTCTACAACCAGCTGACCGCCGTCGGCGACATCGCCGGTGACGCGGGCGGCGACCTCGTCGCCCGCGACAAGGACGGGGTCCTCTGGCTCTACCCGAGCAACGACCACTCGTACTCCGCCCGCGTCCGCGTCGGCGGCGGGTGGGGCGGCTTCAGCCAGCTCGTCGGTGCCGGAGACGTGACGAACGACGGCCGCCCGGACCTGATCGCGTACGGCCCCGCCGGCACGTACGTCTACCGCTCGACGGGCTCCGCCACGGCGCCGTTCAGTCGTCAGTCGACGTCGCTGTACGCGGGCGAGGGCACCAAGTACACCAACGTGTCATGAGCCGTTCCCAGGGGTGACCCCGGCTCCCGTCCGGTACGGCAGTGGTCTGCCGGACCGGACGGGCGGGCGGGAGTCATGCCTCGCGGGAACCCTCGTACATGGCCTCGACGACCTCGGCGTACTCCCGCTCCACGAAGGGCCGCTTGACCTTGAGGCTCGGGGTGAGTTCGCCGTGCTCGACATCGAGGTCGCGCGGCAGGACCGCGAACTTCTTGATCGTCTGCCACCGCTGCAGATCGCCGTTCACCCTCTGGACGAAGCCCTCGATCAGCGCGTGCGCCTCCGGCGAGGAGACGACGTCGGCATAGGTACGGCCCCCGAGGCCGTTCGATGCCGACCAGGGCATGATCGCGGTCTCGTCGAGCGTGATCAGGGCGGTGCAGTAGTTGCGGCCGTTGCCGATGACCAGGATGTTGCTGACGAACGGGCAGACGGCCTTGAAACGGCTCTCGATCTCCGTGGGTGCGATGTACTTGCCGCCCGAGGTCTTGAACAGGTCCTTCTTGCGGTCGGTGATCCGGACGAAGCCGTCCTTGTCGACGTCCCCGATGTCGCCGGTGTGGAACCAGCCGTCACTCTCCAGCACTTCGGCGGTCTTGTCCGGAAGGTTGTGATAGCCCCGCATGACGCCGGGTCCCCGCAGGAGGATCTCCCCGTCCTCGGCTATCCGGACCTCGGTGCCGGGCAGGGGCCTGCCGACCGTGCCCACCCGGAAGTCGTCGACCGGGTTGACCGTGACGGCCGCACTGGTCTCCGTCAGTCCGTAGCCCTCGAGAACGGGCACGCCCGCGCCGGCGAAGAAGTAACCGATGTCGGCGGCCAGCGCGGCACTTCCCGAGGCGCTGCCCCGGAGCTCACCCCCGAAGGCCGCGCGGATCTTGCCGTAGACCAGCCTGTCGGCGACGGCGTGCTGCACGGTGAGCCAGAGGGGCAGCTTGCGCCTTCCCGTGGCCACCATCTGTTCCTGCCCGGTCCTGGCGTGGTCGCGGGCGACCTTCGCCGCCCACAGGAAGATCTTGTACTTGGCGCCGCCCTCGGCCCTCGCCCTGGCCGCGATGCCGTTGTAGACCTTCTCGAAGATCCTCGGTGCGGAAGCCATCACGGTGGGCCGGACGAGGGGCAGGTTGGTGACGATGCGGTCGATGCGCCCGTCCACCGCGATCACGCTTCCCGTCTTCACCTGACCGGCGATCAGGGCGTTGCCGAAGACATGGGACAGCGGCAGCCACAGGAACTGCACGTCGTCGGGGAGCAGCAGCCCGCTGACCTCCTGCGCGACGGCCTGGTAGGACCAGCAGTCGTGCACCAGGCGCACGCCCTTGGGGCGGCCGGTCGTTCCGGAGGTGTAGATCAGGGTGGCGAGGTGATCGGGCCCGATGGCCCGGACCGCCGTGTCGACCGCGTCCGGATGCTCCTGCAGATGGGCCTCGCCGCGCTTCTCCAGCTCGGCGAGGGTCAGTACCTCCAGCCCGTCGCCCCGGGGCGTGTCCGCGTCGGGATCGGGGTCGAAGAGGATGGCGTGGTCGAGGCCGGGCAGACCTTCGGCGTGGGCGGCCACCTTGGCCAGTTGCTCGGCGTTCTCGACGAAGATCGCCCGGCTGCCGGAGTCGGAGAGGATGTACGCCGTCTCATCGGCGTTGGTGCTCGGGTAGACCGCCGTGGCGGCGCCTCCCGCGCAGGCGACGCCCAGGTCGGCGAGGATCCACTCCACCCGGGTCGAGGAGGAGATGGCCACCCGCTCCTCCGGCCGCAGCCCGAGGGTGAGCAGGCCTGCCGCGATGGCCTTCACACGCTCCGCGGTCTGGGCCCATGTCAGCGAGCGCCACTCCTCGGCGCCGGGAGCACCCTCGTCGGCCGCCACGGGGTGGCGATAGGCCTCGCGGTCGGGTGTGGCCGCGACCCTGGAGAGGAAGATGTGCGCCACTGACGGCGGGCGGCTGTCGAGAAGGTTCTGCGCGGAACTCATGGCAACCCCCGGGCCCAGTGCGCCTGCCAATGACTCATTGACCGGCCGGTAACTTGCGAGTTGTGGAGAGGCTAAGGGGAAACCCGGCGGCGCGTAAGGGGAGCAGGAGAGGAAAATGCTCGACGTTTCACTGACGTCCCGTCAGATAGTTGCGGACTCGGGGGAGGAACCGGGGGACGCCCTCGGGGGATGACTCGGCCGATGACCGGGGGGACGACTCGCGGGACGACTCGGGAGATCCCAGCGCCTCGACCAGCGGGTGCTGGGGGCCGAAAGTGTTGTGGATCCAGAAATCCGGGCGCGGTCCCTTCCAGAAGAACTCCAGCGAGTCGCCCACCCGGGCGATGAGTTCCAGGTTGCCCCCCGGCCTGCCGTCCTCGCCTCCGTAGGTGCTCTGGATCATGGTCAACGCCGTGACCTCCAGCTCCTGCGCCACGAAGTAGGGCATGGTCCACGGCAGGCCGTCGACGCCGTTCCTGCGGCGCAGGAACAGCATCCCGCCGGCCGCTGCGGGGCATGCGAGCAGAAGGTCGCCGGGTTCCGTGGTCCGATCCTGGATCAGGACCGGATTACCCATGGCCCCATCGGTGATCGGGTCCGCCAGCTCCTGCCAATCGGTCGACTCCGCGGTCTCGTTCCAGAGGAAGCGAAGCTCGTCCCCCGTCCGCACGACGAGCTGCAGCCCGTTCCGGCCGCCGCCCAGGACACTCTCCACCAAGCCCACGGCGGCGACCTCGCCCAAGCCCGGGGCGAACACGTAGGGAGTGGTCCATGGATACCCCTCCCTGTCGTTCCTGCGGCGCATGGACATCAGGCCGCCGCCGGCGGCGGGACACACCAGGTGGAAGTCACCGGGGTTTCCGTGTCCGGACTGGACGAGCGCCGGAATGCCGGCCGCCCGTCCGGCGATGGGCGCCGGCAACATATGCCAATGGGCCGGGTCTTCGCTGTCGTTCCAGGCGAACTTCAGCTCCTCCCCCGTTCTGGCGACGACTTCGAGACTGCTCCGGCCCTCACCGAGCATGCTCTCCACCATGCCGATCGCGCCGACCCTCCCGAGGTCGGGAAGGATCGAGTAGGGCGGTCCCCAAGGACCGCCGCGTACGTCGTTCTTCCGGCGCATGGAGACGATCCCGCTCCGCCACCCGGGAAAGACCAGCTCGAAGTCGCTCCGGGTGAACTCCCGCCGCCCGCGGAGAGTCGGGTCCGGCCTCTTCTGGATCAGTACCGGATTTCCGTGGATCTGCGTGCTCTTGGAGGCCTGGGCCGCGATGAGTCGCTCTTCGTCGTGCCGGACGCTCTCGACCGTCCTCTTGGACGTCGGCGTCCGCTGCACGACGTCGAACAGTCGGATGTCGTTGTCATCGCGCACGTACAGGACCGGTGTCGCCCACTCAAGGCTGTCGGGGTCGTGCAGCAGCATCGCGACCCGCCCTTGGTGCACCGCGACGTCGACGGGTCGCCCAAGGCCGACCAGCGCCTGGTAGAAGAAGCGGGAGAAGGCGACCGCGGCACTGTCGGACACCGCGAACTGCATGGCGACCACGGCCGGGACGAAGCTCAGCAGCGCCGCAGCCACGCTGGAGTAGAGGTCGTCGTGGCTCCCCTTCCCCGTCTCACACCCGTTCAGGACCACGAGCTGCGGCTGCAGACTCGCCTGTTGGATGGCCCTGCCGAAGTCATCGCCGTGGACGAGCCGCTTGCGGCCCTGCAGGTCACTGAAGATGAGCGCACCCGCCTGCTGCTCCTCGTCGTACTCGCCATGGCCGACGTAGTGGAGCACATGGCAGCCTTCGGACTTGGCGGTGAACTGCTCCAGCATCGCCGCCCAGTTCTCCACCTTCACCCAGCTGAGTCTGGCGACGCTCCCGTCGGCCAGCCACCTCAGGCTTCTCCGTAGATTTCTCTCCTCGCTCTTCACGTCCACGGGTTTCGCGAACGGCGGCGCGGATACGATTCCCTTCACCAGGACCTGAGGTTCCGTCGAAGTCGGACCGAGCGGGCGGGGCAGATCGACACAACGGACGACCTCGTCGTCGAGGCAGAGATATCCGAAGTCCTGACTGTGAATCAACTCCCACGGCAGCGTGGTCAGCTCCGGGGCGTCCATGCGGAGCATCATCCGCAGACTCTCTCCCCGTGCGGCGGCCTGGCGTCTCCGGTCGGCATAGAGGCCGCTCAGGTCGCCGGGAAAAAGCGCCCCGAAGAGCTCGTCGCCGATCTCCCGGGCGGAAAGGTCCCGCGTGGCGAAGGAGCCCCCTGGCGATCTGCTCGCCATCGAAGTGGAACCCGAGCTTTCCTGGAGCAACCCGGACCGCTCTCTGATCTTTTCCACGTCCAACGGAACATCAGAGACCTTGACGGTGGGTTCGGTTCCTGACGTGGCAGTGACCGAATACGTGCCGTCATGGTCACTCGATATTTCCAGTGCAAAAGTATTGCGTTCCACCACTCTGCCCACCTTTCGGCGCCGAACACCTGGGCAGGGACGCGCTCAACTCTACTCTCGGCGCGATGGACAAGGGCTCCCAAGGGTCGCAAGCTGGAAGAAGAACCGCACTGGCACCGATGCGAGACCAGACCGCGGACAAGCCCCTCCGGTCGGCGTGCTCCCGCCGGTGTACCTCAGATGCCCAGGAGGAGCCATGGCCATGGAGGGCTCACTGGTATTCGTGCACGGCACGGGGGTCCGCGAAGGCGCTGAAGACACCCGGCAGCGCATTGTCGACGGTATGGGCATGCATACGAAATCCGTCACCGCACCCCCTTGGGGCCAGAAGGTCGGGCCGGCCGACCTCAGCGTGACGCCCATCCTGCCGGAATCCGCAGCGGCGACACGTGCGGCGATGGGCGCCGTGGCGCCTGAAGGCAGCGAGACCGAAGTAGCCACCTGGGGGCTGCTCATCGAGGATCCGCTGATCGAACTGCGGGTACGCGCCGCCGCACGTCCCGAGAGGACGGGAACCATCGTCGGTGCCCTTGGGCCGAAAACCGAAGTGCAGCAACGGCTGGACCGAGCCGAGGTGGTAGAAGGAGCGCTCAAAACCGCAGGTGTCACGGTGGAAGAGCTGCGCTCGGCTCTCACGTTCGTTCGCGATTCCGAGGCCCTGAGCGGAGCCGTCCGAGCGATGGTCGACCCTCGCGACGAGAGCAAGCCCGTCGATGCCGGCGAGCAGCAAGCGCTGCTCGATGCCGGCGAGCTGCAAGCGCTGCTCGATGCCGTCTCGCGAGCCGCCGTCGCCTTCGTTCTGCAAACCCACCGCAACGCCGATCCTCCGCGACTGTCGCCCATCGCCCTTTCCGGCGACGAGCGAACGCAATTCGTCGACGCGGTCGGCGTAGCATTGTCCGGAACCTCCACGAGGGGATTCTTCACACGATCGCTCTGGAAGACCCTGGGGCCGCTGGCGATGCGCTTCGGTAATTCCCAGGCCATGGAACACCGGGCGAAGCTCATGGACCCCTTCTCGGACTTCATTCGCGACGTGGCATTCTACATACGTCGTGGGGAGAAGGTCCGCAAGGTTCTTTCCGACGCCATTTCCGAGCTGCCGCCGAACAGGCCGGTCGTGGTCGTGGGACACAGTCTCGGCGGCATCGCCATGGTGGATCTCCTGTCCGGCGACGACGCTCCGCACGTGGATCTGCTGGTGACGGTAGGTTCGCAGGCACCCTACCTGTACCTCTTGGACGCCCTGGTGTCACTGCAGCCCGGCACGACCGCGAAGCCGTTCACTCCTTGGCTGAACATCTACAGCCCGGCGGACTTCCTGTCGTTCCGCGCGGCTCCCGCATTCGCGGATGTGAGCGGAATCGTCGACAAGCAGGTCGATGCCGGTGTCCCGTTCCCCGAATCACACAGTGCCTACTGGGCCCATGCGGCCACCTACACCTTGATCAAAGAGAATTGGCCATGACCGGTACGTATGCGGACAGCTGGGCCTTGGTAGTCGGAATCGACGCCTACGACGATCCGCAGATACGGGATCTCAGCGGCGCCGTGCAGGATGCGTGCGAATCGGTGAACTGGCTACGGAAGGCCGGGGTTCCGGACGACCACATCCTTCTGCACGCCCAGCCGACCGAGACAAGTCGCCCGTTGCTCGACGCACTGGGCGCGGGAGTGCCCTGGCACGATGCCACGGCTCCTGGAATCACGAAATCCCTCGCCAGGCTTCGTACCCTGCGCGGCAGTCACCTGTTCGTATTCCTTTTCGGGCACGGCATCTATGATCCGTCCACGAGGAGGCTCTTCGTCACCAGCGAGGCATCGTCCGACGAACACGATGTCTTCTCCAACCTCTCCATCGATGAGCACATCGAATTGTTCCGGTCCATGGAATTCCCGGAGCAACTACTGATCATGGACGGCTGTCAGAACGTGCCGTTCGACGTGAGCGAGCGGTCCAGGGTCCCCGCAGGTATGCCCTTCCAGGGCTTCACGGCCATGGCCGGAAACACACTGGTCTTCTGCTTCGCGTGCCAGCAGGGTGAGCTGGCGATGGAGATAGAGGGCCGAGGCCTCTTCACGCAGAACCTGCTTCCGCACATCGACACACAGAACCCGACCCCCCACGTCCTCCACCTGGATTTCGACACCGGTGACGTCAGTATCGACCTGCGCAAAGCGGTCACTGACATCGTCGGCCCGGAGGTGACCAGAACCGCTTGGACGGAACGCATCGTCCAAAACCCTGGGGTGCAGGTGTACGGCCCGGGTTCGGCGAAGAGTGTCTGGCCTCTCCACCTGCCTCCGACCCCGGCCGCGCGCATGTCCGTAGCCGTGAAACCGGCTTCCGCCGCCAAGGACGTGAGGACGATAGCCGTACAGGTGGAGGGCACGCCCTGGCGCCGAGAGGTTCCCGTACCCCCGCGGAAGACCGTACAGCTGCCTTTTGAGAACCATCTCCCGCACGAGACGAGCCTGAGCGTGATCTGCGAGCTGAAGGCCGACTCGGGCTGGCGAAAGCCGGCCGAACGCCGGATACGCATCGGCGACAGTGACAGCGAGGTCGTCTTCCATTTGAGGTCGGCCCCGTCGGGGACGCGACGAGGCGCGGCCGCGGGGCACCGACCGGGCGACGGCATATGGGCGTTGCCGACCGCACCTGACACCTACCGGTCATCAAGGAAACCGAAGGGCGATGACAACGCCTGGGTCTTCGTCGGCAATGTCGATTCCACCGGTAGCCTCACCTCATCCACGTCTCCAGAGCTCAGCGACAGCCTGCAGGAGCACCTACGGAATGCATCGAACAGGATCGAGGTCACACAGGAAGAGGTCGGCCTCTACGTTTCCGGACGGTACGACGACCGGGAGCTGCTCATACAGTTCGCCTCGGATGTCGCCTCCACCTTCGCCATCCTGACACCGAATGACATCTCGACGGCGATCCGCGAGTCACCGGAATTCCCGGAAGAAACAGCGATCCGGATCGCGTTGCCGGACGGTGGAACCGGGCAACTGGTCGGCCCTCTCACGGACGCTCCCACCGTCACGGTCGGAGAGACCGGACGGTCCGTACGGGAGATCGAGTCGGACCCGCTGATCGGCGTGCCGCCGGGCCATGTCCAGGTGAGAGTCGACCTGCCTTGGGGATCCTGGTCGGAGATGGTCGAGGTGTTCGCGGGGACCGAGAAGACCGTGCGGCTTCCTCGCAGCGTCGAGAACGGCATCGTGCCGCTCAGGGTGAGCATCCAGTCTGGCGTCTGGGAGAAACTTCCCGGGTTCTCCGTCATCGGTCTCGACTCTCGAACCGACACGTGGCTGGTCACGACCTACCCGGAGGAATCCACGTGGGGGACCTGCGTGTCGGTCCCCGGAACCGGCACCGACACCGGCGTGACCTTCCCTCTGCATCCGTCGCTCCCCCTGGCGGTCGAGATCGGCGAAGGTGCGGTCCGGAGCGGACAAGCGGCCCGGGTGGAACCCCTCTCCACCAGTCCGGATCCGGAATGGGACGACCTCGTGTCGCTGGGGAACCTGAGAGGTCATGCCCCCAAAGACCTGCTCGCGGCGGACAAGGACGAGGCACCCGACCCGGTCCTGACCCTGGCCCGCGCCTACGCCTGCTACGCCGCCGGCGAGGACAGGTACACCCGAGGACTCCTGAGACTCCTGAGGGAGCGGGGCAGCGACATCTGCGACATGGACCTCCTGGAGGGAGCGGCGGCGCTTCGGCCGAAGGGTCGCGACCGGAACGGTCCCGTGCCGAAGTCCGTACGCTCCGCCCTCACGCGCTGGGCCGAGGCCGGTACCGTGCCGGTCCTGCGGTGGGGTGTCGCTCCGGCCGTGGTGCTGGCCCGGAGGCTGGGGCTGGACGCGTGGTGCGCTCAGCTGAAGGCCATAGAGGGATCACTGTCACCCGTGTCGGCCTGGACCGTCTGGACGACCCGGCAATCGCCGTGACGGCCCCTCACGTCGGCGGCCCGAGCCTCCCCGCCTGATCGACAGGACGTCTCCTAAGGGCTGTCCCGTAAACGATCTCCGCCTCAGGGGCATCGGGGGTAGCCAGGGTGATCGGCGTAAGGTGACGCGAGGTCGAGCAGGTCATCGCATGGCCAGGTCTCGCCGTCGTACTGGCAGTCATCGCGGTTGTCCCACGGTAGTTCGGGGTCGCCCGTGGCAGGACTGAGCACATGGCGGGCGAGCACGCGTCGCTTGGCCTCGACGTTCCGCAGGACGCGAGCCGGGTCGTGCAGCGCGACGTGCAGGGCGATCGTGGGATGGAAGCCGGAGAGTTCTCCCTGGCAGAAGTCGACCGTGTGCCCGTGAGCGGTCCACTCCCCGCAGCCGTCACCGTCGCAGCGTCGGGCCAGGTCGGCCTCCTCGTCCAGCCGCGCGTGGAGGAACGTCACAAGGTCTTGGCTCATGGGGTCATCCTGGATGATGCGCCAGGCCCGGTCGCCTGATTTTCATGCTGTGGGCGGGACGCAGGCGCCGACGTCGGCGGCCGGGGCCGACCGTGGAAGCTGTCGCTGGAGAACCGAGTGGTGCTGGTCGCCGCGTACTGGCGGACCAACCTCACCATGCGACAACTGGCCCCGCTGTTCGCGGTGTCGAAGTCGGCCGCTGACCGGGTGATCGACCACCTCGGGCCGAGACTCGCTCTGCAACCCCGCCGGCGGTTCGCCAAGGACGCTGTGCTGATCGTGGACGGCACCTTGGTGCCCACCCGCGATCACAACGTCGCCGAGCAGTCGAAGAACTACCGCTGCTCCACCAACCATCAGGTAGTCACCGACGCCGACACGCGCCTGGTCGTGCTGGTCGGCCGACCGCTGCCGGGGAACCGCAACGACTGCCTGGCCTGGGCGGAATCCGGTGCCCGGGTAGCCGCCGTCGGCGATGGTCGTGGCCCTCGCCGGCTAAGTGAGCCCACTCACCCTGAGCTGAGCACGTCCCGATCAGCCGGAAGATCATTTGCGGGACAGTCCTTAGGGCAGGAACTCGTAGAACGGGCCGTCGGGCGCGCGGTCGCGAGAGCACAACGTCACGTCCCTCCCCTTGAGATAGGCCAGCAACCACTCGCTGAACGTCATCTCGTAGAGAGTCCAGGACGGACTGTCCATTTCCTGGACCACGACGCGCCACGGCGACGAGGAGTCGTCAGGGATACGGAGGAAGATCATTTCTCCCGTCGTGGCCGTCGCCACCGGTATCAACTCACCGGGGTTCGTCCCTGCCGGGTCGGGCAGGAACTCGGCCATGTCCTCCTCGCGCCAGAACTCGAGGTCCCCCCTGATCATCGTGCCCAGATCATGCAGCAGATGCTCGGCGGGGTGCTTCAGATACAACTGCCCGTTGATCTCGATCGAACCATAGGCGTCGATGATCTCACGGAAGTCCGCCGGGAATTCGATGCCGAATTCCTTCTCCCTTGCTGTCCATGGCGCCGGATCCGACCAGTTGAACTTGGGCTCACCCAACAGGGCGCGTACCTCTGAGAGCGTTGCCACCACTAGGCCCCTTCTAGCACTTGGAGTCGATACCTGACCGGGAGTTGATCGCAGTGAGCGCCTTCACCGTGGCCACTGATCGGGTGACGGCGGTGAGAGGTCGAGGCGAGGGTCACAAAGCAAAGGCTCCTGCGCAGGTGAGGGAGGTGTTCGAAGTCTCAACCCACCGGCACAGGAGCCCTGTTGGTTCCCTGTCCTGCCGCACTCGACCTCGCGCACGCTCTGGTCGAGCGGGTCACGATGCTCATCGTCACCCGCGAGGGGCCGCAGGTGCAATCTCCCGCCGTACTGGCCTCGATCTTTCGTGACGGTCCGTCGGTTCTTTCGGCGGGCCGTTTCGGCTGTTCGGGCTGGTGGCAGCCAGGCTGATGGCCCGGCTGTCGCGTCGGGTTGGCACCGGGTTCCACGGCTCCGGTCGGGGTAATGCTGCTCGCCGGGACGGGAACGTGCTGCTCAGCCGGGGTTCGGGAGAGCTTCGAGCCGTGCCAGGGCGTCGGTGATCACGCCGGTCCAGGGCCAGTGGCGGGCGAACCGCAGATAGCGGCGCCGGGCGGTCGTGACGATCTGGGCGGCGGCGGAGAGAAGGCGGAACCGGAGGCGGCGGGGCTCCCACCTGCGGATTTCGCCGGTCAGAGCGAGCATCGGCATCCAGGCCGGCAGGTCCAGGGCGAGCTGGACGATCTCCAGCCAGATCCGGTTCTGCGCGGTGTCGTGCAGGGGCAGGTTGCGCAGGCCGGTGGTCCGCGCGGCCCGGATGCGGTCCTCGGCCCGCGCCCGCTGGCGGTGTCGTAGCTCCAGTGCCGCGATCGGCATGACGGTGGTGTTGGTGGCGAAGCAGGTCAGCCGCAGTCCATCGGCGTCGGTGATCCGCAACTGGACACCGGGGTGGGGCCGTTCCTTGCGGACGATCAGCCGCATTCCCTTCGGCCAGCCCTTCAGGCAGTCGCCGGACAGTTCGGCGACCCAGGCGCCGTCGCGGATCTCGCCGCAGGACTCGATCGCTGCCGTCCAGGCCGTGGCGGGAACCTTGAGGACGGCCTGGTGGATCTGCTCGGTGATGGTCATGCCGACCGAGTACGACAGCCACCGGCCGCGCTGGGCGAGCCAGGCGACGAACTCGTGGGTTCCGCCTCCGGAGTCGGTGCGGATCAGGGTCCGGCGTCCGCGCCGGTACTTCTTCGGCATTTGAGCCAGGGCTAGTTGGGTGGTGGTGATGTGGTCGGTGGCGGTGTTGCTGCCCGCGTCGCCCGGCCTGAGCAGGGTGGCCACCGGCTCCCCGCTCCCGCCGCTTCCGTGGTCGACGAAGGCCATCAGAGGATGGTGTCCGAAGGTCTTCTTCCAGGTCGCGGTGGCGTCCTGCTTCTCGGAGTGAGCCGGCACGAGCACCCCGTCCAGGTCCACGATCACCTGCCCCGCGGCATCCGGCGCCGCAGTGCCGGCCAGCTTCCACACGTGCTCGCGCACGCCGGCCCGAGCGGTCCTGATCGCGGACAGGGCCTTCGGCCCGGCTGCGGCGAGGGCGTCGACGAGCCGGGAGACCGTGGGGTCGGAGGCCACCGGCCCGAACACGCCGGGCTCGGCCCGCAGCATGCCGACATCCGCGAGGCAGTCCCCGCCCAGCGCGACCGAGAGGTGCTGCGTCCAGGAGGACCTTGCCTGGATCGTGCACCGCCCGCGGCCGTCGCCATGACGCAAGCGCCGCCGACATCGCCTGGTCCAGCCTGGTCTTGCGGACCGTCTCGACCAGCAGCACGGCCCCGGCCTGGGACACCACCCCACGGCCACCGCCCTCGACGCGGACGCGTGGGTAAGGCAATTGCCAGCGCCCGGACAGGGGTCACCGGGCGCAGGACTGGGGGCGCCGGCTACCGGACAGGGGCGCCTCTCGCGCCTCTGGCTGCGCGTCGCACCCCGTCGGCCTCAGCGGCATCAGGCCAAGGGTGGAAGACAGTTTGTCTTCGGGTTCGCGCCGTCTCAGTCGGCGGCCGGGAACAGGGGTGGCGTGGGCAGCCCCTCCGGCGTGTGTCACGATCTCCCCCAACCTGTGGGGGGTGTTGCTGAATGGCGCAGGACATTGCGCTGCGGCCGGTGGTGGATCCGGCCCTCGAGGACGCGGAGCGCGCGCTGCTGGAGAAGTCCGCCGACGGACTCTTCCCAGCCACGCTGCCGCTGCCCGAGGAGCCGGGGCTGGGCGGCCGTACCAAGGCGGACATCTGGACGGCCCTGGGGGTCTCCGCGGTGTGCGCGCTACTGCCGGTGACGATCCTGTGGGCGCTGATCGGCGTGTGGCCCGGCCTGGCCGTCGGGCTCGCGGCGCAGGCGGGGCTGATCTGGGTCGGGGTCCAGTTCGGGTTCGAGGCGTTCATCCTGACTGTCGTGGTCGTGCACCTGCTGGCCTGGCTGCTGATCGTCGTCCTCGGCTGCGGGACCGACGAGCGGCAGCGGGTGGCCCGGCTGCGCCACGGCCGCTACTACCTGGCCGAGGATTTCGGCGACGACTCCCTGCGCGAGCTGCTGGGCCACTCGCCGCTGCGCCGGATGGAGCGCGCCCAGGCCGCCGTGACGGCGGTACTCCAGTCGCAGGTCGACCGGGACGGGCTGCTGGACGACATCGCCAACGACGTGACACTGCCGGCCCAACAGTACGAGATCGCCCAGCGCCTGGCCGAGCTGACCCGGCTGGCGCGGAAGGTGCGCACCGCTGCCGGGGACGCCTCCGGCTCGCGGGTGGAGGAGGTGCTGCGGACTCAGCGGCAGGCGCTGCGGCTGTCGTCGAGCGCGCTGGAGGAGCGGGTGGAGGCGCTGGAGCGGTACGCCGAGAACACCCGCGCGGCGGACGCGGCGTACCGCGAGTGGGAGGCCGTACGAGAGCTGGAGCAACTCGGCGAGGACATGTACGAGCTGGTGGTGAACACGGTGCGGGACGAGCTGGCCGTCGCCGAGATCGAGGGGCTCGCCGACCGGTCCCGGCTCCAGGACCTGCACCGGGTGCTGGACGAGGCGCGGGAGGCGGGGCTGCTGGCCACGCGGTTCGCCGACGAGCCGGCCGACCGCCGGTCCGGCGACAGCGGCCGGGCGTGAGGGGGAGGACGACATGACGCAGACATCCCAGCCGAGACGCGAGTTCCACTCCGGCCGCGGCAAGAAGACCTTCGACCGGATCCCGGGCGGGTTCTACCTGGTCGGCGCCCTGGTGATCCTCTTCGAGGCGGTCACGCTCGGCGCGGTGGGCCTGGCCCTGGCCGTCGGCGACCCGAGCGACGACGGGGCATCCCCGGACAAGGAATCCCGGCGGGTCGAGGTCACCTACATCGCGACGGGCGACCACCCCTCGGTGAACCTCACCGTCGGGGAGGCGAACGGCAACCACGAGTCCCACGGGGTCGTCATCCTGCCGTACCGCAAGACCGTCGAGCTGGCGGCGGGCGCCGACTTCTATCTGGACGTCAGAAGCCGCGAGGACCAGGAAGGGGGCACTCTCACGTGCACCGTGCTGGTCGGCGGCAAGGTGGTCCAGCAGGCGCACAGCACACCGGACTCCTCGTCCGCCATCTGCGCGGGCAGCACCGCGGACGCCCCGCAGCGGGGCATCCCCGTGCCCACTCTCACCCCCGGCGCCTCCCCGCTGCCCGAGGAGCGGCGGCTCACCGGGACCGTCAAGGTGCCGGACTACCCGGGCGAGGGCTCGCCGGTCATCGGCACCGTCACGGACTCCTCCCTGGAGTACGCGGAGCTGGGCGGCACGTGGGACCGGAGCAAGACGCAGGATCCGGTCTTCGACGGCTTCACCCGCAAGCAGGAGGGGCGCCAGCGCGCACTCGTGAAGTCCACGCAGGTCGACGAGGACATCATGGCCGCGGCCGGCGGCACCGGGGAGCTGCGGGGCGTGGCGGGCGCGGTGATGGACGAGCGGCGGCGCTACGAGTACCCCCGCGACCAGGCGATCCTGGTCGACGTCGCCTCGCAGCCGCTGAAGGTCGACGGACATGACGCCTGGCTGCTGGTCAGCGAGATCCACTTCCACAAACGCGGGGTGCCGTCCACGATGGACCTGAACGCGGTCCTCGTGGTCGACACCGGGCGGGTCCGCCCCTCGGTGCTGTGGGTCGTACTGCCGGAGACGAACAAGAAGCTCTGGCCGGACCTAAACACCCTGGTCGCATCCGTCCAGGTCCGCTGACCTGCACCGATACGGGACGGTCCCGGGCGCGCGACGCGTCCCGGGCCCGTCCCGTAGAGCGCGACGCCGGCCGGGCACGGCATCGAGTCGGCGGCGACCAGGTCGACGAGCGTGCCCGACGCACGGGTGCGGTGCCAGACGATCGTGCAGTAGCGCGAGCGGAGCCACTGCTCCACGTGCTCGTACGTGGTGGCGGTGGCTGGCCATCCGTAGAGGCGTGCGACGTTCAGGCGCAGCACCTCTCGGTCGCGCTGGGCGGGGACTGCCTCGCGGATGTCGGGACGCTGCGGGCCGAGCCCGGCGTGTTCGGGCCGGTGGCCTCCGACCCCACGGTCTCCCGGCTCGTCGACGCCCTCGCCGCAGCCGGGCCGAAGGCCCTGTCCGCGATCAGGACCGCTCGGGCCGGCGTGCGCGAGCACGTGTGGAAGCTGGCCGGCACTGCGGCGCCGGATGCCGCGGGGCAGGTGATCGTGGACCTGGACGGGGTGCTCGTGCCGGCTCACTCCGAGAAGCAGGACGCCACCGCGACCTGGAAGAAGACCTTCGGACACCATCCTCTGATGGCCTTCGTCGACCACGGAAGCGGCGGGAGCGGGGAGCCGGTGGCCGCCCTGCCCGTGGCCGACGAACCCCATCAAGGAATGGTGCGCGTAGGTCCGCTTCCAGGTGGGTGCGGCGTCCTCCTTGTCGGAGTGCGAGATCACCAGCACCCCGTCGAGGTCGACGGTCACCGTCCCGCCCGCATCAGGCGCACTGCCCTCGGCCAGCTGCCAGACCCGCTCGCGGGATTGGGCCCGTGCGGAACGAGTCGCCTGCAGGGCCTTCTGGCTGGAGGCTGCGAGGGTGTTGATCAGGCGGGAGACCGTCGGATCGGAGGCCACCGGCCCGAACACGGCCGGCTCGGCCCGCAGCATGCCGACATCCGCGAGGCAGTCCCCGCCCAATGCGACCGCCAGGGCCACGTCCAACAGGACCCTCGACGAGTCCCATCGTTGCAGGTCAGGAGCACTATCCACTTATTTGATCAAGCCTCGGACACCCCACCTCGTGAAAGCGCGAGGCTAGCGTGCGTTCGCCGCTCCGGTGACCCCCCGGGCGAGGTCCTACGGATCTCGCCCGCGCTGTCGGGCCCCGTCCATGACCTGCCCGCGGCCCGCGCCCGCCGCATCATCCGGATCTGCGAGCGTCAGGTGTCCCCATCCTCGCCGACCGCGCCCCTACGGCGCCGGCACCTGGGTCACCACCGGTCCCACACGCCCGCCGGGCGGTGAACTCAGCCGCAAGCGACGTGGGCAATTTCGTCATTGGACGAGCTACTACCGTTGGGAGCGTCCTCGAAGAAATTGCTGGTCACGCAGTGACCATTCGTATTCTTCTGGATCACCGGGCCGGCATACGAGGAGAACTGGCCATTGTTCACTTGAACGCCGGCGCGCCCGTCAACCGACAGGTTTATGCCCATCGGGTGCTTGATGCCCGCCCACTTCTTGGCGACCAAGACCGCACAGTTGGTGCCATTATTGGCCGAAGAGTAGTAAATTTGAGCGGTGGACCACACGCTTCCGTCCACGCCCATCAAATTCCTTGAATAGACCAAGGACCCGGCACAGCCATAGGATCCGGCGGATGCGCTAGGGGCCAGACCTATGACTCCGGTCGCAGCCATGGCGAGAACGGCGAACGAAGCGGCAGAACGGCGCATGTCTATCCTCTCGGTTGATCGAGTCCATTTGATCCCCGGGTCGCGCTGAACGACGTGGCGACTCCTGCACAAAATTCAACCATCATTTCCCGCGCGGCAGGTGAAAACAGGCCTCTTCGGGAGGGCGAGTGCGGAGCAGAGGCTGACTGGAGTTGTCGGGTTCGGGTGAGATCGAGCGATATCGCCAGACCGCCGATGGTCGCGAGCTCTGCAGAGTCGTGATCCATCTGACCTGCCTTTCAGCTTTCCGAGCACGGACGGAATTTGTCGCGACTGACGACTCATGGTTGCGTGCTACGGGTGGCCGATTTCCATCAGGCCATTCCCGGGACATGACGTACTGGCGGACCGGTGTCGCCTGAATGTCAGGTACCTGTAGTACGTGAAAGCCTTCCAGCCGACGATGCTCAAGGTCCCCCGCGAGGGTGACCGGCGGTGCAGACTCCCACCGCACCGGCGTGCTCTCGTCGCTGCCGCCCGGCGTTCGATGTCGGTCGCGCCCGTGACGCCACCCCTCCCCCGGCCGCTCGACCAGACGCTCGGTTACTCTCGGCGCCACTGACGTTCACTCTGCTGTCCGGGCGAGTGGCGACCGACTCGTCACTCGGGAGACGCGCCGCATGCACACACCACCATCGCCGCCCGCAGCGGAGCGCGCTGACGGAGCGTCCGACTCCTCCGTCAGGATCGGTGCTCTCGTTCCGCTGACGCGGCCCGGCTGGGTCGAGGCGGGCCGGCACGTGCTCGCCGGACTCGAACTGGGCGTACGCGAGGTCAATGACGCCGGTGGGATCGCCGGACGGCCCGTCGAACTGATGGTCCGGGACACCGCCGCCGATCCCCAGAGGGCCGCTGCGGCCGTGGACGAACTGGCGGGCCTCGGCGTGGCCGCCGTGGTCGGCGAGTATCACAGCGTCGTCGCGCGCGCCGTCGCCGCCAGGGCCGATGCCCTCGGTGTGCCGTTCCTCTGCTCGTCAGCCGTTCTCGACGCGCTCACCGACCAGCCGACGGAATGGGTCACACGCGTCGCCCCGGCGCAGTCCCACGGATGGCGGATCTACGCTGACTTCCTCCTCGGCGCCGGCCACACCCGAATCGCCGTGGCAGCCGATCCGAGTGTCTACTGGGCATCCGGGGCCGGGATTCTGCGGGATCACCTCGCCCCACGCGGCGGCACGGTCATCGAGCTCGACATGCGCGGGCTCACCCCCGCGGCGGTGTGCGACGCACTCGTCGAGCACCGCACGACCGCGCTCCTTCTGCTGGTCGGCCACCCTGAGCCGGCGGTGCCGATCGTCAAGGCCGTCCGCCGCGACCCGCGCCTCGCCGAGACCGTGCTGGGTGCTCCGGCCGGGCAGCCGGAGTTCGCCGAATGGGCGACGCTCCTGGGCGCCGACGGCGCCGGGATCCCCTTCCTGCGCTACCTCCCCGAGCGGCTCGGCCCACTCGGTGCGCGCGTCGGTACGGCCCTCCGTGAACGGCTGGGCGAAGCGCCCTCCTTCGTCGCCTTCGAGGGCTACGACACGATCGCCGTCCTCGCCGATGTGCTGCGTTCCCACGGCACGGACCGGAAGCGCATCGCCGAATCCTGGCCGAGCGTCGCGGTCGAGGGCACCCGCGGTCAGATCCGGTTCTCCCGGCCGCCGGGCATCGGCGTGTGGCAGTGGGCCTGGCCGCCCGTCCAGGTCGTCGATCGAGATCCGGCGGAACCAGGTCGCTTCCGCATCCTCCACACGGGCTGAGGACCCCGGCGCCGCCGGTCAGCGAGGGCCTGATCGGCGGCGGCCGCGGAAGCGGCAGGTCACGTGTTCCCGGCCGGGGGCTCCTCCGTCGGACCCTGATCGTCCGCCTCTGTCCGCTCCTCGTCCTTCGGCTCCTCGTCCTTCGGCCCCTCGTCCTTCGGCCCCAGGTAGTGACACAGGGGCGGTTCCTGCGCGAGCACCGCCCCGATGGTGAACGCGAAGGTGACCGCCGCGCACACGACGATCAGCCAGGACAGCATGGTGAGGACGAGGCCCAGGGACCCGTACTCCCCCAGCGCCCTGTTGAACGCGTTGGGCATGTACAGGCGCGCCGTCAGCGCCAGCCCGCTCGTGGCCGTCGCCGCCAGGACCGCACCCGGCAGCAGCGGCAGCCATCGGACGCGGTTGGCGAGGAGCAGATGCTGGGTCCACATCCAGATCCCGGTGCTCACGAGGAAGAAGACCGGCACGCCGACCCACAGGCCCGCCCCGAAGCCGTCCCGCATCGGCCCCTGCATCAGAACCACGAGCAGCAGGGCCAGCAGCCACACCAACCAACGCCAGACCGCGACCCGCGTCTTGGATTTGGGCAGCGCCCAGGCCCGCTCGCAGACCCGGGCCATCGCCCGGCTGAAACTGGTCGCCGAGGCCAGCGCGACGACCAGACCGACCGTACCCGTCGTCTCCTTCAAGTCGCCGTCGGCGGAGTCACCGAGCACCTGCTGCAGCTCGACGTCGGAACGACCGCTCAGTCCGAACATCGCACGCAGGGACTCCCGCAGCTGGTCACGTACCGAGTGCGGGGCGAACGCCGCGACGGCGAACAGGAGCGGCACGGCGGCCAGGAACGCCTGAGCCGCCAGCCGGGTGCCCGCGTCCAGCAGGTTCCCGGACAACAACCGGCTCGCGATCTCGGTCAGGACGGGCAGGCGCGCCTCGGCCCTCGCACGCAGCAGTCGCCATCGTGTCGCAAGGGCCGACATGCGGCCTTCTCCCGGCATCCGCCCCTACGCCTGCGTCCGCGCTTCGCCATCGCCATCGGCGTTGGCGTCGGCGTCGGCGTCGGCGTCCGAAGGCTCGGCCGCGAGGAACCCGGTCACCGCGAAGGCGAAGAGCAGGCACAGGGCGAGACCGACGACGACCCAGCCGGTGGGGTGGTCCCACAGGATGTACACGAGTACGGCGATCCCGACCAGGATCCAGGTGATCCACTTGCGGTGGCGACGGATGAACGGGCCGACCGGTCCCGTGCGCAGGCCCAATCCCTCCGCCGCGGTACGGGTGGCGACGATGCCGGAGTTCCAGATGCGGCGGGTGACGACGGCGGGGCGGCTGGGGCCGGTGAGCCAGGCGGCCAGGGCGAGCACCACGCCGAGGACGATGACCATGCGGACCGTGGTGCGCAGGAAGTGGATCAGCGCGTCGTAGACGGACTCGGCCGCGGGCTGGGAGACGGTGTCGGGCAGGGCGTTGAGGTAGACCGTACGGAACACGGTCAGGCCGACGCCGAGGACCAGGGCCGCGAAGGCGAGCCCGAGTGCCGAGGCGATCAGGGTGCGACGGCGGTGGGTGGAGAGCAGGATGCCCGCGGCGATCAGCAGGAGGGCGAGAAGGGGCAGCCACACCCCCATGATCTGCAGCAGCCGGAATCCGGTCTTGACCTTGCCGATGTCCTCGGACTTGACGACGGTGAAGTCGGTGTGGATCTCGGGGATCTTGCCGGCGATGGTGAGCCCCGAGTCGACCAGCCGTTCCTTGACCCGTTCGATCACGGGCGCGAGGTCGACGGTCACGGTGTCGTTGTTGATCTGTACGGCTCCGTCACCGCTGCCCGTCAGGGCACGGACGAGCGAGGTGTGGATCGCCCTGTTCGCGTCGGTCCAGACCGTCGCGAAGGCGTCCGAGGCCACGACCTCCTGCGTCTTCTCGTGGACGAAGCTCCGGATCGCGCTCTCCAGCGATCCGCCCAGCTTCCCCAGCGCCTTGGCGAGCAGCGGACGCTGGTCGGGGGCGACCCCCTCCAGGAGGTCCTCCAGATCGATCTTCTCCATGACCGCGCCCGTCACCCGGTTCGCGACCGCCACCTGCACGTCCTCGTCGGAGGCGAGAGGGGCGACGGTGGAGACGTACCGGTCGGTGTCGCCGACGATGTCCGCGGTCCAGGCGGCGACGATGCCCAGCGGGGCGAGCAGGCATCCGATCACGATCAGGACGGCGGCCAGGAACGAGCGGCCGCGATGGCGCCGTGGCGGGCGGGCCGCGTCTGCTTCCAGCGCGGCGATCCGGGCTCGCAGTGCGGCCAGTTCGTTCGTGCTTTCGTCCTCCGGCACGGGTGCCTCCTCGCGATTGGACTCAGACAAACCCGCCCGCAGCGTTCCGGCCAGGCGGGGTGGACAAACGGGTGACTCGGGAAGCCTCTGGCCGACGCGGGATGCGCGGGCTCGGACAGCTCAGGTGCGGAGAGTCGCGCCCACCGTCACGTCGGACGGTGGACGCGGCTCGTGGCTCGTGGCTCGTGGCTCGTGGCTCGTGGCTCCTCAGGCTTTGCCGGTACGGCCCTTGCCGCCGGGGCAGTCGCCGTACCCCTGGTCGCCGTATCCCTGGTCCCCGTACCCCTGGTCGCCGTATCCCCCGTCCTCGCAGGGTTCGTCGGCTCGGCTGTTGTCCAGCCTGGCCAGCACGACCTTCTGGTCACCGCTGACGACGTAGGGTCCCGTGACCGGATCGGCGGGCAGGACGTAGCCGTCCGGGACGGCGGTCTCCCTCAGGTAGTAGGTGCCGTTGTCCAGCTCGTCGAAGGAGCACAGGCCCGCGACGCCGGTGGTGCACGGAGTCCCGACCCGGGTGTCGGGGTCAGTGCCACCCGTCTGCAATCCGGTGCGCCCGTTGGTCTCCTCCCACAGCTCGAACGTCGCGCCCCTGAGAGGCAGACGGCTGTCCGCGTCGGACTTGAGGAGCTTGACCGAGCCGGTACCGGGCGAGACCGGCGTGCGGCTGTTGGACGCCGTGACGGACACCCCCGCCGCCGCGTTCTCCTGGGTCAGCTCCAGCGGCCCGAAGACCGGCGACGTCGGAAGGTCGTACCCGTCAGGAGCATCCGTCTCCTGCCAGTAGTACGTCCCCGTCTCCACCGTCCGCTCACAGACACCCTCCGCGTCGGTGGTGCAGGGACCACCGACCACGGTGTCGGGGTCCGGGCCGCTCGTCTGCAGACCCAGCACACCGTTCGTCTCCTCCCACAGCTGGAACGAAGCCCCCCGCAGCACCTCACCCGACTCCACGTCCGTCTTCACCACCCGCACCTCACCGGTGACCGTGTTGGTCCCGTCGCAGTTCGGAAGGTCGCCGTTGAACGGGTAGGCGTGGAACTCCTGGCCGCCGCCGCCCGTGGCGGCGCTGGTGTGGGTGAGGGACCCCGTGGTGAAGAACCGGCCGTTGATGCCGGGCAGGGTGACCGTCGTGCTCGACGACTGCTCCCCGATGAGGAAGCTTCCCTGGAACTGTCCGGTGCCGGACAGGTTCACCGAGGTGGCGTCCGGGAAGTTCCACAGCAGTCGCTCGCGGTAGGCGTTCAGCGGGTCCGTGTCGTCGTCGATGCCGCCGCTGTAGGTGCTGAGCGTACGGTTGGGGCCGAGGACGTTGACGAGGACCGTCGCCGTGTCGGGGATGTTCGCGAAGACGATGCCCTGCTGCTGCCCGGACGGGGTCGTGAGGTTGAATTCGACGTTGAAGACCTGGAGTTGCGAACGTCCGTCACCGGTGAAGAGCGTCTGGCCGCCCTGGTTCTCCGCCGTGCCGGTGGGCGTCCTCGGTTGGCCGTCGACCCGGGCGTAGCAGCGGCTGGCGGCGGTGAGCTGGTCGCGAAGCCCGGCGTACGGCGCGACGGCGTTCGCGTCCTCGACGAGGGTGCCGGTCACCGTGCCCGAGACCGGGCCCGCGTGACGGACGATCCCCTGCTCCGTCTCGATGCCGCCCTTCGTGTCGAGGGTCTGGCCCGCGGCGACGGTGACGCCTCCGCCGGTGGTGAGGAAGTCCGATCCGTCGGGCGGGGGCACTCGGGATCCGACGCCGACGATGCCGAGGTTGTAGTTGCCGCCGGCCTCCGCGTCCTTGTTCTGGTCGAAGTCGTCCAGGACCACGACCCGTCCTTCGGCCTCGGCCGCCCGGCCACGGACGAGGAAGTCCTCCCCCACGAAGATGTTGATCGCCTTGTCACGCCCGGCGATGTCGCCGTTGTCGATCTCGGGGAAGTCGTCGGGGCAGTCCCCGGGGACACAGGGGCCGAGCCCACCGGGAAGGGGGGCGGCGAGCGCGATGGACGCAGCCGGGCCGAGCATGAGCGCGGGTGCCACGACAAGGGACAGAGCGCACGCGAGTCCGACGGAGCCGGAGCCGGTACGTCTCCGACGACGCGCGGGACGTCTGCGGGTATCGGTTTTCATGGCGCGAGTCTCAGTTCCCGCAGGTCGGCGCACCATGCGCGGTGCCCGGGGTTGATCCGCTCGGGGGCCGCGCTCACCGTATGGCGTGAAGGACGCCTGCCAGATGGAGCAGCAGGACCGTGATGCGCCGTGATGCGGACGCGGACGCGGGTGCGGACGCGGGTGCGGGTGCGGACGCGGACGCCGATACGGATGCGGTGCGGACGCCGACAGGGATGCGGGTGCGGCTGCGGATCGGACGCCGCGGCCCAGGGCAGAAGCCGGTGGTCCGGGCGTCAGCCGCCGCGGCCCCCGGTTCGGACCAGGTGGTCGACGCGGTGCGGGAGGTCGTGCCAAGGGCGCGGTGCGACCACCGGAACTCCCACGGCATGTGCCTGATCGGCCAGCCATCGTCCGTAGAGGACGCTCACCCGCGCTCGATGGTGCTGAGGCCCCTCCTTCGGCTCACGCGCCAGGTAGTTGGAGACCACGTGCGCTTCGCTGTCCTCGTGCACGAAGACGGCGCGAACCAGCCCGTTCGTCCCCGCCTGTCCGGGGAGGACGTAGTCCCCTTCGACGATCACCGGCGTATCGGTGTCCACGTGGTTGGCCACCACCGCCTCGACCGCCGGCACGAGCGCCCGCGCGACCGCGATCTGCCGCTCGACCACGGACTCCGGGGTCCGATGCGCGGCTTCGGGGTGCGTACGCCAGTAATGGACCTCGGGGAGATGCTCGGGCCTGGTCACGGCCAGGAGCGCCTCCACGACGTCGTCGATCTCCACGACGGGGACGTCGTACCGCCGCGCCAAGGCCCGGCTGACCCGGGTCTTGCCCATCCCCGACGCACCTCCGACGACCAGCACACGCCAGCCGGGAAGCCCCCGCTCTTCTTCGTCACCGCCCACCCGGGAACTCTATGCGGCCCATCCGTGCGCGGCCCTCTCAGGGGGAGCGCTCAGGGGCGCGCCCAGGGGCGTGATCAAGCCCTTCGTGGGAGGCGGCGCATGGCCCGGCACGTGGCGGGGCACCGATGCCCGCGTGCCCATCACAGACGAGACACTGCGCTTCACCGCCCTGTCGGCGCGGCTGACCGGTTTCGACGAAGAGGACCTGGCGGCCACGGGGCTGACCGATGTGTACCGTGCGGTGGCCTCGGAGCGGCTCGGCCCCCGACGATACGGGCGTCTGCTGCGCGAGGTGCCCGCAGAACCGGACGATGTCGTGGACGGGGAGCTGAGACAGGCCGCCCGGGAGGTGACCTACCTCTGGTACACGGGCAGTTGGCCGGGGTCACCGCCGTACGTGGTGTCCCCGCGCGCCTACGCCGAGGGCCTGGTGTGGAAGGCTGCCGGCGTCAGGGCTCCCGCCACCGACCCCGGGGGTTACGGAAGTTGGGCCGATGCGCCCGACCGGTCGGGACGGGACTCCACGGCCGAGGGGAGCGGCCCGTGACGCGATACGACGTCATCGTCGTGGGCGCCGGCGTCGCGGGCTCGCTCGTCGCCCACCGGCTCGGCCGGCTCGGCCGACGGGTCCTGGTCCTTGAGGCGGGCACAGCGGGCACGGCGGGTATGACAGGTACGGCAGATACGGCAGATACGGCGAGCGCCGCAAGCCCTGCAGACGCCACAGGCGCGGCGGGCCCCGGCCACGAAGGGCAACCGGCCTCCGACCCGCCCAGCGCCGGCTTCCCCTTCCGGCCCCATCCGGCAGCCCCCTGGCCCGACGTGTCGGATCTCGCCGGCACGGAAGGGATCCCCGGGTACCGGGCGTCCGGTCACCTCCGGCAGGACGGTCCGCTCCCGTACGCCAGCGGATACGTCCGCGCCAACGGCGGCACCGGCAACGTCTGGACCGGCCTCGCGCCCCGGATGCTCCCGGAGGACTTCGACACCGAGACCTTCGGGTACGGGCGGCGGTGGCCGCTCACGTACGACGATCTCGAACCCCACTACCGGGCCGCCGAGGAGGAGTTGGGGGTGGCCGCCGACGCCGACGAGCAGCGCGAGCACGTCGGGCTGCCCTTCCCCGACGACTACGCGTTCCCGATGCGGGCCCTGCCGGCCGCGCGTCTGGACCGCGTGCTCTCGGCCCGCCTCGACGGGCGGCGCGTGAAGGATCCCGTGGCCCGGCGCGAGGTCGAGCTGCGGGTGGTGGGCACCCCGCACGCGCGCAACGGCGTCCCGGATCCCCGGTACGACGCGGGGCGCGGCTACGTGCCGCGCGGCCGGGACGGGCGGCCGGACCCGGACAGCCGGTGTGCGGGCAGTGCCAGTTGCATCCCGCACTGCCCCTCGTACGCGAAGTACACCCCGCTCAAGACGCAGGGACGCTGGAGCGCGACCGTCACGCTCCGGGACCGGTCCGTGGTGAGCCGGGTCCTCGTCGACGCGGGCGGGCGGGCCACGGGCGTGGAGTACCGCTCGTACGACGGGAGGGCGTCCGTCGCGCACGCCGACGTCGTGGTGCTCGCCGCGCACGCCGTGGAGAACGCCCGGCTGCTGCTGCTCTCCGGGCTCGCCGACCGCAGCGGCCAGGTCGGCCGCAACCTGATGGACCATCCGGTCCTGCTGACGTGGGGCCTGCTGCCCGAGGACGCCGGGCCCTACCGGGGCCCCGGCTCGGTCTCCGGCTTCGAGGGCTTCCGTGCGGGCCCCGCGCGCCGCCTGCGGGCGCCGTTCCGCGTCGAGTTCGGGACGTGGGGCTGGATCTGGGCGAAGGGACCCGTCGACACGGACGTGCACCACTTCCTCACCGAACGGGGCCTCATCGGGGCGGAGTTGCGGCGGGCGGTCGGTGACCGGATCCGCCGTCAGTTCACCCTTCAGTTCGAGATGGAGCAGAGCGCCGACCCCGCGAACCGGGTCACCCTCCACCCGCACGAGCGCGATGCGCTGGGCCTGCCCCGCCCCCTCGTCACGTACGACCTCGACGAGCACGTGCGTGAGGGGATGGTGGCGGCCCGGGCGGTCTCGGACCAGATCTTCGAGCTGCTCGGCGCAGAGGACCACACCGACTACGCACCGGTGGCGGCCTGGCCGGGGCGCTTCGAGCACGGCGGCCGCACGTACGGATACCGCGGGGCCGGCCATGCCGCCGGCACCCACATCATGGGCGACTCCCCCGCCACCTCGGTGGTGGACGGCCGGCAACGCTGCTGGGACCACCCCGGTCTGTACGCGGTCGGCTGCGGCAGCATGCCCTCGGTGGCCACCTCCAACCCGACGCTGACCATGGCCGCGCTCGCACTGCGCAGCGCGGAGCACATCGAGGCGGACCTGGCGTCCCGCGACCGCCCGGTGTCCCTCGATCCTCCTCCGCCGCCTTCCGTGACCAGCGAGACATCACCGACCTCCCGAGGAGCCTCCGCATGACCGCCCCGCTGCCCCTGCCGCCCGTCAGCGATCCCTTCCGACTCCCCTTCCATTACGGGGCGTTGCACCAGGTGGGCATCGACTGGCTGGTCGAACCGGGACCGGTTCGCGAGCTGCTCGCCAAGCACCACCCGGAGCTGACCGCCGCCGTGTTCGAGGACGGGCGGGCGCTGGTCTCGCTCAACTACCAGCTGTACTTCGCGCAGTACGCGTTCGGTGGCGGCGTCACCCAGGAGATCGAGTTCAACGTGATCGCGTTCCCGACGGGCGCGGAGGGCCGGCTGCCCCGCCTGAGCTACGCCCAGTACGCGCAGGGCTGGGACCAGACGAAACTGCTCGGCATCGCTCGCGTCCACGTCGTCTGCGACAACCCGTTCGCGATCAGGGCCGGGCGCGAACTCTACGCCGAGCCCAAGTTCCCGGGCCGGTTCGAAGTCGGCCTGCCGTCGCTCAACGGGCCCGCGGGCGAGACCTGGAACGTCGCATGCAAAGCGGCCGCGATCGGCCCGGACGACACACTGCGGGAAGACCTGGGGCCCCTGCTCGACATCACGGCGGGCCTCGACGGCCTCACCCCCGTCGCCGCCAACTCCGCTCCGATCACCGGCTACGGCACCGACCGCGAGGGGCGCCTGCTGGCCGGCCCCATGAACGTCTACCAGCCGTACCGCTGGTACGACCTGGCCGCCCCCGAACACGCCGGCCGCGCACGGCTGGCGGTACACGCGCCGGAGAGCGATCTCGGCTCCGACGTCCTCTCCCTCCTCGGCGACGGAACCGACGGACCCGACGGAATCGCGGTGACACCGGCCGCCGGCGCCTGGACCTACCAGTCGCCTCCCGTGGCAGCGCACAACCGCCCGTACTACGTGCCGACCGGGCGGCGCCCCTGATCTGCGCCGGAGTGAGGGTCCGGGGACTCCCCCGCTGCGGTACGAGCGCCCCCAGCCGTCGTCTCCGCGGTCACCCGGCAGGCCGGGCCGCTCTCGGTGTCGTGTGCCGGAGCGGTCCTCCGCGATCGAACATACGATGGGCAGGAGCCGGTGTCGGCAGCTCGTCGTGCCGGTCGTCCGGAGCGAGCAGGGCGGAGACCGCATGGCACAGGCCACCGACGCGGCACGGACCGTCATCCTGACGGTGGACGACGACCCGGGCGTGTCGCGCGCCATCGCCCGCGACCTGCGGCGCCACTACGGCGGCGGGTACCGGATCGTACGGGCCGAATCCGGCGAGTCCGCTCTTGAGGCGCTGCGCGAGCTGAAGCTGCGGGGCGACCTGGTGGCCGTGATCCTCGCCGACTACCGCATGCCGCAGATGAACGGCATCGAGTTCCTGGAGCAGGCCCTCGGCGTGTATCCGGGGGCGCGGCGCGTGCTGCTCACCGCGTACGCCGATACGAACGCGGCCATCGACGCGATCAACGTCGTCGACCTCGACCACTACCTGCTCAAGCCGTGGGACCCGCCGGAGGAGAAGCTCTACCCGGTCGTGGACGACCTCCTCACGGCCTGGCGCTCCAGCGACTACCGCCCGGTTCCCGCCACGAAGGTGGTCGGGCACCGCTGGTCGGCCCGCTCCTCGTACGTGCGCGAGTTCCTGGCCCGCAACCAGGTGCCCTACCGCTGGTACTCCTCCGACGAGCCGGAAGGGCGGCGGCTCCTCGAGGCGGCCGGGGTCGACGGCCATCGGCTGCCGCTGGTGATCACCCCGGACGGGACCGTACTGGTGGAGCCCGATGCCCCTGGGCTCGCCGCCCAGGTGGGTCTCGCGACGACACCGGCCGCCGATTTCTACGACCTCGTCGTCATCGGCGGCGGCCCGGCCGGGCTCGGCTCGGCGGTGTACGGGGCCTCCGAGGGACTGCGGACCGTGCTGGTCGAGCGCTCGGCGACCGGCGGGCAGGCCGGCCAGAGTTCCCGCATCGAGAACTACCTCGGCTTCCCGGACGGCGTGTCCGGCGCGCAGCTCACCGAACGCGCCCGCCGCCAGGCGAGCCGCTTCGGTGCCGAGATCCTCACCGCGCGCGAGGTCACGGGCCTCGAGGTGAACGGCGCGGCCCGCGTCGTACGGTTCTCGGACGGCTCGGAGGTCGCCGCGCACAGCGTGATCCTGGCGACCGGGGTGTCCTACCGGCAGCTCCTGGCGCCGGGCTGCGCCGACCTGACCGGCCGCGGCGTGTACTACGGCTCCTCCCTCACCGAGGCGTCCTCCTGCGAGGGCCAGGACGTGTACATCGTCGGGGGCGCGAACTCCGCCGGGCAGGCGGCCGTACACCTGGCTCGGGGTGCGAAGTCGGTGACGCTGTTGGTGCGCGGGGAGTCCCTGACGGCGTCGATGTCGTACTACCTGATCCAGCAGATCGAGGACGCGCCGAACATCACCGTGCGGCCCAGGACCGTCGTCGAGGCGGCGCACGGCGACGAACACCTGGAGCGGCTGACCCTGCGGGACGCCGGGACCGGCGCCACGGAAGCCGTCGACGCCCAGTGGATGTTCGTCTTCATCGGGGCGGCCCCGCTGACCGACTGGCTCCACGGGACGGTGCTGCGCGACGAGCACGGCTTCATCCTGGCCGGACCGGACCTCACGCCGGACGGGCGACCGCCGCCCGAATGGGCACTGGACCGGCCGCCGTACCACCTGGAGACCAGCATTCCCGGCGTGTTCGTGGCGGGCGACGCCCGCGCCCAGTCCGCGAAGCGCGTCGCCTCCGCCGTAGGAGAGGGAGCCATGGCCGTGATGCTCGTCCACCGATACCTGGAGCAGTCATGAGCGGTCGGGTCATGCCCTGCGACCAGCACGAGATCGCCTCGCTGTTCCTCTTCGAGAAGCTCTCGCCGGAGCAGCTCGGACGGCTGTGCGCCGAGGGGCGGGTGGAGTTGTTCGGGCCCGGCCCCGTCTACACCGAGGGCGACCCGGCCGGCTGCTTCTACGTGATGATCGAGGGCACCGTCGTCCTGTACCGCCGGGTCGGCGGCGACGACGTCGAGGTGAGCCGCACCTCGCAGCGCGGGGTGTACGCGGGTGCCATGCAGGCGTACCTGGGCGACCGGGTGCCGCAGACGTACAACAACTCCATGCGGGTGACCGAGCCCACCCGGTTCTTCGTGCTGCCCGCGCAGTCGTTCGCGGACATCATGCGGGAATGGTTCCCGATGGCGGCGCACCTGCTGGAAGGGCTCTTCTTCGGCTCCAAGAACACTCAGCGCGCCATCGGTCAGCGTGAACGGCTGCTCGCGCTCGGATCGTTGTCGGCCGGACTCACCCACGAGCTGAACAACCCGGCGGCGGCGGCCGTCCGGGCCACCGCCGCCCTGCGGGAGCGGGTCGGCAAGATGCGGCACAAACTGTCCGTCATCGCCCGGGGCCCCTACACCCGGGAGGCCCTCGCCGAGCTCATCGAGATCCAGGAGCGCACTGCCGAACGGGTCGCCAAGGCACCGGTGTTGAGCCCTCTGGAGGCGTCCGACCGGGAGGACGAACTCGCCGACTGGCTCGAGGACCACGGCATCCCGGAGGGCTGGCGGATCGCACCCACCTTCGTCCAGGCCGGTCTTGACACGGACTGGCTGGAGCAGGTGGCGGCGACCGTGGCCGATGACGTCCTGCCGGGAGCCGTCGGCTGGCTCAACTACACGGTCGAGACCGAGCAGTTGATGGACGAGATCGACGACTCCACCAACCGGATCTCCCATCTGGTGGACGCGGCCAAGCAGTACGCGCAGCTCGACCGTGCACCGCACCGCGACGTGGACGTGCACGAACTCCTCGACAGCACCCTGTTGATGCTGTCCGGCAAGATCGGTCGCCGGGTGCGTGTGGTCAAGGACTACGACCGTTCCCTTCCCGACGTGCCCGCCTATCCGGCGGAACTGAACCAGGTGTGGACCAACCTGATCGACAACGCGGTGTCCGCCATGGGGAGCACCGGCGGCGACGGCACCCTGACGGTCCGTACGGCCCGGGAGGGCGACCGGCTGCTCGTGGAGTTCCGCGACACCGGCCCCGGCGTTCCCGAGGACATCCGCAGTCGCATCTTCGACCCCTTCTTCACCACCAAGCCGGTCGGCGAAGGCACCGGTCTCGGCCTCGACATCTCCTGGCGGATCGTGGTCAGCAAGCACCACGGGAGCCTCCAGGTCGAGTCCGTCCCGGGTGACACCCGGTTCCAGGTGCTGCTGCCGCTGACCGCCCCGGAGACCGAGACGGAGACCGAGCCCGAAGCCGAGACAGAAGCACGGCCCGAGACCGAGACCGCCGAGGAGCCCGCATGACCGAGACCGACGGAATCGACGGAATCGACCCGGGCGTCCCGCCCAGCGGCGCGGGCTGCGCGGACTGCGACGCGGTGGGCGGCTGGTGGTTCCACCTGCGGCGCTGTGCCCAGTGCGGCCACGTCGGCTGCTGTGACTCCTCGCCGGCCCAGCACGCCACCGCGCACTGGAAGTCGACCGGGCATCCCCTGGTGCAGAGCTTCGAGCCCGGCGAAGAGTGGTACTGGAACTACGCCACCGACGGCCTGTACGACGCCGGCCCCGCGCTGGCGCCGCCGGGCGGCCACCCGGCCGACCAGCCCACCCCGGGCCCGGCAGGCCGTGTCCCGCAGGACTGGCAGCAGCGGCTGCACCGCTGAGCACCGGCCGGCGGCCCGATGCCGCAGCCGGCTCACATCTGGTCGCGCAGTCCCCACGGAGACCCGTACGCGTTCAGCAGGTCGAGGAAGGGGCGCGGCGGAAGGGCTTCCGGGCCGAGGACGCCCTGCCCGGCCCAGGCGCCGGTGGCCAGGAGCTCCAGGGCGACGACGGGGTTGACGGCCGTCTGCCAGACGACGGCCTGGGAACCGTACTCGCGCATGGACCACTGGTTGTCGACCACGTGGTAGAGGTACGTCTCCCGCGGCGCGCCGTCCTTGGTGCCCTTCACCCAGGTGCCGGCGCACGTCTTGCCGGTCATGCGCTCCCCGAGCGTCGCGGGGTCGGGGAGGCAGGCGGCGACGACGTCGCGCGGGGAGACGCGTACCGGCCCGTCCTTGCCGGGCACGGTCACTTCGGCGGTGGAGTCCAGGCCGAGCTCGTGGAGCGTCTTGAGCTTGGCGATGAAGTCGTCGCCGAGGCCGTACTTGAAGGTGACGCGGCGCGCGTCCACCCAGCGCGGGACCAGCAGCACCTCCTCGTGCTCGACGTTCACGCACTCCACCGGTCCGATGCCCTCGGGGAAGTCGAAGACCTCGGGCTCGCTGAACGGGGCGGTGGTGAACCAGCCCCGGTCCCGCTCGTAGACCACGGGCGGGTTGAGGCACTCCTCGATGGTCGTCCAGATGCTGAAGGACGGGGCGAAGTCGTAGCCCTCGACGGTCAGGTTCGCGCCGTCACGGATGCCGATCTCCTCGATCTCGTCGAAGAGTTCGTCGGCGGCGTAGCGGGCGAACACATCGGACAGGCCGGGTTCGACACCCATCCCGACCAGGGCCAGCCTGCCGCTCTCCTCCCAGCGGCCCGCCAGCGCGAACTGTTCGTCGCCGAGCTTCACACCGCACTCCTCGTGAGGACGCTCCGGGTGGGGCGCCGACAGGGACATGGCCATGTCCACGTAGTGGGTGCCCGCTTCCAGGGCGGCCCCGAAGAGGGGCATCACGAACCTCGGGTCGGTGGCGTTGAGCAGCACGTCGCAGTTCTGCTCGGTGAGCACCCGCTCGACCGCCTCCTGGTCGGACGCGTCCAGGCGCAGCGCGCTGAAGCGTCCGCCGCGCTCGCCCAAGGCCGCGACGGCGGCCTCGGCCCGGGCGGGGTCGTAGTCGGCGACCACCATGTGGGTGAGGAAGGCCCTACGGGCCGCGATGCGGGTGACAGCGGTTCCGACGCCGCCTGCGCCCACGAGAAGTACTCGCACGTCAAACACCTTCCTTGCGGGGAGGCGGACGCCTCCGGGCAGGGCTGATGCAACGGGATGGCACACGTTAAGGTCAATGCTGTTGGCATAAGGCGTGTCGCGGGCAGAAACCGGCGTACGGACCGGATGCGACCGCCGTACGGGCGGGACGCGGCAGGAGGACGACCGGACGACGAGAGCGGGTGGCGGGCGTGGCCAAGCAGGTGGTTCCGGAGGGGGCGCGCCGTCGGCGACGCCCCACCCAGGGCGGCACCGTCCTGTCCGAGGAGCTCTTCGTGCAGGCCGCTCTGCGGGTGCTGCGGGAGCACGGCATCACCGGATTGACGGCCCGCCGTCTGGGTACCGCGCTGGGCGCAGACCCGAGCACCCTCTACCGGTATTTCGCCGGGATGGACGACCTGACCCGCGCCATCGGGGACGAGTTGATGGGGCGGGCGCTCGACAGCTGGGAGGCGACCGGGGACTGGCGGGTGGATCTGAGGGCCCTCGGCCTGGCCGTCCACGCCTCGTATCTCGCCCATCCACAGGCGGCCGTGCTCACCGCCAGCCGGGTGAGCGGCCGGCCCCGCGAGATCGCGGTGGACGAGGCGGTGCTCGGCATCCTGCGGGGCGCCGGGCTGTCCGATCCGGCGGCGGTCCGCACGTATCACGCGTTCATCGACCAGAGTCTCGCCTTCGCCGCCCTGGACGCGGGCTCGCTTGCCCTGACGGACGAGGCCCGCGCGGAGGACGAGGCGATGTGGCGGTCGACGTACGCGCGGCTGCCCGCCGCGTCGCATCCCCACATCGCCGCGACGGCCGGCCTTCTCGCCCGGAGCATGCCGTACAGCGCCTATCCGGCGGTTCTGGAGATGCTGCTGGAGCACACGGCGGCACAACTGGCGCGAGCGGATCCCGCCGCGGGCACATCAGGGGTGTGACGGCTGTCGCCCGCCGCGCGAAGCCCTCCCGGGCTCCGCGTCGACCTCTGTCCCGTCTGCGCCATAGACTGGGAATGAGAGCGATCGCCCCCGGGAGACAGCCACATGGGCGACAGCTACCTGGACAGCACCGACCAGGATAGGATCTACGGCGGCATCGCGTGCCGGTCACCGACCGGGTGCGGCATGGAGGTGTCGGGAGATGCCTTCGGAGGCATTCCTTGTCAGTCGAGTTGAACCACACGATCGTCCACGCCCGGGACAACCGGGAATCCGCGGAGTTCTTCGCGAACCTGCTGGGCCTTGAGATCACCGCCGAGTGGGGTCCGTTCGTCGCGGTCGGTCTGAGCAACCACGTCACGCTGGACTTCGCCACGATCCCCGCGGACAGGATCACCCCCCAGCACTACGCCTTCCTGGTCTCCGAGGAGGAGTTCGACGCGGCGTACGCGCGGATCAGGCGGGACGGCGTCGAGCACTATGCCGATCCGCACCGGAAGCAGCCCGACACGGTCAACCACCATGACGGCGGCCGCGGCGTGTACTTCCTCGACCCGGTGGGTCACCTCATGGAACTGATCACCGTGCCGTACGGCGGCTGGACCTCGTAGGCGACCCCGTCGGGGGCCGCATCCAGCGCGGAGTGCGGCCCCTGACACTCCCTCGACCACGCACACTCCCTCGGTCTCGCCCTCGCCCTCGATCGCGCCGGGATCGGATCCGTGCGGTCACCCGGTGACGGCGGCGGGCACGTCGTCCCAGGCCAACGAGGACATCCGCCATCCCGCCGGGGTCAGGAGGTACTGGGTGGTCTTGTGACCGGAACCCTCGAACCACTCGCCGTTGTGATAGCCGGACTTGCGGTACTCGCTGAACCGATGGGCGATCGATCCGAAGATCTCGGTGCGCGCGGCGACCTCCCGTTCGGAGAACTCCGTCAGCGTCCCGTCGGTGAGCATCCTCTGGCGGGGTTCGATGAACGCGTCGAGGTCGTAGATCACCGGTTCGTCCCCGACGTTCGCGATGATCATCCCCTGCGGGATGAAGACGTCGCGGATGACCCCGAGGTCGGGCCGCCTGCCGCCGGTGTTGGTGAAGGCATCGACGAACACGCCCATCAGCCGGTCGAGTTCGGCCTGGACGCCGGACGCGGACCCCTCCCCGGCAGACGGCCACTCCTCGGACAGGACCGACCAGACCTCGATGTCGTGCCGCACCCCACGGTACGGAGAATGCCGCCGCAGCACGCCGTCGCGCGTCATGCCGAGCCGGCGCGCGGCCCCGATGCTGCGGGCGTTGTGCGCCGCGACCCACCATTCGACCCGGCTCATGCCCCGCTCGGTGAAGGCCCAGTCGATCAGCGTCCGGCAGGCCCGGTTCACCAGGCCCCGCCCCTCCCCCGCCTTCTCGAGCCAGCAGCCGATCTCACACACCCCGGAGGCGCTGTCGAAGCGGGTGAACATGACGCCGCCGACCAACGTGCCGTCCAGCCAGATGCCGAAGATCCCGCCGTTGTCGGTGGCCTGCCGGTCGGCATAGCGCTGGAGGGTGGCCGTGGCGGACGGCAGGTCGGTGCTGAAGGTCGCCCAGGGGATCCACGGGTCGACGCTGTCCCGCGCGCGGTCGATGTGGGCGAGGAACTCCGGCGCCTGCCAGGGCTCCAGGGGGCGGAGCCGAGCACCATCGCCGATGGGCAGAGTGAACATGTGGGCATCGCTCCCTCGGTGCGTAACAAGCGTTCGGTACGTAAGCTAGCAGCATGCCGCCCGCACCTGGAGACCGCGATGCCCGCCGCGAGGACGTATCCGAGACGGTGTGGCAGGTGCTCGCCGACAAGGGGTTCGGCGGGCTGACCCTGCGCGCCGTCGCGACCGCGATGGGTGTCTCGACCGGGATGCTCATGCACTACTTCCCGACCAAACGGGCCCTGATCACCCACGCCCTGGACCTGCTGGAGAAGCGCACCGCGGGACGGCCCCGCCGGGCCCGTCCCGCCGCGGGCCTCGCCACGGTGCGCGTCATGCTGCTGGACATCCTGCCGCTGACTCCGGGCGACACCGCGCGCAACCGCATCTGGGTCAGCTCCTGGGACCTCTCCCTCGCCGACGACGACCTCACCGCGGAGCAGGCCGGCCGCTACACCCGGCTGCGCTCGACCCTGCTCCCCCACCTGGAGGCCGCCCGCGACCTCGGTGAGCTCCCGGCAGACGTCGACCTGGAACAACTCGCCGCCACCACCGTCGCCTTCACGCACGGCCTCGTCGTCCAGGCCCTCTTCGACCCCGCCCGCTTCCCGGAGGAGGTACAGAGCGCGATGCTCGACGACTTCCTCGCGACGACCGCGCTGCCTCGTCCCGGCACCGGCGACCACCGGCGGCCCCGCGGCCGCCGGTAGACCCACGCGCAGGCTCGGCCGGGGAAGTCCACCTCGACAGAACTCTTGCCGGGGCGACGTGTGCTCTCTAATGTGAACCTTCAAATCCAGGGATCGTCATGCAGTTGAACACTTAGAGGACCGAATTTGAACGCTCAAATCCCTGTCCCGTCCGATGCCGCCACCCGCGCGGCGTCCGGCCGGGCCGCCCCCGATCACGGGCCGATGCCCGGCTACCTCGACCACGCCAGGATCGGCCCGCTCTCCCGCCGGGCCGCCGACGCGCTCGCCGCCGCGACCGCACTGGCCGGCCGCGCGGACCCCGCCGACCTCGACCGGCTGTTCGCCCTCGGTGACGCCGCCCGGACCTCCGCGGCCCGGCTCCTCGACGCCCGGCCCCACGAGATCGTCCTCGCCCCGTCCACCAGCAACGGCCTGTTCACCGTGGCCGCCGCGCTCCAGGGTCCCGGCACCGTGCTCGTGCCCCGCGGCGAGTTCCCCGCCAACGTCTATCCCTGGCTTCGCTTCGCCGGCCGCGGCGGCCCGGACGTCCGCCTTGTCGATCCGGACGGGCAGCGCCACATCACCGCCGAACTTCTGCGCCGTCATCTCACTCCCGACGTCACCGCCCTCACCGTCAGCGCCGTCGATTCGCTGACCGGCCATGTGGCCCCGCTCGCCGCTCTCAAGGAGGTCCTCGGGCCCGACCGGCTCCTGATCGTCGACGCCATCCAGGGGCTCGGTGCCGTCCCGCTCGAAGCCGACGCCGCCGACGTCCTCGTCAGCGGCGGCCAGAAGTGGCTGCGGGCCGGCTGGGGAGCCGCACTGCTGCTGATCCGCGACCGGTGCGGCCAGCGTCTCGCTCCCGGGCTCGGTGGCTGGGCCGGTGTCACGGAGCCCTTCGCCGTACGGCATCCGGCGCCCTCACTGCCCGGGGCCGCCGCCCACCTGGCCACCAATCCGGACTTCCCGGCCGCCGCGGCCATCGGCGCGGCCGTGGACGACCTGCTCGACCAGGGCGGCCCGGCCGTCGTCGGCGCCCGGATCCGGGCCACCCTCGCGGAACTGCTCGACCGGGCGCGGCGGGCGGGCGCCGAGGTCCTGTCGGACGGGCTCGGTCCCCGGGAGCGCGGAGGAATCGGCACCTTCCGCCTCCCCGGTCATGACCCCAGCACCGTCCATCGCACCCTCGAAGCAGCCGGGGTGATCGCCACTCGCCGAGACGAGTGGATCCGGATTTCTCCTCATGCCTCCACCCCGCCCGTCGCGGCGGACCTGTTCGCTGAGGCACTGCGCACCCTCACCCACGGCACCACCGGCACCACCGGCACCACCGGCACCACCGGCACCACCGGCACCACCGGCACCACCGGCACCGAAAGCAGCACCCACACTCGTACCGACGTCCAGGAGCCGACATGTCCCACCAGCTGACCCGCCGACAGATCCTGCACCTCGCCACCGCATCCGCCGCCGGGTTCGGCCTGGCCGCCTGCGGCAGTGGCGGATCCGGCGGCGACGCCGCCGGCGCCGACGGCGACAGCGGGAAGATCACCGTCTGGAGCTGGACCTCCGCGGCGGAGGCCCTGCGCGGAGTCGTCCCCTCCTTCGAGCGGGAGAACCCGGACATCAAGGTGGAGATCCAGGACGTCGGCGAACCGGCCATCTGGGACAAGATCACCGTCGGCCTGGCCTCGGGCGGCAAGGGCCTCGCTGACGTTCTCCACATCGGCGTCGACTACCTGCCCGGATACCTGGAGAAGTTCCCGGAGGGCATCGCCGACCTGTCCCGGCTCGGCGCCGACAAGCACAAGGACGCCTTCGTCGAAGGCCTGTGGCCAACCGTCATAGGGAAGGACAGAGCCGTCCACGCCCTGCCCTGGGAGGTCAACCCCCTCGGACTGTTCTACCGCCATGACTTCTTCGAGAAGGCCGACGTCGACCCCGCCACCATCACCAGCTGGGACGACCTGATCGCCGCCGGACCGAAGATCCGCGCCGCCACCGGCGCCCAGCTCATCGGGCTCGACAAGCCCGGCACCACCCAGGACATGGACTTCTTCCAGAACCTGATGCAGCTCCAGGGCGCCTTCTACTTCGACCAGGAAGGCAAGGTCACCCTCGCCTCCCCGGCGGCGGTCAAGGCCCTCACGATCATCAAGCGGCTCAACGACGGCGGCCTGCTCGCCGACACCGCCGGCCAGGGCACCTGGAAGCGGCTGGTCAGCCAGGGCAAGCTCGCCACCGCGCCGGAGGCCGCCTGGGCGGTGGGGTACATGGCGGAGAAGTTCCCCGCCCAGAGCGGCAAGTGGCGCGTCATGCAGCCGCCGGCCGCCGTCCCCGGGGGAGGGCGCAGCGTCATCGTCAACTCCACCTACCTGGCGGTCTCCGCCGCCGGCAAGCGCCGCAAGGCCGCCTGGCGCTTCATCGAGCACGCGCTGACCAAGCCGGCCGAGATCAACCGCATGTACTCCTCCGGCAGCGTCTTCCCCGCCCTCAAGGCGGCCTACGCGGACCCGATGTTCGACGCGCCGCACCCCTTCTACGGCGGGCAGCGCGTGCTGAAGTCCCTCGTCGAATCACTCTCCTCCGGATCCGAGGCGACCAACTTCACCAGCGACTACAGCCGAGCCCTCAAGCTCGCCAGCGACGCCCAGAGCCAGGTGCTGCTCAAGGGTGCCGACCCGGCCGGCGCCCTCAAGGCAGCCGCCGCGCAGCTCGCCCAGCAGACCGGCCGGCAGCAGGCAGCCTGACCATGGCCCTCGCACCTCCTGAACCCGCCCGCGCCACCGGGACCGTCGCCGCCACCCGTGTCGGTGCCGGCACCCCACCCGGCCACCGCGCCACCCCACGCCCCGGCCGCACCCGCCCCGGCCGACGCCGGCTGCTGACCCGCGGCTCCGTCCCGTACCTGCTGATCATGCCCGCCGTGCTGGGGTTCGCGATCTTCAAGGCGTACCCGATCGCCGCCTCGTTCTGGATCAGTCTCACGACCGGGAACGGCGACGCCAGGCAGTTCACCGGACTCGCCAACTACCGGCGGCTCATGGACGATCCGCTGTTCTGGACGGCGCTCAGGAACACCGCGCTGATCCTCGTCGTCCAGGTGCCGCTGATGCTCGGCCTCGCCCTGCTCGTCGCCCTCGGCCTCAACTCCACCAAGGTCTGGCTGCGACCGCTCTGGCGGCTCGGCGTCTTCGTCCCCTCGCTGACGGGCCTGGTCGCCGCCGGCGTGATGTTCTCCGTGATCCTCAACCGCGACGCCGGACTGCTGAACTGGGTCCTCTCCTTCCTCGGCATAGACCCGGTGAACTGGCTCGGCAGCCCCTTCTGGGCCCGCGTCGGCGTCGTTCTCGTCATCACCTGGCACTACACCGGCTACAACGCGGTGATGTACCTCGCCGGTCTCCAGGGCATCCCCAAGGAGCTGTACGAGGCCGCGATGGTCGACGGCGCGGGGCCGGTCCGCCGCTTCTTCTCCATCACCCTGCCCCAGCTGCGGCCGATCCTCCTGCTCACGGTGGTGCTCTCCACCATCGGCACGCTTCAGCTCTTCGACGAGCCGTACGTCCTCACCGGCGGCGGCCCCGACAACGCCACCCTCACGGTCACCATGTACCTCTACAACAACGGCTTCAAGTACTTCGACTTCGGCTACGCCTCGGCCCTCGCCTACGCACTCGCGCTGATCGTGTCCGTCCTCGGCATCCTCCAGGTCCGCCTGATGGGAGAGCGCCGATGAAGTCCCGCGGCCCCCTGCTCACCCTGCTGCTCGCCGGTGCCTTCGGGCTCTGCGTCGGCCCTTTCTACTGGCTCGCCATGGCCGCCACCCAGGACGACAAGGACGTGTTCTCCTGGCCGCCGAAGCTGCTGCCCGGCGGCCACCTCATGGAGAACCTCCAGGGCCTCCAGGACTCCATCGGTCTGACCCGGGTCCTCTTCAACACCGTCCTGGTGGCGGGCCTCCAGACCGTCGGTGCGGTCGTCGTCTCCGTCCTCGCCGGCTACGCCTTCGCCAAGTTCGACTTCCGCGGACGCAACCTCTTCTTCGTCCTGCTGCTCAGCACCCTCGTCATCCCCGACACGGTGATGCTGATCCCGATCTTCCAGATGATGATGGACCTCGGCATGATCGACTCCTACGAGTCCGTCATCCTGCCCGGGCTGGTGACGCCGTTCGGCATCTTCCTGATGCGGCAGGCACTGCGGTCCATGCCCGACGAACTCCTCGACGCTGCCCGCGTCGACGGCGCCGGCGAACTGCGGGTGCTGTGGCGGATCGTCATCCCGGTCAACCGGCCGATCATCGCGGCGCTCGCGCTGTTCGTCTTCCTCGGCGGCTGGAACCAGTTCGTCTGGCCGCTGATCGCGCTCCGCAGCCCCGAGATGTACACGCTGCCCGTGGCCACCGCCACCCTCCAGGGGCTGTCCACCACCAACTACGCGCAGGTCCTGCTCGCCAGCGCCATCGCCGCCATCCCCGTGATGGCCCTGTTCCTCGTCCTGCAACGCCAGTTCATCTCCGGCCTGCTGGCCGGGGCCACCAAGGAGTGACCACCGTGACCACCGCATCACCGCACCCGGCTCCCGAGGGCGCGGGGGGCGACGCCGCTCCGCAGCTGCCCCTCCCCGTCTGGCGCCCCAACGCGACGGCCGACGACGTCCCCGGCGCCGTCGTCCACCGGCAGCTGGCCACTGGGCTGCTCCACTCCACCGGGGCCCCGCTCACCGTCCATCTCACCGGCCTCGGCAGCGACGCGTGGGAAACCGCCGTCACCCAGGTCGACCACGGCGTGGCCCTGATCGAGGTCTCGGCGGCGGAGGCCGTCACGCTCCGCGCCGAATGGCATGTCCCCTGCCTCGGAGCCACCGCCTACTGGACCCCGAACACCGACGCCTCCCGCTGGCTGCCGCCGTCGTGGATCGCCCCCCGCACGGTCTCGCTCGCCCTCGGCGCCCCCGTCACCAGCCTGGTCGGCGCCCACGACCGCGCCCTGTGCACGGCCGCCGCCGGAGAGACCGCCGCGCCCGTGCGCGTCGGCGCCGGTGTCGTGGAGGAGAGCGGGGAGTTCGCCTTCACCGTCGAGCAGGACCTCGCCCCGGACGGGCCCCCGATGCGGCTGCGGATCGACCTCAGCGGCCGCCACTTCGCCACCACCCTGCGTGCCGTCACCGACTGGTGGGCCGAGGGCGTGGACCACCCCGGCGTCGCCCCCGCCGCCCGGATGCCCGCCTACTCCACCTGGTACAGCCTCCACCAGAACGTCGACACAGCCGCCGTCGAACAGCAGGCCGCCCTCTCCGCCGACCTCGGCATCGAGAGCATCATCGTCGACGACGGCTGGCAGACCGCCGACCGCACCCGCGGATACGGCCACTGCGGCGACTGGGAGCCCAACACGAAGGCCTTCCCCGACTTCCCGGGCCACGTGGCCGAGGTCCACCGGCTCGGCCTCGCCTACCTCCTCTGGTACGCGGTGCCGTTCATCGGCCGGCACAACGACGCCTGGGATCGCTTCAAGGGCGTGATCCTGCGCGAGATGCCGCAGCTGGACGCGGCCGTGCTCGACCCCCGCCACCCCGAGGTCCGCGGCCACCTGATCGAGAAGATCGCGCGCGCCGTCGAGGAGTGGGACATGGACGGCGTGAAGCTCGACTTCATCGACCTCTTCGCCGTCGCCGACCCGCCGCCCGCGCCCGCCGGCGCGGACCACGACACCGTCCACGAAGGCGTGCGCCGACTGCTCTCCGACCTCGACGCCCGGCTGCGCCGCACCCGGCCCGACGTGATCGTCGAGCATCGTCAGCCGTACGTCGGCCCCGGGCTCTGGCCGTACGCCACCATGGTCCGCGCCACCGACTGCCCGCTCAGCCCCGCCGAGAACCGCCAGCGCATCGTCGACTGCCGGCTCACCGCGGGACCGCTCGCCGTGCACGCCGACATGATCATGTGGAACTCCGCCGAGACACCCGAGTCCGTGGCCGTCCACCTGATCAACGCGCTGTTCTCGGTGCCGCAGATCTCCGTCGACCTCGCCGCGCAGACCCCCGGCCAGTCCGCCGCCCTGCGCTTCTGGCTCGGCGTCTTCCGCCGCCACGCCGATGTCCTCCAGTTCGGCGATCTGGAACCTGCCCGCCCGGACCTCGGGTACCCCCAGGTACGCGCCGACGACGGCAGCACCACCGTGGTCGCCCGTTACGCGCCGCTCCCCGTCGCCCTCCCGGACCGGGACGGCACGGACGGCCCGGGGACCCTGCTCGTTGCCAACGCGGACCGCGACCCCGTGGTGCTGCTCGTGGCCACCCGGCAGGAACGGGCCCTCGCCCTCGTACAGGACTGCGGTGGTGAGATCCTGTCCGAGACCGTGCTCGACCTCGTCCCCGGGGTGAACCCGGTGACGGTGCCGACCGGCGGCCTGCTCACCCTGACCCGAGAGCACTGAACGACGAAGGGGCCGGGGACGGCCGTCCGCCGTCCCCAGCCCCTCCGACCACCGCCCCCAGAGGAACGATGACCGCTCGACAGGTGACCATCGAGGACGTCGCACGCGCCGCGGGAGTCTCCCGCCAGACCGTCTCGAACGCCCTCAACGCCCCCCACCGGCTGCGCGCCACCACCCTCGCCCGGGTCACCGCCGCCATCGACGAACTCGGCTACCAGCCCGATCAGTCCGCCCGCAGTCTGCGCACCGGCACCCGCAAGGTCATCGGCTATCCCGCCCCCGTCGACAACCCCGCCGACCCCAATCCCCTGATGGGCGGCTTCCTCCAGGCGCTGGTGAGCGCCGCCGACGCCGTCGGCCACCGCATCCTGCTGTTCCGCTGCGACCCCCAGCAGGGCATCGCGGCGGTCGCCAAGTCCTTCAACGGGCTGATCGCGGCACGGCAGGTCGACGGGTTCGTCCTCTCGGACGTGGTGCACGACGACCCCCGCGTCGACGTGCTCGCCGAGGCCGGCTTCCCGTTCGCCGCCTTCGGCCGCACGGCCCCCGGCCGCCCGCAGAACTGGGTGGACATCGACTCCGCGGCCGCCACGGCAGCCCTGGTCGGCCTCCTGCTCGAGCAGGGCCACCGCAGGATCTGTTACGTGAACTCCGCGGCCTCGCTGCCCTGGCTCGCCGACCGGCGGGCCGGCCTGCAGCAGGCCGCGGCCGCGGCACCCGACGGCGCCTTCGAGGTCGGTGTGCCCGACGACGATCCGGCCGCGCTCTCCCAGGCCCTGCAGCGCCTGCTCGTCGGCCCCGACCGCCCGACCGCCCTGGTGTGCGCGAACGACTGGCTCGCCCTCGCCGCCTACCACGCCGTCCGTGCGGCCAGCCTCACCGTCGGAGTCGACGTCGCCGTCGCCGGCTTCAACGACCTGCCGCACTGCACACTGATCCAGCCCGCCCTCACCAGCGTGCGGCTGCCCCTGTCCGCCATCGCCCACGCCCTCGTCACCCGGCTGATCACCGCCGTCGAGGACCCCGAGGCCACTCCTACGAGTGGGCTGCTGCTCCCGGCGGAACCGGTCGTACGCGGCAGCACACCGGCGCGGTAGCCGCGCCGGTGTGCTGTCCCGCCATGATTCCCACGGGCACGGCCTAGCCTTCGGCCGGTCCCTCGCTCTTGGCCCAGAGGGAACGGACGTGCCCCAGGTGTCGGGTCATGCACGCCTCCGCGCCCTCGGCGTCCCCGGCGAGCATCAGGTCGAGGAGCTCCAGGTGCTCCTCGGCCGACGGAATGAGGTCGCCGCTCTCGTCCAGGGCGGTGAGCCCGTACAGGCGCGACCGCTTGCGCAGATCGCCGACGGTCTCGACGAGGCGTTCGTTGCCCGCGAGGCCGAGCAGGGTGAGGTGGAAGAGCCGGTCGGCCTCCAGGTAGCCGATGAGGTCGTGCTCGCGGGCGGCGCGCACGATCTCCACGGCCACCGGCCGCAGCGCCTCCAGGTCCTCGCGAGTGGCGGACCGGGTGACGCGGCCGACCGTCGGGATCTCGATGAGCGCGCGGATCTCGGTGTACTGGTCGAGGTCGCGTTCGTCGACCTCGGTGACCCGGAACCCCTTGTTGCGGACGGGCTCGACCAGCCCTTCGCGAGCCAGGTCGAGCATCGCCTCGCGTACGGGGGTGGCGGAGATCCCGAAGTCCTCGGCCAGAGTGGGGGCCGAGTACACCACGCCGGGCCGCAGCTCGCCGGAGATCAGGGCGGCGCGCAGGGCATGGGCGACCTGGTCGCGCAGCCGCTCGCGGGAAGCGTTCAGGTCGCGGTGGGTCAGGTGCCCCATGGCGGTGGTGATCCCTTCGGTTCGTTCTCGGTCACCACCGTACGATGTCACGTCGCTGCGCCCGCGGGTGCCAGGGTGTACGTCCGGGAGGACGTGTAGAACTCGAGAGCCGCCCTGCCCTGCTCGCGCGGGCCGTGACCGGACTGCTTGGCCCCGCCGAACGGCAGGTGGAAGTCGACGCCGGTGGACGGGGCGTTGATCCGGATCATGCCGGTGTCGAGGAGGTCGAGTCCGTACAGGGCGGTGTCGAGGTCGGCCGTGTGGACCGAGGTGACGAGGCCGTACGGCACCGAGTTGGTGATCCGTACCGCGTGGGCGAGGTCGTCGGCGGGGAGCAGGGCGGCGATGGGTCCGAAGACCTCCTCGTTGAGCAGTCGGTGCCCCGGCGGGACCTTCTCGACCAGGGTCGGGGCCGCGTACCAGCCGGGTGTCGTCGGTGCGGTGGCGCCGGCGAGGACGGGGAGCCCCTGCCAGGCCTCGACGACCCGCTCGCGCGCGCTCTCCTGGACGAGCGGCCCGCACACCGTCTCCGGATCGGCGGGGTCTCCGACCCGGACGGCCCGGAACGCCTCGGAGAGGGCTTCGCGCAGGGGGTCGAGGGCGGCTCCGACCGCGACGATCCGGCTGGTGGCGGTGCACTTCTGGCCCGCGAACCCGGCGACGGCGGCCGCGATGTGGGCCGCGGCCCGCCCGATGTCCGCGTCGGGCAGGACGATCGCCGCGTTCAGGCCGCCCATCTCGGCCTGCGCGGGTACGCCCCGCGCGGTCGCCGCGCGGACGACGGCCCGGCCCACGGGGGTGGAGCCGGTGAAGGAGACGACGTCGGCGGCGGAGACGAGGGCGTTGCCCTCGGTGGGGCCGCCCGGCAGGACGGCGAACACGTGCTCGGGCAGGGCCTGTCGGACGATCTCGGCGAGTCGCTGGGCGCACGCGGTGGCTTCGGGGGCAGGTTTGAGGACGACCGTGTTGCCCACCGCGAGTGCCGGGGCGGCTTTCCAGCTGGGGATGGCGAACGGGAAGTTCCAGGGAGTGACGAGCCCGGCCACGCCGTGGGGGCGGCGCCGGTTGAGGAGCAGTCCGGGTCCTGCCGCGGTCTCGTGGACGGTGCCGGTGGGCTCGAAGGGCGCCTGGGCGTAGTAGCGCCAGATCGCGACGGTGCGCGCGATCTCGGCCCTGGCCTCGGTGAGGGGCTTGCCGACCTCGCGTACGGCGAGGGCGGCGAGTTCGTCGGCCGCGGCCTCCAGGCCGGCGGCGACGGCGCCGAGCGCGGCCGAGCGGGCGGCTGCTCCGGCGCGCAGCCAGCCGGGCTGGGCGGCGCGGGCCCGCTCGACGGCGTCGGCGGCCGCGAAGGCGCCGGGGGCCGGGAGGCTGACGAGCACGTCGGTCGGGTCGGCCGGGTTGCGGGAGACGAGGGTGGACAGGTCGGTGATCACAGGAGGAAGCCTCCGGGGAAGGGGTCGTCCGGGTCGAGGAAGTACTGGGCGGTGCCGGTGATCCAGGCGCGGCCGGTGACGGTGGGGACGACGGCGGGCAGGCCGCCGACCTCCGTCCCGGCGGTGAGCCGGCCGGTGAACCGGGTGCCGATGAAGGACTCGTTGACGAAGTCGCGGTCGAGGGGGAGTTCGCCCCGTGCGTGGAGTTGCGCCATGCGTGCGCTGGTCCCGGTGCCGCACGGGGAACGGTCGAACCAGCCGGGGTGGATGGCCATCGCGTGCCGCGAGTGTGCGGCGTCGGAGCCGGGCGCCGTGAGGTAGACGTGTTTGAGTCCGGCGATCTCGGGCTGACTGGGGTGCACGGGTCGGTCCGGGGAGGCGTTGATCGCGTCCATGATCGCGAGTCCGGCGGCGAGGAGGTCGTCCTTGCGGTCGCGGTCGAACGGCAGCCCGAGGTCGTCGAGGGAGACGAAGGCGTAGAAGTTGCCGCCGAAGGCGAGGTCGTAGGTGACCTTGCCGAATCCGGGGACGTCCACCGCGCGGTCCAGGCCCACGCAGAAGGCGGGCACGTTGGTGAAGGTGGCGGACGTCGCCGCGCCGTCCTCCACCTGGACGTCGACGGAGACGAGACCCGCGGGGGTGTCCAGGCGGACGGTGGTGACCGGTTCGACGACGGGCACCATCCCGGTCTCGACGAGGACGGTGGCGACGCCGATGGTGCCGTGGCCGCACATCGGCAGGAGGCCCGACACCTCGATGTAGAGGACTCCGTAGTCGGCGTCGGGGCGGGTGGGCGGCTGGAGGATGGCGCCGCTCATCGCCGCGTGCCCGCGCGGCTCGAACATGAGGAGCGTCCTGAGGTGGTCGAGGTGCTCGATGAAGTGGAGCCTGCGCTCGGCCATGGTGGCCCCGGGGATCACGCCCACACCTCCGGTGATGACCCGGGTGGGCATTCCCTCGGTGTGGGAGTCGACTGCGTGGAAGACATGACGCGTACGCACGGAGTTCCTTTCGGTCCGGTCGGTGAGTCCGGTCGGTGGGTCCGGTCAGCGGTGGCCGTCGGCCACGGCCTTCTCCGTGGCGGTACGCACGGCGGTCTCGGTCGCACCGGTGAGGGGGAGGCGCGGGGGGCGGGTGGGGCCGCCGCGCCTCCCGGCGATGTCCATGGAGAGCTTGATGCACTGGACGAACTCGACCTTGGAGTCCCAGCGCAGCAGGGAGTGCAGGGAGGAGTAGAGCGGCCGGGCGGTGGCCAGGTCGCCCGCCACGGCGGCGCGGTACAGCTCGGCGCAGCTCGCGGGGAGGGCGTTGGGGTAGCCGGCGATCCAGCCGACCGCACCGGCCAGGGCCAGCTCCAGGAGGACGTCGTCGGCGCCGATGAGCAGGTCGAGTTCCGGGGCGAGTTCGGCGATCTCGTAGGCCCTGCGGACGTCGCCGCTGAACTCCTTGACGGCGACGATGCTGCCGTCGGCGTGCAGCTTCGCCAGCAGGCTCGGGACGAGGTCGACCTTGGTGTCGATGGGGTTGTTGTACGCGACGACCGGGATGCCGACCCCGGCCACCTCCGCGTAGTGGGCGATCACGGAACGCTCGTCGGCGCGGTACGCGTTGGGCGGCAGGAGCAGGACGGAGCCGCAGCCGGCCTCGGCGGCCTGCTCGGCCCAGCGGCGGGACTCGGCGCTGCCGTAGGCGGCGACACCCGGCATGACCCGCGCGCCGTCGCCCGCGGCCTCGACGGCGGTGCGGACGACCCGGGCGCGCTCGTCGGCGGTGAGGGTCTGGTACTCGCCGAGGGAGCCGTTCGGGACGACGCCGTCACAGCCGTTGGCGATCAGCCAGGCCACGTGCTCGGCGTAGGCGTCGTAGTCGACGGAGAGGTCTTCCTTGAACGGCAGGGTGGTGGCGACCATGATGCCGCGCCAGGGGCGGTCGGTGGTCCAGGTGGTGGTGTTCATCTCGACGACCTTTCGATGGTGTGTGACGTCTCAGGAAGGGACTGGGTCGGTCGGACCGTCGGACGCGGGGATCGGGTCCGGCGGACCGTCGGACGCGGGGGTCGGGTCCAGCGGTCCGTCGAGCGCGGCCAACACCGCCAGCGGGACGGGAACGGCGAACGGACGTCGCTCGGACGGTGGTTCAGGGGTGGCTCCGTCGGCGGCGAGGCACGACACGGCGGTGCCGCACATCCGGCCCTGGCACCACCCCATGCCGGCCCGGGTGAGGAGTTTGACGGTCCGGGCGTCTCGCGCGCCGAGCTCGGCGACCGCCTCGCGGACCCGGCCCGCCGGGACCTCCTCGCAGCGGCACACGTCCGTGTCGTCGGTCAGCCACCCGGTCCAGCCGGGGCCGGGGGCGTGCGCGGCGGACATGACGTCGGCGAAGGCGCGCATGCGGTCCCGGCGCCGCCGGAGTCCGGCGGTCGCGCCGACTCCGGTACGGCGGCCGAGGAGCCGCGCGGCGATCGCCCGGCCAGCCAACTCTCCCTCGGCGCGAGCGAGTTCCGCACCGCCGACGCCTCCGGTCTCGCCCGCGGCCCACAGGCCGGGGACCGAGCTCTCCTGGAGTGCGTCCAGGGCGAGCCCCAGGGTGCCGTCGGGCAGCGCGCGGGTGCTGCAGCCGACCGCCACGGCAAGCTCGATCTGGGGCACGAGGCCGTGTCCGACCGCGAGGGCGTCGCAGGCGATCCGGCGGCCCGTCCCCCGTACGGGCCGCCAGTCGCGGTCCAGTCGGCTCACCGTGACGGCCTCCACCCGGTCGGTGCCGTGCACCTCGGTCACCGCGCTGCGGAGCCGTACGGGCACCCGGTGACGGGCCAGCGCGGCGGCGTGGACGAGGGCCTCGACCGCCTTGCGCGGGTTGGTGACGAGCGCGCGGGGGGTGCGCCCGTACCGCAGGTATCCCGCCGCCTCGACCACCGCCGGCACCCGTGCGCCGGCCGAGGCGAGCGACGAGGCGACGGCGAGCAGCAGCGGGCCGCTGCCGGCCACGACGATGCGCCGGCCGGGCAGTACGAGCCCGGACTTGAGCATGGCCTGCGCTCCCCCGGCGCCCACGACGCCGGGCAGGGTCCAGCCGGGAAAGGGCAGTTGGCGCTCGTAGGCGCCGGTGGCGAGCAGCAGGGCACGCGCCCCGATCCGGACGGGCGCGTCCGCGCTTCCGTCCGCGCCGGTGAGCGCGTGCGCCGTCCATGTTCCGTCGGTCTCCTTCGCGACGGACCACACATGATGTCCGGTCAGGTGGTCGACGCCGCTCGCGTCCAGGCGTCGGCGCAGGTCGGCGAAGGCGGACCAGTCATGGTGGAGGGCCTCGGGCCGTACCGCGCCCAGGGTGGGTGCCGGGTGCCGGTAGAACTGCCCGCCGGGCTGGGTCGATGAGTCCAACAGGGCGACGGAGAGGCCGAGTTCGGAGGCGGCGACGGCTCCGGCGAGTCCGGCGGAGCCCGCGCCGACGACCACGAGGTCGTACGACACGTCCGAGCGTCGAGCCGCGTCGGGCAGGGAGTCGGCGACGGTCCCGGCCGAGCCCTTCGGTTCGGACGCCGAGGGAGGCCCGGCCACGTCGTCGGGTTCAGACGCCGAGGCGGTCATGGCCGTGCCCTTCCTGGGTGGTGATCGCGTCGCCGGGGCGGGCCGGGACCAGACAGGCGCGGCGGTTGGGCTCTCCGTTGACGGTGGCGAGGCAGTCGTAGCACTGGCCGATGCCGCAGAACGCGCCGCGCGGGCGCCCTCCGTCCCGGGTGGTGCGCCAGGCCAGGATGCCCGCGCCCCACAGGGCGGCGGCGAGGGTCTGGCCGGGCAGGGCGGGGACGGGCCGGCCGTCGAAGGTGATCTCGAACGGCGGATCGGGCTGTGCCCCGACGAGGCCGATGGGGGTGCGGGCCACGGGCCCTCCTCTCGTGACGGTGGGTGCGCGCCTCAGTGTGCGGTGGCGTCGAAGCGCTCGGGTCGGAACGGGTGGAGGTCGAGGGGAGGTTCGTCGCCGGTGATGCAGGCCGCGACGATCCGTCCCGTCACCGGCGCGAGCCCGATTCCGGCGCCTTCGTGGCCGCAGGCGTGCAACAGTCCGGGGACCCGCGGGTCGGGCCCGATGGCGGGCAGATGATCGGGCAGGTAGGGGCGGAAGCCGGGGTAGGTCCGGATCGCCCGTACGGTGCCGAGTACGGGGAACAGTGCGGTGGCCCCGGCGGCGAGGCGGCGCAGGACCTCGGTGGAGAGCGTCCGGTCGAAGCCGACGCGCTCGCGGCTGGCGCCGATGAGGACGGGTCCGGCAGGGGTGCCCTCGACGACGGCCGAGGTCTGGAGGGCGGCGGAGCCGCTGGCCACGTCGGCCACGTAGTCGGCGGCGTACACCTTGTGGCGGACGACGCGCGGCAGGGGTTCGGTGACGAGGACGAAGCCTCGGCGGGGCAGGACGGGCAGGTGGACCCCGGCGAGGGCGGCGAGGGCGCCGCCCCAGGTGCCCGCGGCGTTCACGACGTACGGGGCGTGGAGTTCGCGGGTGGTGGTCCGCACGCCGCGGACCGCTCCGCCCGCGCCGGTGAGGAGGCCGGTGACCTCCTCGCCCGGCGCGAGGCGGACCCGGTCGCCGGCGGCTCGGAGGAGCTGCGCGGCGGCATGGGCGGGCATCACCTGGGCGTCCTGGGGGTAGTGGACGCCGCCGGTGAGGCCCGGTGCGAGGTGGGGCTCCAGGTCGTGGAGCCGGTCACCGGGCACCTCGTGCGTGACGACACCCGCTTTCTCCTGGCGGGCCGCGAACTCCCGCAGGGCGCGCAGTCCCGTCTCGCCGGAGGCGACGACCAAGCCGCCCTTGGCCTCGTACTCGACGGCGGGCGGGAGCCTGTCGGCGAGTTCGGTCCACAGCGCGGTGGAGAGGAGGGCGAGTTCGAGTTCGGGGCCGGGTTCCTTGTCGGAGACCAGGAGGTTGCCCTCACCGGCTCCGGTCGTGCCGCCCGCGACGTAACCTCGGTCGACGACGGTGACGGAGAGGCCGGCGAGGGCCGCGTAGTAGGCGCAGGCGGCACCGACGACGCCGGCGCCGATGACGATGACGTCCGAGGTTTCTCTCGTGGGCACGGCAGTAATATTTCACATTGCACTTGCCTTGCCAAGGCCCCGACCACCCCCTGTCGCCCCCGACCGCCTTCCGGACACGGATGGGTAACGGCCGACCCGACACCTTGTCAGTACAATTTCACATTACTATGTTACCGGTCACATTCCAGCTGCCTCAGGCGCTGTCCGACTGCTCCCCGGAGTGACCCCGTATGAACAAGCGCACGCGCACCCTGGCCACGGCCCTGGTGACGACCCTGGCCCTCGCCGCGACCGGCTGCTCCGGCGGAGACACGTCCGGGGGCGCCCGGAACGGCAAGAACCCCGCGGCCGCCAACGCCGGGGCGGTCCTCGGCGGCACCCCGCAGAAGGGCGGCACCCTCACCGTCCTGTCCAACCAGGACTTCACCCATCTCGACCCGGCCCGCAACTGGGTGATGGGCGACATGGACTTCGGCACCCGCCTGCTCTACCGCACCCTCGTCACCTACAAGGCGGAACCCGGCGCCAAGGGCGGCGAACTGGTCCCCGACCTCGCGGAGAGCCTCGGCACCTCCTCCGACGGCGCCAGAACCTGGACCTTCAAGCTCAAGCCGGGACTGAAGTACGAGGACGGCACGCCGATCACCTCGCGGGACATCAAGCACAACGTGGAGCGGTCCTTCTCCCCCGACCTGCCCGGCGGCCCCGACTACGCGGCCCGCTACCTCGCCGGCGCCGAGGGCTACCAGGGCCCGGCGGGCGGCAAGCACCTCGCCTCCGTGAAGACCCCCGACGACCGCACGATCGTCTTCGAACTCCGCACGCCCTTCGCCGAGTTCCCCTTCGCCGCCACGCTGCCCACCTTCGCGCCCGTGCCCCCGGCCCAGGACAAGGGCCCGCAGTACGACAACCGGCCCTTCTCCTCGGGCCCGTACAAGATCGACTCCTACGCCCGCGACAAGCAGCTGGTCCTCGTCCGCAACACCCACTGGGACCCGAAGACCGACCAGGTGCGCAAGGCGTACCCGGACAAGGTCGTCGTCACCATGGGCCTCAAGGCCAACCAGATCGACGACCGGCTCATCGCCGCGACCGGCCCCGACGCCTCCGCCGTCCCCTGGGACAAGCTCCGCCCGGAGTCCACCCCCAAGGTGCTCACCAAGCCGGACATCAAGGCCCGCCTCCTCGCCGAGTCGACCAGCTGTACCGAGATGGTGCAGATGCACACCGGGCGCGCGCCCTTCGACGACGTCAAGGTCCGCCAAGCCGTGCAGTACGCGCTGGACCGCGAGGCCGTCCTCACCGCCTCCGGCGGACCCGCCCTCAACGACCCGGCCACCGCGCTCATGCCCGGCTTCCTCTTCGGCGGCAAGCAGCCCGACACCCTCGGCATCCCGCTCACCGGCGACGTGCCCAAGGCGAAGGAGCTGCTCAAGGAGGCGGGCAAGGCGGACGGCTTCACCACCCGCATCACCGTCTCCAACGGCGACAAGGCCGTCGGCGAGGCCGTCCAGCAGTCCCTCGGCCGAGCCGGGATCAAGGTCACCATCGAGACCGTCGACCCCTCCGCCTTCTACGACACGATCGGCGACACCAAGAACCGCACCGACCTCGTCTACACCGGCTGGTGCCCCGACTACCCCTCGGGCTCCACGTTCCTGCCGTTCGTGTTCGACGGCCGCTTCATCAAGGAGAAGGGCAACTCCGGCAACCACTCGCTCTTCCGCGACGACGCAACGATGAAGCGCATGGACGAGATCGCGGCGATGGCAGACGCCACCCAGGCCGCCAAGGCCTGGCGGGAACTCGACGGAAAGATCCTCGCCAAGGCGCCCACCGCGCCCGTCGTCGTCGAGCGCAAGCCCCTCCTCATCGGCACCAACATCGCCGGCGCCTTCGGCCACACCTCCTTCGGCGGCCAGCTCGACTACGCCACCGTCGGCCTCAAGGACCCCTCGAAGAGCGGGAACTGAGGCCGAACGTGACCACCACTCCACCGTCCCCCGTGCCGACCACCCGGCCGTCCCCCGTGACCTCGGCCTCACCACCTCCCGCCCGCGCGGCCCACGGCCCCTGGCAGCTCGTCCGTGCCGAACTGCGCCGCCGCCCGGCCGCCCGCCTCTCCCTCGGCGTGGTCGCCTTCTTCGCTCTCCTCGCCGCGGCCGCCCCGCTGATCGGCGCGCTCGGCGGCTGGGGCCCTGACGAGTTCGACAAGAGCGCCGTCGACCCATACCTCGGCGGACTGCCCATCGGGCCGCTCGGCGGCGTCTCGGCGGAGCACTGGCTCGGCGTCGAACCCGTCACCGGCCGCGACCTGTTCGCCCGGGTCGTGCACGGCGCCCAGGTCTCGCTGCTCATCGCCTTCTCCGCGACGGCGATCGTCGTCGTCGCGGGGACGGCGGCCGGCATCGCCGCCGGCTACTTCGGCGGCCGCACCGACACCGCGCTCTCCCGGCTGATGGACCTCACGATGTCCTTCCCCTCCCTCATCTTCATGATCGCGATGATGTCGGTGGCCCGGGACGTCAACCGGATCGTCCTCATGACCGCGGTCATCGGCCTCTTCGGCTGGCCCGGCATCGCCCGGATCGTCCGCGGCCAGACCCTCTCGCTCAAGCACCGCGAGTACGTCGACGCCGCCCGCGTCGGCGGCTCCGGCCCCTTGCGCATCCTCGTCCGCGACATCCTCCCGGGCGTCGCCGGGCCCGTCATCGCGTACACGACGCTGATCGTCCCCGGCATGATCGCCACCGAGGCCGCCCTCAGCTACCTCGGCGTCGGCGTCCGCCCGCCGACGCCCTCCTGGGGCCAGATGATCGCCGAGAGCGTCGCCTACTACGAGACGGACCCCATGTACTTCGCCGTCCCGAGCCTCTGTCTCTTCCTCACCGTGCTCGCCTTCACCCTGCTCGGCGACGCACTGCGCGACGTCCTCGACCCGAGGGGAGGCGGCGCGTGATCCTCTACCTCGGCCGGCGCCTCCTCGGCGTGCTCGGCGTGCTCGTCGCCATCGCCGCCGTCACCTTCGCCGTCTTCTACGTCCTGCCCTCCGACCCCGCCGCCGCGGCCTGCGGCAAGTCGTGCAGCACCGAACGCCTGGAGGCCATCCGCGCCAACATGGGCCTGGACGCCCCGCTGTGGCGGCAGTTCGCCGACTTCGTCACCGGCATCTTCACCGGCCGCACGCTGGGCACCGGCCAGTACGCACTGCGCTGCGACTTCCCGTGCCTCGGTTACTCCTACGAGAACAGCGAGGGCGTGTGGGACCTCCTCGTCGACCGGCTGCCGGTCTCCGCGTCCCTGGCCGTCGGCGCCGCCGCGATCTGGCTGCTCCTCGGCCTCTCCGCGGGCGTCACCGCCGCACTCCGCAAGGACACGCTCACCGACCGCGTCCTGATGGTCGGCGCGGTCGCCGCCGCCTCGCTCCCCGTCTACTTCACCTCGGTGATGCTCATCTACGGGCTGATCCGGGTCACGGGCCTGCTCCCCTACCCGCAGTACGTGCCCTTCGGCAGCGACCCCCTCTCCTGGGCCTCCAACCTGCTGCTCCCCTGGCTGGCGCTCGCCCTCCTCTATGCCGCCATGTACGCGCGGCAGAGCCGGAACTCGATGATCGAGTCCATGGCGGAGCCGTACATCCGCACCGCCCGCGCCAAGGGGCTGCCGCGCCGCACCGTGGTCGTCAAGCACGGTCTGCGCGCCGGGATGACACCGATCCTGACGATCTTCGGGATGGACCTCGGCGGGCTCCTCGCGGGCGCCGTCATCACCGAGTCCATCTTCGGGCTGCCCGGCATAGGACGGCTCTTCTACGGCGCCCTGTCGACCGGGGACCAGCCGGTCATCCTCGGGGTGACGCTGCTCGCCGCCACCTTCATCGTCGTCGCCAACCTGGCCGTCGACCTCCTGTACGCCGTCGTCGACCCGCGAGTGAGGTACTGATGGGCGACTCCGCCCCCCTCCTGTCGGTACGGGACCTCACGGTCACCTTCCCGACGAAGCGCGGCCCCGTCCGGGCCGTCGACTCCCTCGCCTTCGACGTGCTGCCCGGCCGGACCCTCGGCATCGTGGGCGAGTCCGGCTCCGGCAAGTCGGTCACCTCCCTCGCCGTCATGGGCCTGCACACGGGCGCCGAGGTCACCGGCTCCGTCACCCTGGACGGGCAGGAACTGCTCGGTCTCTCCGACCGCGAGCTGAACGGGCTCCGCGGCCGGCGGATGGCGATGATCTTCCAGGACCCGCTGTCCAGCCTCCACCCCTACTACACCGTCGGCGAACAGGTCGCGGAGCACCACCGGGTCCACTTCGGCTCACGCCGGGCCGCCGCCCGCGAGCGGGCCGTCGAGGCACTCGCCGAGGTCGGCATCCCCGAACCGCGGCGCCGGGCCGGCGAGTACCCCCACCAGTTCTCAGGCGGCATGCGCCAGCGGGTGATGATCGCGATGGCCCTCGTCTGCGAACCCGACCTCCTCATCGCCGACGAACCCACCACCGCGCTCGACGTCACCGTCCAGGCCCAGATCCTGGAGCTGATCGCCCGCCTCCAGCAGGAGCGGGGACTCTCCGTGGTCATGATCACGCACGACCTGGGGGTGGTCGCCCGGGTCGCCCACGACGTGCTCGTCATGTACGGCGGCCGGGCCGCCGAACACGCGCCCGTGGACGCCCTGTTCGCCTCCCCCGCCCATCCGTACACCCGTGGTCTGCTCGACTCGCTGCCCCGCCTCGACGACCCCGACGACGCCCCGCTGCGGGCCATCCCGGGCAGCCCGCCGTCGCTGCTCGAACCCGCACCGGGCTGCGCGTTCGCACCCCGCTGTCCCCGCGCCGCCGTCGGCTCCGAGGAGGAGCGGACCCGCTGCGCCACCGAACGCCCCTCCCTCGGCGGCCCGGACGGACACCCGGCCGCCTGCCACTTCCCCGCGTACGAAGGCGTCGCCCCATGACCACGACCCCCTCACCGCCCCTCCTCCGCGTACGGGACCTCACGATCACGTTCCCGGGCCGCCGCAGGGGCTCGGCCCCGATCCGGGCCGTCGACGGCATCGGCTTCGACGTGGCGGCGGGCGAGACCCTGGGCCTCGTCGGCGAGTCCGGCTGCGGCAAGTCGACCACGGGCCGCACGATCGTGCGGCTCCTGGAACCCACCGCCGGCTCCGTCTCGTACGAGGGAAGGGACATCAGCCATCTGTCACAGCGGGCGCTCAAGCCGCTGCGCCGCGACCTCCAGATGGTCTTCCAGGACCCCCACTCCTCCCTCAACCCCCGGCAGACCGTGGCCCGGATCATCGCCGACCCGCTCCTCGTACAGGGCGGCACGGCGACCGAAGCACGCAAGCGGGCCGTGGAGCTGATGGAACTGGTCGGCCTCATCCCGGAGCACATCGACCGCTACCCCCACGAATTCTCCGGCGGACAGGCACAGCGCATCGGCATCGCCCGCGCCCTGGCCACCGACCCCCGGCTCGTGGTGGCCGACGAACCGGTCTCCGCCCTCGACGTCTCCGTACAGGCGCAGATCGTCAATCTGATGGAGCGGCTCCAGCGCGAACTCGGCCTCGCCTATCTCTTCATCGCCCACGACCTCTCCGTCGTGAAGCGGGTCTGCGACCGGGTGGCCGTGATGTACCTGGGCCGGATCGTGGAGATCGGCGCCAAGGAGAGGGTGTACGCCGCCCCTGCCCACCCCTATACGAGGGCGCTGCTGTCCGCCGTACCCCTGCCGGACCCGGCGGCCGAACGGAGTCGCGAGCGGATCACCCTGCTCGGCGACCCGCCGAGTCCCGCCGCTCCCCCGCCGGGCTGCACCTTCCACCCGCGCTGCCCCAAGGCGCGGGAGATCTGCCGTGCCGAGGCACCGCCGCTGCGGACCCTCGTGCCGGGCGAGGCGCGTGAGGTCGCCTGCCACTTCCCCGAGGACGTCTGAGCACGCGAACGCCCCGGTCCCGCGTGCGCGCGGGACCGGGGCGCCGGTGTCCTCAGGCCGAACGGGCGGCCCGATACAGGGCGGTGGCGACGGCGAGGTCCTCCCAGGCCATGCCCACGCTCTTGAAGAAGCGCGGACGTCCGCCCGACGGTTGCCGGCGACCGGTCACCAGGTCGGCGAGGTCGCCCGCGATGTGGTCGGCCCCGATCACCCCCTCGGACAGCGGGACGAGGAGGTCACCCGCCTCCCGCAGCGCGGCGGTCCGCGCCTCGACGTAGACCTCGGAGCGGACGACGAGCGCGCTGTCGGTCTCGCGGGCGGTCGGCTCGTGCGAACCGCCGGCGACGACGGTGGCGCCGGGCGCCACCAGGGTTCCGTCGAAGAGCGGTTCCCGCGCCGTGGTGCAGCAGACGACGAGATCGGCCTTGGCCACCTCGTCGGGCGTGCCGGTGCGGGCGAGGACGCCGAGGGTGCGCGCGTACCCGGCGAGGGCACGTCCGCCGACCGGCTCGCGTGCGACGACGACGGTCTCGGCGACCTCGCGGACGGCGAGGACGGCCTCCAGGTGACCGTACGCCTGGGGCCCCGCCCCGAAGAGGACGAGGCGCAGGGGCCGGTCGGCCGGTGTCAGCGCGCGGACCGCGAGGGCGGAGACGGCCGGCGTGCGGAGCTCGGTGAGCGCGGCCCCGTCGAGGAGGGCGAGCGGCCGGAGGTCGGCGCCGTCGAGCAGGAGGTAGGAGCCGGTGATGCGGGGCAGACCGCGCGCGGGGTTGCCGGGGGCGACTCCGGCGACCTTGACGCCCGCGAAGGAGCCGAAGGCCGCGGGCATCAGGAGGAGTTCACCGGCGGGGACGGGAACGGCCGAGCGGGGCGGTCCGGCGTCGGGGTCGAGTCCGGCCCGCAGGACGTCGGCGAGGACGTCGGTCACCGCCGCGGGACCCATGAGGCGGGCCATGGTCGCGGCGTCGAGGAAGAGGGGCGGGCTCACAGGAGGAACCCCGCTCCCAGCTCGTCGTCAGGGTCGAGGACGAAGGCGTGGGTGCCGGTGCGGTGGGTGGTTCCGCTGACTTCGGTGATGCCCGCCGTGAGGAGGCGGCCGGTGAAGAGGGTGCCGACGACGGACTCGTGCCGCAGGGTGTCCCCGACGGCGAGGCGTCCGTCGTCGCCGAGCAGGGCGAGGCGGGCGGAGGTGCCCGAGCCGCAGGGTGAGCGGTCGATCTGCCCGTCGGCGAAGACGGTGACGTTGCGCTGGTGGAGCCCTTCGGGGGCGTCGGGGAGCTCCTCGTACAGGATGACGCCGTACACGTCGTGCGCGGGGAGCGCGGCGCGGATCTCCCGTCCGGCTCGGACGAGTTCGGGCAGGGCGGGCACGGAGACGTCGAGGCCGAGGTCGCGGGCGGCGACGGAGACGTAGAGGGCGCCGGAGTGGGCGAGGTCGGCGTCGACGGTGCCGAGCGTGGTGGTCACCTTGACGTCTCGGGCGACGATGCGGGTCGGGACGTTGCGGAAGGTGACGCCGGTGGTGCGGCCGTCCGCGCGGTGCACGGCGGCGGTGACGCGTCCGGAGGGCACGTCGATCCGCACGGAGACGTCGCCGTCGGCGGGAGCCGGGACGCGCCCCGTGTCGACGGCCCAGGCGCCGAGGGCCATCGTGCCGTGGCCGCAGGCGGTGGAGTAGCCGTCCTTGTGCCAGAACAGCACGCCGAAGTGGGCGCCGTCGTCGTCGGGCGGCACGATGAAGCCGCCGTACATGCCCGCGTGCCCGCGCGGCTCCCGGGACAGGAGGCGGCGCAGGTCGTCGAGGGGGCCCGGTCGCGGATCCGTGCCCGATCCGCCGGTCGTGAGGGCGGTGGCGCGGCGCTCGGCGACGGTGTCGCCCGGGATCGGGGGCAGGTCCTCGTCGACGATCCGGAAGGGTTCGCCTGCGGTGTGGTAGTCGGTGGTGCGGACCGTGTGCGGGGTGGTGCTCACGAAGTACGGCCTCCGGGAAGGTGGTTCGGGGTGTGCGCCGGGCCGGTCCCTCCGCATGGAGGGACCGGCCCGGACGGGGTGGGTCAGCTGCGGAGGGGGCCCTCACAGCTGAAACTCGACGTGCCGGCGACCCTGGTGGACCAGATGTCGATCGGCCCGAAGGAGCAGTTCATGTCGGCCAGGTTGTTCGAGGCGGCGCCCGCGCGGTCGAGGATGAAGTAGTCGACCGTCTCGGACATGTCCTTGAAGTTCTGGTCCGGGCTGCCCCAGTTGGACAGGTTGGCGGTGATCCGGCCGGTGCAGACGAACCGGCGCTTGCCCGGCTCGCCCTTCTCGACACAGTCGGGGGTGTTGTAGGTGGCGGTGGCGAAGGTGGACTTCACCGTGTCCAGGGCCGCGTCGCGCAGCTGGGCGTTGGGCGTGAACGTGGTGTTGGGGACGTAGAGCGTGTCGACCTTGGCGATCTGGGCGTCGAGGAAGCGGTTGTAGTCGCTCTGGAGGCCCGCGTCGTTGCCGAGGCGGACGCGCCAGGCGTCGTACGCGGCCACGTCGTTGTTCCGCAGGTGGGTGTACATCTCGCGGATCAGCGAGGGCTTCTCGTTCCAGAGGAACTCGAAGAACGTTCCCGCGTAGTTGTAGAAGCGGAAGCCGTCGCCGTCGTAGGTGGCGTTGAGGATCTGCCGGAGGTTCATCCGGGGGCCGCCGCCCGCCGTGTCGTTGATGACGCCGCGGACCAGGGACTTGCGGACCTTGATGCCGTCGTCGCGGGTGGCGCCGTCGAAGAACTCGGCGGTGCCCTCGTCCATGAAGGTGGTGCGGTCGCCCTGGTACCAGGGGCCCTCGCCGAAGAAGCCGGGGACGGCGTAGCGGCCGTTGAGGTAGTGGGTGTACTCGTGGCGGAAGAGCTCTTCGAGCGTCAGGGACGAGTCCTGCGGGACACGGCGCTGGTAGGTGTAGAAGGTGGCACCGCGCTCGATGTAGATGCCGCCGTTGTTGGTGTCCATCCCGGTCAGGATGGGGTGGTAGTTCTCGTAGTCGGCCCGGGAGCCGTACAGGACGATGGTGAGGGTGGTGTTGGGGTCGCCGGCGAGCGGCTGGTCGCTGCCGAGGACGCGGTGGAACTGCGCCTTGACCTGCTTGCTCGCGTAGTAGAGCTGGTCGACGGTGGCCCGGTCGAGCCCCGTGCGGACCTTGATGGCCCCGTTGTCGTAGGTGTACGTGTACGGGAAGATCTGCGCTTCGATGTCCGCCTTGCAGACGCCGTACGGCTTGCACGCGTCGAAGTAGTTGAGCCAGGAGACGATCTTGGCCCACTGCTGGCTGCCGCGGCCGAAGGTGGTCACGACCTGGCCGAGCAGGCCGCCGAGCTCGGCGGTGATCTCCGTCCGCAGGCTGGGGATCTCACCGAAGCGGCCGTACTCGCCGAGGGCGTCGCGGGCGACCCAGTCGTTGGCGGTGCCCTTCAGGTGGCCGTAGCCGACGAAGGCCTTGAAGACGGCGCGGTACGCCGGGTCGGCGGCGGCCGCGGCCTGGAAGGCGGCGTCCTGGTTGCCCGGGTAGACGCCCAGGTAGTTGACGGAGAGCGCGGCGAGCGCGGCCCCTGCCCAGGACGGGTCGAGGTGGGTGGCGGTGTGCGAGGGGTCCATGGTGGCGAGGACCCGCTTGATCAGGCCCAGTTGGTGCTGCCGCAGCCCGGGGGCGCTGGCCGCGTAGAGGGCTTCGCGCAGGGTGACGGCATTGCTCTTCGTGACGTCGAAGGTGCGGGCCGCGTTGCCGAAGTCGGCGACGGCCTGGCGGACGGCGTTCACGGTGGGTGCGTCGGTGGTGTCGATCTCGTCGCGGGAGTAGTCGTGGTACGCGACGGCGTGCAGGTAGGTGAACATCTCCTCCAGATGGGAGGAGTTGCGGCCGTCGTGGGAGGCGGCCAGGCCGGATATTCGGCGGGCGACGGCCTGGACGTGGGCGTCCGACATGACGGGCGTGAGCCGGGCGTCCCAGGTCCAGATGAGACCGCGCAGACAGTCGTCGGCGAGGACGGCGGGGTCGGCGAGGAAGTCGGCGAACTGCTCGGGGCCGAGCCCGGTGATCCCGTCGAGGGTGCAGGGCACGCCGGCTGCGGTCGTCTTGGTGTCGGCCGAGAAGGTCCGCGCGGCGGTGGCCTTGGCCGGGGCCCGGCCGGGGACGCGCCCGGTGGCGAGGCTCCCGGGGGCGGGCGCGGGGCCGAAGGTCTTGCGGGGAGCGGTGGCGAGGCGCTCCACCTCGTCGAACGGGTTGGTTCCGTGATCGGCCCGGGGGGCCGGAGCGCCGGTCGACGCGGCGGGGACAGCGGTGGCGCGGGCGTCCGTGTCGGCCGCCGAGGCCCCGGTCTGGCCCGAGGAGGCCAGGAGGGTCACCGCGATGGCGGAGGTGAGCAGGGACGAACGCACACGTCTGTGGATGGACAACAGAACTCCATGAGTGGTGGGGGAACGTCAATGGGGTGTGACGAGAACTGTTGTGGTGCGCACGGTGTTTGACGAAGGCTCATCGAACCGTGTGACGTGTAACATAGTAATGTGAAATTGCACTGACAACCCCTGTGCGGCCACCAGTTACCCGAGGTTCATCCAGAGCCGCTCGTCGACGAACTGGTGGCCGAGGACCACCACCCGTCCATCGGCGCGTACGGAGAGGAGGTCGCCCGGACCCCGGCACCGGCCTGCCCGCTAGCCGACCCGGCAGCCCGCCCCCTCCGGCCCGGGAACCGTTCCCCCGTATCCTGCGTGACCTCTTGATGTGTTGTCGGCTGGTGGCGAGGGGACCGGAGGAAACCGGATGCGAGCTCGCACGATGGTGAACGTGGCGGTATCGGCCTGCGTGGCGCTGGTGGCGTGCGCGTGCGGTCCGGCGGATTCGACGGAGGGCGCCGGCGCGAAGCCTTCACAGCCGTCCACGTCCACGTCCGCGTCCGCGCGGGCCGAAGAGCCGCCGACCACGCCGGCCGCACCGACCACTCCATCCGCATCCGCTCGGACCGAGAAGCCGTCGGCCACCTCGACCGGCGAGCAGCCCTCGCCCAAGACCGAGGAGGGCGCGATCCGGCGGTACGAGCAGTACCTCCACGCCCTCGGCCATGAGGACATCCACACGGTCTGCGAAGTGGCCGGGCCCGCCGCGAAGCAGGCAGAGGACCAGGGACTCGGCCCGTGCACATCGACGTACACCGCCGTCTTCCAGATGATCTCCCCCGCGCAGAAGAAGGCCCTGCAGACCGCGACCGTCGACCCTCGGCGCATCGTCGTCCGCGGGCCCGGCAAGATCGAGATGCCGGCCGCAGCGGTCAGGTCCGCCGCGACCTTCTCCGACAGCGACCTCGGCAGCTACACCCTGGAGTACCTCAAGAGCGACTGGTACATCACCGACTGACACCCGCCCGGCCCCACGGTGCCGCCCGACGGCCGTGCGAGGTCCAAGGACGCGGGTCAAGCAGACGCTCTTCCGGCCTCAGTCGACGATCCGGTCGCTCGGCGACCTCTGGGGTTGAACTCGCCGGCCGCCCGAGCACCGCCTGCTCCTGGTCGCGGCACCCGTGCGTGGTCGCACGGGTGCCCGGCCGACGGTGGTCATGGGGGGGCGTGGCGGCGGCGGTCGTGGCGGGCCGTCGGTCGTGGGGCGGGTCAGGACAAGCGGTCGGCGGCGAGCTGGGCGGCCAGGGCCGGAATGCCGAGGGCCTGCTCCTCGGCGGGCGTGGCCTGGTGGAGCTTGTTGGTCAGCTGGTGCGGGTCGCTCGTCAGGTCGTAGTACTCACGGAACTTCACCTGGCCGGTGCCGGACACCGTCCCGTTCCCGTCGGTCGTCAGGTCGTAGTACTCCGTGTACTGCTTGTCCTTGGCGACGTACGAGGACCAGGTCGGCGCCCCGCCGGTGCCGGTGCCCTGCTTCCACCACTCCACCAGTAGGTGGTCGCGGCTGTAGGTGGAGAGCAGGGACCGGCCGTCCTGGGGTGCGGCCGGGGTGATGCCGGCCGCGTCGAGGATCGTCGGCGCGATGTCGATGTTCGCGACGACGCGGTTGTCCACGGTCCCCGAGCCTCGTCCGCCGGCCGGCCAGGAGAGGTAGAACGGCACCTCGTGCGCCGGGCGGTAGGGCACCGACTTGGCGGTCCAGCCGTGGTCGCCCCAGCTGAAGCCGTTGTCGCCGATGTAGATGACGAGGGTGTTGTCCAGCTGGCCCAGGTCCTGGAGCTTGTCCTTGAACGCCTGCACCGCGTCGTCGACGGAGAGCAGTGTGCGCAGCTGCTCGGCACGGATGGCCTGGCCGTCGGCGAGGGTGCCGGTGGCGTTCCGGATGTAGGCCGGCTTGTCACTGCGGTCGCCCTCGGAGACCGAGGGCCTGCCGTTCCAGTCCGGTACGGCGGTACCCGCGTACTTCGCCTCGGGGGTGCGCGGACCGTGGGAGGCGTACGGGGTGACGTACGCGAACCAGGGCCTGGTGTCGGTGGCGGCCTTGTCGAGGAAGTTCAGCGTGCGGTTCTTGATGATGGTGGTGGTGTAGCCGTTGATCGCCTGGACGGTGCCGTCGACGTTCCATTGGGCGTTCACGTATCCGGGCTGGAGGAGGGCGAACTCCTCGAAGTGCGGCGGATTGTCGGCCAGGGTCCAGGAGTTGAGGTACTTGCCGAACAGGCCGGTGCGGTATCCCGCCTGCTTGAGGTACCTCTGGACGGTGGTGCTCTGGTCGAGCTCGTGCGAGGCCTTGTTGTTGCGCACGCCGTGGTTGTGGGCGTGCCGTCCCGAGAAGACGCTGGAGCGCGAGGGGGAGCACAGCGGCGTGGTGACATGACCGTTGGAGAAGCGCACGCCCTGGTCGGCGAGCCAGCCGACGGTCTTGGGCAGGGCCCACTCGGTCTGCTTGGGCTGGTCGTCGGTGACGATGAGCAGGATGTTCGGGCGGGCCGCGGCGGCGGCAGGGGCGGCTCCTGCGATCTGTGCGAGGCCGGGAAGCGCGGTGGCGGCGGCGACGGCGGCTCCGCCGAGGAAGCCGCGGCGGCTCACCTGTGGGCGTCGGTTCTCACTCATGGTGTGCGTTCCTCCTGGGTACGTCGGCGCACGGGGGCGCGACGGACGGGCGGCTACGAGCCGCCGGCCGGGATGCTGGGAAGAGTGCGTGCGGCGGGACCCGGGCGAGGGCGCCGGGTGGGAGTCCCGCGGGGAAGGAGGCGTTCAGCGCGCCCGGGCGACCGTACAGAGGGCGCTCGCCGCGCGCCCCTGGTCGACGTGACGGCGCACAGTGAGGATTCCTGTTGCCATGCGCACGACACTAGGCATGCCCCAACTCCGTTTCCATATACGGAAGATGAAATGACGGACCCTGTGTCGGCATGACATCCCTAGGGGGTGAGCCAGCCGCGCAGGAGTCGGCTCACCGTGGGCATCGCCACGTAGGTCATCAGCACGTTGAAGACGCAGGCCACGACCGCACTGCTGAGCAGGACCGGGAGCATGGTCAGGCGTGGTACGAGGAAGAGACTGCCGAGCACGGAGATCGGATAGATCGCCAGGGTCGCGCTGATCGCCATCTTCCACCGGGGCGGAGCGGGCCGTGTCGAGCCCGGCTTGGTGAACCAGGTCTCCATGCCGGTCAGTTGGCGCCGGGCGACCTCCGTGTGATGGTGCCCCCGGCAGTCGGCGAACCAGGCCGCCCGCTCGGGCGACTCCTGCCAGGCCCGGCATGCTTCCGCGTCCCGGAAGCGGTGGACGAGGAACCACGGGGCGTCGCCGCCGGAGGAGCGGAAGAGGCCGTATCCCAGGTGCCCGGGGAAGGCGGCGGCGCTGTCGAGGATGCCCTTCGCCCACAGCTCGAACGCGGCCTCGTAGCCGGGCTCCACCCGGCGGGCTATCAGGAGGGTCACCTCGCCGGTGTCGGCGGGGACGGTGGCTTGCTCAAGGCTGACGGCGGTCACCCATACTCCTCATGATCACACCGCGCCCGCGCCTACTCTACGCGCCGATCGGGGCGGAACGGCGTCCCGCCCCGTGGCGCTCGGGACCTCGCTCTGCGGGCCTACCCGGCGCGGGGGTAGCCGAAGAGCGGGAGGTCGGTGGTGAGGGCGTCGGCGAGGATGGTCGTGCCGAGTTCGTTGGGGTGGAAGGACTGCTGGCTCATCGGGGGGTTGAGGCCGGGGAATCCGCCTTCCTCCCCCTCGCCGCGGGTGGGCTTGGGAATGCCGGCGTTGACCGCCTCGGGGTTCCCGCACACGCCTCGTGCTCCGAACCGGTCGATCGGATCGGTGAAGTGGACGTCCAGCCGGTCGGGCCACTCGCGGAGGTTCTTGACCACGCCGGCGAGCTCGTCGCGCAGGTGGAGCGTGATCTCGCCCATCCACTCGACCTCTCCGGCCTCCGGGTTGAGGGCGGCGGTCTGGCCGGGCTGGGACGTGGCATCGCATGAGGCGGTGAACAGCTTCACGTAGCCCATGACGACGATCTTGGCGTTGGGTGCGGCCTTGGCGATCTCTTGCAGGGCCGTCTTCACCGAGGGCGCCACCTTCTCCGTGATCCGCTTTCTCGTCGTGCCGTCCAGGTTCAGGACGAGGTTCTCGTGGCAGGCCACGGTGACGAAGCAGGTTTTGAAGATGTCCGTGAACCCGGCGTCGTTACCGCCGATGGACAGCAGGACCAGCGTGGTGTTCGCGTCGAGGAACCCCTTGTCGAGCTGCGGGGGCTCGCGGTGCTGGCCCTCGGCGGACAGCCCGAAGGCATTGCGTACGGGTTCCTGACCAGGGGCGGCCATCGGCAGGAGCATCTGTGTGAGGGCCCCGCTGCACGCCAGGAGGTGCGCGTCGACGTCCGGGTCCCAGACGTCCGTCCGGTATCCGAGCGTGTGACGGCTGTCCGGCAGACGCGCCTTGCGGGACCACGCCGCGTACGAGCGGTGGCAGGCGTTGCGGTAGTCCGTCAGGCCCATGCGGTCGGACTCGGGGTAGTACTTGGACCCTGTGATGGGCGAGGCGCCTTCGCCGGCCGCGAAGGAGTCGCCGAGGGTGACGACCTGGTGCCGCGGCTTGCCCGGCAGGGGTTGGAACGCGATCGCGTCGAAGGCGATGTCCTCCTTCCCGTCGGGCGCACCGCCGGTGACGGAGGTCAGCTCGACGCGCGGTCGCCCCGTGAACCGGAAGGCGCCGAGGGGCACCCAACGATTCTCCTCCGTGCGCTGGAGCAGGGTCCGGCGCTTCGGACCGTCCGCGGTGTGGACGGTGTACGCGGCCTGTTGGGTGTGGGCGCCGTGATCCGGCATGTGCACCATGACGCGGGCCCAGCCGTCCAGCTCTCGTCCGAGCTCCCAGCACCCGGTCACCTTCAGACGGTCGCCGAGGGCCCCGGCCCGGCTGTGGGTGAACCAGAAGTGGCCGCCGAATCCTCCGCCGATCTGATGGAGGTCGACCTTGGAGAGGAAGTCCCCGGTCTGGCCGTCCTTGGCGAAGTCGAAGGTGAACGTGCCGTCGCTACGGCGCGGACACGCGGCGGGGGTGACGGCGGGCACGTCCGCGGGGACGTCGTCCACGACCAGGACTCCCTGGGGAAGGTCCTCGGCCTGGCAGTTCGGCTGATGGACCGCCACGTCGGGCGGAATCGAGTGCTCTCCCGCGTCGAACCGGATCTTCTCGTGGCCGCACTCCGTGGCGCAGTCCTTCTTCCATGCCACCGGCTCGTGCCACCAGCACTTCAGGTCGTACTTTCCTGTGGCCGGGTTGATGTGCCCGCAGTGGCTGGGCGGTTCGGGCTTCTCCCCGGCCTTCGTGGGCATGACCGACGGGTCGTCGGGGACGAACATGAGGTGCCCGTTGCAGTCGTTGGCCTTCACCTGGCAGAACAGCATCCGCGGCGGCTTGACCTGGGCGCGCTGGTCGTTCGTGTTCCACCAGGCGGGCTGGAAACCGGCTCCGTTGTTGCCGGTGGTCTTGCCGATGGAGTGCGCGGCCCAGCCCATGACCTTCTCCGGGTAGGGCCATTCCTGGGGGTGCGAGGCGTCGCCCGGCCGGCCGTCGAGGAACGGCAGCCGGTTCTCGCGGTAGTGAGCGTTGGCCGGGTTGTTCAGCCAGCCGAGCCCCCACGGCTCGCCCGCTTCCTGCTTGGGGTAGAAGCCGCTGTTGTACGCCCAGATCGCCATGAACCAGTTCTCCAGGCGCGACGGGTCCCCGTCGTGGACCCTCATGCCGGCCGCGGCCTGCTCGTTCCACTTCTCGGCCAGGATGCGGGCGGCCGCCGCGAGATTCGCGACGTAGTCCACGGCGATGGCCCGCTGCTGGTCGGGCGGCAGGGCGACCTCATCGGGCTTCGTCCGGCCGGCCATCCGCATGCCGTCGGTGACCTGAGTGACGCCGTAGCCGCAGTCGGCGTGCTTCCAGTCCACGTCCCACTGGTTCTCGTCGGCGGCGACCTTGAACGGGATGCCGTAGTAGTTCCCGATGAGCGGGTTGCCGGTCAGCCCTTCCACCGTGTGGCGGGACGCCTGCCACATGTTGGACTCCTGGGCCGTGATGCCGAGCAGGATCTGCGCCGGGATCCGTCCGCCGCCCGCGAGGGGAACCGGCGGGAACATGCGGTGCGGCGCGTACGCGGGCAGGCCCGAGCCCTTCCAGTCGGCCGGCCGCTCCAGGTCGAGACCCCCTTGGGCGAGCATGTCGGCGGCCCACTCCACCTGGTGAGGGGTCGGTTGGTAGACCTGCGTACGGACGTCGCCCCGGGCGATGGAGCAGGTGCGGTCGACGTCGACGGGGTCGTGGGGGTCCTCGAGGGCGCGCGGCCCGGCCTGCGGACGCGCCCTGGTGCTGGGCGACGGGGCATGACCCTGTTCCGGGAGGGCGGGCACGCGTCGTTCGTCGGGGACACCCTCCACGCTCCGTCGCCCGGTGCGCGCGGTCACGGTCGTGATGCGCGGCCCGGCGGCCCGGCGCCCCTCGCCGTACTCGGTGTCGGCGACCGCGAGCGCGCCTGCCGAGGAGGCGTCCGCCGTGGCCGGCACGGCGAGCCAGGACGCGGTCGCCGGCAGCGTGCCCTCCGCCGCTCCCGGGCGGACGGTGCTCTTCGGGAGTCGCCTCTCGCTCGGAAGGCCCGTCAGGAACACCCGGCCGCCCGCCCCCGGGGAGAGGCCCACGTGTCCGGTCGCGCCGAGGGCGTAGGAGCGGGTGCCGTCGGTGTGGTGGCGTCGGACGCGCACCTGGTCGTGCGTGCGGTCCATGAACCACACCCCGCCCTCGTTGTCGGGGTGGAGTTCGAAGGGTGTGCCTGTCGAGCGGGCCAGGGTGTGCAGTGAGCCGTCCGGGTCCACGCGTACCAGTCGGGGGCCGCCGGCCGCGACGAGCCCCTGTGGCGTCGGCACGGCGGACGTGAGCTGACCGGCCGCCGTGACCGGAGCCTCCAGGGTGCCCGAGGCCGCGTCCAGCCTCATCAGGCGGGTCTTCCCGAGGTCGCTGTCGCCCGCCTGTGTGAGCACGGCCTCTTCACCGGCCCCGCACCCGGGGTTGTAGTACGCGAGGGTCGTCCGCACCGGAAGTTTGCGCACGGCTCCGGTGTCCAGGTCCACGACCGCCGTGAACCCGCCGCGCAGGAAGAGTTCCGGCCGGTTCGTGAAGGACCTCGGGGCGTACACGACCACGAGCCTGCGGCCGGAGGCCGTCAGGCAGGCGTTGCCGATCCACCGGTCGGTCTCGATGCCGGGTTCGGACAGTGAGGTGACGGTGCGCCAGTCGTGCCCTTCCGACTCCCGGGCGCCGAAGACATGGAAGCCGTCCGCATCACCGGCGGTGGTCCATGCGAGGTCCCCGCCGGTCTCCGCTCGCTCCGCGGAGACCGGCCGTGGACTGCTCCGGGGCGCGGGCTCGGGGGTCGTGGCCGCGACGAGTCCGATCGCGGCCGCGCATGCCAGGGCAGCGGCGAGCAGGCGCATGGGGACCTCCTGGGACGGACGGCGTGAACACCCCGAACGTTACGGAGCGTAATCACTGCTGGCCATCCCCCGCATGGGTGGCCATGTGGCGAGTCCTCGCCACACCCGTTGCTTCAGAAATCCCACTGCATGTGGTTCGGGACGATGTAGGGAACCTGCCACTGCTGCGCGCGGGCCCCGTTGGCCCGCGAGCCGTCGGCGATCTCCAGGGCCTTGCCGCTGTGGAAGTTGTAGATCATCGTCCGCCGGTAGCTGGCGTACGGGAAGTCCCAGATCTGGGAGCCGACGTTGGCGCACGTCCACTGCTGGGCACGAGCGCCGTCGGCATGCGAGAAGTCCGCGATCTCCAGGCACTTGCCGCTCTCCACGTTGATCAGACGGTAGTTGTGGCGCTCCTGCTGCCACTCGTCGTACCAGATGCCCCTCAGTTCCCATCGCCAGGACTGCTGCCGCACCCCCACGCAGTCCCACTGCTGTGCTCGGGCACCGTCCGCGTGCGAACCGTCGGCGATCTCCAGGCACTTGCCCGTGCCCACGTTCACCAGCCGCCCGACGTGGCCGTCGGGCGGGAAGATCGACGGCCGTAGCTCGACGCCGCCACCCGCCGAGGCGGGTGCGACGGTGACGACGGCGAGCAGGGCGGCGCCGGTGAGCGCGCGGAGGAAGCGGGGCAGCCGGACACGGTGCGACACGGTGACTCCTCGGTGGGGGGTGCACAAGATCGGCACGGTGAACGTACTGGTGGGACGCGGCATCGGGCATCGGCCATCCGTGTGAGCCGCGCGCCCGACCCGTAACCCCGCCCTCACACGTACGGCGTCAGGACCCCCATGAGTCCGGTGGTGACGGCAGCCGCCAAGCTCAGTTGCGTAAGTGAGATGCCGCGGCCCGCCGGTGCGACGGGCAGGTCGGGAGCCGTCCGGGGACTCTCGGCCGGCGGGGTCTCGTGATGCAGGGGAATCCCTCGGTGCCAGAACAGGCAGATCCGCTTCCAGCGTTCCCGCTCCGCTTCCGGATCGGAGCGCCGCTCCTCGCCGAGCGCCTCCAGGAGATCCAGACGGTGCAGGTCGAAGGCGACCCGAACGTGCTGCCCGTACACCACCGCGGCGTTCAGGGCGCCCCGGTAGGACGTCCAGGCCACCAGGACACCACCCCAGAGGCAGGCCGGCAGCAGGGTGGGCGGGCCGCTCCGGATCGCCACCCAGGCGGCGCCGAGTACGGCGAAGGCGCAGGCGAGAACGGCACGGGTCAGGAGCGCGGACAGCTCCGCGCGCGCCGTCGCCAGCGCTCCGGCCAACCCTTCCGGGAGCAGGGGGAACAGACGGGGCCAGACGAGTACGGCATCGATTCCGTAGCGCAGCTGTGGGTACAGCTCCGCGGCCTTGAGAATGTTCCCCAGGCGGGTCGGCCGCACCTCGTGCAGTCGTGACCTCGGTGGGTAGAGGTGCTGTGGCGATACGTCGGCGGACCTCAACAACCGCAGCCGGTGACAACGGCGTCCGAACCGGCCGAGCGACCGGTCCGCGAGGTGGCCCCAGTACCCTTCGGCGTACCTCAGTACGGCGGACTGGGCCGAGTCCAGGAACGCGGAGACGAGCAGCACAGCGGTCAGGAACCCTCCCACCAGCAGTGCCTTGAACTCGACGGGTTGGGCCCTCCAGGTACGCAGAAGGGCGCTGGGAGGCTGCTCTCCGCCGACCAACGCGACGACGCCCAGCAGGGAGCAGAAGACGAGGCTGGGCAGCAGCGCGACCCGGACGAACCGGCGGCCCGCGAACTGGGCCGCCTCGCCCAGCGTCGTGGTGAACACCGGTCACTCCGCCCTGATGGCCAGCGGATGCGGTGTGGCCTCGGCTCCGGACCCGGGGCAGGCCGGCGGGAAGTCGGGGTCGTACTCGGTCAGGGTGGTGAGCAGGCCGCAGCGGCAGACGACACGCGCGACGGGGGTGGCGTAGGCACCTGCGAGGACGGAGTCCAGGGGCGACGGAACGTCGTTCCGCAGCGTGCCACGGGCGGACAGGGTGACCAAGTACGCGGAGACGGTGTGCTGTTCCAGCACACCCAGAGTGCGACCGCCGTCATGGACCAGCGCACCGTAGGGGTTGAGGGCCAGCAGATCGAGTGCACCGCCGGTGCACAACGCCACCATGGTCATCGGTGCGGGCAGCAGCACGGCCGGGGGAAGCCCTGCGTCCGCGTTGTCGAGCCTGCCGAGTGCGGTGGGCCAGCCCTCCGCGTCCATCGTCATGACGTAGCCGCCGTCCGCCGCGGCTTCGGACAACGGGGTGACGGGAGCCAGGGGCAGTTCGCCGAGTGTCATCGCCAGTCTCCTACCAGGGTGAAGGGGGCCCAGAAGAACGGGGCGGCGAAGGCGGGCAGCGAGTAGTCGGCGCGCAGCCGGCCGTGCTGGAACCGGGCCTGTCGCCTCAAGTTGGTCAGGGCCTGGTGTTCGTCGGTGCCGTGGCCGGTGTCCGCCAGCAGTCTCTCGATCTCCGCCAGGGCCCCTGCCGCGTCACCGGCCCGCAGTCGCAATTGGGCGAGGTCATGACCCAGCCGAACGGCGATCGGCCGGTTGGCCGACAGCTTCCGGAGCCGCTCGCACTGCACCACCGCGTCGCGGAAGCTCATCGTCCGGACCTCACCGCGCGCCGTGGACAGAGCCGCCGCGACGGGTCGCCCACTCCCGAGCTCCCGGTAGAGGCCGGTCATCAGCAAGGCGGTGGAGACGTCGTTGACCGCCCACTGGCTGACGACCACGGCTCTGGCCCCGGCATGCAGCAGGGCCCTGGTGAGGCCGATCAGTTCGTTGCCCTTCCGGTTCTGCTGGGCCCCGGTCTCGCATCCGCTCACGACGACCAGGGAGGCGTCGAGCCGCACGGAGAGGAAGTCCTCGACGGTCAGTCGCCCATCGGCAAGACGGACCGCCGACCCGGAGGGCTGGGCCCGGTCGACCCCGTAGTGGCAGGCGAGGTGGAGCACGTCGTACGGCTCCGAACCCAGCCGTTCGAGAAGCAGGCGGCGGGTCGCGGACCCACCGGTGTGCACCTCGGCCTGCGGCAGGAGGGAGCCGATGAGATGAGCCTCTGCCCGGGCGTGCGGCAGGTCTCCGTCCGGGTCGGCCATGACCAGCGCCCGCCGGACGCCCGAGGTCGCGTCCCGGCCGAGCCGGTGCCGCAGGAGCGACGCGCTGGGCGTGACGCAGAGCGGATTGCGCTCGCCGAGCGGAACCCCGGCCACCTCCACCGCGTGCAGGGGCAGGTCGTGCAGGGACCCGTCGGGCACCAGCCACACGGTCTCCCCCGGTGCGGAATGCTGGGCCACCGCCCGGGCAAGGAGCCACAGAGGCTTCCCCCAACGAGCCGGACCGGCCGGTGCGGGCAGCTGCAACAGGTCGGGGTCCTCGTCCAGCGGGACCGCGAAAGCAGCCGGCGCCGGCCGGTCGGCACGCACCACGAGCACCAGCATCCGCGAGCCGCGGCGGACGAGTTCGCAGAGCACCACGCCCGGCGGGAGAACAGCGCGCAGCTCCTCGAACGTGGCGGGTTCTCCCCGCCGGTGTCTGACGTACGCCGCGCCGAGCGGCCCGGACGCCTCCAGCTCCGCCCAGACCGTTTCGCGCGCCGCCCGGTACCGACGCTGATGGGCGGGGTGGATGTCCCGGTGCGCGAAGTCGGTGCCTCCCGGCTGCGGGAGGACGCCCTCCCGTACGCGCCCTTGCTCCATCCCCCGTTCCCGCTCACGCAGATTCGCCAGCCGCACCGGAAGTTCCGGATCTACGGAGGAACCGAACACCTCAAGGAGTAGACGGGAGCGGCTGCGTTCGGCCAGCTCGACCGCCTGGGCCGGGCCGAGGTGCGGGGCCCGCCCGTCGACGACGAGTTCGATCAGCTGCGCGCAGGAGGGTGAGAGGTCCAGGTCGATCCGGGTGTCGCCGTCACTGACCCGTTCCCGCATCCGCTCGACGAGATCCACGACGGCCAGAAGTTCGGTGGTGAGATCCGCCCACCGGTGCTCCGCCTCGGCGATCCGAGCCAGCAGGCGACGGGCCTCCGCCTCGTGCGGCAGGTCGCCGAGGGAACGGGCGGCAGCGACCACCTCTTCGGCGATGGCGCGCGCGGCGAGGTCCGAGGCGGCGGTGACCGGCGCGGAGATGCCTGGCACGTGGGTTCCAGGCGAGGCGATGCCAGGCACGGCGACGTCTGGCACGCCGGTGCCTGGCGCGCCGGTGGCTGGCGCGCCCGTGCCCGCCACGCCGGTCGAGCCGCTCTCCAAGGACTCACGCGCGCGTTGCAGCGCCTGACGCAGATCATGGGCGGCGGGCATCTCGTAGAGATCCAGGAACGAGGTGTACATGCTGCGCGTCCGGGTCTGGGCGGGAAGTCCGGGGCCGAGGGTCTCGGCCATGGTGGCGAAGCGCTGCTCGACCAGCCGTACGAAGGCGATCTCCTGGTGATAGTGGCTGCCGAAGGGCAGCCAGGTCGGCAGCTCGTCGAACAGTCCCTTGGCGGACCGGAGGTCGAGCGGCATCATGCGGGCGGCCGCCAGGCCGGCCGCCCTGTCTCCTGCCACCGCCTTCAGCACCAGGGCGAGACAGGCCACCGCCCTGGGCAGATCGGGCCGGTCGGCGACCTGTTCCACCTCTCCTACGGCTTCCTCCGGCCGTTGCAGATCGAAGACCAGCACATCTGCCGCGAGGCAACGAGCAGCTGCCGCGTTGCCGTGGAGGCCGGCGGCGGCGTACAGCTCGGCGGCGTAACGGCGGTTGCGGAGCGCGTAGTCGAACTCACCCGAGGAGCAGCTCACTTCCGCTCGTGCCATCGCGGTCATCGCAGTGACGATCCGCGCCGTGGTCGACAGTTCACGGCGCTGGACGGAGTCCCGTCCGATGTGCTGGTGGCACAGCCGGCGCAGCGACTCCGCGGATGCCTCGGCGGCGCTGATCCACGGCTCCCCCTCCGAGGTGGGAACGGCGCTCAAGGGCCGCCAGACCATCGGCACCAGGTCGTATCCCTTGCGGGAGGACAGCAGTTCACGATGGCGCAGCCACAGTTCCCACAGTGCCAGGTCGGGCCGGTGCGGTGGCCGTGTCGCCGTTTCCCACCATCGCTCGCGGGCGATGGCGTAGAGACCCAGGGGGAAACGGTCGCGGGCGATCCGCGTCGTCAGAAGCTCGACCGCGGCATCAGCGCGCAAGGCCCAGTCGCCGGCCCGCCATGCGCCGAGGGCGAAGCCGATCTCCAGGACGGTCATGGCCGTCGCCGCGGGCAGGAGGACGACCGCGTCCGGCTGTACCACGGCGATCAGCGCCGGAATCCAGCCGTAGCAGAATCCGGTCCGAAGGCGGCCGAAGCCCCGTACCCAGAACGACGACACTCCCCTCACCTGCGGCCACGTCCGGAACTCGTACAGGCAGCCGAAGAGGGTGACCGCGGAGGCCAGCACCGCGCACAGAACCACCTCCCACAGGTCAGGTGTCGCTCTGCCCGACGGCAGCAGCGCCGCAAGACCGGTCCCCGTCCACAGGAGCGCGGCCTCGCTGCGGCACCGCCCACGCCTCGCCGCCCGGCTGATCGCACGCATGCGCCGTTCGCCGATTCCCGCCCGCAACAGGATGAGCCCGGCGAGGAGCAACCGCAGGACGTCGGAGCCGGCCCCCGAGTCCGGCTGCCCCGACCGGACCACGATCAACAGCGGTACGGCGGCCCCGGCCAGCCGGACCGCGCGCCACCAGCGATCGTGCAGGCCTGTGGGTTGGGCCTGGATGTCCTCGTAGCGCCGGAGCCGCTCTCGGCTGGGCAGCCGCATCGCACTCATCCCCCGCGTGGAAGTAGATCGACAACCAGGCTAGGGGCCCACCGCCGCGAGATTCGGCCCCACGAACCCTGTCACCCGATCGTGGCAACCGCAGGTCTCCGGACGGCGATGCACTCCTACGCCGTCGAGAGCAGCACCCCGCCGGCATCCGCGTGCATCGAGGGGACGGGACGGGCGGGGGTCAGTCCCACTGCTGGTCGGCGAGGGAGTCCACGGGCTGGGGCTTGCCGATGACGGCCAGGGCGATGAAGAAGTTGATCTGGCCGATCGCGATGGTGAGGGTGGCCAGTGCCTTCTCGTCGTAGTGCCTGGCCACCTCGGCGTACAGCTCGTCGGAGACGCGCTCCCTGCCGTGCGGGGCGGGCTGGAGGGTGGCCTCCACGAGAGCGAGGGCGGCGCGCTCGGCGTCCGTGAAGTACGGGGCGTCCTGCCAGGAGGAGACGGCCGTGATGCGCGCCTCGGACTCCCCGGCCTTGCGCAGGAAACCGGTGTTCAGGATCGTCAGGTACGTGTTGCCGACGATCTGCCCGGCGCGCAGGTGGACGAGACTCATCGTGGTGCGCGGCACCGAGCGGTTCCCCGTCGCCCGGAACAGGGCGGCACTGACGTCCTTCAGCTCGGGCACGAACTCGGAAGGGTCGGGCATCCGGGAGATAGAGGTGTTCGTCATGGCTGCTCTCCTTGTATCGCGACGTGCATGCGGCTTGTGTGTCGGCCGGGTTGGCGTCTTCACAGCACTGACGGAGCGGCACACGAAGATGTGACCGGAGCCGGGAAGATTCTTTGGAGAGCGCGGCCGATGCGCACGGGGGGGGGAGAGAGACCGCAACGCGCGCACCTCGCCTTAGACCGCCACCACGGGTCGCCTCCCGTACGCATCAGCGGGCCACCACCAGGACCACCGACCGATACAGCCCGCCCAACGCGGGCCGTCCGCCCGTCCGCCAGGCCTCGCGACCTCGCGACCTCGCCGAGCGGCTCCGCACACCGCCTGCACAGCAAGTCCGTTGCCCGCCGCAGTACCCCGTGAGATCATCAAGATTCAATGGTCCGTCTCCTTTCGTTCGCGCCTCGCAAGGCGAATGAAAGTGTGCGGGCCGTTTCCATGTCCACGGCTCCGCGGGTCGTGCATCAGAGTGCGAAGGGCAGGTACGGCTTGATGGACACAACAGAGCTGGCAGAGGCCTGCATCGAGGATACGAGCACCATCTTGGTGACGCCTTCGACGTTGCAAGACAACGACGTGATCAGGAACTTGATCAGGGACTTTTTCGGGTCCACCATCACGCTGGAGGACCTTGCTTCCGGTTCGGCCGACCTCGCGCAGAAGACTGTCTATCTCTGTGGCGACGTATCGGCCATCAGCGACCACCAACTGCGTGCGGCGGCCAGGGTATTCGTCATCCGGGAACTGTCACACGGTTACCACGAGGAAGTCGACAGGCTCTGGACCCTCGTCGACCTCGGCCGAGTTCCCCTCCGCATACACGGCGCCGGCGTGTACTACCGCCGCTTTTTCGACCTCGGAGTCGATCACTTCGGACGGATCCACGCGGAGCACGCGTTCCAGTCCCTGACGGAGTCCACCAAGCCTGGAACAGCCCATCGCAGCGGGATCTACCTGACGCCCGTCACACAAGACGGCGACGAACTACATTTCCGTCTGCTCCGGTGCTCCACGAATCTCTCGGGGCCGACCGAGAGCTTTCGCCCCACCGACACGCACATCGTCGAGGCTCTGAACCGCGAGGCGGCCACCGTCTTCCGGAACCAGGCGCCGCTGAATCACGTGCTCGCCCAGACGTATCACAACACCCTTGCCACGACCGAGCGCAAGCAGTCCAAGGCCAAGATCTCGGCCCATGCCGACAAGACCAAGGACATGCCCGTCAATGGGATCATGGCCTTCTGTACCTTCTATGACGGGCTCGACAACCTGCAGCCCCTGGCCGAAGACACCTTCGACCACGGCGTGAAGGGTGCCAGCGGGCTGACCAGACTCCATTTCCGCCTCAAGGAACCGGCCGCAGAACGCGACGGGGTCGCGCTCCCCTCGCAATTCACGCTGACTCTGTACCCCGGCTCCGTGTTCTTCATGCCGCTGTCCACCAACCGCCTGTACACACACGAGATCCGGCCCTCAACCCTGGACGCCGAGTTGCTCCCGACCCGCCTGGGATACGTGGTGCGCTGTTCGAGCGCCGAAGCCGTTCACAAGAACGACCACACGTTCCTCAAAATGGCCGGAGAACTCGTGAAGTTGGGGCCACCCACACCGGACGGAATGAACGAGCTGCGCAGGCTGTACGCCGAGGAGAACAGGACCTCGTCCTTCATCGACTACGGCGACAAGTTTCTCTTCAGCATGAACACGGGAGACTACATTGCCCCCCGAATCTAGGATTTCGGACGAGATCCTCTCGTACTCCTTGCCGACCCAGGAGAATCTCTTTGCGGAGCTGTCCGCGTCGGCTCGCCTGGAAGACGTAGGGAAGGGCCGACGAGGCGCCACCCTCACCAAGATCGACGAGGAAGCCGGCGCGCCTCTCGTACGGACGACCACTCGATACGGCATCCCGACGCAGCGTTTCCAGGCGGTGCACGAACGGCTGGCGCAGCAGATTCAAGAACGCGCCGGGATTCCGATCGGCTTCAACAACGCCCTCATCGAGAACTACACGAACGCTTACAGAACCATGGGCAGCCATTCCGACCAAGCCCTCGATCTGGCCGACGAGTCGTTCATCGCCGTCTTCTCCTGCTATCAGCACCCCGAAGCGAGCCCGCCGCGGAAGCTGATCTTCGAGTCGAAGGCGCCCGGTGGTGAACAGTTCGAGATCCCCCTCGCCCACGACGGTATCGTCGTGTTCTCCGTCGACTCGAATCGGCGACTCAGGCACAAGATCGTACTCGACACGCCCGTCCCAACGGCGGACAACCAATGGCTGGGCGTGACGTTTCGAACGTCGAAGACCTTCGTTCGGTTTCGCGACGGACATGCATACCTCCCGCAGGGTACGCGCCTCGTCTCGGCCAACGACGAGCAGCGGCGCGAGTTTTACCAACTGCGGCGCCGTGAGAACAACGAAACGGACTTCGTCTACCCCCCGCTGACGTACACCGTCAGCGAGAGCGACCTCACGCCGCCCGTCTGACCTAGAGGGCGGACTCAAGTCTCCTGGAGGTCGGGCCGTTCTTCTGCCGAGGCTTTGGACTGCCCGGCCTGCGCATCACCCGCCTCGGGTGCTCGGCTGGGGCGCTTGGGTGCTCGGCCCGTGGGTGCTGGGGCGCGTGGATGCTGGGGCGCTTGGGTGCTCGGGCGCGTGGGTGCTGGGGCGCGTGGAGGAGATGGCTCCGTGCAACGATCGTCGTGTGGAGACTCCTGATGCTTCGTTCCGTCGCCGTCTGCTGATCGAGTCGCTGACCGTGTTGGCGGCTGATGCCCAGATCCAGGCTGCCTGGTTGGACAGGCACGGCGTGGTGACGGACGAGATCGCTCTGGACTTCGATCATGCCTTCGGCTTGGCCGACGAGCTCGTGGCCCAGGGCCGGCTCACCAGCGGAGTGATGGCTGATCTGGAGGGGATCGACGTGATCCTCAGCGGGATGAGCGGGGGTGAGAATCACGATCGGTGGACGAGGGATGCCTTGTCCACCGACGAGGGGTGGGCTGAGGCCCGCCGGTTGGCCCGCCGGGTTCTCGTCGCAGAACTGGGTGAATGGGAGCGGTCGCTTCCGGAGATCACTGTTGTCCGGTGACACGCCTCGCTGCTGTCCGCGCTGATCAGCCCACCCGGCTGTCCCGCTCCCCGGCTGCGCCCCGATTCCTGAGGCGGTGAGCCGGGCCGTCGATCGAGCCCTTCTCGTCGCGTGGGGAGATCACCCGGGCGACGAGGTTCACCTCTTTCACCTCTGCTCGATCCAGAGATCGGTGGCCGGCCCGGCAGGCCGATCGCGGCCCGGCAGCCGCGAGGGGCACCGGGCAGCCACGAGCCGGGCCCTGGATCTGGACCCGGCGTGGGATTACGCCTGTCGTGTGGACGTCGTGCGTGGCGGGGAAGCGATACGAACGGGGGCACTGGTGGGGAACGTAGTCTCGGGCCGCCCTTACGGCGTACACCCGGCTCCCGCGCATGCCCGCCACGGGCTACGCCTGCCCGGGAGTGGACCGCCCCGCCCGCACACATGAGGACCCGTCATGACCGCACAGGACACCGCCCCGCCCCTGCTCACGCCAGACCGGCTCGACGAGGTCGAGGGATGGTTCTTCGACGCCGACCGGTTCCTCTTCGACTGGCTCCTGACCCATCAGCGGGACCACGGCATCCGCGGCGACCTGCTGGAACTCGGCGTCTACAAGGGCAAGAGCGCCATCCTCATCGGCTACCACGCCTCCGAAGGCGAGCGGTTCACCGTCTGCGACCTGTTCGACGCGGGCGAGGCCCCCGACGACTCCACGGCCACCGAGATGCGGGTGTACTACCCGACCCTGACCCGCCAGGTGTTCGAGGCCAACTATCTGCGCTTCCACCGTCGGCTTCCCACCGTGATCCAGGGGTCCTCCTCCGAGATCACCGGCCATGTGCCCGCCCGCAGCTGCCGCTTCGTGCACATCGACGCCTCGCACCTGTACCACCACGTCCGCGCCGACATCGCCTCTGCCCGCGAGCTGTTGACCAGCGACGGAGTGGTCTCCCTCGACGACTTCCGCAGCCCCCACACCCCGGGTGTCGCGGCGGCCACCTGGGAGGCGGTCCTCAACGCCGGCCTCAAGCCGGTCGTACTCACCGAGAGCAAACTGTACGGAACCTGGGGCTCCGCCGATGTCCTGCGCGACACCCTCGCCGAACGCCTGACCACCCACCCCACCCTCTGGGGTGTGACCGAGGACGTGGCCGGACACACCTTGCTGCGAATTCACTCCCGTTGAGTCCGCCGGCGGCGGCCAACGGGCACAGTGTCGAACCCGTTCCCGAGGAGGACCTCTGATGCGCAGCGTGACCTACTCGATGGGCACCTCACTTGACGGCTACATCGTCGGGCCGGACGGCGGCTTCGACTGGACGGCGCCCGACGACGGGGTCTTTCGTTTCTGGATCGACGAGATCCGGGGAGTCGGCGTCCATCTGTTGGGACGACGGCTGTACGAGACGATGCTGTACTGGGAGACCGCCGACCAGGATTCACTCGACGACGCGGAGCGCGAGTGGGCCGCGCTCTGGAACCCGCTCCCCAAGGTGGTGTTCTCCACCACGCTGTCGACGGTACAGGGCCATGCCCGCCTGGCCTCCGGCGGCCTGGCGGAGGAGATCGAGCGGTTGCGGGCCGAGCCGGGAGAGGGCGACATCGCGATCGGCGGCGCGGCTCTCGCCGCCGAGGCGGCCGCGTCGGGTCTGATCGACGAGTACCAGATCATGGTCTACCCGGTCCTGGTCGGCGGTGGCACTCCGTTCTTCCCCCGCCACGAGCGCCAGGTGGATCTCGAACTCGTCGAGACCCGCACCTTCAACTCACGAGTCGTCTACCTCCGCTACCGCGTGGCGCGCCAGGCTGCGCCCTGACCCTTCGGGGGGCTGCGGCCGGTACCCCTGGCGACGGGACGCATGTGAAGGCCCCGAGGGAAGGTCCTCCCCGTCGGCCGACTGTGCCTGCGGCGCGGCTCGTACGCGTTCCGCCGACGCTCTCGCCACCGTCACGAGCCCCCGCGCCGCCCGCGTTCGCCGCCCGTCGGCCGGGGGGATCGGCGAAGGGCTCGGCATGGACCACGACCACCTCACGGGCGGTCGATCCGGCTGCGGGCGAGCCGTGGCTCAGCCCGCGACAGGGGCTGTGGGCCGCGCGTGCCCACGGGCTGTGGGCCGCGCGTGCCCACGGGGTGCGTGACGCGTGTACGCGCGGGTCGGGTGACGCGTGTACGCGCGGGTCGGGTGACGCCCGTATCGGTGAGGCACGTCCGCCGACCGGCCCTGGTCGGGGCGTGCCGCGAAGCCGTACGGCTCCCGGCCTGCTAGGCAGGCAGATGCCCCGATCGGGTCTCGCGGCCCGGCTCAGGGCCGGGGCGCAGGCCCGCCGCCCACCGCACCCAGGGAGATCCGCACGTGCCCACCCGCACCCGCGGCCGCCGCCTGCGCACCGCACTGTCCGCCACCGCACTCACCGCCGCCGCACTCAGCGCGACGCTGCTCCAGCCCGCGCAGGCCACCGACGGCGGCCCGCCGCGGCACGACCAGCGCCTGCAGCGGCAGCTGGACCGGCTCGTGGCCCAGGACGACGGGCCGCCCGGGGTGATCGCCCTGCTCACCAAGGGTGACCGTACGCAGGTGTACACCGCCGGCGTCGGCGACATCGCCACCGGCCGCCCGCCGCGCCCCGACGACCACATGCGGATCGCCAGCGCCGCCAAGGCGTTCAGCGGCGCCGTCGCCCTCCGGCTCGTCGATCAGGGCCGACTCTCCCTCGACGACACCATCGCCGAACGGCTACCGGGACAGCCCGCGGCCTGGGGTGCGGTGACGCTGCGCCAGCTCCTGGCACACACCAGCGGCCTGCCCGACTACTCCGCCGACCCCGAATTCAGGGCCATCCTCATCGCCGACCCCCGCCACGTCTTCGACCCGCGCCGGCTCCTGGACTTCGTCGCCGACAAACCGCTGCTCTTCCGCCCCGGTTCCCTGTACGAGTACTCCAACTCCGACAACATCGCGGTCGCGCTCATGGCGGAGGCCGCGACCGGCCGCCCGTACGAGAAGCTCCTCGACGAGCTCGTGAACCGGCCCCTGGGCCTGCGCCGCACCAGCCTCCCGCTGGGCTACCGGCTCCCGCGGCCCTTCCTGCACGGCTACGCGGTCGCCCCGCCGGCCGCGCCCGAGGACGTGAGCGAGACCTTCGGCGCGTCCGGAGCCTGGGCCTCGGGCGGCATCGTCTCCACCCCCAGAGACCTCGGCGCCTTCATTCGCGCGTACGGCGGCCCCGCGCTGCTCTCGGACCGGACCCGCGAGGCGCAACTCGCCTTCCGCCCCGGCGACTCCTCCGAGCCGCCGGGACCCGGCACGAACGCCGCCGGGCTGGCGATCTTCCAGTACACCACCCGCTGCGGCGTGCTCTACGGCCACACCGGGAACACCGCCGGCTACACCCAGCTCGCCGCCACCACCCCCGACGGCACCCGCTCCCTGACCTTCTCCATCAACACCCAGACCAGCCCCAGCAACAAGCCCGCCCTGCTCGCCCTGCTGCGCACCGTCCAGGAGGACTTCGCCTGCGCCCTCCTCAAGGACGGGTGACATGCACGGCGGGACCGCGCGCCGCTGCCGGACAGCCGGGCCGAGGTCGTTGATCACGGCCCATAGACTCTCCGTACCGCAACCAGCGCGCGACGAGTCGGCCTCCCCTGTCCGCTCGCCTTCCAGGAGGATTCCCGTGTTCAAGGTCAACGAATACTTCGATGGCACGGTCAAGTCGATCGCCTTCACCCAGGAGCAAGGCCCGGCGACCATCGGTGTCATGGCTCCCGGCGAGTACGAGTTCGGTACCGCCGCCCCGGAAATCATGCACGTGGTCAGTGGCGCCCTGACCGTCAAGCTGCCTGACGCCGCGGATTGGGAGACCTTCGCCGCTGGTGGCCACTTCAAGGTCCCGGGCAACAGCACGTTCCAGCTCAAGGTCGCGGTCGAGACCGCCTACCTCTGCGAATACCGCTGAGCCACTGTGCAGCGTGGCCGGTCCGCCGGCCGACAGCCTGGACCTGGTCGCCCGTGAGGCCGACCGCGACGCGGGTCGTCGCGGCGGCCCGCAGGCCTTGAAGCCGTCCAGGCCCAGGGGCGCCCTCTGCCCGGTATCCCCCGGGACGAACGTGGGGCAGTTGATGCTGGAGGCCGGCCGACATGTCGAGGCTCAGCAGTCGACGGTGCCCCTGCGCAGCGCGTGGCCGCTGGTGTTGCTGTCGTCCGCCCAGTACACGGGCTTGGTGCCGCCGACGCACTCGTCGGCGCCGGATACGGCGAAGCCCTCGTTGTTGAGGTCGGGCATGCCGCTCGGGCGCTGGTAGGTGGCGGCCGGGGCGAACGTGCCCGAGCTGCCGATCTTCATCGTCCCGTGCCGGCCCCCGCAGGTGTCGTCGCAGACCGTCCACAAGCGGGCGGCCTGCGGCTCCCACTGGAGCTCCATCACGCCGGCCATGCCGCTCGCGATCGTGGCGACGCGGGTGGCGGTGCCGCTGTCCTGGAGGACGTACGCGTGGACCGCGCCGGTGCCCTCCACGCCGAGCAGGAACACGCCGCCGGTGTGCGTGCCGTACCGGTTCGGGTCATAGGCCGCGCCGGTCGACTCGTCCTTGAAGCCGGCCGCGACGAGGGTGGTGTCGGGGATCCAGGTGATCGCCTCGAAGCCGAGGTTGGAGCCCACGGCCGGCAGACCGGCGGTCAGGTTCCACTCCTTCGTGGCGGTCAGGGCGCTGCCGGTGCCGGTGGCGACCTCGTAGCGGAGGACGGACAGGCGGCTGGTGCCGGAGGCGTCGCCGTTGCGCTCGGTCGCGACGTACGCGCCGCCCGCGGCGCCGGCGGCGGTCAGGGTGACGGCCTCGCTGTCGGGGCTGCCGCTCCCGCCGGGGTAGCGCAGCGACTTGCCGGAGGTCCAGCCGTCGGCGGTGTCCGGACGCCAGCCGCCGGAGCCGTCGCGGACCAGGCGCCACAGCGTGCCGGAGTTCTGTGCGGCCCAGAGGACGGAGCCCTCCTGGTACAGGCCGCTGAGGTCCTCGCCGAAGACGTCGGACCCGTCGGCCGTCGTCACCGAGCTGCCGCCGGGCCAGGACGCCGGGCCCGTACCGCCCCCGGAACCGCAGTCGTTCGGCGCGCCCAGCGTCAGGGCCGCCTTCTTGAAGGCGCCCGTGCCGTCGGGGCAGCGCGACCAGGACGGAGCCGAGTGGGCGCTCCAGCTGTAGCTGTCGACGAGGGTGCTGCCGCCCGGCAGGTAGAGGCGGGCCTTGTCACTGGAACCGAGGCCGAACGCCGCGGCCACGGCGAACGCGCGCGCCGTCCCCGGTGCGAGCGTGGTCCCGGACGGGACCGCGAACGTGTGGCTCGCGTCGTCGTCCTTGAGGATCCAGCCGGAGATGTCGACCGCGGCCGTGCCCTTGTTGAACAGCTCGATCGAGTCGTCGACGCTGCCGGTGGTCACCACCTCGTTGATGCGGATGTCGTCCGCCGGGGCGGCGTGCGCGGCCGGGGCGGCCAGCGTCGCGGCGGCGAACAGCGAGACACCGGCGACGGCGAGGCGGATCGGGGCGAGGCGGTGGCGCCCCCGGGGAGCGCGTACTACGAGCACGGCGGGTCCGTCCTGAGAGAGTGGCGAAGGGGCGTCACGAGACTCACGCCCACCGCCGAACGCCGGTCGGCGTCCGACCTGTTGTCATGTGAACGCCCGTCGAACGCCGGACGGCACGGCGCTCGTCGGCTACGCCGGGTCGATGCGGGCGATGTCGCCGCCCAGCGCGAGGACGTACAGCTCGCCCGCACGGCCCTCCACGAACGAGATGACTTCGCCACCGTTGACGACGAGGTCGTTCACCCCGGTCACCTTGCCGTTCTTCAGCGCGAGGGAACGGATGGTGCCGTCGCAGTAGTCGCTGAACACGTACTGCCCCTTGAGGGCCGGGATCGCGCTCCCCCGGTAGACGAACCCGCCGGTCACCGCGCAGCCGAGGCCGGTGCGGGCGTACTCGTGGATCGGGCGCACGTGGTTCGCGGGCTCCGTGCCGCCCCGGAAGGGGTGGGTGCCCTCCATCCGGGACCAGCCGTAGTTCTCGCCGCCCTTGCTCCTCGCGGGCGCCCAGTCGATCTCCTCCCAGTCGTTCTGGCCGACGTCACCGATCAGCAGGTCACCCGTGCGCGAGTCGAACGAGAACCGCCACGGGTTGCGCAGCCCGTACGCCCAGATCTCGTCCTTCGCGTCCGGGTCGTCGACGAAGGGGTTGTCCGAGGGGATCGCGTACGGCTTGCCTCCGCGCGGGTCGATGCGCAGCAACTTGCCCAGCAGTGTGTCGAGGTTCTGGCCGTTGCCGTGCGGGTCGCCGCCCGCGCCTCCGTCTCCGAACGCGACGTAGAGGTATCCGTCGGGCCCGAACTTGATGTCGCCGCCGTTGTGGTTCGCGTACGGCTGCGTCTGGGTGAGGACGGTGCGCCGGGTCTCCGGCCGGAGCTTGCCCTTCCGTACGGCGAACTCGTCGATGGTGCTGGTGCCTTCGAGATTCGTGTACGAGATGTAGAGGTGCGTGCGTGCGTTGTCGAACGCGATGCCGAGGAGGCCGCGTTCACCGTCAGTGGTGGTCTCGGCGGAGATGTCGAGCACCGGCTCGCCGAGCCCATGGGCACCCAACACCCGTACCGTACCCGCCCGTTCCGCGATCCAGATCGTGCCACCGGGACCGGCGGCACCGGCGATCGGATTGCGCGCCGTGGCGACAGGGGTGAGCGTGATCTTCGCGACCTTCGCGGCCTCGGCCGCCTTTGCGACCGGAGCGACCTGAGCGGCCTTCGCGACCGGCTGTCGGGCGCCACCGTCCTCCGCGAAGGCCGTGGCGAGGGCGAGGGAGGTGACGAGACCGAGGGTGCAGATGATCGCCGAGCTTCTCGTGCGAACGTTCACCGTGATCCTCCTGGAGGCGGCGAATGGGGGAACCCGGCTGCTCGGGGCAGTGTGTGGGGTCGGCGTCGCCCGCGCCAGCACGCAACCGGGGTGGGGGAAGGGGTACCGCTGGCCACGGAGGAGACTACGGGGAGTCGAGCAATTGGTATAGGCCAAGCGCGCGCCCCTCTTGGGCGGCGGGGGCGCGCGACGGCTGATCCGGGTTCCGGGATCAGGTCTGTGCCAGGGTTCCTTGACCAGCTCTGCGCCCGGACCCGGGATCAGGCCTGCGGGCGGTCCCGGGACCTGGGATCAGGCCTGCGGGCGGGTGGCCGTGACGATGTAGTAGTCGAGGTTGCCCTGCTCGTAGGCCTTCAGGAAGTTACGCGGCCATGTGCCCGGCTTCCACTGGTCGGACAGCCAGCGGTCCCAGCCCTGCCACACGTCCGGCCCGATGGACACGGCCTCCGCGTCCGTCAGGCCCGCCCGGGTGAACGCGTCGGTCACGAGCGTGACGGGACGCGCGATGTCCAGCCCGTCGGCGAACGTCTCCAGGTACGACGCGAGCCGGGCTCCGTGGTCCGGGTCGTCGTCCGGGGTGAAGAAGCTGGCGACGACCACCCGCCCGCCGGGCCGCAGCACCCGGGCCGCCTCCTGGGTGAAGGCGACCATGTCGTCGAAGTGCTGGGCGGCCTCGACGCTGTAGACACCATCGAACTCGCCGTCACCGAACGGCATCCCCTCCGCCGCACCACGGACGAACCGGAGCCCCGACGGCGAGGCTTCCAGCAGGTCCGCGTTGGCCTGGCGGGCGCGGTCCAGCTGTTGCGGATGGATGTCCATACCGGTCACCTGCTCCGGTCGGTACTCGCGCAGGGCGAGCGCGCAGCCGACCCCGAGCCCACAGCCGACCTCGACGATCCGTCGGCCGGCGAGGGGGCCGGCGGCGTCGAGCACCTGCCGGTACAGGTCCTCCTGGCTGCGGACCCGGTCGTCGACGGTGAGCGGCCCGGCGAGGTCGATCGAGCGCCAGTACCCGAAGTTGATGAACCCTCCGGCGAACACCGGGACCGAACTGAGGTCGGCCGGACCGTACGTCTCCCGAACAGCAGCCCGCATTTCCACCGGTTCCACCACCCGCGTCACCTCCGCGAACAGTCTGACGCCCCGAGCCACCCCTGTCGACGGCGCCCCGCCCCACCCGACCCGAAAGGACGCACGCGCCGGGGTACGCCGAGGCCGGGGTGCGGACGGTGGTATCGGGAAGCGCGGTCCCAGCGCCCGGTAGGAGGGAAGGAGTCGGATCGGCCTGGTCCAGGCCCTCGTGGATCGAGGCGGTGCCGATGGCGCGGCAGCCCGCCTCCCCGGCGTCAACGACCAGGGTGATCGCTTTCCGTGCTCCCCGGCCCCGCGCCGAGGTACGCCTCCCGCACCGCCGGGTCGGCGTGGACCGCGGCCGGCGTTCCTTCGGCGAGAACCCGGCCGAGGTCGAGCACCACCACACGTGAACACAGCTCCATCACGAAGGCGACGTCGTGCTCGACGAGCAGCACCGCGCAGTTCTCCTCGTCGGCCATGTGCCGTATGACGGCGGCCAGTTTGCGGCGCTCCTCGGCGGTCGTGCCGGATGCGGGCTCGTCCAGGAGCAGGATCCGGGGCGGATCGGCGAGCGCGCGGGCCAGCTCGACCATGCGGGCCTGTCCGACGGGCAGGCCACCCGCGTACGAGTCGGCGAGTGCGTCGAGCCCGCACTCGTGGAGCACGGCGGCGGCCCGCTCCCGACGGCGGCGCGCGGCGGGCCGTACTCCACCCCGCCAGTCCTGTGCCACGACGAGATTGTCCGCGACGGTCAACTGACCGAAGAGCTGCTGGCGTTGGAACGTACGGCGGATGCCGTGCCGACCTCGCCAGACGGGAGATCGTCGGGTGATGTCCGTGCCGTCGTACGCGACCGTCCCCGCGTCCGGCCTCCGTATCCCCGACACCACATCGAAGAACGTCGTCTTCCCCGCTCCGTTCGGGCCGATGAGACCGCAGATCTCACCGGGGCCGACGGAGACGGTCACGTCGCGCAGGGCGTGGACGCCGCCGAAGCGGACGTCTATCCCGCTCGCCCGGAGCAGAGGGTGGCTCATCGGCGGACTCCCGTCCCCAGGTAGGCCTCGGCGAGCCGGTCCCGGTCCACCTCGGACCGTGGCCCGGACCAGGCGATCTCGCCCTGTGCGAGGTACGCGACGGTGTCGGCGATGCCGAGCACCTCGGCCGCCTTCTCCTCCACGAGGACCAACCCGGTTCCGTGGTCGCGTAGTTCGGTCAGGAGGCGGAAGACCTCGTCCACGACGAGCGGCGCGAGGCCGAGGGACGGTTCGTCGGCGACGAGGACCGCCGGTGGCCGCTGGAGGAGCGGGGCGAGGGCGAGAAGCTGCTGTTCGCCGCCCGACAGGGATCCGGCGGCGACGGCACGGCGGGCGGCGAGCGTGGGGAACCGGGCGTACACGGCGTCCCGGTCCTCCGCTCCCGGCAGCTGCAGGGTCAGGTTCTCCTCGATCGACAGCCCGGCGAAGATCCCCCGCCCCTCGGGAGCCAGCCGCACCCCCCGACGGGCCCGGGTGACCGCCACGTCGCGGGTGGCGTCCTCACCGCCCACCCGCACGAGACCACCGGCCGGCCGCAGCAGGCCCGCCGCGACCCGGCAGAGGGTGGATTTCCCGGCCCCGTTGGGCCCGAGCAGCACCAGCACCTCGCCCCCGCGCACCACGAGATCCACGCCGTGCAGCACCGGCGCGCCACCGTACCCGGCGTGGACGCCGCTCAGTTCGAGCGCGTTCGGCGCCTCGCCGGGTCCGCCGCCCGACGCGGGGGCGATGCCCCCGGCGCCGCCCACGTACGACTCGGACGTCCGCGACGCGAGGTGCGGCTCGGAGGGGCCGTCGCCGACCCGAGCGGTGCCTCCGGCGATGCGTTGTGGCGTGCCGCCGCCGCCTTCCGGGCGCCGGGGGCTTGCCGCCTGTTCCGGGACTTGTGGGTCCCCCCGCTCCTTGAGGGGCGAGGTCCTCGGCGCGGCCGGTCGTGCCACCGCCCCCCACGCCGTAGCCCCCCGTTTCACGGCGCGCCGGGCCGCTCGCCTCGACGGCAGTGCTGCGCAGTAGCCGTCCGGGTCGTTGGCCAGCGCGAGCCCCGCCAGGCCGAAGAGGATCACCGGCAGATGCGCGGACTCCGTCACGTACGTCGCCATCAGGTGCGGGACCACCGCGAAGACCAGCCCCGCCACCACCGCGAACTGCGGCCTGCGCACCCCCGCCGCGACGACGACCGCCAGCCACACCAGGCCCGTCATCGCCGTGAAGTCCGTCGCCGTGATCCTGGTGTTGTACGAGGCGTAGAGCACCCCTCCGAAGCCCGCGAGGCCCGCCGACACCGTGAACAGCAGGAGCTTCGTCCGTACCACCGACACCCCCGACGCCGCGGCGGCCTCCGGGGCCGAGCGGACCGCCAGCATGGCCCGGCCCCAGCGGGAGCCGCGCAGCCAGGTCAGCGCAGCGACGAGCACCCCGCTGAGCAGCACGAGCGCCAGCCCCATGGCCCGGTCGTCGCCCAGGTCCACGGGTCCGGCCACCGGACGCGGGATCTCCCACCCCGTGTCGCCGTTGCGCAGCCACCCGAGCTGGAAGAGCACCTGGTCCGCCAGGAAGGCGAGCGCCAGGGTCGCCAGCGCCAGTGATCTGCCCCCCAGTCGCAGGGCGGGCAGCGCGACCACCGCGCCGAGCAGGGCCGCCGCCGCCGTGCCGACCGCCGCGGCGGCGACGAAGGGCCAGCCGTGGCTCATCAGCAGCCCCGCGACCAGGGCGGCGCCGGTCACGAACGTCGCCTGGGCGAGGGACACCATCGCGCCGAGGCCGGTGACCACCGTGAACGACATGAACACGAGCCCGATCGCGAGCCCTTGGGTCAGGATCCCGCTCCAGAAGGGGGTGGTGACGGTGTAGAACGCCGCGCCCAGGAGCGCGCCGGCGACCACCCACGCGCCCCAGCGGCGGCCCCACCCCTTCCCGGCGAGATAGTCCACCGGCGGTGGGTCCGCGGCCGCCGTGCCCGCCGCGCGCCGACGCTGTGCGAGGACGACGAGGCCGGCGAAGAGGATGAGGAACGGTACGGCGGTACGGAAGCCGGTGATGCCGTCGGCGAACGACGCGTATCCCGCCACCAGGTTCTGCAGCACCCCGAGCCCGAGGCCGCCCGCGAAGGCGAGCGGCACCGACGCGAAGCGTCCGAGGACCGCCGCGGTGGCCGAGACGAACAGGAACAGCGTGTAGTCGTGCGCGGAGAGCCCGAGCAGCGGGGTCGCGAGGACACCGGCGAGGCCGGCGAGACCGGACGACAGCATCCACGCGGTCGAGGACATCCGGTCCGCGCTGATGCCGCGCAGCTCGGTCAGCGCGCGGTTGTCGACCGCCGCCCGCAGCAGCAGGCCGAGCCGGGTGCGCCGCATCAGGACCCACAGGCCGGCCGCCGCGAGGGCGGTGGCGATCCAGGTGATCAGCTGGTCGGAGTCGATGCCGACACCGTCGAGCGGCTGCCAGGACACCGCGGGGCTCGGCCCGACGCCCGGCAGCCCGAACTGGTTCTCGGCGGGCAGGACCGGGGCGCCCGCCCGCTCCAGGAGTTCGACCGACCACAGTCCGGCCGCGGGCAGCGCGACCAGCAGACCGATGGTGGCCACGATCTGCGCGGTCTCGCCGACCTTGGCCAGTTTTCTGAACATCAGCCGGTCCAAGCCCCAGCCGAGACCGGGCGCCACCACGAACACCAGGAGGAGAGCGGTGGGGACGGCCGGCCAGCCGAAGCCGGAGTGGAGCTCGTAGAACGCCAGCGCGCACAGATAGGCCGTTGCGCCGTGTGCGAAGTTGAAGAGCCCGGAGGCGGAGTAGGACAGCACGAGGCCGGTCGCGAGCAGCGCGTACAGCGCGCCCGAGACCAGCCCGCTCAGGACGAAGCCCAGCAGGTCACCCACGTGGCGCGCCCCTCAGCCGAAGGGGATCGGCGGATAGCACTTGAACGGCACCGCCACCTCGTACCGCCCGTTCCTCAGTCGGACGAGCGCCCCGCAGCCGAAGCTCTCCTTCTGCCCCTTGGGCTCGGCGCGGTCGCCCACGAGGGTCCCGGTGTCGGCGAACCCGGCGGCGGCCTTCTGGAAGGACTCGACGGTCAGGTCCTTGCCGGCCTTCCCGGCGATCGCGAGGAAGAGGTCGGCGCTCATGTACCCCGTCATCATGTGCATGTTGAGGGGTATGTCCTTGCCCCCGGCGGCCTTCTCGATGTCGGCCTTGAACTGCCGCATCGCGGGGGTGTCCGCCTCGAAGGGCTGGAACTGCAGCAGCACGTGCACCCCGTCGAGGGCCTGCTTCGTCGCGTCCTTCGCGAGCAGCCCGGGGTCGTAGTCCGTCGGGTCGGAGATGACGCCCTTGTAGCCGGACCGCTTGAGCGCGGTGAACAGACCGATGTTGTACGGCGTCTGCATCACCGAGATCACGGCGTCGGGTGCGCCGCCGCCGGGGCCCGAGCGGAGGATCTCCTTGGTGTACGCCGACCAGTCGCTCGGCATCGAGGTCGCCGGCACCACGGCCTTGGCGTAGGCGACCTGGAAGCCGGCCGCCTTGAAGCCCTGGGTGAAGGTGCGGATGCCGAACTTGCCGGCGTCGTTGTCGCCGGCGATCAGCGCGACCGACTTGCCGCGCGCGCCGCCGAGGACGGCCGCGAGGCCCTCGGGCCAGGTCTGGTTGAGCGTGCCGCCGGGCGTCGGGACGAGGCAGCCGTTGAAGCCGTAGAGGTGCGCCGGCCCGCAGAACGAGGGGAGCGTGCCCCAACCCACCGTCGGGACCTTCTGGGCGTCGAGGAAGTCGGCCCCGGCGAAGGTCACCGAGCTCATGGGGGAAACGGCGAAGACCTTGTCCTGCTGGACGAGTTTGCGGGCCGCTGCCAGGTTCCTGCCGGGGTCCTGGCCGTCGTCCTCGGCCCCCAGGTACTCGATCTTCCGCCCGTTGATCCCACCCTCGGCGTTGGCCCGGTCGTAGCGGGCCCGGGCGCCGAGGTCGGTGTCCTTCTTGGAATAGCCGCTGGCGGTCGTCATGGAGACGATGCCGCCGACCTTGATCGTGTCGGCGGTGACTCCGCGTACGGAGGAGGAGCCGCTTCCGCCGCTGGAGGCGGAGTTGCAGGCAGTGACGAGGAGCAGGGCGAAGGTGGCGGCGATGACGCGCAACGGTCGAGGCACAAGCGATCCCTCCGTCGGGTGACCGCATTCTGTGACCGAACCGATGAACCGTCAATAACTGATACAGCGTCATTTGACGATGCATCAGAATTGGGCCCGCCACCGGAGCCGGGGCTCCCGGGGCCCCCGACGGATCGGCGCTCCCGGATCAAGTCCGCCAAAACCGAGAGCGTTCCCCCGCCCCGACCGTCGCCGAGGACGCCTCTCCGGTCGGAGACTGCCGAGGGCACCTCTTCGGCCGGGGACCCGGCTCCCTCACGTCTCGTACTGGCGGCACTCGCCGGTGAAGACGGCGGCGAGTTCGGCGTCGAGCACGGGTCCCACCAACCGGGCCGCAGGCACTCCCGCGACGCCGTCGGGCTCGCGATAGACCTGGAGTGCGAGGCCTTCCATCACAGCCGCCAGACGCACGGCGGCCGGCACCGGGTCCAGGCCCTCGTCGACCTCTCCGCACTCTTTGCCGTTGTGGACGGCCCGCGCGATGTCCTCGCGCAGCTTCCGGGCGGTCTCGGTATCCACCTCGGCGAGGGCGGGGGCATCGAGGGCACGGCCGGCGAACGCGCGGGCGACCCGGTACTCGGCACGGCGGGCCTCATCCAGGGGGATGTACTCGGTCATCACCTCGGCCATCACCCGGGCGATCGGCCGCCTGTGCTCGACCCCGTCCCTGATGCTCTGCTCGGCGCGAGCGCGGATACAGGCCGAGACCTGCCGGAACGCGTGGAGGAGCATCTCGTCCTTGTTCCGGAAGTAGTGCTGGACGAGCCCGACGGACATGCCCGCGGCGGCGGCCGTGCGGGCGACCGTCACGGCGTCCAGCCCGTGCTCCGCGATCAACCGGCTTACGGCGTCGGCGATCTGGCGGTGGCGTTCCTCGTGATCAGCGGTTCTCGGCACTTGATAACCGTACCAGCGTACGGTTATAACCGTATCTCCATACGGTTATCCTTCCGTCCGACGAAAGGGCGAGTACCGCCATGCCCAGCTCGTTCCGACGCGTGGCCGCCGCCGCGCTCCTGCTCTGCCTCGTGACGTTAGGTCAGGCACCGGCGGCAGCCGGTGCCGACGCCGCCCCGTCCGGCCGCTTCGCGACGATCGACGCCTACGTGCGCGAGCGGATGGAGGCCACCCGCACACCCGGACTCGCCTACGCCGTGGTCGGGCCCGACGGGCCGGTCCACTCGCGCGCCTGGGGTACGGACGGACACGGCGAACGGGTCACGACCGCAACGCCGTTCCTGTGGGGCTCGGTCGCGAAGCCGATCGCCGCGAGCGCCGTGATGACGCTCGTCCAGGACGGCCGCGTCGGCCTCGACGACCGGGTTGTCGACCACCTTCCGGCCTTCCGCTTCGGCGGCACGGACCACGCCTCTCAGGTCACGGTCCGCCACTTGCTCGCGCAGACCGCGGGCCTCCCCGCGTCAGCCACCTTCGAGGTCGCCGACTGCGTCGACGCCGACTGCCCGGGTGCGGCGGAGCGCATCGCCGCCCTCGACGACGTGACGCCGCTCCGCCGACCGGGCAGCACCTACGCCTACACCAGTGCCAACTACCTCGTACTGGCCGCCGTGGTCGAGTCCACGACGGGGCTCTCCTTCGCCGATCATCTCCGAAAGAGTGTCCTCGGACCGGCCGGCATGGACGGGGCGATCGCCGACCGGGCAGCCGCCCGCCGGCGCGACCTGCCGCCCGGACACCAACTCCTGTGGGGCGTACCGTCCGCCATCGTCGACGGCGTGGACGACGCGGGCGCCGCCTACGGGTACACCGGCGGGGACCTCGACGACCTCGCCGCCTTCGCCTCCCTCCAGCTCCGATCGGGGAAGGCCGGCGACGGGGCGACGGTTCTCACTCCCGAGTCCGTCCGCCTCATGCGGGAACCGGGCCGTCTCCACCCGTCCGGCGCCGGCACCGGCTACGGACTCGGCTGGCGCGTCGGGGGCCTGAAGCCCCCGCTCGACACCGCGATCTGGCACACCGGCGCCACACCGGGCTACTCCGCCATGCTCTTCCTCCTGCCCGAGCAGAACATCGCCCTCGTCCTCCAGCAGAACCTCCACGGCCTCCTTCACGACGAGGCCGTCATGGAGGTCGGCTTCGGCGCCGCCCGCATCCTGGCCGGCGGCGACACCCCCACCGACGCGCCCTCCGCAGCGGCTTACTCCGTCACCATCTGGGGCCTCACCGCCCTGACCCTCGGTCTCCTGCTGGAGACCTTCCACTCCATTCGACTGCTGCGCCGCCCCACAGCCCTCCGGATCCTCCCGACCGTCCTGTGGTGCCTGGCCGGCACCCTGCCCGCAATCGCCCTGACCACGGCTCTCACCCTCATCGGCCCCAGGGCCCTGTGGACCTGGACACCCGACGTGTTCGTCACCTTCTGCGGGGCAACCGTCGCCGGCGCCTCCATCACCGCACTGCGGCTCGCACGCCTGTACACCCGGAGGTGGAACGCCCCGGTCAGGCACGGTCGGGACGAGCCCCTACCGGTGGGCCGGTGAGGCACACTCCTCCGCGCCCTCCCCGGTGCCAGGCGTGCGCCCCGGTGACGCGGCCCGGTGCCGGGGCTCCCGACCGGTCGTTCGCGGGGCCGGGGCTCTGTCTCGTCAGCCCGGCCCGGAGGCGTCCAAGGTGAGGATCAGGAGCGTGACGTCGTCCTGGATCTTGGGGGCGAAGCCGCTCAGGTCGGCCCAGATCTCGTCGGGCAACTCGTCCAGGCCGACACCCGTCATCCCTGCCAGACGCTCGACGAAGGGGTAGAAGGCGCCGGAGGCGTCCCGTGCCTCCAGGACACCGTCCGACGCCAGGAGCAGCCGGTCCCCCGGCAGGAGCGTCGCCGTGGCGGCGGTTCCGGGCATGACGTCGGCGAGGCCCAGTCCCAGGGGCGGCCCGGGATCGAGTTCCAGGGTGCTCACGGCTCCGCCGCGCAGCAGGACCGGCGGAGGATGCCCGCAGGCCAGGACGCGGACCTGCCGCCCGCGCGGAGCGAAGTCCAGGAGGACGGCCGTGGCGAAGAGTTCCGCGTGCTCCTTCCCCGCCGAGTCGACCACGAGCCTGCGGTCCAGCCGCGCCGCGATCGACTCCGCGTCCACATCGTCCAGCACGGCCTCGCGGAACGCACCCATCACGGAGGCGACCGTCGCGACGGCCGACAGACCGTGCCCCTGCACGTCGCCGAGGACCGCCCGCACCCCGTGGGGGCCGGGCCGGACGTCGAAGAAATCGCCTCCCACCAGCGTGCCGCGCTCCGCGGCGCGGTACAGGCTCGCGCAGCACACGGGCCCGACCCGCCGCCGTACATCCGGGACGATGGCCCGTTGGGCCGTCTCGGCGACGGTACGTTCCAGGTCGAGCTGCTCGTCCCGGCGCCCCCGTACGAAGGAGACGAAGACGCTCAGGGTCGCCACGAAGCCGAGGGTGAAGAGGTCGGTGTTGCCGGGCTGGTCCAGATGGAAGAGGGGAACGGTCAGCAGCCCGATCGTCGCGGCACCGAGGAACGCCGTGGCCAACGGCCCGTAGGCCAGAACGGCCAGCGGAGGCACCGCGCCGAGCAGGAAGCCGATGTCCACCGGAACGGATTCGGTGAGGGAGGCCGCACCGACCCCGACGAGCAGCAGCACGGGCAGGACCCGCACCCAGCGAGGCGGCGGGGCCCCTCGCAACCAGCTCCGCCGGTACGCGCCGGTCGCCGTCTCCCTTGGCTTCACCACACCACCAGGCTCCTACGCCGGAGTAAGCCGCGCACTCCACGGCACCCGCCGCTCCGGTCCTGGGGCAGGCTGTCATCAACGGAGAACCCGGGGAGAACGAAGCCGCTCCGGGGAGCGGCCAGGGAGCATCGACTGCACGGAGCAGCGTCACCGCGAAAGCTCCAGAAAAGAGCAAAGCCGCAGGTCAGACCACCCTCTGCGGTCATCTGTGCAGGTCGGCGCATGGAGGGCGCGAGGGTTGCCGGCATCTGATCGTCGTCACTTCTCCCGGTATTTCTCGTCGGCCACGAGCACGGAGGTGAAGTAGACCGGCAGGCTGTTCTCGTCCCTCGTCACCTCCTGGGAGGTGTCCCGGGTGAAGGCCAGCGTGACACCGGGCATGGAGGGGGCTCGTGGGTCGTCGTTGTCGACCTGCCAGCCCTTCCGGGCCGCGTGGGCGAGAATCTCGTCGGCGGGGACGCGGAAGACGTCGAGGCCGTCCAGCAGGACCTGGACGTCGGGGTCCTCGTCCTCGTCCGGACCCCAGATGGTGACGGCGGTGACCTGGTGGTCGCGTTCGAGGGCCGCCTGGATGCCGATGCCGTCGTACTCGACGGAGACCAGGTCGAAGGCGCGCACGGCGTCGGCCGGGTACACCCGTGGCGCGCCCCATGCCGAGACCGCGGCGACCGTTTCGTCCAGCGTCATGCCCAGCTGGACGGGGGCCACGCCGCGGGGCGGATCGAGGACGAACTGCATGAGGGGGCCTTTCCGGTGGGGGGATCGTGAGTTCTACGCGCTGCCGTCAGCACCGATTCAGCACGGGACGGGTGAGAACAGGTGCTGACATGGGACTTCGGTCGGCACGAGGCTCAATCGTCCAGGTCTTCCCCCGTGTTCATGGCCGGCACCGGTGCGGCGGGCCGGCCGCAGGCTGCGGGTGACCGTCTTGAAATTCTCCATTCAGGATCTTGCCACCTGTTCAACCCTATGCGAGATTCGGCGCACGCAGCACTGTCAACGGCTGCGCTTCACCCGGACACACCGGAATCGCTGCGGGAGAGGTCTCCACCATGCCGGTCCAGCACACCCCCGGGGAGCGACTCTCGATGGAGACTCGCACCATCGAGGTCATCCCCGACGCCGAGCGGCACGGCACGCCGCGTAGCCAGTTCACCTTGTGGTTCGGCGCCAACATGCAGATCACCGCCATCGTCGACGGCGCGCTGGCCGTCGTGTTCGGCGCCGACGCGCTGTGGGCGATACCCGCGTTGCTGCTAGGCAACCTGCTCGGTGGCATCGTGATGGCGCTGCACTCCGCGCAGGGACCGCGGCTCGGCGTCCCGCAGATGATCTCCAGCCGGGCCCAGTTCGGCGTCCACGGGGCGGTCCTGCCCCTGCTGTTGGTGATCCTGATGTACCTCGGCTTCGCCGCGACCGGCAGCGTCCTGGCCGGCCAGGCGTTGTCCGAGATGCTGCACATCGACAACACGGACGCCGGCATCCTCATCTTCGGCGCGCTGACCGCCGTGGTCGCGGTCACCGGCTACCGCCTCATCCACATCGCGGGCCGCATCGCCACCGTCGTCGGCGTACTCGGCCTCGGCTACCTGCTGGTGCGGCTGTTCACGCAGTACGACGTCGGCGCGCACATCGGGAACAAGGGCTTCGAGACGGCGACCTTCCTCCTCGCCGTGGGGCTCGGCGCCGGCTGGCAGCTGACCTTCGGCCCGTACGTCGCCGACTACTCGCGCTACCTGCCGCGCGACACCAGTACGCGTGCGACGTTCTGGTCCACGTTCGCCGGCTCGGTCATCGGCTCCCAGTGGGCCATGACGCTGGGGGCGCTCACCGCCGCCGTCGCGGGCAAGACCTTCCTCAGCGACCAGGTGGGCTTCCTCGGCGACCTGGCCGGGCCCGTGGCCCTCGCCTTCCTGATCTACCTGGTGATCGTGGTCGGCAAGCTGACGGTCAACTGCCTCAACGCCTACGGCGGCTTCATGTCGATCCTGACCACCGTCACCGCGTTCGACGGCCGCTCGCGCATCTCGGCCGCCGCGCGCGCCGCCTACATCGTCGGCTTCACCGCGGTGTCGATGGTCATCGCGCTGGCGGCCAGCGACGACTTCCTGAGCAACTTCAAGAACTTCGTGCTCCTGATCCTGATGGTGTTCACCCCGTGGAGTGCGATCAACCTGGTCGACTACTACCTGGTCTCCCGCGAACGCGTCGACATCCCCGCCCTGTACGACCCGGACGGCCGCTACGGCCGCTGGAACGTCACCGCCCTCACCTGCTACGTCGTGGGGGTCGCGGTCCAGATCCCGTTCCTGGCCACCAAGCTGTACACCGGCGCGCTCACCAAGAGGCTCGACGGAGCCGACATCTCGTGGATCGTGGGGCTCGTGGTCACCGCGGCCCTGTACTGGCTGTGGGTGCGGCGCACGGCCAACCCGCCCGCGGAGACCGTCCACCCGGCCGTCAGCGAAGCCGACGACATGACTGCGCCCGTGGGCTGACCCGTACTCGTCCAACGGGTGCGACATGCGCCCCGAGGGCGGCGGCGTCGGGCGGGAGCGGAGCGACCGCTCCGCCCGACGCGTCGCCGCCCACACCGGTAGGAGAAGGAACAGGGCCGACAGCCGCGCGCGACGTGACACGCAGAACGCAGATCCCGCGAGTCCGCCGGCATTTCGATCATGCGAACTACGCGCGTCGACCTGCCCGTACGCCGTTGACGGCCCCCTCCGTCTCGGCAAGACTCCTGGCCCATGCAGCCCCTGCGTGACCGCTCGGTCACCCGCGTCCAGCGCCGACACGTGGACCTCGTCCGTGTCGCGAGCGCTGTCTGTCGCTGCCCCTGACCGGTCGCATTCCCCCTCGCCCCGCACCCACGCTTCCTCCGCTCACCCCGCCCGCCGGGCCTCGGAGGCATGCCTGCACGCCCTCCTGGAGACCCGTATGTCCACGCCCCTGTCCCGCCGTGCCCTCGGCGGGGTCGCCGCCGGTGCCGCGGCCGCCGCCGCTCTCGGAGCCACCGCGTCCGCCGCACAAGCGGCCCCCGCCGCCGACCCGCGGGAGCGGCCGTTCCGAGCCGCGCAGCCGCGCCGCCACTCACGGCGGCCCAACATCCTCTTCATCCTGGGCGACGACCTCGGCTGGGCCGACCTCTCCTCGTACGGCTCCCCGCACATCCGCACCCCCCACCTGGACCGTCTCTCCCGCGAGGGCGTCCGCTTCACCGACGCCTACTCCGGCTCCGCGACCTGCTCCCCCACCCGCTTCAGCCTCGACACCGGCCGCTATCCCGGCCGTACGAAGGGCGGGCTGGCCGAGCCGATCGCCGACAAGTCCGTCGGCCTGGAACCCACGCATCCGACGCTCGCCTCGCTCCTCCGGGACTCCGGGTACGCCACCGCCCTCATCGGCAAATGGCATTGCGGCTACCTGCCCGACTACTCCCCCACCCGCTCCGGCTGGGACGAGTTCTTCGGCAACTTCGGCGGGGCCCTGGAGTACTACTCCAAGCTCGGCCTCGGCGGCGAGTACGACCTCTACGAGGGCGATGCCGAGTACAAGGACCTGCGCTACTACACCCGGATCCTCACCGAGCGGGCCGGCGAGTACGTCAGCCGCGACCATGACAAGCCCTGGCTGCTCAACCTGAACTTCACCACCCCGCACTGGCCTTGGATCGCCGACGGCGACAAGGAGGCGAGCGACGAGATCGTCCGCCGCATCAAGGCCGGAGACCGCTCCGCCCTCTGGCACCAGGACGGCGGCTCCGTCAGCAAGTACAAGGAGATGGTCGAGGACCTCGACCGCTCGATCGGGCAGGTCCTCAAGGCGCTGAAGCGCTCCGGCCAGGAGCAGGACACGCTCGTCTTCTTCGCCAGCGACAACGGCGGCGAGCGCTTCTCCTACAACTGGCCGCTCGCCGGGAACAAGGGCTCGCTCCAGGAAGGCGGCATCCGCGTCCCCTCGATCCTGCGCTGGCCCGCCAGGATCGACGGCGGCCAGGTCAGCGACCTGCCGGTGTTCACTCCCGACTGGACGGCGACCCTGCTCGACCTGGCCGGAGCCCGCCCCCATCCCGCGTACCCCCTCGACGGCACCAGCCTCGCCGGACACCTGCTCCGCGGCGCCGACGTGCCCGAGCGGGATCTCTTCTGGCGGGTGCGGGGCGAGCGGGCGCTGCGCCGCGGTGACTGGAAGTACTACCGGGGCAAGACCGGCCGCGACCAGCTCTTCCATCTGTCCGAGGACTCCCGCGAGCAGGCGGACCGGGCAGCGTTCGAGCCGGCGCGGCTCGGCGAGCTGCGGGCAGCCTGGGAGCGGATCGACGCGGGGCTGCTCCGCTACTGAGCCGTGCCGGCCCGCGCTTCCGGCAGGTCGGCAACCCGGTGCACACCCAGCCGCACGCTCAGTGGAGCACTTCGCGCTCCCACTGGTCGTGCGGCTGGGTGTGCAGACGCCAGTAGTGCTCGGCGATGTCGTCGGGGTCGTACGCCGTCCCGGGTGCGACGACTCCGCCGACGGTGACCGTGGCGACGTGCACACCCGACGGCCCGTACTCGGCGTCGAGCAGTTCGACCAGAGCCCGCACCCCGGCCTTGCCCAGGGACAGACTCACGTACTGCGGCTTCATCTCGGGCATCCCGCCGGTGACGACGAAGGTTCCCCGTCCGCGCCGTGCCATCCCCGGCAGGATGTGTGCGGCGGCGGTGAGGGCGCCGAGCACGTTGACCGCGTAGGTGTCCGCGTGGTCGCGGAGCGAGAGTTCACCGACGGCGTCGGGTCGGATGACGGCCGCGTTGTAGACCACGACGTCCGGTTCGCCGAGTTCACCTGCGGCGGTGTCCAGGGCGGCGCGCAGGGCCGTCTCGTCGCCGGCGTCGGCGGTGAGGGGCACGGTCCGCACCCCCAGAGGGCCGATGGACTCGGCCGCCGCCACCACCGTCTCCTTCGTGCGCGCGATCAGGGCGACCGGCAGCCCCTCCCGGGCGAACCGCCGCGCCACCGCCTGCCCTATCCCCGGCCCCGCCCCCACGATCAACGCTCCCGCCATGACGGCTCCTTCTCCTCCGCGTGCAACGACAAGGAGGTCAACTCCGTTCGGCCACCATGTCTTCCCCGGGCGCGCCGTCGTGTCGCGCCGAGTGGGCCGTACGAAGGGTGATGCAGGGATTGCCGATGCTCTCTGTCACCGTGCGGGTAAAGGGGACGGGAAGTGGTGACCGACGCATCCATCGAGTTCTGCAAGGAGCCCGCCCGGCCATGCTCATCGATCTGACACGACGCACCGCGCTGGTCACCGGCTCCACCCAGGGGATCGGCGCCGCCATCGCCACCGGTCTGGCTCGGGCCGGAGCCCGCGTCGGCGTCAATGGGCGGACCGAGGAACGCGTCGAGCAGGCCATCGCGAGCATGCGGGCCGAGGCCCCCGACGCGGATCTGGTTCCGGTGGTCGCCGACGTCGCCACCGAGCAAGGCGCGCGGCTGGCCGCCGAGGTGCTGCCGCACGTGGACATCCTGGTGAACAACCTCGGCATCTTCGGCGAGGCCGACCCGCTGAAGATCAGCGACGACGAGTGGCGGCGCTACTTCGAGGTGAACGTCCTGGCCGCGGTGAGGCTCATCCGTCAGTACCTCCCCGGCATGAGCGAGCGCGGCTGGGGGCGGATCCAGAACATCGCGAGCGACTCGGCGGTGGTGATCCCCGCCGAGATGATCCACTACGGCATGTCCAAGACAGCCCTTCTGGCGGTCACGCGCGGCTTCGCCAAGCAGGCGGCGGGGACCGGTGTCACCGTGAACTCCGTCATCGCCGGGCCCACGCACACGGGCGGCGTGGAACAGTTCGTGTACGAGCTGGTGGACCAGGCCCTGCCGTGGGACGAGGCACAACGCGTCTTCATGCGCGAGTACCGTCCGCAGTCCCTGCTGCAGCGGCTCATCGAACCCGAGGAGATCGCCCACATGGTGGTGTACCTCGCCTCCGAGTACGCGTCGGCCACGACCGGCGGCGCGCTGCGCGTGGACGGCGGGTACGTCGACTCGATCCTGCCGTAGCGGAGACACCAGCGGCCGCGCGACGACTTGCTCGCTGCGCGGTGCCCGTTACCCGTTGCCCGCCGCTTTCTCGTTGCTCATTGCTCGTTGCCCGCCGCGTTTCCCGTCGGCTCCGACCTGCGGGTGCTCCACGGGGCTGCCTCACAGGCACTGCGCGTGGGAGGCGTCCCGGGTCGGAGATTCGTGAGCCTGTTTCTGCGCTGGGCGCACCCGTGAGTCGCGCCGGCGCGCTGTGCGCTCGCCGGATCAAGTGAATACGGGCGGTGGTGTGTTGGTCCGGTCATGCCGTCGGGCACGTTCCGGTCAGCGGACCTCACCGGCGAGAAGGACGCGAATGACGAGCCAGGTTACCGAAGTCGAACTGGAAGGCCTTCTCCGCAAGGCGCTGCACACCACGGGTACGGACGCGCGTTGGGCGACCGACTCGGACGAGATGTGGTGCCGTGTCACGCCCGGGTCGGGGACACGGCGCGAGCAGGGGTGGAAGCTTCATCTGTCGGCGACGGCCGCCTCCGCGTCGGCCGTCCTCGAAAAGGCGCTGGAGGTGTTGCTGCGGGAGGAGTCGGCGTTCAAGTTCGCCCGGTCGCTGGACCGGGTGAGTGCGCTCAACTCCCGTGCCACGCCCCGGGGAAGCTCGGGCAAGTTCATCACCGTCTACCCGCGCTCCGACGTCGAGGCGGCCCGGCTCGCCCGCGAGCTGCACGGGGCCACGGCGGGGCTGGCCGGTCCTCGGATCCTGTCCGACCAGCCGTACGCGGTGAAGTCGCTGGTGCACTACCGATACGGCTCGTTCGTCGGCCGGAGGCGACTCTCGGACGACGGCCTGCTGGTGTGGTTCATCGAGGACCCCGACGGCAACCCCGTGGAGGACAGGCGCACCGGCCAGTACTCTCCGCCCTCTTGGGCGGTCTGCCCCTTCCCCTCCACGGTTCCCGGCGCCCCACGCGCGGCGGGCCGGGTGGCGGAGGCCGAAGGGGCGGGTGCTCCGGTGCTGCTCGGTGGCCGCTTCGCGGTACGGGAGGCGATCCGGCACACCAACAAGGGCGGCGTCTACCGGGGCAGCGACGTCCGTACGGGTGCCCTCGTGGTGATCAAGGAGGCCCGGCCGCACGTGGAGGCCGACGCCTCCGGCCGCGACGTCCGTGACTGGCTGCGCACCGAGGCACGGACGTTGGAGAAGCTCAAGGGCACGGGGCTGGCTCCGGAACCGCTGGCGTTGTTCGAGCACGGCGAGCACCTCTTCCTGGCCCAGGAGGAAGTGCCGGGCGTCCCTCTGCGTACCTGGGTCGCCGAGCATTTCCGCGACGTCGGAGCGGATCGCTACCGCGTCGACGCGCGGGCGCAGGTCGGGCGTCTGGTGGACCTGGTCGCGGCGGCGCACGCGCGAGGCTGCGTCCTGAGGGATTTCACACCCGGCAACGTCATGGTCCGTCCGGACGGAGGGCTGCGCCTCATCGACCTCGAACTCGCCGTCCTGGAAGGCGAGGCCGCCCTGCCGACCCGGCTGGGAACCCCCGGTTTCAGTGCCCCCGAGCGCCTGGAGGACGCGCCCGTCAGCCCGACGGGCGACTACTACAGCCTCGGTGCCACCGCGTGCTTCGTGCTGGCCGGGAAGGTACCGAACCTGCTGCCCGAGGAGCCCGCCACCAGGGCCGCCGAGCAGCGGCTCGCCGCATGGCTCACCGCGTGCACGGGGCCGCTTCGACTGCCGGGCGGCCTCACGGAGATGGTTCTCGGGCTGATGAAGGACGCCCCCGCCGAGCGGTGGGACCCTGCCCGCGCGCGCGAGGCCCTCCGGAAGGCGGGCCGGTCGCTGCCACGGAACCGCTCCGCCCCACGCACTCCGCGCAGCGACCGCCGCGAGGACGGCCGGAGTGGGGGCCGGCACGAGGCGGTCACCGGGAGTGTGGACGATGCGGTGGCCGGGATCGTGGACCATCTCATCGCTTCGATGAGTCCCGCGGACGAGCGCCGACTGTGGCCCGTGTCCACCACGGCCGGGGAGGCCGACCCCTGCACCGTGCAGCAGGGCGCGGCCGGTGTCCTGGCCGTCCTGACACGCTACTGGGAACTCACCGGCGACGACCGGCTGCCCGAGCTGATCTCCACCGCGGGCCACTGGATCGCGAGCCGCACCGATCTCCGCTCCCCACGTCCCGGCCTGCACTTCGGTGGACGCGGTACCGCCTGGGCGCTGTACGACGCCGGGCACGCCGTGGACGACCAGGGGCTCACTGACCATGCGTCGGCCCTGGCACTGGCCCCGCAACAGTCGACGCCCCATCACGACATCACCCACGGCAGCGCGGGGAGCGGGCTTGCCGCGGTCCACCTGTGGCACCGCACCGGTGATCCGCGCTTCGCCGAACTGGTCGTCGACGCGGCCGACCGGCTGGTCGCCGCGGCGCGGCGCGACCGGTCCGGAGTGGGCTGGCCGGTGCCCGCGGAAGCCGCCTCCTCGGAGGGCGGCACACGCTACCTCGGTTTCGCCCACGGCACGGCCGGCATCGGCTGCTTCCTCCTCGCCGCCGCTGGGGTCTCGGGGCGCCCGGAGCACATGGACCTCGCGGTGGAGGCCGGTGAGCACGTGCTGGACTGCGCCGTACTCACCGGCGAGGCCGCCCAGTGGCCCGCCCGGTCCGCGGACCTGCCCACGGCCCCGTACTGGTGCCACGGCGCGGCGGGCATCGGTACCTTCCTCGTCCGGCTGTGGCAGGCCACCGGGGACGAAAGGTTCGGCGACCTCGCCCGCCGCAGTACGTACGCCGTCACGGAGCGCGCCTCCCGCGCCGCCCTGGCCCAGTGCCACGGCCTTGCGGGCAACGGCGACTTCCTCCTCGACATGGCCGACGCCACGGGCGACCCGGTCCACCGGACCATGGCCGAGGACCTGGCCCGCCTCATCCTCGGCGAGAGGGCCCACCGCCATGCCCAGGTGGTCTTCCCCAACGAGTACGGGGACGTCTCGACCAGCTGGAGCGACGGATCCGCCGGAATCCTGGCCTTCCTCCTGCGGATCCGTCACGCAGACCCCCGGCACTGGATGGTCCAGCAGCCGGTCTGAGCGGCAGCACGTCAGCCGCCGGCTCACAGAACGAAGGAGAAGCCCATGGAGAACAACGACATCGAACTGCTGGCCCACCTCCACGCCCTTCCGGAGACCGACCCGGTCGGTGTCGACGCAGCACCGTTCGCGGCGACGTGTGAGTGCGTCGGCCTGCTGACCCTCCTCAACACGGTCTGTATCGGCATCAGCTGCGCGTAGGACAGGCACCCACCATCCGGTCGGCGGCCCACCCGGGAAGCCGCCGACCGGATGTTCCCAGGGCGAACCCGTAGAAGAGGACCCGACCGCATGCAGCTACCCGCCGGTGAAGAGGACCGACCAGACCCCGTGCGACCGACCGCCGGTGGCGACGACCTCGCCCCCACAGCGCTCAGGACGGCCGCCGCCGGCACGGCCGTCGCCCATCACGTTCCCGAGCCCGGGTACGCCATCAGCACGCGCGGCCTGGTCAAGAGCTATCCGGGCCCGCACGGCACGACCACCCTCGCCGTGCGCGGCGTGGACCTGGACGTGCCGCAGGGCGAGACGTTCGCCTTCCTCGGGCCCAACGGCGCCGGGAAGTCCACCACCATCGCCGTCCTGTGTGCCCTGGCCCGACCCACCGCCGGTCAGGCCACCGTCGCCGGCGTCGACGTGCTCGGTCGGCCCCACGAGGTACGGCGACGCGTCGGCATGCTCTTCCAGCACAGTGCTCTGGATGCGGACCTGACAGCCGAACAGAACCTGTTCATCCACGCACGCCTCTACGGGCTGTCCGGCCGCCGTGCCCGCTCGCGCGGCGCGGAGGTACTCGAGACGGCCGGGCTGACCGACCGGCGGCGCTCCCCCGTACGCACCCTGTCGGGGGGCATGCGGCGGCGCCTGGAGATCGCCCGGGCCCTGCTGCACTCCCCCCGGGTGCTGTTCCTGGACGAGCCGACCACCGGCCTCGACCCGCACGCCCGTGCCCGGGTCTGGGAGCATCTGCGCGCGCTGCGCGACCGTGACGGCAGCACGCTCTTCGTCACCACCCACTACCTGGAGGAGGCGGAGCACTGCGATCGCATCGCCATCATCGACCGCGGCCGTGTGGTGGCGCGGGGCACGCCCCTCGCGCTGAAGGCGGCGATCGGAGACGACCGGGTGGTCCTGCGTACGGGCGACGACCCGGCAGCGCTACGGATCGTGCGCGGCATCGTTCCGCCGGACCGGGCCGTCACCGCGGACGCCGGCGGAGTCTCCCTGCGGGTGCCGGACGGCAGCACATGGATTCCGCGCCTCTGCGCGGCACTGCAACGCCACGGCATCGCCGTACACGCCGCTTCCGCGGCCCGGCCCACGCTCGACGACGTCTTCTTCCACCACACCGGCCGCAGTCTCGACACCGAGCCCGGCCACACGCCGACGGCCCCCACCCCGTCGTCCGCAACCACGTCAGAAACCGGCGGCCACCGATGACCGACCTCACCGTGAAGGCCCCGGCCACCGTCGGCACTCCCGACGGCCCGGGTGCCGCGGGCGCCCCCGGCGACTCCGGCGACTCCGGCGACTCCGGCGACTCCGTCATCCGCGGCAGCGGGCGGGCGGCCCGTCTCCGGCGCGAACTGCGCGCGATCCACGCCCTGGTCCACCGCGACCTGCTGCGCCTGGCGGGCCAGCGCACCCACACCGCGCTGATGCTGCTTCACCCGACGCTGTACCTCCTCGTCCTGGGAGGCGGACTCGCCGCCCTCATCCCCCGATCCTCACTGGGCGTCGGCTACCAGACCTACCTCTTCCCCGGCATGCTGATGATGACGGTGCAGACACCGGCCATCATGGTCGGCATCCGTCTGATCACCGACCGGCAGAGCGGCTACGTGCGGGAGCTCCTCATGGCCCCCGTCAGCCGCGCCACCCTCCTCCTGGGTCACTGCGCGGGCGGCACCATGACCGCCACTGCGCAAGGCGCTCTCCTGCTCGGCCTCGTCGGCACGGTCGGCCTGCCCTACGACCCGATCCTCCTGGTCCTGCTGCTCGGCGGCATGATCCTGGCCTCGTTCACGATCACCGCCTTGGCCCTGACCCTGGCCGTGTCCCTCCGCAGGGCGGAGACGTTCCATACCCTCCTGGGCGTGGTCATGATGCCGCTGCTGTTCCTCTCCGGCGGCTTCTTCCCCCTGCGGGCCCTGCCCGGCTGGGCCCACACGCTCGCCGGCGCCAACCCCCTCGCCCTCGCCGTGGACCTCCTGCGCCGGTGCATCGCCTACCGCGTACCCGACCAGCGGGCGACCACCGGCGTCGAGTGGGCCGGCCGGCAGCCTCCCCTCCCCCTCGAAGCGGGCCTCCTCCTCGTCATCGGCGCCGTCGCCCTGCTCTGGGCGGCGCGACGCTTCAGCCGTCCGGAATGACGCACCGCTCCGGTCGGTATCAGGTCGTTCCGACTCCGCTGCGAGCCAGCGTGAACACCCCGAGGACGATCAGTGCGATCCCCGCCAGCTGGGGCAGCAGCCACCAGCCGGCCCGTACGTGCTCCTCGTACAGCAGGACACCGAGGCTCAGGCTCACGGTCGCGTCGCCGAGGGTCAGGGCGGGCTGTGAGGCGACGAGCGGACCGCCCTGCATGGCGTGTTCGAGCAGCAGGAGGGCCGCGATCCCCGCCGCGCAGAAGGCATAGGTCTGCCAGGCCGTCAGGAAGGCGCCGATGCCGCCGTCGCCGAGGATGTGCATGGACGTCTTCATGAGGGCGGCCGTGAGCGCGTAGCAGATCGCCGTCGCGGCCCCCAGACACCCGGCCCTCGCGCGGCCGGGCGGCCTGCGGAGTCCGATGGCGGCGAGGGCCACCACGGCGACGGCGCAGGCCACCAGGACCGGTACCCAGCGGTCCAGTTCCACCCGGGTGCGGTTGCCGGTGGGCGAGGCGGCCACCAGCGCCACTCCGAGGCCGAGCACGACCCCTGCCACGGCAGCCCAGAGCCGGGCGGGCAGTCGTTCGCGCGTCAGGAGGGTGGCGATCAGCAGGGCGAGGGGAAGTTCGAGTACGAAAAGCGGCTGTACGAGGGCCAGCGGCCCGGTCGCGAGGGCGGCCGCCTGTCCGACACCGGCGGCGATGACGGCGAGGATGCCGGCCAGCCACAGGGGGCGGTGCAGCAGGTCGAGGATCAGTCCGGGCCGGAAGGAGTGGGACTGCGGGACGGTGAGCGCCGCACGCCGCTGCAGCACCGTGGCCAGCGCGTTGCTCAACGCGGCGAACAGCGAGAAGAGGACCGGCAGGACGACGCCCATGGCCCGATCCTCACCGGGGCGGCGGCCGGCCGAGGGGCGACACCGGCGGACGCCCGTACGGAGGACCCGGTCGGGCCAACGCTCGGTCGGCACGCTCACCGGCGTCGGGCCTCAAGCAGCGGCCACGCAGGGGACCGTGACGGCGTGCGACCGGATCGGCGTACGGGCCGGTCCGCGGTGGGCTTCGCCGAGGTGGCCGGAACGATCACGACGGTCGTCGCGCCGAACCCCTCACTCCCGCCGCCGGGGGAGGGCCGGTCGTCTCAGGGAGAGACCCTGTCCTGGAGGGCCGACTGCCAGGCGGGGGCGGGGGTGGTGGGCTTGCTCTCGGGGCGTCGGCCTCCCTGGGCGAAGAAGTCGACCAGCGGCAGCAGGGCCGCGCCGACCGTGACCGCCTCCGGGCCGAGGGTGCCGAGACCGATGTCGGTGCGGCTGGCCGGGTACTTGAGCGCGTACTCACGTGCGTGGCCGGACACGGATTCGAGGAAGCGGGCGCCGAGCTGGAGGCCCGCCCAGCCGCCGACCAGGATGCGCTCGGGCTGGAAGAGGTTGATGAGGTCGGCGAATCCGGCGCCCAGGTACTCGGCGGTCTCCTCCAGGACGGCGACCGCGGTGGCATCGGGCTCCGCCCCCGCCTCCGCCGGGTACGCCGCCGCCAGCATCGCCGTCAGCGCCGTCTCCTCGTCCGCGCCCGCCGGGGGCACTCCACCTGCCTCCCGCCACCGCTCCAGGAGGGCTTCGGCTCCGGCGTACGCCTCCAGGCAGCCCTGGGCGCCGCAGCGGCAGCGCCGCCCCCGGACCCGTACCGTCAGATGACCCCACTCGATCGCCCGGCCCGGCCCCATCGGGTCGGTGACCACGCACGCGCCGACGCCCGAGCCGAAGAGGACCACCACCGCGCTGCGCGCGCCCCGCCCGGCGCCGAACCACATCTCGGCCTGGCCGAGGGTCTTGGCACCGTTGTCGATCCAGTACGGGACGGACTCGGGAAGGTCGACGGCGGCGCGGAGGAGTCGCTCGAAGGGGACGGCGTCCCAGCCGACGGTCTGGCCGTGCACGACGGCACCGTCGTCGGTGGTGCGGGCGACGATGCCGGGGACGCCGACGCCGACGCCGATGAGGCGGTCGGCCGGTACGTCCGCGAGACGCAGCACCTCGGCGATGCCCTCGCGGAGACGGTCGACGACGAGATCGACGTCGTAGCGGGCCGTGCGGGGCCCGGAGCAGGCCAACGGGCGTTCAGTGCGGGCGAGTTCGGTGAGGGTGAGGTCGAACAGCTCGATCCGGACCCGGGTTTCGCCGATGTCGACGCCGATCATGAAGCCGCTGGCGGGCGTGATCCTGACGAGGGTGCGGGGGCGCCCGCCCGCGGAGTCGACGCTGCCGGCCTCCTCGACGAGGCCGTCGGCGACGAGTTCGGCGACCACGTTGCTGACGGAGCCCGAGCTGAGTCCGGTCGCCGGGCCGAGCATGAGGCGGCTCATCGGTCCGTCGAAGTACAGCCTGCGCAGAACGGCGGTGCGGTTCTCGCGCCGCAGGTCACGCACCGTGCGGCCAGTTCTCGCGTGCACTTTGGTCCCCGTCTCTGAAGTCGTTCGTTGCAACATACCCGCAGTACAAGCCTTGACGCGACCTTCTCATGGGGTTTAACTCACATCCTAAATTAAGCCGATGTCACGGCGAGGCCTCCAGACGCCCACCACATCGGCGATCCCCTCGTCCCCGAAAGGGCCCAGGAGCCATGCGCAGAGTCAGAGCCGCTGTCACCGGTGTCGTCACCCTCTCCCTCGCCTTCACCGCCACCGCCTGCGGCGGGGGTGAAGGCAGCGAGTCGGCGCCGAAGACCCTCACCTACTGGGCCTCCAACCAGGGCGCCAGCCTGGAGGTCGACAAGAAGGTCCTGCAGCCCGAGCTCGACCAGTTCGAGAAGGAGACCGGGATCAAGGTCAAGCTGGAGGTGATCCCGTGGTCCGACCTGCTCAACCGGATCCTCACCGCGACGACCTCCGGCCAGGGCCCCGACATCCTCAACATCGGCAACACCTGGAGCGCCTCGCTCCAGTCCACCGGCGCCCTCCTGCCCTGGGACGCGAAGAACCTGGAGGCCATCGGCGGCAAGGACCGCTTCGTCGACTCCGCACTCGGCTCCACCGGCGTCCCCGGCCAGGACCCCGCCGCCGTCCCGCTCTACTCCATGGCCTACGCGCTCTACTACAACAAGCAGATGTTCAAGGACGCGGGCATAGCCAAGCCGCCGACCACCTGGGACGAGGTGACCGCGGCCGGCAAGAAGCTCAGCAAGAACGGAAAGTCGGGCATCGGGGTCGAGGGCTCCAACCTCTCCAACAACATCCACCAGGTCTTCGTCCTCGGAAAGCAGCACGGCGCCGACTTCTTCACCGCCGACGGCAAGCCCGACTTCACGTCCGACGGTGCCGTCGCCGCCGTCAAGCAGTACGTCGACCTGATGGCCGTGCAGAAGATCGTCGCCCCCGGCAACGCCGAGTACGCCCAGAACCAGTCCCTCAGCGACTTCGCCAAGAACAAGACCGGCATGGTCCTGTGGCAGACCCCGTCGCAGACCTTCTCCTCGCAGGGCATGGGCCCGGAGGAGTGGGGTGTGGCTCCCGCCCCGGTCCCGTCGGGCAAGCCCGGTCAGGGCGCCCAGACCAACTCGATGGTCGCCGGCATCAACCTGGCCGTCTTCAAGAACACCAAGAACCTCGACGGCGCGCTGAAGTTCGTGAAGTACATGACGAGCGACGAGGAGCAGATCGTCCTCAACAAGGCGTACGGCTCCGTCCCGCCGGTCAAGAGCGCCCAGAAGGACCCCGGCTTCGCCGCCCCGTCGCTCGCCGTCATCCGCGACACCCTCGCCACCAGCGCCGCGGCCCTGCCGCAGGTGCCCGAGGAGTCGCAGTTCGAGACGGTCGTGGGCACCGCGGTCAAGGAGCTGTTCGCCGACGCCGCCGCCGGCCGCCCCGTCACCACGGAGTCCGTGAAGGCCAAGCTCGAAAAGGCCCAGCAGCAGATGCCCAAGAAGTAGGCCGCCCCACCATGACCGAAACCGCCGTCGCTCACCCGACCGAGCCGGCGGTGCGCAAGGCCACACCCGGAGAGGCACGCGCACCACGCCGCTCCGGGCGTCGCCGCATCGCACTGCCCTACCTGCTGCTCCTGCCCGCCCTGCTCCTCGAACTCCTCGTCCACCTCGTGCCGATGCTCATGGGCATCGCCATGAGCTTCAAGGAGCTCACCCAGTTCTACATCCGGAACTGGGGCGAGGCTCCCTGGTCGGGTTTCGACAACTACACCGTCGCGATCGACTTCGACGCCCCCGTCGGGCAGGCGCTCCTGAAGTCCTTCCTGACGACGTGTCTGTTCACCGTCCTCTCCGTGGGGCTGTGCTGGTTCCTCGGAACGGCCGCCGCGATCTTCCTCCAGGAGAACTTCAAGGGCCGCGGCTTCCTGCGGACCCTGTTCCTGGTCCCGTACGCCCTGCCCGTCTACGCCGCCGTCATCACCTGGGCGTTCATGTTCCAGCGGGACAACGGCCTCATCAACCACGTCCTCCACGACCAGCTCGGCATCGGCGACAGCCCCGCCTTCTGGCTCATCGGCGACAACGCCTTCTGGACCCTGCTCGTCGTCTCCGTGTGGAAGGGCTGGCCCTTCGCCTTCCTCACCGTCATGGCCGGCCTGCAGAACATCCCGCGGGACATGTACGAGGCGGCGGCGCTCGACGGCGCCGGCGTCTGGAAGCAGATCCGGCACATCACCCTGCCGTCGCTGCGCTCCGTCAACCAGGTCCTCGTGCTCGTCCTGTTCCTCTGGACGTTCAACGACTTCAACACGCCGTTCGTGCTCTTCGGCAAGGCGGCGCCCGAGGCAGCGGACCTGATCTCGCTCCACATCTACCAGTCGTCCTTCCAGACCTGGAACTTCGGCACCGGCTCGGCCATGTCCGTGCTCCTGCTGCTCTTCCTCCTCGTCGTCACGGGCGTCTACCTCCTGCTCACCAGCCGCGGAAGGAAGACCTCCGATGTCTGAGCACGCATCCCGGCGCGCGGCTCCGCGCTCCCCCATGGCGGCACCCCGCTCGTTCCTCTGGACCCGGCGGATCTTCCTCACCCTGCTCACCGCCTTCGTGGTGCTGCCGGTGTACGTCATGGTCTCCAGCTCCCTGAAGCCGCTGGAGGACGTCTCGGGGAAGTTCGAGTGGATCCCCTCCGGGCTCACGCTCCGCCCGTACTTCGACATCTGGGAAACCGTCCCGCTCGCCGACTACTTCGTGAACTCGATCGTGGTCGCGGGCGCGGCCACGGTGTGCTCGGTGGTGGTCGCGATCTTCGCCGCGTACGCCGTCAGCCGCTACACCTTCCGCGGCAAGCGGGTCTTCACGGTCACGGTGCTGTCCACCCAGATGTTCCCCGGCATCCTCTTCCTGCTGCCGCTCTTCCTCATCTACGTCAACATCGGCAACGCCACCGGCATCGCCCTCTTCGGCTCCCGGGAAGGCCTGATCCTCACCTATCTGACCTTCTCGCTGCCGTTCTCCATCTGGATGCTGACCGGCTACTTCGACTCGATCCCGCGCGAGCTCGACGAGGCCGCCAAGGTCGACGGCTGCGGGCCGCTCAGCGCGCTGTTCCGCGTGATCGTCCCGGCCGCGTCCCCCGGCATCATCGCCGTCGCCGTCTACGCCTTCATGACCGCCTGGGGCGAGGTCCTCTTCGCCTCCGTCATGACCAACGACACCACCCGCACCCTCGCCGTCGGTCTCCAGGGGTACGCCACCCAGAACGACGTCTACTGGAACCAGGTGATGGCCGCCTCCCTCGTGGTGAGCGTCCCCGTCGTCGTCGGCTTCCTGCTCCTCCAGCGCTATCTCGTCGCCGGCCTCACCGCAGGTGCGGTCAAGTGACGCCCCTCTCCACACCCATCACGAAGAGGTTCCCCGTGTCCGAATCCACCGACTCCCGCACCACGCTCGACCTGGAGGCCTTCCCGCCGGACTTCGCCTGGGGCACCGCGACCTCCGCCTACCAGATCGAGGGCGCCGTCGCCGAGGACGGCAGGGCTCCGTCCATCTGGGACACCTTCTCCCGCGTCCCGGGCGCGATCGACAACGGCGACCACGGCGACACCGCCTGTGACCACTACCACCGCTGGCCCGAGGACATCGCCCTGATGAAGGGCTTCGGCACGAACGCCTACCGGCTCTCCGTCGCCTGGCCGCGCGTCGTCCCCGGCGGCGACGGCCCCGTCAACACGCCCGGACTCGACTTCTACGACCGGCTCGTCGACGGACTCCTCGACGCCGGCATCACCCCCTCCGTCACCCTCTACCACTGGGACCTGCCGCAGGCCCTCCAGGACCGGGTGAAGGACAGCCACGGGGGCTGGACCGAGCGGGCCACCGCCGAACACCTCGCCGCCTACGCCTCCGTCGTCGCCGAACGCCTCGGCGACCGCGTCACCCAGTGGGCCACCCTCAACGAACCGCTCTGCTCCGGCTGGATCGGCCACCTGGAGGGCCGGATGGCCCCGGGCCTCACCGACCTCACCGCCGCCGTCCGCGCCTCGTACCACCTCCTCCTCGGGCACGGCCTCGCCACCCAGGCCATCCGTGCCGCCGCACCCGGCGCCCAGGTCGGCCTCGTCACCAACCACTCGACCGTCGCGCCCTCCTCCACCCGGCCCGAGGACATCGCCGCCGCCGCCCGCGCGGACGGCCACACCAACCGCTGGTGGCTCGACCCGGTGTACGGCCGCGGCTTCCCCACCGACATGCGCGAGCTGTACGGGGTCGAACTGCCGGAGCAGCCCGGGGACCTGGAGACCATCGCGGCCCCGCTCGACTGGCACGGCCTCAACTACTACTTCCCGGTCACCGTCGCCGACGACCCGACGGGCCCCGCCCCGTACGCCCGCGAGGTACGCCTCCCCGACGTCCCCCGCACCGGCATGGACTGGCAGATCGACGCCGGCGGCCTGGAGGCCTTCCTGCTGCGGCTCACCGAGGACTACGGCGTACGGAAGCTGTACGTCACCGAGAACGGCTCGGCCTTCCCCGACACCGTCGGCCCCGACGGCGAGGTCCACGACCCGGAGCGCACCCGCTACCTGGAGCAGCACCTCGCGGCCTGTGCGAGCGCCCTGCGCAAGGGCGCCCCGCTCGCCGGGTACTACGCCTGGTCGCTCCTGGACAACTTCGAGTGGGCCTACGGCTACGACAAGCGCTTCGGCCTCGTCCACGTCGACTACGCCACGCAGCGCAGGACCGTGAAGACGAGCGGACGACGGTACGCGGACATCGTCCGCGCCCACCGCGCGGCGAACGCGGGCTGACCGGAAGCCCCTTCGCGATCCTCCGGAAGGCCGCCCCGGCACCACCGGGGCGGCCTTCCGGAGTCTCCACCTCCCTCTCCCCCGCCGCCTCCACCCCTTCCCTCCGCCGGCATCCCCTTGAAGGAGTGCCCCCATGACCGCCAGCGCCGCTCCGTCCCCTCCCCCGGGGGCCGACAACGCCGACGAGCTCGCCGCCGAACGGCTCCGTCACGTCCTCGGCCCGACGACGGTCGTCCGGGGCACCGCCCTCAGCGGTGGTCTCCACAACTCCGCCCGGCTGCTCGAACTCTCCGACGGACGGCACCTGGTGCTCAAGACCGCGCCTCCGGCGAGCGCCGCCGCCCTCACCCACGAGCGGGGCCTCCTCGGCACCGAGGCCCTCTTCCACCGTCTCGCCGCCAGGACGGGCGCCCGGGTGCCCACCGTCCTGCACCATGAGCCCGCCGGTCCCGGCACGCCCGCCGAGTGGCTGCTCCTCTCCTACCTCGACGGCACCACCTGGGATGCCGCCCGCGACCGGCTCACCCCGGCCGATCGCGCGACGCTGCGCCGAGAGTTGGGAGAGAGCCTGGCCCGGATCGCCGGCGTCACCGGTCCGGCGTACGGATACCCGCAGCCCACCGCTGGGCTGTCGGCTCCCGACTGGCCGACCGCGTTCACCGCCATGCTGGACGCGGTCCTCGCCGACGCGCACCGGTTCGACGTCGCCCTGCCCGCCCCCGCCGGGTTCCTCGCAGGGCTGCCGGGACGGTTCGGCCACCGGCTCGCCGAGGTTCGCCGTCCCGCCCTCGTCCACTTCGACGCCTGGGAGGGCAACGTCGTCCTCGCCGGGACCGGGAACGGCCCGTGGCACCTGAGCGGGCTGATCGACGGCGAACGCGCCCTCTTCGGCGATCCGTTGGCCGAACTCGTCGGACTCGACCCGCTCGGCGCGGCCGAGGACGACGCCGACCTCCTGGCCGGCTACCGCTCCGTCACCCCCGCCCTGACCGTCGACACCGGCGCCCGTGTCCGCCTCGCCCTCTACCGGGTCTATCTCGCCCTCGTGATGCGCGTGGAATCCGTCCCCCGCGCCTACGGCGGGGATTTCGCGGGCTGGCTCGACAGCTGGTCCGCCGACCGTGTCATGGAGCAGCTCGCCGTACTCGACGCCCTGGAGGCGTGACGTGCGGGGGGCGATCGGCGGGCACCGTCTCCGTGCTCACCGCGAGCCCGCCCGCCGCGGCGGAGCGGCTCAGGTGGACTCGCGTACGACCAGCACCGGTTCGAACACCTTCGCGGCCGGCTCGGACCGGGCGCCGTCGAGCTGCTCGACGAGCAACGTGGCCATCGCGGCCGCCATGCGCTCCACCGGCTGGCGCACGGTGGTCAGCTGTGGCCGGGCCTTCCGCGCTGCCACCGAGTCGTCGAAGCCCACCACGGCCACCGTGCCGGGGACCGAGACCCCCTGCTCACGCAGGTACTGACAGGCGCCCTGGGCCATCAGGTCGTTGGCGGCGAACACGGCGTCGATCTCCGGGTGGTCCTTGAGGAGTCTGGCCATGGCGCGTCTGCCGCTGTCCACCGTGAACCGGCCCCGTACGACGGGAACCGACGTCACCCCGTGCGCCGCGAGCGCCTGGCGGAAGCCGTCGAGGCGTTCGTCCGCCGTGGGTGCGGTGACCGGTGCGGCGATGGTGGCCGGGCGTCGCCGGCCGGTCGCCCACAGGTGCTCCGCCGCCAGTCGCGCGCCGGCGGGGTTGTCGAGGTCGACGTAGCCGCACCGCTCCCCGTCGCGGGGGCGGCCGAACAGCACCGTGGGAAGGCCCGCCGCCACCAGCATCGAGGGGAGCGGGTCGTTCTCGTCCAGCGGCACGACCAGGGCTCCGTCGGCGCCGCCCTGTCGCAGGTACTCGACGAGTTGGGCCCTGGCCTGTTCTGACTCGGCGACGAGCAGCACGGGCTGGATGGCGCGGCGGCGCAGGACGGGCAGGACACCGTCCACCACGCGTCCGAAGAACGGGTCGGAGAACACCCGGGCGGTGAAGGACCTGCCCGTGGCGGAGAGCACCAGGGCCACGGTCCCGGTGCGCCGTGTGACGAGGGAACGGGCGGCCTGGTTGGGCGTGTAGCCGATGCGGGCGATGGCTTCGCGCACGCTCTCCTGGATGTCGGGGGCCACGTTGCGCACGCCGTTGACGACGCGGGACACCGTCGCGCGCGATACCCCCGCCTCGCGTGCGACGTCTTCCAGAGTCGGTCCTCGATTCCCCACCTGCGCACCTTAACGGTGCCGTGTGTCCGGTGGGAGGACGGTCCACGGCCGGCTGGAACCGGTTGGCGTCGACACTTAATGAAAGCCAAAAGAAAAGTCGTGTCATACGCCTTGACCGTCAACTCGCCCTGCGGGCAAGGTTTCGGGAGAGCGCTCTCCCACGTTTCCCCCATGTATCCAGAGGAGACCCCATGTCTTCCGTCGGGTCCCCGCCGGTCTTCCGGCGACCCGCCTCACGCGTCCGCCGGGCCACCGTCGGCGCACTTGTCACTTCACTGGCCGGCGGCCTGCTCGCCCTCGGTCCCGCCACGACGGCACAAGCGGCCCCCACCCTGCTCTCCCAGGGGAAGACCGCGACCGCCTCCTCCACCGAGGGCGGCGCCTTCTCCGCCTCCGCCGCCGTCGACGGCGACCTCACCGGCACCCGCTGGGCCAGCGCCTGGCAGGACGCCCAGTGGATCCAGGTCGACCTCGGCAGCAGCGCCACGCTCAGCCACGCCGTCCTCAACTGGGAGGCGGCGTACGGCAAGAGCTACGACATCCAGGCCTCCGAGAACGGCACCGACTGGCGGACCGTCACCACCGTCAGCGCGGGCGACGGAGGCACCGACAACGTCACGCTCTCCGGCACCGGCCGCTACATCCGCATGAACGGCCTCACCCGGGCCACCGGATACGGCTTCTCCCTCTGGGAGTTCCAGGTCTACGGCACCACCGGCGGCACCGGCCCGACGCTCCCCGGCGGCGGCGACCTCGGCCCCAACGTGCATGTCTTCGACCCGTCCACACCGGGCATCCAGGCGAAGCTGGACCAGGTCTTCCAGGAGCAGGAGTCGGCCCAGTTCGGCAGCGGCCGGCACGCCTTCCTCTTCAAGCCCGGCACGTACAACGGCCTCAACGCCCAGATCGGCTTCTACACCCAGATCGCCGGCCTCGGTCTGCGCCCCGGCGACACCACCATCAACGGTGACGTGACCGTCGACGCCGGCTGGTTCAACGGCAACGCCACCCAGAACTTCTGGCGCGGCGCGGAGGGCCTGACCCTCAACCCGGTGAACGGCACCGACCGTTGGGCCGTCTCGCAGGCCTCGTCCTTCCGTCGCATGCACGTCAAGGGCGGCCTCAACCTCGCGCCGAACGGCTACGGCTGGGCCAGCGGCGGCTACATCGCCGACTCCAAGGTCGACGGCCAGATCGGCAACTACTCCCAGCAGCAGTGGTACACGCGGGAGAGCTCCATCGGCGGCTGGTCCAACAGCGTCTGGAACCAGACCTTCTCGGGCGTCGAGGGCGCTCCGGCCACCTCCTTCCCCGAGCCCCGCTACACCACGCTCGACACCACGCCGATCTCCCGCGAGAAGCCGTACCTCTACCTCGACGGCAACGAGTACAAGGTCTTCGCCCCCGCCAAGCGCGTCAACGCCCGCGGCACCAGCTGGGCCAACGGCGCCCCGCAGGGCGAGTCGATCCCGCTGAGCCAGTTCTACGTGGTCAAGCCGGGCGCCACCGCCGCCACCATCAACCAGGCGCTGGCCCAGGGCCTGCACCTGCTGTTCACACCGGGCGTCTACCACGTCGACCAGACCATCAACGTGAACCGCGCCAACACCATCGTGCTCGGCCTCGGCCTCGCCACGATCATCCCGGACAACGGCGTCACCGCGATGAAGGTCGCCGACGTCGACGGCGTCCGCCTCGCCGGCTTCCTGATCGACGCCGGCCCGGTCAACTCGCCGGTCCTGCTGGAGCTCGGACCGCAGAACTCCGCCGCCGACCACACCGCCAACCCCACCACCGTGCAGGACGTGTACGTCCGCATCGGCGGCGCGGGCGCGGGCAAGGCCACCACCAGCGTGGTCGTGAACAGCGACGACGCCATCATCGACCACACCTGGGTGTGGCGCGCCGACCACGGCGAGGGCGTCGGCTGGGAGACCAACCGGGCCGACTACGGCGTCCGTGTCAACGGCGACGACGTGCTCGCCACCGGTCTGTTCGTCGAGCACTTCAACAAGTACGACGTCGAGTGGTACGGCGAGCGCGGCCGCACGATCTTCTACCAGAACGAGAAGGCCTACGACGCCCCCAACCAGGCCGCCATCCAGAACGGCTCGACGAAGGGGTACGCCGCCTACCGGGTCGACGACTCCGTGAACACCCACGAGGCCTGGGGCCTCGGCAGCTACTGCAACTACAACGTGGACTCGACGATCGTCCAGGACCACGGCTTCAAGGCACCCGTCAAGCCGGGGGTGAAGTTCCACAGCCTCCTGGTGGTGTCCCTCGGCGGAATGGGCCACTACAACCACGTCATCAATGACACCGGGGCCTCCACCATCCCCGCCGGCACCTCCACCGTGCCGTCCACCGTCGTCTCCTTCCCCTGACGGTCCCGCCGGGACGCCCCGCCCATCCGGGGCGTCCCGGCCCTCCCACCCCTTCCGGGCGGCGCCCAGTCCCCGCCGCGCCGCCCGGAAGGCGATCCCCCTCCCTCTCCGTCCAGGAGCCGCCATGACCGCGTCCCATGCCCCCACGACACGAAGGCGCCGCGCACGCGACCGCGCCCGTACGACAGGCTCACTCGTCTCCCTGGGTGCCCTGCTCGCCACCTCGGCGACGGCGCTGACCGCCGCCCCGGCCACCGCCGCCGAGACCCTCCTCTCCCAGGGGAAGACCGCCACCGCCTCGTCGAGCGAGGGCGCCGCCTGGGCCGCCTCCGCCGCGGTCGACGGCGACCTCACCGGAACCCGCTGGGCGAGCCAGTGGAGCGACGCCCAGTGGATCCAGGTCGACCTGGGCAGCAGCGCGGACATCAGCCGCGTCGTCCTGAACTGGGAGGGCGCCTACGGCAAGGCGTACGACATCCAGCTCTCCGACAACGGGACCGACTGGCGCACCGTCAAGTCCGTGACCGCCGGCGACGGGGGCACCGACGAGCTCGCGGTCAGCGGCAAGGGCCGCTACGTACGCCTCCAGGGGATCACCCGGGGCACCGGCTACGGCTACTCCCTGTGGGAGTTCCAGGTGTACGGCGGCGGGTCCGCGCAGCCCGAGCCCGGCGGCGCCGTCCGCGTGAGCGGCACGCAGGGCGACTGGCAGCTGACGGTGGGCGGGCAGCCGTACACCGTCAAGGGCGTCACCTGGGGCCCCGCGATGGCCGACGCCCCCCGCTACATGCCGGACGTGAAGTCCATGGGCGTCAACACCGTCCGCACCTGGGGCACGGACGCCGGCACCAAGCCGCTGCTCGACGCGGCGGCCGCCAACGGCGTCAAGGTGATCAACGGCTTCTGGCTCCAGCCGGGCGGCGGTCCCGGCTCCGGCGGCTGTGTCGACTACGTGACGGACACCGCGTACAAGACCAGCTCGCTCACCGAGTTCGCGAAGTGGGTCGACACCTACAAGTCCCACCCCGCCACCCTCATGTGGAACGTCGGCAACGAGTCGGTCCTCGGTCTGCAGAACTGTTACAGCGGCGCCGAGCTGGAAGCCCAGCGCAACGCGTACACGACCTTCGTCAACGACGTCGCCAAGAAGATCCACTCCATCGACCCCGACCACCCCGTGACCTCCACGGACGCGTGGACCGGCGCCTGGCCCTACTACAAGCGCAACGCGCCCGACCTGGACCTCTACTCGATGAACGCCTACGGCGACATCTGCGGGGTCCGCGAGGACTGGGTGGAGGGCGGCTACACCAAGCCGTACATCATCACCGAGACCGGGCCGGCCGGCGAATGGGAGACCCCCAAGGACGCCAACGGCGTCCCCGACGAACCCACCGACGTGCAGAAGGCCGACGGCTACACCAAGGCCTGGAACTGCGTCACCGGTCACCAGGGCGTCGCCCTCGGCGCGACCGTCTTCCACTACGGCACCGAGCACGACTTCGGCGGCGTCTGGTTCAACCTGCTCCCCGACGGCCTCAAGCGCCTCTCGTACTACGCCCTCAAGAAGGCGTACACCGGCTCCGTCGCCGGCGACAACACCCCGCCGGTCATCAGCGACATGACGGTCACGCCCGCCGGATCCGCGTCGGCCGGTGGCGAGTTCACGGTCCGCGCCGACGTCCGCGACCCCGACGGCGACCCCGTCACCACCAAGATCTACCTGAGCGGCAACTACGCCAACGGCGACAAGCGCCTGATCGACGCCCAGTACCGCCCGCTCGGCAACGGCGCCTTCGCCGTCACCGCGCCCGAGAAGCTCGGCGTGTGGAAGGTGTACGTCCAGGCCGAGGACGGCCGCGGCAACGCCGGCATCGAGACGAAGTCCGTCAAGGTCGTCGCCCCGCCGGTCACCGGCACCAACATCGCCCTGAACAAGCCCACCACCGCCTCCTCCGCGCAGGCCTCCTACGGCGACTGCCCCTGCCCGGCGACCAACGCGACCGACGGCAACACCACCACGCGCTGGGCCAGCGACTGGAGCGACCCGCAGTGGATCCGGGTCGACCTCGGCTCGGTCCGCTCCTTCAACCGGCTCCAGCTGGTCTGGGACCCGGCCTTCGCCCGCGCCTACGAGGTCCAGGTCTCCGACAACGGTGACACCTGGCGGACCATCCACGCCACCACCACCGGCAACGGCGACATCGACACCATCGAGACCGGTGCCACCGCACGGTACGTCCGGCTCCAGCTCACCGCGCGCGGCACCGGCTGGGGCTACTCGCTCCACGAGTTCGGCATCTACAGCTGACCCCCTGAGGAGAACGAGGAGATCACGATGAGAATCCGCGGCCGGACCCTGTCCGCCTTACTGCTCAGCGCCGCCCTGGGCGTCTCCGCCCTGACGGTGAACACCTACACCGCGGCCACCGCCCACGGGGAGACCACCGCCCCGGCCGCCGCCCACGGGGCGCACGCGGCGGGCGCGGCCCAAGGCCACGTCATGGCCGCCTCCGCGCTCCCCTCGGGGGACGACGCCGACGGCGACGGCTACATCCCGGCCGTACCCCAGGTCACCGGTGTGACCCCGTCCACGGCCACCCCTCCCCCGGCCTACCATCACGAGTTCCAGGCCGGCTGCTCGGTCACCCACACCGCGCCGGACGACCCGATCGTCTACCCGGGCCAGTTCGGCAAGTCCCACGACCACACGTTCATGGGCAACACCTCCACGAACGCGGCCAGCACCACCGGCTCGCTCTACGGAGGCAGCACCACCTGCAAGGCGCCCGCGGACGCCTCCGCGTACTGGATGCCCTCGCTGTACAAGGGCGACCAGAAGATCCTGCCCGTCGGCCCGCAGGTCATCTACTACAAGGCCGGCGTCACCGACTACCGCAGCGTGCGGCCCTTCCCCAAGGGTCTGCGGTTCGTCGTCGGCAACCCGATGCAGACCGCCGAGGAGTTCCGCGGCCACAAGGGCTTCGTCGAGGGCTGGGAATGCGGTGACAGCTTCTTCAACACCGACATCCCGGCGAGCTGTCCGAGCCGGCCCGACGTCCAGCTCAACCTGCGCATGCAGGCCCCCAGCTGCTGGAACGGCCTGTACCTCGACACGCCCGACCACAAGAGCCACATGGCGTACCCGGTGGTCAAGCCCGGCACCAACGACAACATGTGCCCGGCCTCCCACCCGGTCGCCCTGCCGATGATCGAGTTCAAGATGGCGTGGCCCGTCAACGGCGACATGAGCCAGGTCCGCCTGGCCAGTGGCCGCGGCTACTCCTTCCACTACGACTTCTTCAACGCGTGGGAGGAGCGCACCCTCAAGGCCCTCGTCGACCACTGCATCGTCGGTGGGCTGCAGTGCGACACCCGGGGCTTCGACCTGTACCGCCCCGAACGCGGTGTCGTGCTCGACGAGAACCACCGTCTGCCCTGATCCGTCTCCCGCACCCGGCCCGGACGCCCGCGAGGGCGGCCGGGCCGCTTTCCCTGCCGCCGCCTCGACACAGGAGCACCCCATGACCGCGCCCGCCCGGTCCGCCACCACCCACCACGACGCGCTCATCGACCTCCTCCCGCCGCACTTCCGCTTCGGCGCCGCCACGTCCGCATTCCAGATCGAGGGGGCCACCGCCGAAGACGGCCGCACCCCGTCGATCTGGGACACCTTCTGCCGTGTCCCCGGCGCCGTCGACAACGGCGACACCGGTGACGTGGCCTGCGACCACTACCACCGCATGCCCGAGGACGTGGCCCTGCTCGCCGCCCTCGGTCTGGACACGTACCGCTTCTCCGTCTCCTGGTCCCGCGTCCAGCCGCACGGCCGGGGGCCGGTCAACCCGGCGGGGATCGGCTTCTACGACCGCCTGGTCGACGCGCTCCTCGCGCACGGCGTCACCCCCTGGCTGACCCTGTACCACTGGGACCTGCCCCAGGAGCTCCAGGACGCGGGCGGCTGGCCCGCCCGCGACACCGCCCACCGGTTCGCCGACTACGCGGAACTCGTCCACGAGCGCCTCGGCGACCGCGTCACCCACTGGACCACCCTGAACGAACCGTTCTGCTCGGCCGTCCTCGGCCACGTCGAAGGCGTCCACGCTCCCGGGGGCCGCTCCTTCGCCGACGGGGTGTGCGCCGTGCACCACCTGCACCTCGCCCACGGACTCGCGGTCCAGCGCCTGCGCTCCGCCGCCCGCCGGCCCCTCGACCTGGCCGTCACCCACCTCCTCGGCACCAGCCGGCCCGCCACCGACTCGGCGGCCGACCGCGAGGCCGCGCGCCGGGCCGACGCCCTCGGATTCCGCTTCTACCTCGACCCGATCCTGCGCGGCCGGTACCCGCGGGACCTCGTCGACGACCTGGCCGTGCGGGGCGTCGAGATCCCGGTCAGGGACGGCGACCTGGAGATCATCTCCAGCCCCGTCGACACCCTGGGCGTCAACTACTACCGCTCGATGCGCACCTCGGGAGTCGACGAGCACGGCGCCACCACCGACGCCCGCGGCATCCCCGTCACCCGGAACCTGCCGCACGGCGGCCTGCCGGTCACCGGCCTCGGCTGGGAGGTGATGCCGCACGACCTCACCGACCTGCTGATGCGCATCTCCCGCGACTACCCCGGCACACCGATGGTGATCACCGAGAACGGCGCCTCGTACGAGGACGTTCCCGACGCCCACGGCTTCGTCGAGGACTCCGACCGCACCGCCTACCTCGCGTCCCACCTCGCCGCCGTGGCCGAGGCCCGCACCCGGGGCGCCGACGTCCGCGGCTACTTCGCCTGGTCGCTCCTGGACAACTTCGAGTGGGCGTACGGCTACGACAAGCGCTTCGGGCTCGTCCGCGTCGACTACGCCACCCAGACCCGTACACCCAAGCGCAGCGCCCTGTGGCTGCGCGACACGGCCCACCGCGTCCGCGCCGGCGCACACGGGTGACGCCCCTGGGGGGAATCGGGCGAACCAGGACGTCTTCTTCGAGCGCGGCCGGCTCGGGCGCACGGGACGGAAGGCTCCGGTCACGCGGTCAGGGGGTGACGATCGGGAAGGTCGGGTCCGGTTTCGTCACGTACGAGAAGAGGCGGGCCAGCAGCTCGGGGTCGCCGTCGACGACCACTCCGTCCAGGCCCTTCCCGGCCAGGACACCGAGGAGCCGTGCCTTCGTCAGGGTGAGCGTCAGACCGGCGGGGGTGCGGGGTTCGCCTGCCACGGTCCGGTGGGTGAGGGCGCCGTTGTGCAGGGTGAGGCGATGACGGGCGTTCTCGTCGATGAGCACGAGATCGATCGTGATGTCCTCGTCCCAGGCGCGCGGTCCGTCGACCCGGATGGCGATCGAGTCGACGAGCATCGGGACCGTGAGCGCCATGAACATCTCGGGGTTGGACAGGTCGACGACGTCGGAGGACGGGCCGTCACGGAGTTCCTTCGCCCCCGTCAGGTAGAAGTTCCGCCAGGTGGCGTTCTCGGCGCCGTGTCCGAGCGTGTCGTACACCCCGGCGAGAGCGGTCTTCGCCTCCGCGTTCTCCGGATCGGCGAAGACGAGGTGGTTGAGCACCGTCGCGGCGAACCGCAGATCGCCGCTCTCGATGTACGTGCGGGCCTTGGCGAGTGCTTCGGCGGGGCCGCCGGCCAGGTCCACGTACCGCACAGCGAGTTCCACCGGCGGGTGCTCCCAGAGGTGGGCGGGGTTGCCGTCGTACCAGCCGAGGTAACGCTGGTAGATCGCCTTGGTGTTGTGGCTGAGGGAACCGTAGTAGCCACGGGCGTGCCAGGACTTCTGCAGGCCGGGGGGCAGTTCGATCCGCTCGGCGATCTCGACGCCGGTCAGGCCGTCGTTGAGCAGCCGCAGCGTCTGGTCGTGCATGTACGCGTACAGGTCGCGCTGCTCGGAGAGGAACCGCACCACGTTGTCGTGGCCCCAGGTCGGCCAGTGGTGGGAGGCGAAGCCGACGTCGTACCGCCCGTGGAAGTACTCGATCGCCTCGTCGAGGTACCGGGCCCAGATCCGCGAGTCGCGCACGACGGCGCCGCGCAGGGTCAGGACGTTGTGCATGTTGTGCGTGGCGTTCTCGGCCAGGCACAGGGCGCGGTGGTCGGGGAAGAGGAAGTTCATCTCGGCCGGTGCCTCGGTGCCCGGCGTCAGCTGGAAGACGATCCGCACCCCGTCGACCGTCTCCTCCTGGCCGGTCTCCGTGATGTCCACGGTCGGCGGGACGAGGGAGATGGCGCCGGTCGAGGTGGCCTGTCCGAGGCCCACGCCGATCTGGCCCGCCGGCGAGGTGGGGAGCATGACGCCGTACATGTATCCGGCGCGGCGGCCCATGGCGTTGCCGGCGTAGACGTTCTCGCTGACCGCGTGCTCCATGAAACCGGCCGGCGCGAGGATCGGCACACCCTCCTCGGTGCCGTGTGGGAGCACGCCACGGGCGCCGCCGAAGTGGTCGCCGTGCGAATGGGTGTAGATCAGCCCGGTGACCGGGCGGTCGCCGCGGTGCTCCCGGTAGAGCGCGAGGGCCGCGGCTGCGGTCTCGGCGGAGATGAGCGGGTCGATGACGACGATCCCGCGCTCGCCCTCGACGATCGTCATGTTGGAGAGGTCCAGGCCGCGGACCTGGTAGATGCCTTCGGTGACCTCGTACAGGCCCTGTCGGGCGCAGAGCTGCCCTTGGCGCCACAGGCTCGGGTGCGCGGTGTCGGGGCAGTCGCCCTCGAGGAAGGCGTAGAGGTCGTTGTCGTAGACGACCCGGCCGTCCGCTGCCTTGACGACGCCTGGGACGAGTGCGCCGATGAACCCCCGATCGGCGTTCTCGAAGTCCGTCGTGTCCTCGAACGAGGGCAGGGTGCTCATACGGCCGCTCCGTTGCATGGTCTGGCGCACTGTCGATCAATAGGACCATTCATTTGTAATCGGTGCATATCGCGGTATGTCCCGTCCCTGCTCTTCCGCCGGTCACGTCAGATTTCGGCCCACACCGTCTTTCCGTCGTCGGCGTAGCGCACGCCCCAGTTCTCCGCGACGGTGGCGCAGATGAGCAGTCCGCGGCCGCCTTCGTCGACTGCTCTGGCGTGCCGGAGATGCGGGGCGGCGGCGCCGGCGTCGCTGACCTCGCAGATGAGCCCCGCCGAAACCGATGGATCCGCGATGAGTCGGAGCGTGATCGGGGCCGCGCCGTACCGGATCGCGTTGGTGACGAGTTCGCTGGCCACCAGCGTCGCTGTGAAGGGGTCGGCGGGGTGTCCCCACTGCCGGAGGCACGACTCGACGTGACTCCGTGCGGTGGCGACGGCCGAGAAGTCGAAGGGAACGGTCCACTGGGCCAGTTCGCTCGGCGGCAGGTGGCGTGTGCGGGCGACCACCAGGACGCGGTCGGGGGCCAGGAGCCGGTCCACGTCGTCCGCCATCGCCTCCGGGGTGCGTTCGGGGTGGACAAGGGCGTTGACGACGGCTGCCGTTGACGGGCCGTCGTCGACGGATGCCGCCGCGGAGGCCAAGCAGAGGACGCTTCCCTCGGGCAGGAAGTGCGAGGAGCAGGCGAAGGGCGGCCCCTCGGCCCCGAGCAGGGGGCCGTCGTCGACCGGCTCCGTGTCGACCGTTCCGTCGGGGTGGACGACGACGAACAACGAACGGCCGGCACGTGCGATGTCCAGCCGCCCGCCGACCGGGTCGTGGACGGCGACCGTGCAGCTCGCGGTCGGGACGCCCCCGTCGGACGGACCGTCCTGTTCGGCGGCGAGCCGGAGGGTGGTGGCGTGGAGCCGCGCGAGCAGTTCGTGCGGGTCGAGGTCGAGGGTGGTCAGACTGTTGACGGCGGTCCGCAGCCGGCTCATGGTGGCGACGGTACTCAGCCTCGCGTGCTCGACCTGGCCCACGACGAGCGCGACTCGCGCCCCCGGAAGTGGGATGACGTCGAACCAGGAGCCGGCGCCGCGGCCGCCGGACCGGTGCCGCTGGGCGACTTCGACGGCCCTCTGCGTGACCTGCTCCTGGCGCAGCGGCCAGCTCTGCAGCGCCGTCATCACGATGTGCTCGCGGGTGAACCGCAGGGCGTTCTCCAGGCAGGTCACCGTACGGGCGGCCATGCCGTCGACGAGATCGAGGTCGTCGGCCCCGTACGGTTCGGCCCCTGCCCGGCGGTGGAAGACGACGGCGCCGAAGAGCTGCCCGCGAACCGCCAACGGCGCCGCGATCCCGGTACCGGCGTCGCGTCCGCCCGTCCCTGACATGATCGATGAAGCGGTCGCGGACAGGGCGTCTCCGAAGACACCGGGAAGCAGGATGGCTCCTGCCTCCGGAACGGGGATGTCCCCGCCCGCACTCCCGGCCGCCGCGCAGCGCAGCAGCGGAATGCTGTCCTGTCCCTGGAGACCGGGCTCCTTTCCTTGCATGACGGCGTCGGTGAGGGCGACGACGGCCCAGTCGGCGAAGTCGGGCACCGTCACGTCGACGAGTTCCCGTGCCGTGCGCTCCACATCGAGGCTGGAGCCGATCCGTTCGCGGGCGCTGTGCAGCAGTCGAAGCCGGTCCTGTGCGCGTTCGCGCTCGGTCACGTTCGTGCTCGTGACGACCACCCCGAGCACATGCCCCGCATGGTCCTCCAGTCGGTGCGCGGACACCGAGAAGACCCGCCTGCTCTGCGGATCGGCAGGAGGACGGCTCGTGATGAGTCGTTCGATCACCGGGCGTCCCGTGGCGAGGACCTCGTGCAGCACGGTCCCGTCGACACGGACCCCGACAGGGGCGTAGGCCTCCGCCGCCGGCAGCCCGACCATGCGCTCCGCCTGGAAGCCGAGCGAGCCGAGGGCGACCGCGTTCACGCGGACGATCCGCAGATCCGTGTCCAGGACGTGGAGTCCCACGTCCGACTGCGCGAAGACGGCGTCGAGGATTGCCTCGTCCCACACACTCCGCCGGCCGCGTTCCGCATCGGTGGCGTCCGGTTCCGGTCGGCTACGGCGCCCAGGACCGTCGCGGCCCCCCTGTTCGCGGGGCTCCTCGGGGTGTGCGTCCACCCGTCCCTCCCACCCGTCAAGACGTGCGGGCACGAGGACCGGGACAGATCGTCGCCGATCGAAGCGCCTCTCTGGACTCATCGCCCGGTCCGGCCGGTTCGGCCGGCGCGCTCCTCCCGGTGGCGGCCTGGGGTGCGTGGGCCATGCCTCTTCCTCTCCGAGGTGCGGCCGCGCCGGGCGACTCGACGCGGCCCTGATCCCGAGCCTGGCGCAGGGCGGGCGCCTCCAGCGAGGCGGAAGGGACCGTTCGAGTGAATCGGGGCGGCAGCGCTCACCGCGACCCCCGACGCACTCGTCCTGGCCATCGAGGCGGACGACGCCGGCCCGGAGGTGCTGGAGGACGTCGTCGGCCGCCGTCTGGTCCGCTTCGACACGAAGACCGAGCTGGTCGTGGAGTGGCTGAGGGACACCGGGGAGAAGGGCCGCACCTACCTCCTGTCACGGCCGGCCGGTCCGTACCCGGCAGGAAGTGATGCACCGCCCGCGGCGCTCCTCGCACAGGGGATCCCGGACATCCCGCTTCGCCTTCGCCGTCCCGAGGTCAGTCGGGCGGTGGGGCCAGCTCCCCTCGCAGCCGCCGGGTGCGGAGCGCCAGCTCCAGCTCGAAGCGGCGGTCCGGGTCGTCCAGGTCGTCGCCCCACAGCTCACGGAGCTGCCTCAGGCGGTAGCGCACGGTCTGCGGGTGGACTCCGAGCCGGGCGGCCACCTCGGGAGCACCACCCCGCGTCTCCAGCCAGGCCAGCAGCGTCTCGGCGAGTCGTTGGGCGTGCGCCGGGCCGCCGGCCTCGTCCAGCTGCGCCAGCCGCCGCCGTGCCAGGTCGTCGATCAGCTCACCCGCGGGCAGGAGCACCAGGGCTTCGACGTGCTCGCCGCAGTGCAGGAGCCGCCCTCGTGGCAGCAGCCCCTGCTGGATCATCCCGACGGCGGCCTCCGCCCAGCGCAGTGACGTGACGGCCTCCACCAGGGGGACCAACGGGCCGATCGCCCCGGACCAGCCGGTCACCGCCCGGTCCAGCAGCTCCGCGCGTCCCGGGGCGTCCGGGTCCGGTACGACCAGACGCGGCTGCGCGCCCTCCATGTCGAGCAGCATCTCGTCGCCCACGGCAGGGGCGACGGCCTCCTGGGCAGGGCGGAGCAGCACCGCCACCGCCACCTTCCCGGGCAGCTGCCAGCCCAGGCCGGCCGCGCGGTCGGCGAGCAGGGCGGTCGGATCCGTGCGGTGTTCGGTGAGCAGGAGATCGACGAGCAGCCGTTGCAGGCGCAGGCGCTCCCCGGCCTGGCGGGCGACGGCTTCGGCGTAGCCGCGTACCGACTGGGCCACCATGACGTCGAGGTACTCGAACGCCGACTCGGCCAGTTCGTACATGGCCGAAGGCGGGATGTCGACCTGCTGGCCGACCTCCGCCATGCGCCGCCAGGAGAGGCGGACGCCCAGCCGGTAGATCCCCTGCAAGGAGTCCAGGCTGCGCCCTTGGGAGACCTCGCCGCGGCCGAAGTCGCGGAACAGCTCCGGGAGGGCGCGCGGCCGGTCCGACCCCGTGGTCATCTGTTCCACGAAGAGCTCGAGGGCGTGCCGGATGGCCACCAGGGCCTTCGGTTCTCCGGACTCGTCGGGGAGGAGCACCAGGCCCGGATACTCCCGCCGGATCTCGGCGAGGATGTCCTGGGCCAGTTCGGGGACCTGCTCCAAGGCACGGTCGGCGAACTGCTGAATCCGTTCTCGTGGCACGTCGTGCCACGCTGACGACGTTTCCACCACACCGCTCCTGGGCGTCCAGTCCGTACGCGCTCGGTCTGCGGGCCGCATGTTCCAACCTAGCCCGCGCCGGAGCCGGCCGTGCTGGACGTGTCGCCCGTGGGCGGTTCGGGGAACGTGACGAGCGGCACATTCTGCTGCTCGGGTGTGGCGTCGAGAGCGGTGACGATTCCGAAGGCGACGCCTGCGGCCAGGAGGGCGGCGGCGACGCAGGTCAGGAAGGCGGCAAGCAGTCTGGGCATGGGGATGATCGGCCTCTCGGTCATCGAGGTCTGTCACCCAGCGCGCCGGCCCGGTCCGGCGCCGCCAGTATGAGAGGCGCATTGACAGGTGGTCAAGAGCCGCCTAATTTCGCCGCCACAGGACTGTTACTCCCGGGTACGCATCTCGCCCCGGTCAGGCTGCACCCCGTGTGTGCGCCTCCTTTCCGCACGGCCCACGAGCCCCCTCGCACGTCGCGCCCGTATTGGAGTACCCGTATGCGTCGTTCAACATCACCTTTGTCCCTGATTCTGCTGGGTGTCGGAGTCTTCCTCCTGGTGCTCACCCAGCTGCTGGTCTGGTACGTGGAGCCGCGCGCCAAGCGCACACCGACCGATGTGGACTCCACGACGGTCTTCAGTGGTCAGGGCAGCTACTTCGACACCGGGTCCGTCTCCGAACTGGATGGCCAGACGCTCACGATCACCCGTCGTGTCCTGGGGGACGTCGCCGCCGGCGAGCACAGCGGAAACGCGATCTGGGACGTGTCGACCCAGATCGACTCGCCGAAGACGCTCGCACTGCGCGACCCGCGCAAATCTCTGCAGTGGACCACCGAACGCTGGGTGACCGACCGCCGGACGAACCTGCCGGTGCGCTGCTGCGAGGAGAAGCCCGAGTTCGAGGGCGAGGCCTATCTGAAGTTCCCGTTCGACGTCGAGAAGCGCGGCTACTCCTGGTGGGACAGCACCCTGGGTGCCACCGTGCCGCTGGAGTTCGAGAAGGTCGCGAAGGTCGACGGGCGTGAGGGCTACCGCTTCGTCGGCAAGGTCGAGGCCACCCCGACCGGCACCCGTCTGGTGCCCGGCGTGCTGGTGGGCAGCTCGAAGGGTGGTCAGATCCTGGCGGAGGAGTGGTACTCCAACGCGAGGATCGAGCTGACCGTGGACCAGCGCACGGGCCGGATCATGAACGCGCTGATCGCGCCGAAGAAGACGCTGCGGGCCCCGGGTTCGAAGAAGGACGCGGTCACCCTGCTGGCCAGTGAGGGGTTGGAGTTCACGGACGCGACCCGGCGCGAGCAGGTCGCGCTGGCCTCCGACGACAGCGGCCGGCTGGAGCTGCTCGGCGAGACCGCTCCGCTCGTGGGCGGCGTGGCGGGCGGTCTGCTGGCGGTCGCCGGCGCCGTGCTGCTGATCCGCGGTCCCCGGCGGGGCGAACACTCAACAGAGTGAGTAGAACGGGCCTGCCCAAAGTCCCGAAATTGTCATCGGCGTGAGTAGCCGGAACGAATGCTTGAACGAACACTGATGTTACCCCGCGGTAAGGCCAACGTGTCCACTTGAACCGGCCGCCACCCTCGGCCGCCTACCACCGCGGTGTCCGCAGTACCCGTACCCGCAGCACTCCGTACGAGCCAGCCCAGCGCTTCATCCCCGGAAGCCCGGCACACCCTCATGTGCGCATCCCCCTGCGCATCCCCCACCCGCAGCCGCCGAGTTGGAGCACCTCTATGCCCCAGCGCTCGTCCGCTCTGGCCCCCGGCCAGAAGGACTCCCGTTCCGTCCCCGCTCAAGCACGCACGGGCAGCCACGTCACCGAATCGCTCGCCCTCGACCCCCACACCGCGTCCCCCGTGGCGCCCGTGCCGCGTCGGATCACCTTCCTCGCCCGCCGCGACCTGGCCAACCGGGCCGCCGGCGGATCGGAACTGCTCATCGACCGGATAGCCGACGGTCTGACCGCCGACGGCCACGACGTCACGCTCCTGTGCGGAGGCCCGGCCGCCGCACGCGACTACCGGGTGGTCTCCGCGGGAGGCGACGCGAGTCACTTCCTGCACGCCAGATCGACCTTCGCCCGCGAGGTCGGCAACTGCGACCTGCTGGTCGAAGTGTGCAACGGCATGCCGTACCTGGCGCCGCTGTGGCACCGCGGGCCCACGTTGTGCCTGGTCAACCACGTACACACCGATCTCTGGCAGATGCGTTACCCGGGCCCGGCGGCACGGCTCGGACGCAGACTGGAGCACTGGGCACTGGCCGGCACCCATCGCGACAACCTGATGGTGGCCGTCTCCGATTCGACCGCCGCCGAGCTGCGCGCCATCGGCGTGGCACCCGACCGCATCCGGATCGTCAACAACGGTGTCGAAGAGCCCGCCCCTCTGCTGCCCGAAGCGAAGGAACCGCTGTTCCTGGCCGTCGGCAGACTGGTGGAGTACAAGCGCGTCGACCTGCTCCTACGACTGTGGGAGCGGGTGCGCCCCGTCACCGGCGGCCGGCTCGTCATCGTGGGGGACGGCCCCGAACGGGAGCGGCTCGAAGCCATGGCCGGCCCCTCCGTGACGTTCGCCGGCCGGGTATCGGAAGCCGAGAAGCACCGGCTGATGTGCGAGGCGTGGCTGCTGTTGCACCCCTCCCTCGTCGAGGGCTGGGGCCTGGTCGTCACCGAGGCGGCCGCGCGGGCCACCCCCGCGATCGGATTCGACATACCCGGCCTGCGCGACTCCGTCGAGGACGGGGAGACCGGGGTGCTCGCCCGGGGCGAGAGTTCGTTCGCCGCCGCGTGGTGCGCCCTGTCCCTCAGTGCCGACCGGCGCGCGGCCATGGGGCGTGCCGCGGTGCTGCGCGCCAAGCGCTTCCGCTGGAGCGCGACGGTCCGTCAGTTCCAGGCGGTCGCCGCCGAGGCCGTGGCCCGCACGGCGTCCCCCGGACGCGGCAGGAGCGTCCATGGCTGAGACCACCGAACGCGAGCCCAGGGCTCCATCGGCCGGCGACACCGCACACGGCTTCAAGGACCCGTCGTTGAGGCGGTCGGCCGCCCTCTTCCGAGCGTTCATGCGCGAACCCGACGATCCCGAGCGGTGCTACACCCTGCTCGCCCGTGACTCGGTCGCCCAGGTGGCACGCCATGTCGACCTGGCCGGCAAGATCGTCGTCGACGTCGGCGGCGGCAGCGGCCACTTCACAGAGGAGTTCCGCCGCCGGGGCGCACACGGCTACCTCTTCGAGCCCGACCCGCGGGAGCTGAACGCCCGCGGCCGTACCACCGAGGACGCGGTCCTCGCCGACGGATACCTGCTGCCGCTCGCCGACGGCGTCGCGGACGTGTGCTTCTCGTCCAACGTGCTCGAGCACGTATCGGATCCGCAGACGTTCATCAGCGAGATGGCGCGGGTCACCCGCCCCGGCGGGCTGATCTACCTGTCGTTCACCAACTGGCTCTCGCCCTGGGGAGGTCACGAGACCGCGCCGTGGCACTACCTCGGGGCGGAGCGGGCCCGCGCACGCTACGAACGCCGCACCGGCCGCGCGGCCAAGCACACGCTCGGGGAGAACCTCTTCCCCGTCCACATCGGCTCCACCCTGCGGCACGTCCGCGGTCGCGACGACGTGCAGGTCGTGACCGCGCGGTCACGCTACTGGCCGTTCCTCGCGAGCACGATCACCCGGGTGCCGGGACTCCGCGAGATCGCCACCTGGAATCTGCTGCTGATTCTCAGGCGAAGCCCATGAGCATGCGAAGCGAGGAACGGTCATGACCACTACGGTCCAGGCGCCCACCTGGGTGCCGCAGCCCGGCCCGACGCCGACCAAGGCGTCCGGCGAACCGCGCGGACGCCGCCTGCTGTTCGGCTTCTGGGCCCTCGTCCTGGTGGCGTTCCTCGCGGTGTCACCGGGGAAGATGACGTTCGAGACCAAACTCGGCGTCGCCCTCGACCCCTGGCGCTTCCTCGGCGACCTCGGGTCGCTGTGGAACGGGAACGTCGGCCTCGGCGGCATCGCGAACCAGTACGTCGGCTATGCCTTCCCCGCACTCCCTTACTACGGGCTCATGGACCTGCTGCAGGTGCCGGTCTGGGTGGCCGAACGGCTCTGGCTCTCGATCATCGTGACCGCCGCCTTCTGGGGCGCGCTCCGGCTCGCCGAGCGGCTGCGGGTGGGGACGCCCGCGTCCCGGGTCCTCGGTGCCGTGGCCTACGCACTGTGGCCCACCTTCACGATCGTCATCGGCTCGACCTCCGCCGCCGCGCTGCCCGGTGCCCTGCTGCCCTGGGTACTGCTGCCGCTGACCTCCACGGCGTACAGCCCCCGGAAGGCCGCCGCACGGTCGGCCCTCCTGATCCCCTTCATGGGCGGCGTGAACGCCGCTTCGACACTGGCCGCGCTGCTGCCCGTGGGCCTGTACCTCCTCAGCCGCCCGCCCGGCCGGCGCCGGCGCGCGCTGCTCGGCTGGTGGATACCGGGCGTCGCGCTCGCCACCGTGTGGTGGGTGGTGCCGCTGCTCCTGCTCGGCGCGTACGGCGAGAACTTCATGCCGTACGTCGAGCAGGCCGACACCACCACCGCCACCATGTCCGCGACCGAGCTGCTGCGCGGCGCCGGCAACTGGGTGGCCTATCTGAACTTCGGTGAGGCATGGCTGCCCGCCGGCTGGACCGTCGCGACCTCCGTCGTCACCGTCCTCGGCTCGGCGTTCGCCGCGGCGCTCGGCCTCGCCGGCCTGGCACGGCGGGACCTGCCGGAGCGCCGCTGGCTGCTCCTGACCGTCCTGGCCGTCGTCCTGATCGCGCTCGCCGGGTACGCCGGATCCTTCGGCGGTCCCTTCCACGGCGCCGTCCAGGACTGGCTGAACGGGCCGTTGAAGCCGTTCCGCAACATCTACAAGTTCCAGCCGGGACTGGCCCTCGCGCTCGTCCTCGGACTCGCCCATCTGACGGCCGTGCTGTCCGAGAGCAGAGGCTCTCACGCACTCCGCGGTCGCCGCTGGGTGCCCGCGACCGCGGCCGTGCTCGTACTGCCCGGTCTGGCGCTCCCTTACGTCAACGGCTCGATCCTCCAGCCCGGGGCGTTCACCAAGCTGCCCACCCACTGGGAGAAGGCCGCCGACTGGCTCAAGGACAACGCCCGGGACAGTAGGGCCCTGGTCGTCCCCGCGACGGCGCACGGCATCTACACCTGGGGCTCCCCCATCGACCAGCCGTTCGACGTGCTGGCCGAGACCCCCTGGGCACAACGTGACTTCGTCCCCTTCGGCACCCCCGGCGCACGCCGTATGACGGACGCCGTCGAGCAGGCGCTGCTCTCCGGCGCCGAGGTCCCGGGCCTCCGGGAGTACCTCGCCCGGGCCGGCATGCACGAGGTGGTCGTCCGCAACGACCTCGACCCCGACCAGATCGGCTACGTCCCGCCGCAGACGGTGAAGCGAACCCTGGAGTCGTCCGGCTATCGCAAGGTCACCGGATTCGGCCCGCTGGTGACCGGCGGACGCATCGCCGCCGGCACCCCGCTCCAGGTGCAGGGGCTCTACCCGCGGCTCCAGGCCGTGGAGATCTACCAGCCGCAGGACACCGGGCGGCCCGGCAGGGTCGGTGTCTCGGCCGTGGCCGACACGGCCCTGGTCAGTGGCGGACCCGAGGCGCTGCTCCAGCTGTCCGCCGATCCCTCGATGACCGGCCGTCCGGCCGTACTGGCCGGGGACACGCTTCCCAAGGGCCTCGTCGCACCGGTGAAGGCGGTCGCGGACGGGCTGCGCCGGGCCGACACCCGGTTCGGCCTGGTCAACAACAACACCTCGTACACCTACACCGCGGACGAGCGCAATCACTCCGGCAGCCTGCAGAACCCGGGCGAGAAGCCCAAGCAGATCCTGCCGTCGGAAGGCACCGGTCACCAGACGACGGCGGTGCTGCGCGGCGCCCAGGCCGTGACGGCCTCCAGCAGCGGCAACTGGCTGTTCCACCTCCCGCAGTACGACCCGGTGAACGCCTTCGACGGCAACCCGGACACCGCGTGGGCCGAGGGCAGCCCGGGCGAGCCGGTCGGACAGTGGCTCCGGGTGGACTTCTCCCGGCCGACCGACATCCCGGCCTCCCTCCAGCTGACGCCCCTGCCGGGCGACGCCATGCGCGCGGCGCCCACCCAGGTGCGGATCGAGACCGACCGCGGTTCGGCCGACAGTCCCCTGCGGACGGACGGCCTGCCGCAGACCGTCAAGGCTCCCGCCGGCCAGGCCTCCTGGATGAAGATCACCGTCCTTGCCTCGCAGCAGGCGCGCCCGGGACTCTCCGGCGCCGGGTTCTCCGAGGTGTCGATCCCGGACGTGCAGGTGACGCGCCTGCTTGAGCTGCCCGCCGACGCGGGGAACACCGACGCGGAGTCGACCGTGTACTCCCTGCACCGCGGTACCGACGCGGGCGGCCTGTCGCCCGCGTCGGCCGAGGTGGGACTGCACCGGCAGTTCAGCACCGAGGAGTCGGGCGAGTACCGGGTGTCCGCGCGAGCCGTCGCCGTACCCGGCGGCGCGCTGGACGAACTGCTCGACCGTTCGGCCCTCGGATCGAAGAACCGGCTGACGGCCGCCGTGGACTCCATCAGCCGCAACGGCACGTCACTCGGCGCCCGCAACCTGGTCGACGGCGATCTGACGACCGCCTGGATCGCCGGCGACCGGCCGGTCGTCCACCTGAGCTGGCCCGCGATGAAGAAGATCGACGAGATCGTCCTCGCGGCGGCGGGCGGGGTGTCCACCCGGCCCGAGCAGGTGATGATCAGCTCCCCGCACGGCGCCGCGGTGGCCGACGTGGACGAGAACGGGCGGGTCCGCTTCCCGGCGATCGAGACGAACCGGCTCGACATCACCATCACCAGGGTCGCGCCGCTCACCGTTCACAACCCGGTGGCGAACGCGCAGTTGCAGCTGCCCGTCGGCCTGAGCGAGGTGCACGTTCCCGCGCTGGCCGACCTGCGGGTGCCGCGGCCGAAGCCGTCCGCCCGCTTCTCGCTGCCGTGCGGTGGGGGCCCGGACCTCGCCGTGGGCGGTGTCCTGCACAAGACGAAGGCCTCCGGGCTCGTCCGGGACCTCACCGAGCGACGCCCCGTCACCGTCACCCTCTGCGCGGGCGAGGAGAAGGACGGCACCCTGGAGCTTCCGTCCGGCGATCACGAGGTGGAGGCGAGTGACGCGGGCCCGCTGGCGATCACCGACGTCACGCTGACCCTCGGCACCCCGCGGGCCATGGACGGAGCGGCGGGCCGTGAGGCCACCGTCACCAGGTGGGCCGACGACAGCCGGACCGTCTCGGTGTCGGCGGGCGCGGGCGAGGCCGTGTACCTGCGGACCTACGAGAACGCCAACGACGGATGGAAGGCCACCCTGGACGGCACAGAGCTCGAGCCGGTGCGCCTCGACGGCTGGCAGCAGGCCTGGGTGATCCCGGCCGGCGCCTCCGGCACGGTGACCATGGAGTTCGAGCCCTCAGGTTCGTACCGGACGGCCCTGGCCGGCGGTGCGCTCGCGCTCGTCGCCCTCGCCACCCTGGCCTTCGTGGGCCGTCGGCGCGACGACGGTGACACCGACGAGCAGCTGCCCGAACCGGCGGCCCCGGGGATGCTGCTCGGAACGCTGGTGCTGACCACGGTCGTCGCGGTGGCGGCGGGGCCGCCGGCCCTGGTCGTGCCCGTGCTCGCCGTGGCGGCGCGGTTCCGGCCGGGTGTGCTGGTGCCGACGGCGGCGGTGGCGATGGGCGGCGCCGGCGTCGTCGCGGCCCTGGGCGCCGGGGATCCGGTCGCCGACGGGGTCGGCGCTTTCAGCGGCTTGGCGCAGGTGCTCACGCTGGTGGCCCTGTCCGCCGCGCTGGTGACGGCGGTGCGGCCGTCGGCCGCGGCCGACGGCCGCGGGGACGACGACGGGCAGGGAGGCGACGACGGATGGGCGGACGGCGACGGGCGTGAAGGCGACGGCGGTTCCGCCGCGCCGGACGCCGGACCGGTGGTCACGGCCAGGCCGCGAAGCACCGGCGACGGGCACCGGCCCGAGCAGCCCTTCTGGCGGCCGGAGGGCGGTGGCCCCTCGTGACCGAGCCGGGCACCACGGCCGGGACAGGGGCCGCCCCCGAGAAGGAGACCGCCGCCGGGAGGGGGACCGCTACCCCTCCCGGCAGGGTCCGGATTCCCTTTCCGACCGTCGACGAGGTGTCGCGGCACTGCCTCAGCGACGACGAACCGGAGAGCGTACACATCGAGGTCCATCTCCCCGGCAGGCTGGACCCGGTACGGCTGCGGGTCGCGTTCCAGCAGGCCCTCCTCGCACACCCCCGGGTACTGGCACGAGAAGTGCCCGGGCGTGGGCACCGGCGGTCCTTCGCGTGGGAGCTGACCGGTCGACCGGACAGCGATCCGGTGAGTTTCGCGGGGCCGGGGCCCGATGCCTTGGCGCAGGCCCGATCCCGCGCCCTGACGGAATGCCCACCGCTCACCCTGGCTCCGCCGATGCGCCTGGAAGTCGTCCAGGTGGAAGAGGGTGGGACCGTACTGCTGCTGATGTTGCATCACACCGCTCTCGACGCCCCGTCGGGGCTGCGGGTGCTCGCCACGACCGCCGAACGGTACGGCGGCACGGAAGCCCTCCCGGTTCCCGGGCGGGTCCGGCCGGAGCGCCCGGGTCCGACTCCGAGCGGGACCGGTGCCACCGGCCGCACCGTACTGGCGCGGCCCGTACGGGTCGCGCCGGACTCCCGCCCCGGGCCGGTACGCGCGCGTGCAGTGGGCAACGGCATGGTCCAGGCGGACCTGCCCGTTCCGCGGCGTGCGGCGCGAGACGGAGGCCTCCCGCCCTGGACCGTCAACGACCAACTCCTTGTCGCCACCTCACTGACGGTGGGGCGCTGGAACGTCTCGCAGGGCCGGCCGGCCGGTCCGGTACGTCTCACGATGCCCGTGGACGACCGGCCGCGCGGCACGGACATGCCGATGGGCAACGGAACCCGGCTCGTCGAGGTGGCCATGCCCTCCGAGGACCCGCGCGACATGGAGCTGCTGCTCGGTGAGCGGCCGGACCCGGAGGCCGTGGCCCGGCTGCTGCGCACCACAGCACGGCGCACCCGCGCTCTGAAGTCCGCCGACGGCGCCCCCATGGGCGCGGGGGCGAGCCTGCTGACCGCACCGCTGCTGCCGGTCGGCGTCCGGGGCGTGCTCACCCGTGGCGCGCGGCGGGCGGTGGCGTCCTGGACGTCGACGGCGCTGGTCACGAACATCGGACGCGTGCCGTACGCGCTGGACTTCGGCGACGCGGGACGGGCGACGGCCGTGTGGTTCTCCGCACCGGCGCGGATGCCACGGGGGCTGAGCGTGGCGGCGGCTGCCACCGGCGGGCGACTGCATGTGACGTTGCGCTGGTCGCGGGCGCTGCTCGGTGACGCGTCAGGCGCGGAACTGGCGGCCCTGTTCGCGGAGTCGCTGTCGACGACGTCTCTCACTCAGGCCGGGGACGACACACCGCGTCCGGACAGGACACCGGTGGGAACCCGCTCCACCCAGGACAACCACAAGAGGCCGTCATGACCACGTCAGCCACCGAATCCGCAGCTACCGAATCCGCAGCCACCGACTCGGAGGCAGCCGATAAGTCGCCCGCGACGGAGGCGACTTCGCCGGCCCCGCGCACCCCCGGGCTGCGGGACTTCTACGAGAACCCCACCGTTCCCGTCGCCTCCGGGGAGGCCCGGACAGTGCGGCAGGCCCGGATGCTGGCCGACGCGCTCGGCCCCGTGGGGCCCGGCCGCCCGGCCGCGACCGTACTCGACGTGGGCTGCGGGGACGGCTCGGCGGGCGCGATCGCGGCCCGCGTACTCGGCGGGCACCGCGTCGTGGGGATCGACTGGTCGCAGGACGCCCTGCGCCGCGCGGCCCCGCGCCTGAGCCAGGTCGTCCGCGGCGAGCTGACCGGCAGCGGTCTGCCGTTCGCCTCCGACAGTGCCGACGCCGTCCTGTTCAGCGAGGTCGTCGAGCACCTTGTCGACCCCGACAGCGCCCTCGACGAACTGCGCAGGATCCTGCGCCCCGGCGGGCATCTCATGCTCTCCACGCCGAACCTCGGCGCCTGGTACAACCGCGCGCTGCTGCTCGCCGGAGTCCAGCCGGTCTTCTCCGAGGTGAGTCTGCGGCGCATCCACGGCAGACCGGGCAGCGAGGTCGTGGGCCATCTGCGGCTGTACACGGCACGCGCGTTGCGCGAGTTCGTGGCCGCGTCCGGATTCGAGGTGGTGAAGCTCGCCGGCGCGCCGTTCCACGGAGTCCCGCGCCCGCTCCGGCCGCTGGACCGGCTGGCCTGCGGGGCGCCGTCGCTCGCGTCCATCCTCCTCGTGCATGCGAGAAAGGTGTAGCCCGTGGTGTGGGGTGTGGCCGCCGCGCTGGTGGCGAACGTCCTGTACAGCACCGGCTTCGTCCTGGAGAAGCGGGCGCTGGCCGGCATGCCGCCGTTGAGCGCCGCACGGCCGGGCCGGGCCCTCCTGCTGCTGGCCGGCCGGCCCTTGTGGATCTGCGGGGCCGTGGCGCTCGCCCTGGGGTTCGCCGCGCAGCTGGCCGTCTACCGCACCCTGCCGATCGCCGCCGCCCAGGGTCTGTTCCTGTCCGGTCTCGTCCTCCTGCTCGTGCTCTCATCGGTGGTGCTCGGCGAACGGCCCTCCGGCCGCGAGCGGCGTGCGGTGGCCGTCATCGGTCTTGCGCTTGTGATGGTGGTGGCCTCGCTGTACGAGACCAGCGAGGAGATCAGCCGTACCGCTCCCACCGGAATCCTGCTGGCCCTGTGCCTGCCGACCCTCGCGGCCGGTCTCCTGCTCTACGCGGCCGCGGAGCGGCGCGCCCGCCGACGGCATCGGCAGCCGACCACCGGAGTGGCCTACGCGGTCGCCGTCGGTCTCATCTACGGCGTCAGCTCGCTCGCGATCAAGGGCGTCTCCGGGCACCTGGACGCCGAGGACCTCATGGGCTCCGTGCCCGCCGTGCTGGCCTCCCCGTACCCGTACCTCCTGCTGTCGACGGGCGTCAGCGGACTGGTGCTGTCGCAGACCGCCCTGCAGCGCTGCCGGGCGTCCCTGATCGTCCCGGTGTGCTCGACGGTGAGCTGCGTGTTCTCCATCGTGAGCGGCACGATCGCGTTCGACGAGCCCCTGCCCGACGACCCGTTGCGGCTGTTACTGCGTCTCGGCGGCACCGTACTGGCGCTCACGGTCCTGCTCACCCTGCCGCGACACGAGGCGAACACCCCCACTCCCGAAGGAACCCGGTCATGAAGCCCGACAGCCCGCTGCTGAAGATTCTCGCCTGCCCGCTCGACAAAGGGCCGTTGATCCTGGACGAGATCGGGGGCACGCTCTACAACCCGCGCCTGCGCCGGCGCTACCCGATCGTCGACGGCGTCCCGCAGCTGCTTCCCTCCTCCGGTGTGCCCGCCGTCGCCGAGGAACCCGTCGTCGGGAGCGAACACGACGTATGAGTTCGGGCGGACGCCGTGCTCGGGGCCGAAGCAGTAGGCGCCGTCGACGCCGGTGCGGACGGTGGCCATCACGGTGCCGTCCTCGGCCAGGAGCTGGACGGTGACTCCGGGGATGCCGGGTTCGTCGTCGTCGACGCTCTGCGCGCCGCCCTTGTTGCGCTCGTACCGGACGCGGCTGCCGATCCGGACGGCCGGTTCGTCGCAGAGGACGGCCGTCCACGGGAACCAGCGGTTGGAGTTCGATACGGCAGCCATGGCTGCCGGCCGCACTCGACGACCCAGAACTACGGTGTCCCACCACATACGACTCTGACCTGCTGCTTCCTACGGTGTGGCGACACCGAAACGTCCCCGCACATGCCTGGAAGTGGTGCACATGGCCGCCGCAACAACCTCCCCGACCCCACCCGGTTCGCTCAAGCGCATCGTCGCCGCCAGCCTCATCGGCACCACCATCGAGTGGTACGACAACTCATCCGACCAGAGCTAGGACCTGTGGTTTTCCTGCTGCTACCCCTCCGAGGTCAGCACCGAACCAGCACCGGAGAATCTCGTGTCGGCAGGCAATCGAGGATGTACGCGTTCTGACTGGCGGCGGCCTTGAGCGGAAATCCCAGAGCCGGTCACTTACCGTAGCGCGCTGCCCCACTAACGAGCTCGTGCAGGTAGGCCGCGAGTCGTCGATGGTTGATCATGGTCGGATCGTGCGGAACGTGACTTGCTCAGTGATCATCAGCAACCGCCGAATCACAAGCCTGTCCACCGGAGGTAGCTGGCGCGGCTGCATCTGACAGTCGGACGCCACGGGCGCGCCGGCCCGACCTACACGCCGTTAGCGAGAACACCCGCTGGCCCGCCGACTTCAACCACACGGCCGCCGGAGTCGTCGACACCGATGACCCCGGCCCCGAGCCCTCGCCCCTACTCCAGCCCCCGGGGATGACGTGGCAGGCGCCGCCGCTGCGGTCCACTCCCTGACCAAGATGCGCTGCTCAAGACAGCGGCGACCGCGATCCGCCTGACGGCAGCGGCTGTGAACGGTGAGCTTGACCTCGCGCCCCGCCCCAACAGGTGAAGGAGTAGGTCGTTTCTCTTGGATCATCATGGTGACCAGACGAGGATGGCCGCGATATGAAGTCCGGCCAGGTAGACGGTGGCGGACCTCTCGTAAGCGGGTGGCGCGCTGACCTCTGGTGATGGCGGACGGACCGCGCTTGGGCAGGCAACTGACACCGTCGTGCGCCTGGGCTGGTCGAAGAGCTGATGGACCGCCTCGGTTGCCACTCGAGTGGAGACCGCACCGAACGACCGGATGGCTGGTCGGCTCGGCTGGACTCGTACGCTCGGGACCGTCCGGGGCCAACTCAACCTGGACACCTGCCGGGGCATGGGCAACGTCCCGGCTTCACGCGGTGGTGCGGCTGCGACGTCGCGAGCAGCTCCGGAAGCCCGCGTCGGCTTCGCTGCGGCACGACCAGGGGGAGCAGCCGTTGCGGCCGAATCGAGGCGCCAAGCCAGATGGAGCCGCCGGGGGGTCTCGGTCTGGACCGGCGTCCTCAACGCGGCCGACTACGGCGTTCCGCAGACGCGGAAGCGGGCGATCCTCCTCGCATCGCGCGTCCGAACCGCCGGGCCTCCGCCGCCGACGCACGCCCGCTTCGCTGAGCCCGAGAGCCTCTTCGGGCCGAGGCGCGCCCGGTGGGTGTCCATGGCAGAGGCCCTCGGCTGGGGCGCCACCGACCGCCCCGTGCCCACGGTCTGCGCCGGAGGCGGGCCCGGAGGCGGCCCCGAACCTTTCCCGTCCGGCGCCCGCAAGACGCTGACGGACGCCCGCGACCGCGGCACCTGGACGGAACCGCCGAAGGCTGCGGACATCGTCCTCAAGCCCCAGACCCGCGGGGCGGGTTGGACGGCCCGGCACGGAACGCGCGGGAACAGCCCCGCCTCCGGCCCCGCCCCAACGTGCACCAGCAAGGCTGCGCATTGGACCTGGGCCCTGCGCAGCAACAATCAGTCCAACGCGACCATCCGAGGTGTAGACGAGCCCGCTGGCACGCTGTTCTTCGGGCACCGGGCGAACGAGTGCATGTGGGTCGCCCGCCCAGCCCACGGGGAGGAGCAGGAGACCACGCCGCCGGCCCCCATCCGGATCACCGCCGCGGAGCCCGGCACCCTGCAGACCTTCCCCGACGACTACCCCTGGCAGGGCACCAAGGGCGCCAAGTCCTCCCAGATCGGCAACGCCGTCCCGCCGCGACTCGCCGCACACCTCCTCGCCCCGCACCTCGACCGCACCCTCACCGCCGACGACTTCACCCTGGCAGCCTGATGTCCCCAACCCCCGACCCCGGCACGGAGGATCCGTACGAGCCGACCGAGCGCCCTCCGCTCTACTACGCCGAGCAAGCGCTCCTGGGTGCCGTCCTCCTCCAGCCCCAACTGCTGCTGGCCCTGGAGGACCTCGACACCTCCGCCTTCGACAGCCCCGTCCACGCTGCCGTCTTCGCCGCGATGCACGACGTCCCCGCACCCGAGGAAGCAACCTCCGTCGGCGGGCTCGACTGGCTGAACACCGTCCTGGCCAAGGCCCGGACGCAGACACCGGGCCTGCCCCCTCGTACATGCACAATCTGGTCTCCGCCTGCCCCCAGCCCCAGCACGCCTCCGCGTACGCCGTCGTCATCCGCGCCGAGTACGCCCGGCGCACCATCCACCACCACGCCGAACAGCTCGCACGGGCCGCCACAGACACCACCGTGCCGGAACGCCCCCGGCACACCCTCACCGCCGCCGACGACCTCGCACGGCACCTCGATCAGCTCGCGGGACGTTTCCCCTCCCATGCCCGCCCGCTGCCCCGCACCCCGCACCCGCCGGCCCCCCGACCGGCAGAGGGAGACGAGGGGCGGGAGGCCGAACAGTGGCTGCTCGCAGGCGCGGTCTCCCGGCCAGAGCAGTTGAGCGAAATGCGCTGGCTGACCGCCGACGACTTCCTCGACCCGGTCCACGCCGGCCTGTGGCAATGCGTCACCGCACTGGCCCACCGCGGGCACCCCGTGGATCCGATCACGGTGCTGTGGGAGGCCCAGCAGCAGGGCCTCCTCGCCACCGCTGTCGCCCCCGCCGCCGTGATCGCCCTGCTCTCGGAGCCCGTCGGCTCCGCGAGGTACTGGGGCGAGCGACTCGTCGAACGGGCCCTCCTGGCACGAGCCCTCCACGCCGCCGGGCAGATCACCGCCTACGCCGCGGACCCCACCAACAGCGTGCACCAGCTCATCGCCGGCAGCCGCCGCGCGCTCGCCGACCTCCACACCGTCCGCAGCCGCTGGCAGCAGGCCACCCGCCCCATCGCGACATCCGCCCCGGCGTCACCGCAACCACCACCGGACCAACAGCCGACGCCGCACGCTCCCACCTCCACGAACTCGGCTGGCGCAGCACCAGCCCCACCACCATGGTGCTCGCCCGCGTCGACCGCGAAGAGCCCCACTACGCCAACCTCGCCGCCCGCCAGCTCCGGCGCTACGGCTTCACCGTCGACATCACGCCCGGCCTCCAGGACGAGATCGACACCAAGTGGGAATGGGCCAACTACCCGTTTCCCTGGTGCACCAGGGAGGAAGTCCGCGAGGTAAGCGCCGAAGCCCAGCGCATCCACGACGACATAGCCGAAGGCCGCTTCGTCGTCCACCTGCACGCCAACGACGGACAGAACACTGTTGCCGTCGGCAGCTACAGCACCGGGGTCCGGCGTCACGTGCACCTCCACGGCGAAGACCACGTCCGGCAGGTCAGCTCGACGTTCAAGGACAAGACGGAGGCCATCGCCGAGTTCCAGCGGCTGTACTCCGTCGCCGCCCACCCTGGCCCCGCCCCACTGACCGACCTCGAACGCACCGTCCGCCAAGTCCTCACCTGCGGGCAGCCGATTGCTTACACAGAAGCCGTGACGCCTGGGGCGGAGCCGCCGGCCGCAGGACCTGGCGAGCACGAAGCCTTCATCCAGACCCTCTTCGCAGATGAACCCCGGTGGGAGAGATACCGGCCGTTCGACGAGACGACGATCGCCGTCAACGAATCCCTGACCGCCCGGGCCGAGTTCGACCATGAGGCCCGACACCGTTCCGACGTGGCCTGGACGATCTCTGAGTACGACGGCCCGGTCGGCGAACGCATCTGGCACGCCACGATCACGGCGAGTACGCCCGTCCCCTTGATCGCAACGATCCTTCAGCACCTCGATTCACCTCCTGTCTGGTCCGGCGAGGGCCCCCACGAGATCCTGCGGGCCGCAGGATGGAGCCCAGCGAGCCACCCCGCCCACGCCGGCTGGACAGCGGGCAGCCGCTCGGTCACCTTCGGGCACACCCCACACTCCACCGCCGACCGTTGGACCCTCCACGGCGGCGACAACGTCGACCGTGCGGCGTGGATGATCAGGCTCTCCGCCGGTGTCGCCGAGGCCCTCCTGGCTGAACTCGTCTCCACCGCCACGACCCTCGTCGCCGCGCCCCCACCGACGACCGCCGCCCGAGTGATGCCCGTTGCTCGAATCTCAGCTGCCGTTCCGCAGCCGCACGCTCGGCGTAGGTAATCGTGCACTCAGCGATGCGCCGTAGATGCGACGGCGCGTCCCATGTGTCGGCGTACACGTGAACGTGCCCGGTCATGTACGGATGAACGTGCCCACTTCCTGAGTACTGAGTGAGTGTTTCGAACCTGAGCTCTGCGAGAAACGGAGTGACAGTGGCCCTGTGTTGGGCGAGACTCCGGCCATGCGTGATCACGTAGAGACTCCATCCGGGCTGCTGCTGCGTCGATGGGCCGCGCTGGATGCCCGCCCGGTGATGAGTGCGTTTGCAGACCCTTTGATGCGTGGGCAGTCCGAGGCGGCGATCGACTCGCAGGACGCTGCGGAACGGTGGATTTCGGTGTGGACGGAGCGATGGGACGCGGGGGCGGCCTTCGCCTTCGCCGTGGTTGACGGAGGAGGCGCCGTACTCGGAAACGTCGCCGTTGGTGCCGTCGATCGGCGTCATGCCACCGGCTGGGTTTCGTACTGGACGACGTCAACGGCCCGCGGGCGGGGTGTCGCCTCGCAGGCATGCAGGGCTCTGGCGCGGTGGGCTTTCTCTGACGCTGAGCTGTCCCGCCTCGAGCTGGGCCACCGGGTCAACAACCCCGCGTCGTGCCGGGTCGCTGCCGCCGCCGGCTTCGCGGTCGAGGGTCTTCAGCGGCAGAAGCTCGAATACGACGGCGTGCGCTATGACGTCGAACTCCACGCGAGGCTGGCAAGCGACAAAGAACCGTCATACCAATGAGGCGGGCACCTTGCGCGGCGGGTTCTGCCTCGGACCTCAGGTGGCCGCAGCCTTCTTCGTCCAGCCTGGGGGCAGGCCCTTCCTCGTGAGCCGCCTGGTCATGAGGGTGATGAGGGACCAGTTCAGGTGAGCCTCGGAATGCTGCGGGAGACGCTCGTAGTCTCTCGCGTTGCGGCGGGCGTGGTCCGCGCCCGGCGGCCCGTCGATGACTGCATCACTGCCACCGGCCTGAGTCTGGATGGCTGACCGCAACCGGGGACCAGTCCCGGATCACCCATCCCTGTCCGCATGGTCCCCCATCTCCACGTCGGCGCAGAAGGTCTCCCAAATCCCATCGCGCAAGAGAGCGGTCTCGTCGATGCCGGAGACTAGGTCGCGCAGCTCTTCCGCCACCTCGTATGTCTCCTCGTCGCCCTCGGCATGGAACGGGAAGCGTGCGATCACAGCCGCGATGCATCGGTTGAACGAAGCGAGGTCCCTGTTCACGTGACTGACCGCCGCTGACTCGATCTCGGGAGTGTGCACCACGTGACCGCTGGCCACGTCAATGGCGATACGTCCGAACAGGCCACTCATCGCGATGTCGATCAGCCCACGTTCACCGGACCCCGCGAAGTGCACCGGCTTGCTCAGTGGCCGGTACTCGTATCCGATCAACCCGCCTGGGATGCCCCTCTTCCCCAGATCGACAGCAACCTGGGTGGGCACCTCGGGCGGGACTTCAATGGCCATTGCCGGATGCCGTCACTGCTCCGGGACACCCGCCCCCAGCGTTCGCCCCAGGGCGCCGAGCAGCCCGGAGAGCCGGCGCCGGTCTGCCGAGCCCAGTCCGGCGAGCAGTTCCTGCTCCTGGGCCGACCGTACGGCGAAGATCCGCTCGGCCAGCGCGAGACCCTCCGGGGTGAGACACAGCCGGATGATCCGACGGTCGTCCGCGTCGCGCTCCCGCCGGATCAGCCCCGCTGCCTCCAGACGGTCCGCGTGCTGGGTGAGACCGCCCGCGCGGACCCTGCCGGCCGCCGCCACCTCGCCCGTCGTCCGACGGTAGGGCTCGCCCGCGTCGCGGAGGGCGGCGAGCACGTCATAGGCGGGCAGGCTGATGCCGTATTCGCGGACGGTCCTGCTGATCAGCTCCTGATGAACAGTGGCGCACTCGTTGAGCCGTGCGAGCACGGCTGCGGGTGAGCTGTCCGCCGCCAGGGCGGCGGGCTCCGGGCGAAGACGATCGGGGTGTACGGGCTCCGAGTGCGGCCGGGTGGCCTCGGGGCCCGTTGCGGGGCGGTCGACGCCGGGGCGCACGGACCCGTCCTGGCCGTCGGCCGTGCCGCCCGGCGCAGATGGGCGAGCGAGGTCGAGAGCGTTGCCGAATGCGGTGGTGAGGACGTCCGTCAACGCAGGAGCGAGCTCGTCGGTGGGGACGGAGGCCGCCGGTTCGTGGGCGAAGAGGTAGCGCTCCATGATCACGCCGAACAGGACGCTCCGAATGACGGCGGCGCGCACCTCCGCGTCGGCCGAGTCGCCCAGTAGGCGCGCGAGAGGTTCGCCGACCTGCTTCTCCAGGATCGTGCGCAGAAGCTCGGCGCTCGGCGGGTGGCTGACGGCCGAGCGGATCAATGCGGGCCAGGGATCATCGACCGGCAGGTGATCCCATCGGTCGAGGTAGGCGCGGGCCAGGGCCGCGGGCAGTTCGCCCGTGCTGCCCACTGCGGCGGACAGCACGTCTTCGGTGATGCCCGACCCGCCGGCCACCGCCTCACGGAACAGGCCGTCCTTGGTTCCGAAGTACGCCATCACCAGGCCGGGCGTCACTCCCGCCTCGGCCGCGATGGCGCGGACGCCGACGCCCTTGTAGCCGTGCGCGCCGAACAGGCGCCGCGCCGCGTCGAGGACCGCCTGGCGATTGCCCTCCGGGTCGTGGGAGCCGGGACGGCGCGGTGGCGGTTGCCCTGCTCCCCAGCCGGTTTCCGCTTCCGGCGTGGGGCTTGCGGTCGATCGTCGACGGCTCTTGTTCCTCGGATCCACGTGATCCAGATTAAACGAGTGTTCATAAAAACACTCGTTCAAAAACGGTCACACTTTGTGCACCGGGCCGGTTCGCAGGGCGAGCGGCAGCGTGGTGCCGCCGCGCAGTACCGCGACGATCTCGGCCAAGATCGACACAGCGGTCTCTTCCGGGCCCCGGCCACCGAGATCCAGCCCGATCGGCGAGCGCAGCCGTGCGAGTTCCGCGTCCGTCGTGCCCGCCGTACGCAGCCGCTCCAGTCGGTCCTCGTGCGTCCGGCGGCTGCCCATGGCTCCGACGTACCCGGCCATACTGCGCAGGGCGAGGGCGAGAACCGGCACGTCGAACCGTGCGTCATGGGTCAGCACGCACACCGCGGACGACGCGTCGACCAGGTGGTCATGGGCGCGGAACCAGCGGTCGGGTCGTTCGGTGACGACATCCTCGGCCCTCGGGAAGCGCTCGGCCACCGCGAAGGCCGGCCTGGCGTCGCAGACCGTCACGCGGTACCCGAGTGCGGCGCCCATGTCCGCCAGGGGCCGGGCGAACTCCACCGCGCCGAAGATCAGCAGGCGTGGCCGCGTGGCGAAGGACTGCACCAGGAGCTCACGCTCCGGCGCACAGGCGGATTCCTCGGTCGTGTCGTCCCCGCTGGTCACCAGCCCGCTGGCGCCGCGCCGGAGCATGCCCTCGGCGACCAGGGCCGCCGCCCGGTCCGTCCCGGGATCACCCAGGGAGCCGGTCGTCGTCCCGCCGCCGACGGCCAGGCAGCCACTGCCGTCGACGGGGGTGACCAGGGCCACCGGTACGCCGGCCGCGATGTCGGCGGCGAGCCGGCTGAGCGGTACATCCGCACCCACCTCGCGGACCAGTACCTCGATCGTTCCGCCGCAGGTCAGACCCACCGCGAAGGCGTCCTCGTCACCGACTCCCCAGCGTTCGAGCGTCGGGGCGGCTCCCGCGAGCACCTCCTCCGCGATCGCGCAGACGGCGGCTTCGACACAGCCGCCGGAGACGCTGCCGACGATGCGGCCCTCCTCGGACACGAGCATCGACGCACCCGGACCGTGCGGGGACGAGCCCCAGGTCCGCACGACGGTTGCCATGGCGAAGCGGGTTCCGGAGCGTTGCCAGGCGGCTGCCTGGTCGATGACGTGTCGCATGTCGCCTCCGCGGACCGTGAAATCTCTGGCAACCTCTTGCCAAGAAGAAACTTTAATGTAAATCATTTTAGGTACTAGATAGATCGACCCGTGTCGAATGCCACGGCGCGACGACGACACGAGAGGTCCGGTGGCAGCAGGTTGAAACCCACACCCTTCGACTACACCGCCCCCAGCACCGTCGGCGAGGCGGTCGCCCTCCTCGCCGACGAGGAGCGGGAGGCCAAGGTCATGGCGGGCGGCCAGTCCTTGATCCCCATGCTGAACATGCGTCTCGCCAGGCCCGAGCTGCTCGTGGACATCACCCGGATCCCCGAACTCGGCCGTCTCCACGTGGACGAGTCAGGCGACCTCCGCATCGGAGCCGCCGTACGGCAGGCCCACGCCGCCGCGGACCACGCGGTACGGGACGGATGGCCGCTGCTCGCCGCCGCGATCGGCCACATCGGGCACCCTCAGATCCGCAACCGCGGCACCGTCTGCGGCAGCCTCGCCCACCACGACCCGGCCGCGGAGCTGCCCACCGCGGCACTGGCCCTGGACGCCCGCTTCGTGATCACCGGTCCGCGGGGCACCCGTACGGTCGTCGCCGAGGACTTCTTCGTCGCCACCTTCTCCACGGCCGTCGAGGCGGACGAGCTCCTCACCGAGGTCGTCTTCCCGCGGCCCCCGGCACAGCGGGGCTGGGCATTCGAAGAACTGACCCGCAGACACGGCGACTTCGCCACCGTCGGCGTAGCCGCGGTCCTGGAACGGGACACCGCCACCGACACCTGCCGCGCCGCCCGCGTGGTCTTCTGCGGCGCCGGCCCCGTCCCCGTACGACTGCCCGCCGCGGAGGACGCGCTCGTGGGGAGCGACGTCGGAGAGCAGGCACTCGCCACAGCGGCCCACGCCGCACTCTCCCACCTCACCCCCTCCGACGACGTCCACGCCACCGCCGAGTACCGGCGCGAGGGCGCCGCCCGCCTCCTCGTCCGCGCCTGCACCACCGCCTGGGAGCGCTGCTGATGACCCCCTCCGTCCCCACCCCGCTCGGCGCGCGCACACCGCCGCTCGCCGAGCCCTCCGCCTGGCACGAGATCAGCCTCACCGTCAACGGACGGCCGGTCACCGCCCAGGTCGAATCGAGGCTGCTGCTCAGCGACTTCCTGCGCGACCGGCTCGGCCTCACCGGTACCCATGTCGGCTGCGAACACGGAGTCTGCGGGGCCTGCACCGTTCTCGTCGACGACGAGCCGGTGCGCACCTGCCTGACCCTGGCTGTGCAATGCGCCGGTGCCGAGCTCCGCACCGTAGAGGGCCTCGCCCCCGCCGACGCCCCGCTCACCCCCGTGCAGCGAGCCTTCCACGAGTGCCACGGCATGCAGTGCGGCTTCTGCACGCCCGGATTCGTCATGACGGCGACCGCCCTGGTCGAGCAGCACGAGCGCCCCGACGAGGAACAGGTCGCCGACGCGCTCAGCGGACACCTGTGCCGGTGCACCGGCTACCGCAACATCCGCCGTGCCGTGTGCCAGGCACTCGACGAGCGATTCGGGGAGTGACCCGCATGTCCCACGATTCCGACCGGGCCCGGTCCGGAGACGGCGGCTGGATCGGCCGTTCCGTCCCACGCGTCGAGGACGACCGGCTGCTGCGCGGCAACGGCCGCTACGTCGACGACATCGCCCTCCCCGGCGCCGTCGAGGCCGCCTTCCTGCGCAGCCCGCACGCCCACGCCCGCATCGAGTCGATCGACGTGACCACGGCCCTGGCCGCACCCGGCGTCGTCGCCGTGTGGACCGGCGACGACGTGGCGGACCTGCCCGCGATGCTGAACAAGGAAGAACTGCGCACCCCGCCGGGCCTCGCCGAACTCCTGGACCCGCTGGTCCGGATGACTCCCATGCCCCTGCTCGCCCGCGACAAAGTCCTCTACGTCGGCCAGCCCGTCGCCGTCGTCCTCGCCGAGAACCGTTACCTCGCCGAGGACGCCCTGGAACTCGTCGAGGTGCGGTACGCCCCGCTGCCGGTGCACGTCGACCCCGAACATGCCCTGACCGAGGGCGCGACCCGATTGCACGAAGACCTGCCGGACAACACCGCGGTCGCCGTCGCCACCCGCGTCGGTGACCCGGAGGAGGCGTTCGCCGGCGCGCACGCCGTGGTCAGCGAGCAGTTCGAGGCTCACCGGTACGTCGCCTCGCCGATCGAGACCCGTGCGATCTCGGCCCAGGTCGATCCGTACAGCGGCCGGCTGACCGTCTGGTCGGGCACCCAGACCCCGCACCGGCTGAGGGACGCCATCGCCCACACCCTCGGCCTGGAACCCGCCACGGTCCACGTCATCGCGGCCGACGTCGGTGGGGGCTTCGGCCAGAAGGGCATCCTCTACGTCGAGGAACTCCTCATCCCGCACGCCGCCCGTCACCTCGGCCGCCCCGTGCTGTGGCGCGAGGACCGCAACGAGAACCTGACCGCCTCCTCGCACGCCCGCGAACAGATCCACCGCATCGAACTCGCCGCGGACGCCGAGGGCCGCCTCATCGCCGTACGCGACCGCATCACCGTCAACTTCGGCGCGTACAACATGACCGGGCTTGTCGTGCCGTACAACTCGCTGTGCCACCTCCTGGGCCCCTACCGCGTCCCGAACGTGCACATCGACGTCGTCGGCGTGCTCACCAACACCACCTTCGCCACGCCCTACCGGGGAGCCGGACGTCCCGAGACGGTCTTCGCCATGGAACGAGCCATGGACCGACTGGCCGCGGAACTGGGCATCGAGCCCGAGGAGCTGAGGGCACGCAATCTCGTGCGGCCCGACGAGATGCCGTACGCGACCGGCCTGGTGGACCGCTCGGGCAGACCGCAGACCTACGACTCCGGGGACTTCCCCGAACTCCTGCGCCGCGCCGTCGCGAAGGCCGACGTCGACCAGGTACGCGCCCGACAACGCGAAGGCGCCCGCGACGGCAAGCACGTCGGCATCGGATTCGCCATGTACATAGAGGCCACCGGCCTCGGACCGTTCGAGACCGCGCGCATCGACATCGCCCCCAGCGGCCGGGTGCGGCTCGCCATCGGCGCCCCTTCCCAGGGGCAGGGACACCGCACCTCCATGGCGCAGATCGCCGCCGATGCCATCGGAGTGCCCCTCGATGTCATCGACGTGGTCGGCGGCGACACCGAAGCCACCCCGTTCGGCGTGGGTACCATCGCCAGCCGCGCCCTGGTCAACGCCGGAAACGCCACCCACCGGGCAGGCCGGCTCGTCCGCGAGAAGATCGTCGAAGCGGCAGCCCGCCGCCTCGGTGTCTCGGAAGGCCGCCTCGACCTGAGCGACGGCATCGTGCGGGCCAAGGAACCGGGCGGCCCCTCCATCAGCCTGGCGGAACTGGCCGGGAAGGCACCGCTGCCCGGCACCCCCGAACCCACCGACGGCCGGCACGGCACCGAGATCAGCGAGACCGTGCACTTCCGCCCACCGGGTTTCGCGGTCGCGAGCGGAGCGCACGCGGCCGTCGTCGAAGTCGACGAACACACGGGGGAGATCGAGATCCTGCACTACGTCGTCGTCCACGACGCGGGCAACATCGTCAACCCGATGATCGCGGAAGGACAGGTCACCGGCGGCATCGCGCAGGGGATCGGCGGAGCGCTGTACGAGGAGATGGTCTACGGCCCCGACGGTCAGCCCCGCACCGGCACCTACATGGACTATCTGGTGCCCACGTCCTCGGAGATCCCCGACCTCGACATGGACGAGATCTTCACCCCGAGCCCCATGAACGACCTCGGCGTCAAGGGACTCGGCGAAGGCGGCGCGATCGCCCCCCAGGCGGTGCTCGCCGGGGCCGTCGAGGACGCGCTGCGCCCCTTCGGCGTGGTCGTACGACGCGGCCCCCTCTCGCCCAGCCGGGTGCGCGCACTGATCCGTACGGCAGCCGGCACCTGAGTCCGCCCCACACCTGAACAGGCTCCGCATCCACGGCCGTCCCCGGCCGGTCGCCTCCTGATTGGACAACCATGCAGCTCGATCACTCCTTCACCGTCCCAGCCCACCTCGACGACGCCTGGAAGCTCTTCCAGGACCTCGACCGGGTCGCGCCCTGTATGCCCGGCGCCGTGCTGGACACCCTCGACGGCGACTCCTTCACCGGCCGCGTCAAGGTCAAGGTCGGCGCGGTGCAGATGAGTTACCGCGGCGAGGGTACCGTCACCCGCGACGACGCCGCCCGCTCGATGCTCCTCGACCTCAGCGGGAGCGAGACCCGCGGCGCGGGCACCGCGTCGGCCACGGTCACCGCGACGCTGACCGTCGACCCGGCCGGCACCCTGGTGCGCGTACGCACGGACCTCGACATCACCGGCCGGCCGGCACAGTTCGGCCGGGGCATCATGACCGAGGTCGGCGACCGCATAGTCCGGCAGTTCGCCACCCGACTCGAGGAACTTCTGCGGGACGCCGGGCCCGCCGCGTCCGAGATGTCCACGACGGGCGCGGCGGAAACCCTCCAGGGCCGGCGCGCGACCGAACCGGAAGCCATCGACCTCGGTGCGGCGGCGCTGCCCGTGCTGCTCAGGAAGGCTGCTGCACCCACGGCGGCCGTACTGTTCGCAGTGGTGGTGATCCAGGCGCTGAGGCGGCGCTCCCGCAGGTGATGTCCTACGGTGCGCCCCCGGCCCGAACCACGATCCCGGAGCAGCCGTTGGCGGGCAGGAATGGGCGAGGAAAGGACATGCATGCTGGAGGCGCTGGGCCTGAGCACGGCCGAGTCTCAGGTCTACCAACTGCTGGTGGGGCGTGGCCGAAGCCGAGTCGACCGGGTGGGGCAGCTCCTCGGGCTGAGCGGCGATGATCTCGACGAGGCCCTGAGAGGACTTGCGAACAAGGGCCTCGTCACCATCACCGACGACCGGCCCACACACGTAATACCCGCCCCGCCGGACATTGCCGGGGAAACGCTCCTGCTGTTGCGGATGAACGAACTCCAGTCCGTCAGAGGTGTGCTGAGACAGCTCACCAAGGAATACCGCACCACTGCAGGACCTGCCTCGCTGGAGGAGATCGCCGAGATCGTGCCGGAGGAGACACTGGCGCAGCGATACGAGCAGATCCAGCGTCGCGCGCGCCAGGAGGTGCTGCGTTTCGACACGGCGCCCTATCTGGTGGACGAGGACGTCAACGCGGCCGAGCTCGAGCAGCTGACCGCAGGCATTCGTTACCGTACGGTGTACGACCGCGCCGCGCTCGAGGAGGACGGCACACAGGGGGAGATGCGCCTGTACGCGGATGCCGGCGAGCAGGCACGTGTACTCGGCAGGCTCCCCGTCAAACTCGTCATCGCCGACAGATCCGTCGCCCTCGTGGCACTGAGAACCGACGGCCGCAGACCGCCGGGTGCCGTGGTCCAGATCCATCAGGGGCCCCTGCTCGACGCCCTGATCGCACTCTTCGAACTTGCATGGACGTCGGCACTCCCTCTGGACCCGCGGCTCGCCGAAACACCCGGCAGAAACGAACTCTCAGTGTCAGCCGCCTGATACGGGACGGATACGCCGACACCGAGTCCGCCGAACTCCCGGCCATCGTCGACTTCCAGGGCACTCCGGACGCCGCGGCGCTGCGAACGAAGTCCGAGGACCTGCCGGGCAGCGAGAGCATGCGCGTCATGCCCCGGCTCGGGCTGTCCTCGGTCCACGTCCACAAGCAGTACGCGCAGGACTTCTGGAAGTCCGTCACTCCGAAGGCCGGCACCGAGCCGCCCGACTCGACATCACCACCACGGCACCAGTCCATACCTGGCTGCGAACGCTACGTCGGCCCAACGCCGAGCCCTACGCCGTACTCGGCGGCATCCAGCCCGCCAAAGCCGTGCACTACCTCCGCACCGACGCACCCAACGAGGCATCGACCGCTTGGCCGCCGTCCTGCTCCACTCCCTCGACACCCTCGGCCGCGAAACTTGCTGCAGATGTCGGAGTTCAACGCTGCGTAGTCAGCACCAAACCAGCACGGGAGTCAGCACCGCACCACCAAAACGTGCCCGATCAGTGCAACCCGGACAGCCCCTCTCCCGGCCCCTCTCGGGCCTTCGGCAGGGTCGCAAGAGCAGGCCATGGAGGCCGGGCGCACACGGCACACCCGAACTATGGTGTCCCACCACATACGACCCTGACCTGCTGCTTCCTACGGTGTGGCGACACCGAAACGTCCCCGCACATGCCTGGAAGTGGTGCACATGGCCGCCGCAACAACCTCCCCGACCCCACCCGGTTCGCTCAAGCGCATCGTCGCCGCCAGCCTCATCGGCACCACCATCGAGTGGTACGACTTCTTCCTGTACGGGTCCGCCGCCGCGCTCGTGTTCAACAAGCTGTTCTTTCCCGAGTCCGATCCGCTCGTCGGGACCCTGCTGTCCTTCCTGACGTACGCGGTCGGGTTCGCAGCCCGGCCCCTCGGGGCGCTGGTGTTCGGGCACTACGGCGACCGGCTGGGGCGGAAGAAGCTGCTGGTGCTCAGCCTGCTGCTGATGGGTGGGGCCACCTTCGCCATCGGGTTGCTGCCGACGCACGCGACCGTCGGGTCCGCCGCCCCGGTGCTGCTGACCGTGCTGCGGCTCGTGCAGGGGTTCGCGCTGGGTGGTGAGTGGGGCGGGGCCGTCCTGCTCGTGTCCGAGCACGGGGACGCCAAGCGGCGCGGGTTCTGGGCCTCGTGGCCGCAGACCGGCGCGCCGGCCGGGCAGTTGCTCGCGACCGGTGTGCTGTCGGCGCTGACCGCGCTGCTCTCCGAGGCCTCCTTCGCCTCCTGGGGCTGGCGGGTTCCCTTCCTGCTCTCCGGTGTGCTCGTGATCGTCGGCCTCTGGATCCGGCTCTCGGTCGACGAGTCTCCTGTCTTCAAGGCGGCCCTCGCCGCCGCCGAGGAGCGCAAGGCGGTCGCCGGGCAGGTCGAGAAGATGCCGCTGGTCGCCGTGTTGCGTCACCACTGGCGGGACGTCCTGATCGCGATGGGCGCGCGCATGGCGGAGAACATCTCGTACTACGTGATCACCGCGTTCATCCTCGTGTACGCGACCACCCAGGTCGGCCTCTCCAAGCAGACCGCCCTGAACGCCGTCCTCATCGGTTCCGCCGTCCACTTCGCGGTGATCCCGCTCTGGGGCGCGCTGTCCGACCGGCTCGGCCGCCGTCCCGTGTACCTGATCGGCGCGATCGGTGTCGGTGCCTGGATGTTCCCGTTCTTCACGCTCATCGACCGGGGCACCTTCGGCAGCCTGCTCCTCGCGGTCACCGTCGGTCTGGTCCTGCACGGAGCGATGTACGCGCCGCAGGCCGCGTTCTTCTCCGAGATGTTCGCGACCCGGATGCGCTACTCCGGCGCCTCCATCGGCGCCCAGTTCTCCTCCGTGGCCGCCGGCGCGCCCGCCCCGCTGATCGCGACGGCGCTCCTCGCCGACTTCGGCAACTCGACCCCGATCGCGCTGTACGTGATCGCCGCCGCGCTGCTCACCGTCGTCGCCATCGCCTGCGCCAAGGAGACCCGCGACCGGGACCTCGGCGATATCGAGGAGCGGACCGCCGCCGACGCCAAGGTCGGCGTCGACGCCTGAGACGTCTGAGAGGCCTGAGGCGTACTTCAGCGTTGGACGGCCCGGTGCCCCGCTCGTCGACGAGCGGGGCACCGGGCCGTCCTCTACTTTCCCGTGACCGTGACCGCGTCCGAGAGTGCGTGCAGGCGCAGTGCCAGCTGGATCTCCAGGGCCCGGGACGGGGACTGCCAGTCCGGGCCGAGGAGTCGGCCGACGCGTTCCAGGCGCTGGGCCACCGTGTTGACGTGGACGTGGAGGTCGTCCTTGGTCCGGGCCGGGCTCATCCCGCTCGCGAAGTACGCGTCCAGGGTGCGGACCAGGTCCGTGCCCCTGCGCCGGTCGTACGCGACGACCTGGCCCACCGTGCGTTCGACGAAGCCGTGGATGTCGCGGCTGTCGGCGAGCAGCAGCCCGAGGAAGCCGAGGTCCTCGGCGGCGGCGCCCTGGCCCGAGCGGTGCAGGAGCCGGAGCGCGTCGAGGCAGCGGCGGGCCTCCTCGTACGCGACGGCCACCTGGTCCGGGTGGTCCAGGGGCGCGCGTACGGGAGCGGAGGCGCCGACGGTGACCGGTTCGCGCAGGGTGCCGCCCAGGCTTCTCGCGGTCTGCCGGGCGAGGTCGGCGGCGCTCTCGCCGGGGCCGAGCGGCAGGAGAAGGACCGTTCCGCCGTCGCGGGCCGAGGCGAGTCCGTGGCGGGTGGCGGCCAGGTGGGTGGCGGCCGACCACAGGCGCTGCCGGTCGGCGCTCTCGCGGCCGCCCGCATCGGGATCGGCCGTGCCGCCGGCCCGGTCGATCCGGGCGGCGAGCACCACGTGCGGGGCTTCGCTGTCGGTACGGAGCCGGGCCGCGCGCTCCCGGAGCAGCCGGCGGTCCCGGTCCGGGGCGTCGAGGAGGTCGTCGAGGAGTTCGCCCCGTACCCGCTGCTCGGCCTCGCCCGCCGATCGGCGGGCGAGCAGGAGCAGCGAGGTGACCAGCGCGGCACGCTCCAGGGTGCGCTGGTCGACCGGGTCGAGGTCCGGCTGGCCGTGCAGCACGAGGGCGCCCAGGGTCTCGCCGCCGGCGGAGACGGTTGCGACCCAGTCGTCGCCCTCGCGGACCGCGTGGCCCCCGGCGCGGCGGGCGGCTCCCGCGCCTTCCTCGGTGAACTCGACCGTTCCGCCGAGGACTTCGGAGACGGCATCGGCCACGTCGTGGACGCCGCCGCCGTGTAGGACCAGCTCGGACAGCCGGTCGTGGACCTCCGAGGCGCGCTCGATGACCCCGCTGTGCTCGCGGATGATGTCGTTGGCACGCTCCAGCTCCGCGAGGGCCGAGCGGGTCTCGGCCAGGAGGTTGGCCGTGTCGATGGCGACGGCGGCGTGCGCGGCGAACGAGCCGAGCAGCGCGACCTGTTCGCGCTCGAAGACCCTCGCCCTGCGGTCGGCGGCGAACAGGACGCCGATGACCTGGCTGCCGAGGCTGAGCGGGACGCCGAGGATGGCGACGAGGCCCTCGTCCCGTACGGCCGTGTCGATGGTCCGGGTGTGCTGGAAGCGCGCGTCGTCGAAGTAGTCGTCGGTGACGTACGGGCGGGCCGTCTGGGCGACGAGACCGCCGAGCCCCTCGCCCATGCCCAGTCTGAGCTGCTGGAAGCGGGCGGAGACCGAACCCTCGGTGACCCGCATGTACGTGTCTCCGGCGGCCGGGTCGTTGAGGCTGAGATAGGCGCACTCGGTGCCGAGGAGCGAACGGGCGCGCTGGACGATGGCGCGCAGCACGGCGTCGAGGTCGCGGAGTCCCGCGAGGTCGTGGGCGGTGGCGAAGAGCGCGGACAGTTCCGCCTCGCGCCGCCGCCGTCCCTCCAGCTCGGCCCGGACCCGCAGGGCGAGCTGCTTGGCCTCTTCGAGTTCGGCCAGCGCCTCGGGGCCCGCGCCGCTCGCACGGGCGAGCAGCACGGGCCGGTCGTAGGCCTCCGTCGCGGCTCCCCGGGAGAGGAGTTCGAGATAGGAGACGTGTTCGTGGGACATGGACACAGGGATACCTGCCGAACGTGTGGTCGCACCACCCCTGTGGACAACCTTCACAGGGACATCAGGGGCAACCTTCAGTGGGCGGTCCAGCCGCCGTCGAGGGTGAGGGAGGTACCGGTGATGAACGAGGCCTGGGCGGTGCAGAGGTAGAGGACGGCCTCGGCGACCTCGTCCGGTTCGATGAGCCGCTTGAGCGCCGAGTCCTTCAGGAGGACCTCGGAGAGGACACGCTCCGGGGGGATGCCGTGGGCCGCGGCCTGGTCGGCGATCTGCCGTTCGACGAGCGGGGTGCGCACATAGCCGGGGTTGACGCAGTTGGAGGTGACCCCGTGCGGGGCGCCTTCCAGGGCGGCGGTCTTGGAGAGGCCCTCCAGGCCGTGCTTGGCGGCCACGTACGCGGACTTGAAGGCCGAGGCGCGCAGCCCGTGGACGGAGGAGATGTTGACGATCCGGCCCCAGCCCTGGGCGTACATGTGCGGCAGGGCACCCCGGATGAGGCGGAACGGCGCTTCCAGCATCACGGTGAGAACGGTGTGGAAGACGTCCGGCGGGAACTCGTGGAGGGGGCGGACGAGCTGGAGTCCGGCGTTGTTGACCAGGATGTCGGCGCCGTCGGCGGCGGCCTCGGCGGCGTCCAGATCGGTGAGGTCGAGCAGCCGGGGTTCGAGGCTCCCGGGGAGCGCGGCGGCCTCCTCGGCCAGGGTCTCCAGGCCCTCGGCCGCACGGTCGACGGCTCTGACCCGGGCCCCCGAGGCGGCGAGCCGCAGCGCGCAGGCGCGCCCGATGCCGCCGGCCGCGCCGGTGACGACCGCGGTGCGGCCGGTGAGGTCGAGGACGACGGCATGGGGCCGGGGTGCGGCGGAGACCGAGCCGGGACCGGACGCGGAGTCCGGACCCGCTGCGGAATCGAGATCCGTTGCGGCACCGGGGACGGTGATGGGGGCGCTCATGCTCCGCACCCTATGAAGGGCCCACTCCCCCACCGATGTGCTCCGGTCCCATAGTTCAGCTGGTTTCTGTGGTGCGGAACCATGTGGGTTCGTCGGCCAGCGCCTTCTCGATCCGCAGATACGAGAAACGCTTCATCTCCGGCAGGTCGTCCACGTCGAACCAGCCGACCTCGGTCGACTCGTCGTCGTTCACCCGTGCCTCACCGCCCACCGCGCGGCAGCGGAAGGAGACGTCCAGGAACTGGCACTGGTCGCCGTTGGGGTAGACGACGGGCTTGCGGAGGGTCTCGACGAGCACGATCCGCTCGACCTCGCACCGCACGGCGGTCTCCTCGAAGACCTCGCGCACCGCGCAGTCGGCGGGCTGCTCGCCGGGCTCGACGATGCCCCCGATGACCGCCCAGCGTCCGTTGTCGGCGCGTCGGCCGAGCAGCACCCGGCCCCGGTCGTCGAACACGACGGCGCTCACCCCGGGTAGGAAGAGGAGCTGGTGGCCGGCAGTCTCGCGCAGGGCCCGGATGAAGTCAGGGGTAGCCATGCCCCGACCCTAGATCATCTACGGATCGGGTCGCGGGCCCTCTTTCCCGGGCCCGGTTCCGCTCCACTCGGACCGCGTGCGCCCGGCCCGGACTCCGCTTCACTCCGACCGCGTGCGCCCGGCCCGGGTTCCGCTTCACTCCGACCGCGTGCGCCCGGCCCGTACCGAACGGAAGGCCGACCAGCCGAGACCGGCCGCCGCGAGCGCCACGAGCAGGGCCTCCGGCAGGGTGCCCATCCGGGTCGCCGGGGTCAGCGAGGAGCGCAGCGGCACCTTCTCGACCAGGACGTCCGGGGTGAACATCTTCGTCTCCGCGACGATCTCGCCGTCGGGGCGGATGATGGCGCTGACCCCGCTGGTGACGGGCACGACGACCGACCGGCTGTGCTCGACGGCCCGTACCCGGGACATCGCGAGCTGCTGGTAGGTCATCTCGCTGCGCCCGAAGGTGGCGTTGTTGCTGGGTACGGAGATGAGCTGGGCGCCATGCGTGACGGTGTCCCGCACGGCCCAGTCGAAGGCCGCCTCGTAGCAGGTGGCGAGGCCCACCTTCGTACCGGCCAGGTCGAAGACGCCGATCTTCGTGCCGGCGCCGAAGTCGCGGCTCACACGGTCGACGTTGCTGTTGAAGATGCGGACGAAGGACCGCATCGGGATGTACTCGCCGAAGGGCTGGACGTGCCGCTTGTCGTACGTGGCGACGGGGCCGCGGTCCGGGTCCCACTCGATGAGGGTGTTGCGGAGCTTGCCGGTCTCGGGCGCGATGACCGCGCCGACCACGGTCGGTACGCCGATCTTCCGGACGGCGCCCTCGATGACGTCGGCCGCGTCGGCGTTCGCGTACGGGTCGATGTCCGAGGAGTTCTCGGGCCAGAGGACGAAGTCGGGCTGGGGCGCGCGGCCGGCCTTCACGTCCTCGGCGAGTTCGCGGGTGCGGGCGGCGTGGTTGTCGAGGACGGCCCGGCGCTGGGCGTTGAAGTCGAAGCCGAGGCGGGGCACGTTGCCCTGCACGGCGGCAACGGTGGCGGTGCCGTCCTCGGCCGAGTCGTCGACGAGCGGCAGCGCCGCGAGGGCGCCGGTGACCGGGACGAGCACGGCGAGCGCGGCGGCGACGAGCGGGCCGCGCGGGAGGGTCCTGGCGCCGGTGCGGGTACCGGAGGCACTGTCCGCACCAGTGGCGGTGTCCGCGACGGTGGCGGCGTCCGTACCAGGGGTGGCGTCCGTACCAGGGGTGGCGTCCGTGTCGGATGCCGTGCCCGTGCCCGGGGCCCGGCGGGCCTGGATCTGGCGGTACGTCTCGTACAGGCCGAAGCCGCAGAGGGCGACGGCGAAGCCGAGCACCGGGGTGCCGCCCACGGCGGCGAGTGGCAGGAAGATCCCGTCGGCCTGACCGAAGGCGATCTTGCCCCAGGGGAAGCCGCCGAACGGCACGCGCGCGCGTGCCCCCTCCGCGAGGATCCACACGGCGGCGGCGAAGACCGGCCACAGCGGAAGCCGGGAGACCGCCGCGATGCCGAGGCCGGCGACGGCGACGAAGAGCGCCTCGACCGCGGCGAGGGCGAGCCAGGGGCCCGCGCCGACCTCCTCGCCGGTCCAGACGAGGAGGGGCATCAGGAAGCCGAGCCCGGCGAGGTACCCGAGGCCGAACCCGGCGCGGAGCCGACGGCCCCGCAGGGTCCAGCCGAGCAACGCGAAGGCCGGCAGGGCGAGCCACCACAGGGGGCGTGGCGGGAAGCTCAGGTAGAGCAGGAACCCGGACAGCAGAGCCGCCCCGGGCCGTACGAACCGCCGCAGCCGGGACAGCCGGGAGCCCGGCGTGGGTGCGGTGTCGGCTCCGGACGCGTCGACGGGGGTGATGGTGGCGCTCACCTTGCGGAGTCTACGGGTCGTTCCTGTCGACCGAGGGGAGCGGGCGGGCCGAACGCCGGGCCGGGTGACCCGCCCCGGGTCCCGGGCTCACGCCGGTCCCCGCGCATCCGGAGTCAGACGGGGCGGCCGGTCGGCGCGGGCGGTGTCGGCGGGGCCATGTCGCGGAGGTGGTCGCGGATGACGCGGACCGCGGACTCGGCGTCGTCGACGGTGACCGTGAACGTCCGTCCGTCGCCCAGCCGCAGGATCAGGCCCTCGCCCCGCCGCACGACCACGGCCGTGCCCTTCTCGGGGCGCCATCGGTAACCCCAGCCGCCCCAGTGGCGCGGGGTGACGCTCGGTTCGAAGTCGGCGCCGACGACGAGGGAGAGGGGGATACGGCGGCGCGGCACGCCCATGTGGCCGCAGCGGACCTCCATGGCGCGGTCGTCGACCTTCACGGCCACATGGACGAAGGCGAGGGTGCCGAAGAGGACGAGCAGTCCGGCGGCGACGCAGCCGATCACGGCCATCAGGAGGGGTGCGATGCCCGAGGTCCAGGCCGATGCGACGGCGAGGGTGATGCCGAGGGCGACGCAGGCGGCACCGGCGGCGGCCGCGAGCCACTGAAAGCGGTTGGTGGCGCGGCCGGTCCACACGGCGGGCGTCGGCTCGTCGGCGTACTGATTCCGGGCATGCTCCCTCATATCGGGAAGAGTACCCAGGATCGTCAGGAACAGCGCGACGGGACGAAGTCGTCCGCGCACGGTCGGTGAGGGGCAGCCGCGGCGAGCGGCCGGAGACGTCCACGCGCGGTCGGTGAGGGGCCGGCGGGCAGCCGGTGGGCGTCCGGCTCAGTGCGCGGGCGCGACCGCCCCGAGGAGCCGGCCTTCGGCGTACCCCAGGGCCGTGGCGGGGAGCCGTCCGGGACGACCGCTGAGCAGGACGGAGAGGCTGCCGGTGGGGGCCGCGTCGGGGGTGGGTTCCGCGCCGACGCGGCGCAGCGCCTGAGCGGCGACGGCGTCGGCGGAGCCGTGGAAGACGAGCGGGGGCAGTCCGGCGCCGCGGCGGTCCTGGAGCGCGGCGAGGATGCGCTCCTCGACCAGTTCGTAGTGGGTGCAGCCGAGGACGACGGTGCGGACGTCCCGGGGGGTGAGCTCGGCCGCCGCGGCGACGGCCCGGTCCACGGCCTCGGGGTCGGCGTGCTCCACGGCGTCGGCGAGTCCGGGGCAGGGCACCTCGGTGACCTCGGCGCCGTCGGCGAAGTCGCGGATGAGTCCGCGCTGGTAGGCGCTGCCGGTGGTGGCCGGGGTGGCCCAGATGGCGACCTTGCCGCCGCCCGCGGCGGCGGGCTTGATCGCGGGCACGGTGCCGATGACGGCGATGTCCGGTTCGAGGGCGGCGCGGATGGCGGGCAGAGCGTGCACGGTGGCCGTGTTGCAAGCCACGATCAGTGCCTGCGGGCGGTGCTCGGCGGCGGCGAGGGCGACGGCGACGGCGCGCTCCGTGAGGTCCTCGGGGGTACGCGGTCCCCAGGGCATGCCGTCGGGGTCGTTCGAGAGGAGGAGATCGGCGTCCGGCCGGAGTCGCCGCACCGCGGCCGCTGCCGGGAGGAGGCCGATGCCGGAGTCCATGAGCGCGATCTTCACCCGGTCACCCTAGCCGATGAGCATTCTGTCCCCCGCGATCTGGGGCAGACTGCCGCGAATGAGCACCCTCACCTGGTTCGCGCTCGTCTCCCTGGCCGTCTGGGTCTGGCTGCTGCTGGGCCAGGGCTTCTTCTGGCGCACGGACCAGCGGCTGCCACCGACCTCCCGCGACGTCGAGCCCCGCACACCCACGGAGCGGGAACGCCGGCCCCTCACACCCACGGAGCCGGAACGCCGACCGCCCACGCACACCGAGTCGGAGCCGTGGCCTCGCGTGGCCGTCGTCGTGCCGGCGCGGGACGAGGCCGGGGTGCTGCCGCTGAGCCTGCCGTCGCTCCTCGCGCAGGACTATCCGGGCGTCGCCGAGGTGATCCTGGTGGACGACGGGAGTACGGATGGCACGGGGAAGCTCGCCGCCGAGCTCGCCGCCCGCCACGGAGGGCTGCCGCTGACCGTGGTGTCGCCTGGCGAGCCCGAGCCGGGCTGGACGGGCAAGCTGTGGGCGCTGCGGCACGGCATGGCGCTGGCACGCACGCGCGGACCGGGTTTTCTGCTCCTGACGGACGCGGACATCGCCCATGAGCCGGACAGTCTCCGCCTCCTGGTGTCGGCGGCGACGACCAACGGGCTGGACATGGTGTCGCAGATGGCCCGGCTCCGGGTGGTGAGCTTCTGGGAGCGCCTGGTCGTGCCCGCGTTCGTCTACTTCTTCGCGCAGCTCTATCCCTTCCGCTGGATCAACCGGGCGCGGCCGCTCGCGACGGCCGCCGCGGGTGGCTGTGTGCTGCTGCGGACGGAGACGGCGGTGGCGGCGGACGTGCCGGAGGCGATCCGGCAGGCGGTGATCGACGACGTTTCGCTGGCGCGGGCGGTGCGGCGGGCCGGTGGCCGGATCTGGCTGGGGCTCGCGGAGCGGGTCGACAGCGTGCGCCCGTATCCGGGACTCGGCGAGCTGTGGCGGATGGTCGCGCGGAGCGCGTACGCGCAGTTGCGGCACAACCCGCTGCTGCTCGCGGGGACGGTGGCGGGGCTCGTGCTCGTCTATCTGGTGCCGCCGGTGGCCCTGGTGGCGGGTGTGTCGGGCGGGGACGGGGTGGCGGCTTGGGCGGGTGGTGCGGCCTGGGCGGTGATGGCGGGGACGTACGTGCCGATGCTCCGCTACTACCGGCAGCCGCTGTGGCTCGCTCCGCTGCTGCCGTTCACCGCGTTCCTCTATCTCCTGATGACGGTGGACTCGGCGGTGCGGCACTACCGGGGTGTCGGTGCGGCGTGGAAGGGCCGGACGTACGCGCGCCCGGAGGCTGCACCGGACCGGTGACCGTTCGGTCACTTCGGGTGGGCGGGGCGTCTTCTTAACGGAAATGGTTTTTCCGACACGGGGAGTAGCGCCGTCAATTCGGCGTGTACACATCGCCCCGGGCGGCTGCGGATTGACGCTTAATCATGCCCATGATCACTTCCCCCACCCCTTCTCGGCACCTTTTCTTTATGCGTTCTTCATGCCCGGGGCCCCGAGGTCGGTCCGGGGCGTCCGACCCGCCGGTAACCCCCTCCGAACTCGGCTTTTACGCGATCTTGAGACTCAACGGCGCCCGTTTTTGTCACGTTCGCTCGGATTGGGGATCCGCTTCTTCACGAAGCCCGTCAAACAACCCTCTAATCGGTCTCCCCAACCAGCACATCGTGGGCTTAACTTATGTGCCATGACCTCCCCCCGCTCCACCTATGGAGGCGGTTACCACACCGCGCCGTCCTTCCCGGACACCCCGATCTACGACTCCCTGGTCGCGGAGCGGGGCACGCCTCAGATCGCCCCGATCCGAGTGCCCGCCGCCTACGACACCGGCAGCAGCTTCCAGGCCTCCGGCAGCAGCTTCCCCTCAAGCGGTTCCTACCTGCCGGCGCTCCCCGCGGCACTGCCCGCCCTTCCGGTGGCGCCCTCCCCGCAGCCCTCCTACGGCAACGGCTACGGATACCCGCAGCCCACGCCGCAGATGGCCCCCGTGCCCCTGCAGCACGCCCCCGCCCCGTACATCCCGCAGCAGCAGGTGGCCCCGCGCGGCTACCAGGGCGGTCAGTACGCGCAGCCGCCCCGCCCCGCGCCCGCGGGGTACGAGGCGATGCGTCCGGCGGCCCCCCGGCCCGCTCCCGCGCCGATGCAGTACGACGACCCGTACAACCGTCCCTACCAGGGCGGGGGTTACTGACCGGCTTTCGCACTCCGGACGACGTCGGTTCCGGAGCGGCTGGCAGGATGACCGTATGCCGACTCCTGTGCTCCGCTCCGTCCACGTCCATCCGGTGAAGGCCATGCGCGCGCTGGCCCCCACGGAGGCCGAGGTCCAGCCCTGGGGGCTGGCCGGGGACCGCCGCTGGGCCGTCGTCGACGCGTCGGACAAGGTCGTGACCCAACGCCGTCACCCCCGGATGGCGTTGGCCACGGCGGAGCCGCTGCCGGACGGCGGGATCACCCTGTCCGCGTCCGGCCACCCGCCGCTGACCATCGAGGTGCCGCACCCCTCGTCCACGGTCACGGTGGAGATCTTCGACAAGCCGGTGGAGGCGGTGCCGGCCGGCCCCGAGGCGGCCGGCTGGCTCTCGGCGTACCTGGAGGGCGAGTTCCGGCTGGTCCACATGGACGCGCCCGAGCACCGGCGTCCGGTCGACCCGGAGTACGCGCTGCCGGGCGAGACGGTGAGCTTCGCGGACGGCTATCCGCTGCTCGTCGCCACCACGTCCTCGCTGGACGCCCTCAACTCGCTGATCGCCCAGGGGGACCATGCCCACGAGGGTCCCCTGCCGATGAACCGGTTCCGGCCGAACCTGGTGGTCGAGGGGACCACCCCCTGGGCGGAGGACGGCTGGACGCGGCTCGCCGTCGGAGAGGTCACCTTCCGGGTCGCCCGGCCGTGCGGACGCTGTGTCGTCACCACCACGAACCAGTTCACCGCCGAGCGCGGCAAGGAACCACTGCGGACCCTCGCCCGGCACCGCAAGAGCGACGGCCGGGTCATCTTCGGCCAGAACCTCGTCCCCGAGCACACCGGTACGGTCCGGGTCGGCGACGAGGTGAAGATCCTCGACTGACGCGTCACACTTCCCGGCCCGACAGGCGCGGAACCCTCCCCCGGGGCACACTCGTTGAAGGAGCGTTGAGCAACGAGGGGGTTCCGACGTGCGCGCAGCCATCGGACTCTGGCGCTGGCGGCACAATCCCCTGCGCCGGACCACCGATCTCGTGGAGGCCTGGGTCGCGTTCGCGGCGGTCGCGGTGCTCTGTGTCGTGGTGCCCCTGACCGGCTGGGCGGCCGGCGCCTCCGCCCACGGCTCGCTCCAGCGCGCGGTCCGCACCCAGCAGGAGCAGCGCGTGCCGACGACGGCCCGGGTCCTGCGGCCCGCCGACCGGCCCGCGAGCGGACCCCGGGCCGCGGAGGCGGCCGGTGAGGAGCGGCTGCGCCGTTCCGTCGTGGCCCAGTGGACCGCGCCCGACGGTTCGGCCCGTACGGGAACGGTGACGACGGCCCGGCGGACCGCCGCTCCGGGCGCCACCTTCCCGATCTGGACCGACCGGTACGGGCATCCGGTGGCGCCGCCGATGCAGGCGGACACGGCCCGCGCGCACGCGGCCGTCGCCGGTCTGACGGCCGCCCTCCTCGCGGGCCTCATGGTGGAGATCGTCCGCCGCCTCGCCGTACGCCGCTTGGTGTTGCTGCGGTACGCGCGCCTCGACCGCGCGTGGGCGGCGACGGGCCCCGACTGGGGCCGGACCGGTACCGGCAGCTGAGCCGAAGGCCGAAGGCAGCGGTCGAACCCGGCGGCTGGACCGGCAGTGGAACCGGCGCCGGTTCCAGGGGCCCCGCCGATGCCGGCGCGCGACCGAGCCCGACCGACCTCGACCACCCGCGACCGTCCCCTGACCGCGCGTGACACGAGCCCGGTACCCGCTCCACCGCACGTACCGGTGCGGGCCCACGACCCGTCAACCCCGTGCCCCCGCGCGCGCTACGGTGGGGCATCGGATCAGCGGCGAGGCATCAGGCGGGGGCAGGACACACCCATGGCACAGGGCACGGTCCAGGTGACGCACACCGGCACATCGCGGTGGCGGCGCCGCACGGGTGAGTACCCCTCGCTTGCCGCCGCCCTGGAGGCCGCCGGGGACGGGGACGTGCTCACCATCGCTCCCGGCACCTACCGGGAGAACCTCGTGGTGCGGCGGGCCGTCACCCTGCGCGGCCCCGAGGGCGCGATCGGCTCGGTGCGGATCGCACCGCCGGACGGGGTGCCGCTGACGCTGCGCGCCTCCGTCACCGTCCAGGACCTCCACATCGAGGGGCAGGACGTCGCCGCGCCGGCGCTGCTCGTCGAGGACGGCACCCCCGAACTGCTCGACCTGCGGATCATGACCCGCTCGGCGGCCGGGATAGAGGTGCGGGGCGCGGCCCGGCCGACGGTCCGCCGCTGCACCGTCGACAATCCCGCCGGGGTCGGCATCGCCGTCCTCGACGGCGCGGGCGGGGTGTTCGAGGAGTGCGAGGTGGTCTCCGCCGGGCAGGCGGGCATCTCGGTGCGGGGCGGGGCGCATCCGCGGCTGGAGCGCTGCCGGGTGCACCACGCCTCCGGCGCCGGGATCGCCGTGACCGGTGAGGGCAGCGGCCTGGAGGGCGTCGGCTGCGAGGTGTACGAGATCAAGGGCGCCGGGCTCCAGATCGCGGCCCGTGCCACCGCCCATCTCACCGACTCCTCGGTGCACCGCACTTCGGGGGACGGCATCACGCTCGACACCGACGCGGTGCTCACGCTCTCGGACTGCGACATCCACGACGTCCCGGAGAACGCCGTCGACCTGCGCTCTCGTTCGGTCCTGACCCTGACCCGGTCGACCGTCCGCCGCTTCGGCCGCAACGGTCTGTCGGTGTGGGACCCGGGGACCCGGGTGGACGCCAACCAGTGCGAGATCCACGACAGTACGGGCGACTACCCGGCGGTGTGGGTGAGCGACGGGGCGACCGCCGTCCTCGACGCCTGCCGGGTGCACGACGTACCGGACGCGCTCTTCGTCCTCGACCGCGGTTCGCGGGTGGACGTCGTCGACAGCGATCTGTCGCAGGTGCGGAACACGGCGGTGTCGGTGAGCGACGGGGCGACCGCCCAGCTCGACGACTGCCGGATCCGGGAGGCCTCCACGGGCGCCTGGTTCCGGGACCACGGCAGCGGCGGCACCCTCGGCGGCTGCACGATCGACTCCGTCCAGACCGGGGTCATCGTCACCAAGGGCGCCGATCCCACGATCGACCGGTGCACGGTCACCTCGCCCGCCGAGGCCGGGTTCTACGTGTCGGCGGAGGGCCGCGGCTCCTTCACCGGCTGCCGGGTGACGGGCAGCGGCGGATACGGGTTCCACGTCACCGACGGCTGCCGGACCACCCTGCGCAAGTGCCGTACGGAGCGGTGCGCGCGCGGCGGTTACGAATTCCCCGAGGAGGGCGCGAGCGCCGAGGACTGCACCAGTGACGAGAGCGCCGTCCGCTCCTCCGTGCCCGACGGCGGGACGGTCCTGACGGCCACCCAGTCGGCGGGGCTGCTCGGGACGGTACCCGCGCCGCGTACCCCGGCGGCCGTGCCGGTCCCGGCCGCCCCGGAACCCGACGCACGCTCCTCGCAGGACGTGCTCGGCGAACTGGACGCCCTGGTGGGTCTGGAGAGCGTCAAGGTGGAGGTGCGCACCCTCACCAACATGATCGAGGTGGGGCGCAGGCGTCAGGAGGCGGGGCTGAAGGCCGCCTCGGTCCGGCGCCATCTGGTCTTCACGGGCAACCCGGGCACGGGAAAGACGACGGTCGCCCGGCTGTACGGGGAGATCCTGGCCTCCCTCGGAGTGCTCGAACGCGGGCATCTGGTGGAGGTCTCCCGGGTGGACCTGGTCGGCGAGCACATCGGCTCGACGGCGATCCGTACCCAGGAGGCCTTCGACCGGGCGCGCGGCGGGGTCCTGTTCGTCGACGAGGCGTACGCCCTGTCGCCGGAGGACTCGGGCCGGGACTTCGGCCGTGAGGCGATCGACACGCTGGTGAAGCTGATGGAGGACCACCGGGACGCGGTGGTGGTCATCGTCGCGGGCTACACGGCGGAGATGGAGCGCTTCCTCACGGTCAACCCCGGCGTGGCGTCCCGTTTCTCACGGACCATCACCTTCGGCGACTACGATCCGGAGGAACTGCTCCGGATCGTGGGGCAGCAGGCGGACGAGCACGAGTACCGGCTCGCCCCGGGCACGGACGAGGCGCTTCTCGTGTACTTCACGAAGCTGCCCAAGGGCCCGGCCTTCGGCAACGGGCGTACGGCGCGGCAGACGTTCGAGTCGATGGTGGAGCGGCACGCGGGCCGGGTCGCCGAGCTCGCCGAGGCGAGCACGGACGACCTGACGCTGCTCTACCCGGAGGATCTGCCCGAACTCCCCTGATCCGCAGTGGAGTTCGGATCTCGCTGGTGGGGTACGGCGGGTGGGAGCCGGTCCAGGAGGGCGCCGCGCCGGTGGGCGAACGCCGGGTCGGCCTGGTAGTCGGAGTGGCCCAGGATCGGTTCGGGCAGCGGGTGTGCGCGGGTGCGGCCGTAGGCGACCGGGTCGAGCAGGACCGATCCGTCGACGGCCGGCCTGCCGTCCTCGGCGGGGACCCGGACGGGACCGCCGATCGGGTCGGTGGCGCGGTACAGATTGCTCCAGCAGTGGACCGTACGGTTCAGGGCGCGCAGCGCCTCCGGACCGAAGTAGGCCGGGAACCAGCGTCCATAGAGCCGCTCCAGGGGTGAGCCGTACGTCAGGAGCGCGACCCGGCCACGGGTGACGGGCTGCAGCTGCCAGACGGCGGCCGCGGCGAGGACGCTGCCCTGCGAGTGTCCCGAGATGACGAGCCGGCCGCCGGTGCTCCGGGTCCAGGAGCTCATCCGCCAGGTCAGGTCGGGCACCGCCCGTTCGGCGTAGCAGGGCGGGGCGAAGGGGTGGGCGGCGCGGGGCCAGAAGGTGCCGACGTCCCAGAGGATGCCGATGGTGCGGCGGGCGTGGGCGTCCCGGTAGGCGCGGCGACCCCAGGTGACGAAGAGCAGGAAGCCGAAGCCGATCATCCAGGATCCGATGGCCTGGGTGGCGGTGGCCAGGGACGCGAGGGCGGGGTGGGCTCCGTCGAAGGCGCGCCCCGGGACGTTTCCGCTGGCCCAGGCACCGGCGACGGAACCCGCGCCGAGGAGCAGGGTGGCTCCGGAGACGACGCCGACGAGGACGGGCGCGGAGTCGGTGAGCGACGCCCGTGCCCGGCCGGCCGCGATCTGTCCGGTGCGGACGGGGTCGCGTTCGTCGGCGGCGTCGTAGTCGGCCTCGACCTCGCTGCGCAGCCGCCTGCCGGCCAGCACGGTCCGTACGGCGAGGAGGGCGGCGGGCACGAGCAGCAGCAGGAGCAGCACGGGGATGACGGACGCCTGCCAGCTGAGCAGCACGGGCGGGCCGATCCGGGGACCGCCGTCGCCCATGCCGGGGGTGGCGGGCCCGTCGAGCCAGTCGGCGACCCGCTGGGCGACGCCGCCGGACATGACTCCGGCGAGGGCGCAGGCGAGCATGGCGACGGCGGGGCCGCCGAGTCCGCGCAGCGCGGTACGCGGGTCCCTGCGCGGCCGCTGGAGGAGCAGGGCGACCACGCCGAGCGCGACGACGAGGCCGCCCTGGACGAGGGTGAGGCCGCCGAAGGCGACATTGCCGGGCAGGGACCCGTCGGAGACCCAGCCGGGGCGGGACCACCCGGCGTACAGGGCGGTGAGCACGAGCAGGACGAGGGAGACGCCGGGCAGCCAGGAGACGAGGGCGCGTTCGACGCGCAGGTCGAGGCGGCGCTCGCTGCGGCCGCGACGGCAGACGACCCAGACGACGAGCACGGCGAGGGCGGCGACGGCGGCCTGGAGGACGCGGCCGAGGACGGCTCCGGCGCCCGGGGCCGTGGCGTCGTGCCGGGCGGTGGCCGTGGCGAGGGCGGCGGCGACGGTGAGGAGACCGGCCGCGGTGTGGGCGGCCCTGAGACGGGCGACGAGCCGGCGCCCGTACCAGAAGCCGGGGCGGCCGAGGGCGGGTCGCAGCTCGGCGGGTCCGGGACCGGGGCCGGGACCGCCCTCGCCCTGGTCCGCGCTCTCCGTGTCGGCGCCCGGGTCGGTCACGGGTTCCGCGGCCCCCGAGTCGGTGGACGGCTCGGCCACGGGATCGTCGTAACCGGTGGGCGGGCGCTGCGCCTCGTACGCGCTCCACGTCCGGTTCGACAGGTACCAGAGGAGGCCGACGAGCAGGGCGGGCACCAGGGCGGCGAGCGCGAGCCGTCGGCCGGGCGCCGACCACCAGCCGCCGCGCCCTTCGGAGAGGAAGCCGAGCCAGGAGTACGCGTCGGTGCAGGCGGTGCTGGCGGCGCACTGCCAGGCCGTCAGATCGAGGGCGACCTCGCAGGCCGCGGCGGTGAGCAGCACGGTGAGGGTGAGGGCGACGAGCCGCACCAGGACCCCGTAGAGCCGGACCAGACCCGGGCGGCCCTGGGCGGGCGGGCGCATCCAGTGCGCCAGGTTGGCGACCATGAAGGGCAGGAGCAGCAGCCACAGGGCGCGGGCGCCGTCGCCCGAGGTCAGGTTGGACCAGCAGTACGCCTCCGGGACCGGGCGGGCCGCGTACCGCTCGGGGTGGTCCTCGGCGTCGACGTCCTCGGCGCGCCGGTGCATGGCGGCGGTCCGGTCGCCGGTGATCCGTACGGTCCTGGGGTCGTCGAGCATGTCCTGGGGGGTGGCTCCGCCGACTCCGTGGACGAGGAGTTCGAGCGCCGCGCCCCCGCTCTCCGGGGCGGGTGTGGCAGGGGACACTGAGGCGACTTCCTCTCAGGGTGGGAAGATGCGACGTCGGCACCAGGATCGCGGACAGTGGTGCGCCCGCGCACCGTTCCTCACCGAATCCGACACCCATCCCCTTGTCTCCTGCGGAAGGACCGGCCCCGGCGGTGACTGACAACCAGAACCTCCTCGCGGAGCAGCGGCGTGCCCTGATCCTCGATGAGGTACGGCGGCGCGGCGGTGTACGGGTCAATGAGCTGACCCGGCGCCTCAGCGTCTCGGACATGACGATCCGTCGCGACCTGGACGCGCTGGCCCGGCAGGGCATGCTCGCGAAGGTGCACGGCGGGGCCGTTCCGGTCGTCGAGGCGAGTACCCACGAGCCGGGCTTCGAGGCCAAGTCGGTGCTCGAACCCAGCGCCAAGGACGAGATCGCGCGGGCGGCGGCGGCCCTGGTCGCGCCGGGCAGCGCGATCGCCCTGTCCGGCGGTACGACGACGTACGCCCTGGCCCGGCACCTGCTCGACGTACCGGACCTGACGGTGGTGACGAACTCCGTCCGGGTCGCGGACGTGTTCCACGAGGCCCAGCTGACGGGCAGCGGCGGCGAGACGCGGCGCGGGGCGGCGACGGTCGTCCTGACGGGCGGGATGCGCACGCCCTCCGACGCCCTTGTGGGGCCGGTGGCGGACCGGGCGGTCCGCTCGCTCCACTTCGACCTGCTGTTCCTCGGGGTGCACGGCATCTCGGTGGAGGCGGGACTCTCGACGCCGAATCTGGCGGAGGGGGAGACGAACGGGTGCCTGATGCGTTCGGCGCGCCGGGTCGTGGTGGTCGCCGATCACACCAAGTGGGGGACGGTGGGCCTGAGTTCGTTCGCCGAACTGGACGAGGTGGACACCTGGGTGACGGACCCCGGCCTGCCCGAGGGCGTACGGGCCGAGGTGGCGGAGCATCTGCCGGGACTCGTGGTGGCGGGCGAGGAGCAGGCGTGAGCCACTTCCGGGTCGAGCGGACCGTGCCGTCGCCTCCGGAGGAGGTGTGGCGGCGGCTGACGGACTGGCCGGCGCACGGCCGCCAGGTGCCGCTGACCCGGACGAGGGTGCTGACCCCGGGGCCGAACCGGGCCGGGACCCGGTTCACGGCCCGTACCGGCATCGGCCGGCTGTCGTTCGACGACCCGATGGAGGTCGTGCACTGGGAACCCCCTGCGCAGGGCAGGACCGGGGCGTGCAGGCTGGAGAAGTCGGGGCGGGTGGTGCGCGGGTGGGCGCTCGTCGAGGTGTCGGGCGCGGGTGACGGCAGCCGGGTGGTGTGGACGGAGGAGCTGTCCGTACGCGGAGTGCCCCGGGTCTTCGATCCGGCGCTTGCGCGGGCGGGACGGTTCCTCTTCGGCCGGGCGGTGGACGGGCTGCTGCGGGAGGGCCGACGAGCCGCACCGGGAGACGGTGGCCCCCGGTCTCCCGGGCGGTGAGGGTCACGGCGCGGCCCTTCGGAGCCTTCCGTCGCCCCCTGTGCTGTTGACAGCATGTCAGCTAAGGTCGCACTTCCGTTCGCGACCCGGGAGGTACGGTCCATGGCACGCCGACTCAGGCCGGTGGAGCTCGACTTCACCGCGTCCGCACCCGTCCGTCTGGTGTTCACCACGACCCTGACGGCCCCGCCGGCCGCCGTCTTCCGGTCGCTCGCGGTGGAGGTGGGCAGCTGGCCGCACTGGTTCACCGCCGTCACCTCCGCCGTCCCGACGGGCGACGGGGCGGGCCGGACCGTCCGGCTGCGCGGCGGGGTCCACTTCGAGGAGACGATCCTGGCCGCCGAGCCGGAGGTCCGCTACGCCTACCGGGTGGACCTGACGAACGCGCCCGGCGTCACCGCCATGGCGGAGGAGTGGCACCTCTCCCCCGCCGGGACCGGCACCCGACTGCGCTGGACGATGGCCCTCGACGGCGCCGCCCCGGTCCGGCTCGGGCTGCGCCTCGCGGGGCCGGGCGTGGGGCTGTCCTTCCGGGACGCCGCGCGCCGTCTCGACCGGCGGCTCACTCCGGCCAGACCCCCGTCGCCAGGAACCGCTCGATAGCGGCGCTGTAGGGGGCGATGTCGAGGCCCTGGGCGGCCAGCCAGTCGTCGGAGTAGTACTTGTCGAGGTAGCGCTCGCCCGGGTCGCACATCAGGGTGACGACGCTGCCGGTGCGCTCGTGGGCGACCATCTCGGCGATGATCTTGAAGGCGCTCCACAGGCCGGTGCCGGTGGAGCCGCCCGCCTTGCGGCCGATCGCGGTCTCCAGCGCGCGGACGGCGGCGACGCTCGCCGCGTCGGGCACCTTCATCATGCGGTCGACGGCCCCGGGCACGAAGCTCGGCTCCATCCGGGGGCGGCCGATGCCCTCGATCCGCGAACCGCAGTCGGAGGTGGCGTGCGGGTCGTGGTGCGTCCAGCCGTCGAAGAAACAGGAGTTCTCGGGGTCGGCGACACAGATGCGGGTGTCGTGCTGCATGTAGTGGACGTAGCGGGCGATGGTCGCCGAGGTGCCGCCGGTGCCCGCGGTCGCCACGATCCAGGCGGGCTCGGGGTAGCGCTCCAACTTCAGCTGCTGGTACATCGATTCGGCGATGTTGTTGTTGCCCCGCCAGTCGGTGGCCCGCTCCGCGTACGTGAACTGGTCCATGTAGTGACCGCCGGTGCGCTCGGCGAGCGCGGCGGCCTCCTCGTACATCGTGCGCGAGTCGTCGACGAAGTGGCACCGCCCGCCGTGGAACTCGATCAGCCGGCACTTCTCGGGACTGGTCGTGCGGGGCATCACGGCGATGAAGGGAACGCCGATGAGCTTCGCGAAGTACGCCTCGGACACGGCGGTCGAGCCGCTGGAGGCCTCGATGACGGGCTTGCCCGGCCGCACCCAGCCGTTGCAGAGGCCGTACAGGAAGAGGGAGCGGGCCAGGCGGTGCTTGAGGCTGCCGGTGGGGTGGGTGGACTCGTCCTTGAGGTAGAGGTCGATGCCCCACTTCTCGGGGAGCGGGAAGCGCAGCAGGTGCGTGTCGGCCGAGCGGTTGGCGTCGGCCTGGACCTTGCGGACGGCCTCCTTGAGCCAGGTCCGGTACGCCGGGTCGCTGCGGTCGACGTCGACGGTCACCGCCGCGCCGCCCGCCGTCACACTCGCCGCACTGTTGTCCGTGGTGCTCATCCGCGCCTCTCCTCGGTCACTTCCCTGGGGGTGCCCCGCTGCCGACAATACCCCTCCCACCTGGGCAAACGTTTCCTTTGACTGTCCATAGGGATGACTTGCGGAAGGGGCACTGGTGCGGTCGCCGACGGCCCGGCACACTGGGAACGGCAACCGGGTGAAAGGGGCGGATCGGCATGTCGGAACCCGAGTTCAGCGCCAGGGGCGTGAGGATCGCCCGCTGGCCGCGTTCACTGACACGCGCCGGCGAGGTGCGGATCGAGGACGGGCGGCTCGCCCTCCTCACGAGTTACGGCAGCGAGATCGACAGCGCGCCGGTGGGAGCGGTCCGGGCGGGACGCCCGTGGTTCGCGAAGTCCGACGAGGCGGTGGCCACCGTGAACGGCACGCGCTACCGGCTGACCCTCCACAAGGACGGCGACAGCAAGAGCGACGGCCCCGGCGCGTCGGAGGAGTCGGGACGGTTCCTGGCGGCGCTGAAGCGGGCGGCCGGGCGGCGCTGAAGCGGCCGGCCCGACGGCGCCGAGGTGGGCTGCCGGGCGGTGCCGAGGCGACTCCTCGGCGTGTCGCAGGTCGCCGTGAGTTGCGGGACGCACACCACTGGTTCACGCTGGAACCACCTCACCGAGGGTTGACCGGTGGTGACAGCGCGCTCAGGTCGCCACCCTGCTGTACCGCATGTGAGATCCGAATCTTCGTCTTCTTCCGGACTACTTCGGGGAGTCGCAGCCGTGATCAGCGAGCCGAGCAGGTATTACGCGGTGGAGCTTCAGGCCCTGCCGTCGCGGATCGGACAGGTCCGCAGGATTGTCTCCGCGCATCTCCGTCATTGGCATCTCGACGGTCTGATCGACCATGCCGTGCTCGGTGTCACCGAGCTTCTGACGAACGTCCACCGGCACGCGCAGCCGGACAAGCGGTGCACCGTCGAGATCGAGCTGTTCCTCGACCGGCTCACGGTCTCCGTCCGGGACCACGACCCCCGCATACCCAAGGCCGGCTGCCCGGACCCGCTCGACGCGTACGACGAGCTGGCCACGTCCGGCCGCGGCCTCGCCATCGTCGGCGCGGTCAGCGAGAGTTGGGGTGTGCGCCCCTGTGGGGCGGACGGGAAGGTGGTGTGGTTCACCCTCTCGACGCCGCCGCCCGCCGCCCCGGCCGACACGCGTTCCTACGCCGTGTACGACTCCGCGGCCGAAGGCCCCTTCCTGGGGTACGCGCCGTTCCCCGGCGTTCCGCTGAGTTCCCCGGCCGAGCCCGCCCCGGCCCCGGCCCACGAACCCGTCCTCGCGCCGGCCCCCGCCGTGGCCACGGCCCGCCGGGTGCCGGCGGGCCGTACGGGCTGACGGAGGGCCGGCAGGGCGGCCCCGCCCCTCACTCCGTGGCGATCGCCCGGAGGATCTCCAGGCGGGCCGCCCGGCGCGCGGGGCGCAGGGCCGCCACGGCGCCCGCGACGAGCCCGACCAGGGCCACGGTCGCCAGCTGCACCGCCGGCACGGCGAAGGTGAAGGCGCTGTCGCCCGATCCCTCCGAGGCGCGGACGAGCACCCAGCCGAGGAAGCCGCCGAGGACGAGTCCGCCGAGCGTGCCGAACGCGGCCACCAGGACCGACTCCCACCGGACCATGGCGCGCAGTTGGGCCCGGGTCTGGCCGACGGCCCGCAACAGGCCCAGCTCACGGGTCCGTTCGTGTACGGACAGGGTGAGCGTGTTCGTGATGCCGAGCAGCGCGATCAGGACGGCGAGGGCGAGGAGCGCGTACACGAGGGTGAGCATCATGTCGATGCCGCCCGCAGAGGCTTCCGCGTACTCGTCCCGGGTCTGGACCTCGGGCTGTCCGTAGCGGTCCGCGACCTCGGTCACGGCCGCCTTCCCCTGTGCGGTGGTGACTCCGTCCGCGAAGGAGACGGCGACGAGGATGTCGGAGTCCTGGGTACGGTGCGGGGCCCAGGCGTCCCGGGTGACGAGGTAGTCGCCGGCGAGGTCGGCGCGTTCGTAGACCGCCCGGACGGTGAAGGTGTGCCGGGTGCCGTCCGTGAACGTCAGCTGGGCCGTCCGGCCGGGCGCGAGGCCCGAGGAGGCCGCCTCGTCGGCGGCGACGGCGAGCCCGTCCGTACCGAGGCCGGTGAGGGAGCCCCGCACCTCTCCCAGGTCGAGGGTGCGGGAGAGCGCGACCGGGTCGGTGACGGTCAGGGCACGGCCCCGGCCGTCCACTTCCGCCACCCCGCGCCCCAGGCCCACGGCGGTGTCGACCTCGGGAAGCGCTCCGACGGCCGGCGCGAGGCGCGGGCTGAGCCCCGCGCCGCCCGCGCCGAACGTGGCCCCGCTGATGGCCACGTCGCCCGCGAAGGAGCGGTCGACCGTGCTGTCCATGGTCGCCTTGAGGGAGGCGCCGAAGACCGTGAAGAGGGTGACCACGGCGACGCCGATCATCAGGGCGGTGGCGGTCGCGGCCGTACGTCCCGGACTGCGCAGGGCGTTGCGGCGCGCGAGGCCGCGGTTGGCGCCGCGCAGGGGGCCGGCCAGTACCCGGACGGCGCCGGAGGCGGCGACCGGCCCGAGGACCACGAACGCGGCGACGGCGAGGGCGGCGCCGGTCGCGGCGAGCCACAGCGAGGGAGTGCCGAGCACTCCGGCGAGTACCGTGCCGACCGCGACGGCGAGCAGGGCGGAGCCGGTCACCACGCGCGCGCGTGAGGTGCCGGAATCGTCGACCTGTGTCTCGCGGAGCGCGGCGAGCGGGGCCGTGCGTCCGGCCCGTACGGCGGGAAGGAGCGCCGAACCGGCGCAGACCGCGAGCCCGACCGCGAGCGGCAGCCCGAGGGACGTGCCGGACACGACCAGGTCGCCCTCGGGGAAGGGGAAGCCGACGGCGGGGAAGAGGGCCTGGAGTCCGGCCGCCACGCCGATCCCGGCCAGCAGCCCGGCGAGGGAGGCGAGCAGGCCCACGGTCAGCGCTTCGGCGAGGGTGCCGGTGACGACCTGGCGCCGGGCGGCGCCGATCGCGCGGAGCAGGGCGTTCTCGCGGGTCCGCTGGGCGACGAGCACGGCGAAGGTGTTGTGGATGGTGAAGACGGAGACGAGCACCGCGACCCCGCTGAACACCAGCAGGAAGGTGGTGAAGAGGCTGAGGAAGCGGCCGGAGACCATCTCGGTATTCTCCTCGGCGGCGCGCTGCCCGGTGATCGCCTCGACCTCGTCGGGGAGGGCGGGGGCGAGGGCGGCGACCAGCTCCTCCTGGGAGACTCCGGGCCCTGCCCGTACGGCGATGCTCGTCGCCTCGCCGGGGCGTGCCGTCAGATACCGCTCGGCGTCGGCGCGGGTCAGACCGGTCCAGGTGACCTGGCCCATGCCGTCCGCGCCGCCGAAGGTGGCGAGACCGACGACGGTGACGCGCACCGGGTCGGGGGTGCGCAGGACCGTGGTGTCGCCCAGGGCGAGGCCCGCGGCCTTCGCGGCGCCCCGGTTGACGACGGCTTCGCCGGGGGCGCTCGGGGCACGGCCTTCCGCGAGCTTGTACGGGTTGAGGGCCGGGTCGTCGATCCAGTTCCCGGCGAGGGTGGGCGGTCCCTTGCCGCCGACGGGGGTGCCGTCGGCGGCGAGGAGCTGGCCGGCGCCCTCGATCCGGGGCGCGGCGGCGGCGACCCCGGGCACCTGCGCGAGCCGGTCGGCGAGGTCCGCGTCGACGGGGCCGCGGGTGCCCTGGGCGCCCCCGGAGGCCGTCACGGTGACGGCGCTGCGGACGACGGCGTCGGTGCCCCGGGTGGCGCCGGTGAACATCGAGTCGAAGCTCGCGCGCAGGGTGTCGCCCATGACGAGGGTGCCGGTGAGGAAGGCGACCCCGAGGAGGACGGCGACGAAGGTGCCGAGGAAACGGCGGCGGTGCGCGCGGAGGGAGGAGCGGGCGAGGCGGAGGGAGGCGGGTGTTCGCTTGGTTCCGGTGGCTCTCATGGCGTTACTCCCCCGGTGGTGAGGGCCCCGGTCGTGTGGGCCCCGGTGGCGTGGGCCGCCGCTCCCGGTGATGTCTCGAACGCCTTCATGCGGTCCAGGACGCGGTCGGCCGTGGGAGCCGTCATCCGGTCGACGAGCCGACCGTCGGCGAGGAAGATCACCTCGTCGGCGTGGGCGGCGGCGACGGGGTCGTGGGTGACCATGACGACCGTACGGCCGGTCTCGCGCACCGTACGGCCGAGCAGGCGCAGGACCTCCTCGCCGGAACGCGAGTCGAGGTTGCCGGTGGGTTCGTCGGCGAAGACGACGTCGGGGTCACCGGCGAAGGCACGGGCCACGGCCACCCGCTGCTGCTGTCCGCCGGAGAGCTCGCTCGGCCGGTGGTGCAGGCGGTCGCGCAGTCCGACGGTGTCGACGAGCCGGTCGAAGCGCTCCCGGTCGACGGTGCGGCCCGCGAGGTCCAGCGGGAGGGTGATGTTCTCGGCGACGGTGAGGGTCGGCAGCAGGTTGAAGGCCTGGAAGACGAAGCCGATCCGGTCGCGGCGCAGCAGCGTCAGACGACGGTCGTCGAGCGTGGACAGGTCGGTGTCCCCGAGGAGGGCGGCGCCGGAGGTGAGGGTGTCCAGCCCGGCGGCGCAGTGCATGAGGGTGGACTTTCCGGAGCCCGAGGGACCCATGACGGCGGTGAAGCGGCCGACCGGGAAGTCGACGCTCACGCCGTCCAGGGCCCGGACCTCGGTGTCGCCGCGCCCGTAGACCTTGACGGCGTCGACGACGCGGACGGCGGTGGGGGCGGGGGCGGCCTGGGGCAGCGTTCCGGTGGTGGTCATGCCCGGCGCCCCTTGGAGTCGGTGCGGCGGCCGAACTGCTCTTCGAGGACGGTCAGCCGGCGCCAGTACTCGTCCTCGTCGATCTCCCCGGCGGCGAACCGGTGGCCGAGCAGGGCGATGGGCGAGCTGTCGTCGGGGCCGGTGTCGCGGCCCGGGCCGGCGAAGCGGCCGAAGCCGCCCTCGCGTCCGCGGCGCCATCCGGCGCGGCGGGCGACGGTGACGAGCCCGAAGATCACGACCGCCCAGACGAGGGGGAAGAGAAGGACCCACGGGCCGGGGCCCGCGTGGGCGAGTGTGTTCATGAGGGTTCAGCTCCTCGGTTGTCGGTGGTTCGAGACTCCCTCCGGAGGGGTGCCGGGCGCGTCGTACGGGCAGCGGCATCGCGCGTACGACGGCGGGAGTACGTGGCGCTTCCGGCCCTCCTTCCGCCTCTGTACCTACTGGTATGTACAGTGGGTTCATGAGCACCTCCGAGCGACTGATCGAGGCGACCCGCGAGCTGCTGTGGGAGCGCGGTTACGTGGGGACCAGCCCCAAGGCGATCCAGCAGGCGGCCGGGGCGGGCCAGGGCAGCATGTACCACCACTTCTCGGGCAAGCCCGATCTCGCACTCGCCGCGATCCGGCGTACGGCCGAGGAGCTGGGAGCGGCGGCCGAGGCCGTCCTGAGCGGCGAGGGCACGGCGTACGCCCGTATCGAGGCCTATCTGCTGCGGGAGCGGGACGTCCTGCGGGGCTGCCCGGTGGGGCGACTGACGATGGATCCCGACGTGATCGCCGATCCGGTGCTCCGCGCACCGATCGACGAGGTGCTCGGCAGGCTGCGGGCCCGGCTCGCCGAGGTCGTCCAGGAGGGTCTGGACAGCGGCGAGTTGAGCGGCCCCCTCGACGCGGACGACATCGCGGCGACGGTCGTGGCGACCGTGCAGGGCGGATATGTGCTGGCCCGGGCGACGGGGTCGAGGGCGCCCTTCGACAGCGCCGTGCGGGGACTGTCGAGCCTGCTCACCCCTCGTACCGCCGCCGGCTGAACAGACCTTCCACGAGGGGCGATCGGAGCCTTCTGTGCACGCGATGCAGTACGAGATCAACCTGCCCGCCGACTACGACATGGGAATCATCCGCGAACGGGTGGCGACGAAGGGCCGTCTTCTCGACGCCTTCCCCGGGCTCGGCCTGAAGGCCTACCTGGTGAGGGAACGGGGGGAATCGTCGCCGGTGAACCAGTACGCGCCGTTCTATCTGTGGGCCACCCCCGAGGGCATGAACTCCTTCCTCTGGGGCCCGGGTTTCCAGGGCATCGTGAACGACTTCGGCCGGCCCGTGGTGCAGCACTGGACGGGCCTGTCGTACGAGGAGGGCCCCGCGTCCGGTGCGACGCCGGGCACTGCGACGCGCCGCAGGAGCCCACTCGGGGAGGCGGGCGCGCCCGGAGAGGCCGTGGCGGACGCCGTGGCCCGGCACGCGCGCGAGGCGCGGCGGGGCGGGGTGGTGGCCTCCGCCCTGGCCATCGATCCGCGCCACTGGGAACTGCTCGCCTTCACCCTGTGGGCCGACGCGGAAGCGCCCGCCGACGAGGGCGAGCGCTTCCGGGTCCTGCATCTGTCCGCGCCGGGGCGGGGGCAGTTGGGGCCGGGGCGGCAATGGTGAGCCCGGGCCCGGGACGTGGCCGACCAGGCGGCAATGGTGCGCCCGGGCCCGGGACGTGGTCGATCAGGCGACGGCGACGAGCGTCAGGTAGGCCATGCCGAGGACGCGGCGGTAGCCGTTCACCCAGGTCGAGCGCTGCCGGTCGACGCGCTCCCGGGTCTCCGCGGCAAGCGGGTGGTCGGGGTGGGCGGCCAGCCAGACCTCGGTGTCGTACCGGTAGCCCGACTCGAACTCCTCCCACTCCTCCGCGGTCGCCGTCTCGATCCACGCGGGCCGGAATCCGGCCTCGATCGCGAGGTCGACGAGGACGCCGAGGGACGTGTGCTCGTCCGCGGTCGCGCCGGGCCACATGCCGGCCAGCTCCTCGTCCGTGGGAGTGCGATCCCAGAAGCACTCCCCGAGCACGACGTGTCCCCCGGGCCTGACAAGACGGCGGAGTTCACGCAGGGCGACGGAGAGGTCGTGCGGCTGCTCGGGGTCGAGGAGGGCCTGGCTCGACCCGTGGCAGAGGACCACGTCGACGGGTCCCCGGTCCGTACCGAGCGCGGACTCCTCGAAGTACTCGACACGGTCGGCGAGACCACGGGTCTCGGCGAGGGTCCGGCCACGGGCCAGGTCCTCGGCGTTGATGTCGATCCCCGCGCCCTTGGCCGCCGGGGCGGCCTCCAGCACACGGAGCAGCAACTCGCCCCAGCCGCAGCCGATGTCGAGCACATCGGCGGGCTCGATGGCGGCGAGCCGCTCGACCATGCGCGCGGCACGGGCCTCGGAGAGGGGACTGTGGAAGGTGAGGCTGCCGAGGCGCGGAGGAAGTTCATGATCAGAAATGGTCATGAGGCGGAACGGTACGTCGTCCGACCGGCGCCGGCCAGGGGTTTCCGGCCGATGAGGGGTGCGTCGGGGGGGGGGGCGTCCCGCCGACTCCGTGGTGATTTCGGCAAGACGCCGTCACCAAGCCGTGAAGTTTCTTCGGGACTCTGGAGTTCGGACCGACCGAGCTCGGCCCGGGTCAGGTCAGGTCAGGTCTGATCAGTTCGTTCAGTACCGCGCTGTGCGCGCTTCTCATCGGGGGACACCGTCATGAGCACCGTCCGCAGATCCGCCGTCGTTCTCGTCGCCCTCTCCGCACTCGCGCTGACCGCCTGCGGGCCCGGCGAGGACGGGGCGGCAGGTGATCCCGAAGCGCCGTCGGCGACTCCGTCGAAGTCCGTGACGCCGACGGACGCGCCGACCGCCGCACCGCCGAAGGCGCCCACGGGCGCGCCCACGAAGCCGCCGGCCCCCTCGAAGCCTGCGACGCCGTCGGTCGACCCCGACTACGACGTGTTCCCGTGCAGCACCTTCGACGTGACCTTCACCGCGACCCTGGCGGAGCCCACGACCAGCAGCTACCTGCTGAAGATCACCAACAAGGGCGGCAAGCCCTGCCGGGCCCTGGGACACCCGGTCGTCACCTTCGGCGCCCTCGACGGGCAGGCCGTCGAGCGGGGGCCGGCCCCCGGGATCGAGGACGCGATCCGGCTCGCGCCGGGACAGTCGGCGTACGCGGGACTCATGGGCGGCCTCAAGGACGGCAAGGGCACGACCGTCGACTCGATCGCGCTGACGATGAGCACCGACTCCGACCTGGAGCAGAAGCCGCTGAAGGTCTCGACCCCCGGCCTGTACGTCTCGCCCGACAAGAACTCGGTGACCGCGTGGATGACGAACGCGGAGGACGCCCTCAGCCTCTAACCTAGGAGGGGTGCACACCACGCGCGTGTCCCGACATGTCGACGCCCCGCCCTCGGCCGTCTACCGGGCCCTCGTCGACCCGGAGGCCGTGGCGCGCTGGCGGGTGCCGGACGGGATGACCTGCGAGGTGCACGAATTCGACGCGCGCGAAGGGGGAACGTTCCGCGTCTCGCTCACGTACGACACGGCCGACGGCACCGGCAGGTCCGGGGCTCGCACGGACACGTACCACGGGCGCTTCGTGGAGCTGCTCCCCGACGAACGCGTGGTCGAAATCTCCGAGTTCGAGACCCCGGACCCCGCGCTGCGGGGCCCCATGACCCTCACCACGACGCTGATCGCGCTGGAGGGCGGCACGGACGTCGTCCTCGTTCACGAGGGGGTGCCCGACGCCGTGCCCGCCGCCGACAACGAGGCGGGCGCCCGGACGGCGCTTGAGCGGTTGGCCGCGTTCGTCGAAGGTCGCCCGGAGTCGTAGCCCCGCTCGTACGGGAGCGGGGGCCGGGTCCGGGTTCAGACCGGCTCGCGGCTCAGTGCCGCCAGTGGGTCATCCAGGACCGGCTGCCACGCCAGCTCGGCGGCGCCGACGAGGCTGTTGTGGTCCAGGGTGCAGGGGAGGATCGGCACTCCCCCGCTGCGGCCCCACAGGCTTCGGTCGGCGACGACCGCGCGGAGCCGCTCCGGGTCCGCGTCGAGGAGCTCGCGGTGCAGGCCTCCGAGGATGATCCGGTCCGGGTTGAGGATGTTCACCAGGCCCGCGAGGCCGAGCCCCAGACGGTCGATCAGCTCCCCGACGGCCACGCGTACGCCCGGGTCGTCGGGGCTCGTGCGCAGCAGGTCGCGGGCCTGCTGGAGCAGGGACAGCTCGGGGCCGGGGGCGCGGCCCGCGGCCGTCAGAAAGGCCAGCGGGTCGGTCTCGACGTCCAGGCAGCCGCGGCTGCCGCAATGGCAGGCCCGCCCCTCCGGGTTCACCGTGAGGTGGCCGACCTCCAGGGCGAGGCCCGCGCTGCCGGTGTGCAGGCGGCCGTCCAGGACGAGCGCGCCGCCGACGCCCCGGTGGCCGGTGGCCACGCAGAGCAGGTCGCGGGCGCCGCGCCCCGCGCCGTGGCGGTGCTCGGCGAGGGCGGCGAGGTTCACGTCGTTGCCGGTGAAGGCGGGGCCTTCGATGCCTGCGGCCCGTACCTGTTCGGCGAAGATCTCGCGGACCTGCGCCCCGGCGGGCCAGGCGAGGTGCAGCGGGTTCAGCGCCGTGCCTTCGGGCTCGGCCACGGCCGAGGGGGCGGCGAGGCCCGCGCCGACGCAGCGGCGGCCGCTGTCCCTGAGCAGCGCGGCTCCGGCCTCGACCACCTCGCCGAGGACCTGGGCCGGGTCGGCGGAGACGGTGACGCAGCCGGGGACGGTGGCCACGATGGTGCCGCCGAGACCGACGAGGGCGGCGCGGAATCCGTCGGCGTGGACCTGGGCGGCGAGGGCTACGGGGCCCTTCTCGTCGACGGCGAGACGGTGGGAGGGCCGGCCCTGGGAGCCTGCGGCGGCGCCGGGGTTGGAGTCCACGCGGATGAGGCCGAGGGCCTCCAGTTCCGCGGCGACGGCGCCGGCGGTGGCGCGGGTGACGCCGAGTTCGGCGGTGAGGACGGCCCTGGTGGGCGCCCTGCCGGTGTGCACCAGCTCCAGTGCGGGGCCGAGCGCGTTGCGCCCCCTGTCCAGACGTGTCCGGGTCGTCGTCGCCTTGCCGTTCATGGGGGCGAGTCTCCCATGATCGGGGGGTCAGGTGTCCCCCTGGGCCGGTGGGGGGTGGGGGTGGGCCGTGGGGGTCTGTCCGCCGAGTGGCGGGCGTTCCCCGTCGGTCCGGACGTGGGGGGACTGACCCGCCTGCGGGCTCGGGCGAGGGCTGTGTCCTCGCCCGAGCCGGTGCGCCAGGTCAGTGCGCGCCGAGGAACGCGCCCTCCGGGCCCTTCTCCCAACCCTCCTCGTGACACGAGCCGGTGAAGATCGTTCCGTAGACGGCCGGGACGCCGGCCACCGAGCAGTGCGAGCTGAAGCCCGCGCCACCGGCGGAGAAGTACCCCGCCCCGAATCCGTCGTCGGCGAGCGCGGAACCGGCGCCGCCCAGCAGGATGCCCACGGCCAGGACAGACGCGGCGAGAGAACGCATGACTACTCCTCAAGATCTCGGAATGACGTGCCAGAAGGTGCTCGTCAGCCGGTCAAACGCCTCCGGAAATGGCGAGACACGGCGTCTCACTCCAATGCCGGGCGGGCGGATCCAGCGCAGAAACGATGCTTTCCAGTGGCCCGTTGGGGAGTTCTGACCTGGGCTTTGTCACCCGGACAGCGTCACGGGAGTGCGTGTCACGCTTCGGGACCTTGTCGATGATCAAGGGCTGCCCTCGGGTTCGCCCGCCGCTCACTTGATTGCGGCCGGGGGATCCCCCTATCCTGAGTTTGTGCCGCTACTAAACAAAGTACGGACGGCCGTTCCGGGGGGCTCCGGCGGAGACACCGCCACCCACCCCCTGTCCCGCCTCCGCGTCGCCCTGACCCTCTTCTTCGCCCTCGACGGTTTCCTGTTCGCCGGCTGGGTCGTCCGGATCCCCGCCGTCAAGCAGCAGACCGGTGCCTCGGCCGGTGACCTCGGCCTCGCCCTTCTCGGGGTGTCCGCCGGCGCCGTCATCACCATGACGCTGACCGGGCGGCTCTGCCGCCGCTACGGCTCCCACGCGGTCACCGTCGCCACCGCCGTCCTCCTGTCGCTGTCGGTCGCCCTGCCCGCGCTCACCCGGTCGCCGCTCGCTCTGGGGCTCGTACTGCTCGTGTTCGGCGCCGCGTACGGCGGGATCAACGTCGCCATGAACAGCGCCGCAGTGGATCTCGTGACCGCGCTCCGGCGCCCGGTGATGCCCAGCTTCCACGCCGCGTTCAGCCTCGGCGGCATGATCGGGGCGGGGCTCGGCGGGCTGCTCGCCGGGGGCCTCTCCCCGACCGCCCATCTGCTGGGTCTTACCGGGGTCGGCCTCGTGCTCACCGCCGTCGCCGGGCCCGTACTCCTGCGTCACCCCTCCCCCGCCCCGCCGCCCGAATCCCTGCCGCCCGCGGCCGGTGCGGAGGGCGGGCGGTCCGGCGGATCGCGGCGCATCGTGCTCGTCTTCGGTGTGATCGCGCTGTGCACGGCGTACGGCGAAGGGGCACTCGCCGACTGGGGCGCCCTCCACCTGGAGCAGGACCTCGGCGCACACCCGGGGGTGGCCGCCGCCGGGTACTCCGTGTTCGCGCTGACCATGACCGCCGGGCGTCTCTCCGGTACGGCCCTGCTCGAACGCCTCGGCCAGACCCGGACCCTGGTCCTCGGTGGCGCCACGGCCGCCGCCGGGATGCTGCTCGGCGCGCTCGCGCCGAGCGTCTGGGCCACGCTGCTCGGCTTCGCGATCACCGGTCTCGGCCTGGCCAACATCTTCCCCGTCGCCGTGGCGCGCGCCGGTGCGGTCGCCGGTCCCGGCGGGGTGGCGACCGCGTCCACGCTCGGTTACGGGGGCATGCTGCTCGGCCCGCCGTCCATCGGGTTCCTCGCCGACTGGTTCTCCCTTCCAGTGGCCCTCACGACGGTCGCCGTGCTCGCCGCCGGCGCCGCCGCCATGGGCTACTGGGCGCGGAACGCCGGAGCCTCTCGGGTGAGTTGAGCTCGCGACGCGTCCACGGCTGCGAGAATTCGCTCATGGACGCTTCGAACGGGGGAACGTTGAAGATCGCGGAGTACATCGACGCCATGGAGACCGCCGGCCGGGCCCTTGCGGTGGCGGCGGCCGAAGCCGGACCGGACGCGGAGGTGGCGACCTGTCCCGGGTGGCGGGTCCGGGACCTCCTCCGGCACACCTCGATGGTGCACCGCTGGGCCACGGATCTCGTGGTCGAGGCGCGCACCGCGTACCAGCCGGACGGTGGCGAGACCACACTCGACGGCGAGGAGCTGCTGGCCCATTTCCGCGAGGGCCACGCGGCTCTCGTCGCCGCCCTGCGGGCGGCGCCGGAGTCCCTGGAGTGCTGGACCTTCCTGCCCGCACCCTCGCCGCTCACCTTCTGGGCGCGGCGGCAGGCGCACGAGACCACCGTCCATCGAGCGGACGCCGAGTCGGCGCTCGCGGCAGGACCGGGGCCGGTGGAGCCGTCGGTCGCCGTCGACGGCATCGACGAGCTGCTGTTCCAGTTCCACGGCCGGGACCGCAGCCGGGTGCGGACGGCCGAGCCCCGGACGCTGCGGGTGCGGGCGACCGACACGGACGACGTGTGGACCGTACGGCTTTCGGCGACGGAGCCGCCCCGGACCGAGCGGGGCGACGGCGCGACGGGGGCGGTGGACGCCGAACTCGTCGGGCCCGCCGACCGGCTGTACCTCGCCCTGTGGAACCGGCTGCCCTTCGACGCCGTGACGTTCACGGGCGACGAGGAGATCGCGCGGGTGTGGCGCGAGACCTCCGGGGTCACCTGATCCTGAACCCCGGACGGCTCAGGCCGCCCCGTCCAGCATCCGGGTGAGTACGTCGCGCTGGAGCGGTCGCACCTCGGTATGGCGGGCCAGACCCTTGTCGGTCAGCTTCACCTGGACGCCCCGCCGGTCCTCGGCGCACATCCCCCGCAGGACCAGGCCGTCCTTCTCCAGGCGTGCGATCAGCCGGGAGAGGGCGCTCTGGCTGAGATGGACGCGCCCGGCCAGCTCCTGGACACGCCAGGAGGCCGGGCCGTCCTCCGCCGCACCCTCGGCGAGGACGTCGAGGACCTCGAAGTCGCTGGCACCGAGTCCGTACGGATGGAGCGCCCGGTCGAGCTCACAGGTCGTACGGGCGTGCAGGGCGAGGACGTCACGCCACTCGTCCACGAGCGCGCGTTCGGACTTGTTCGCTGCCATGGCCGCACGTTAGCAGAAACGACCCCTTTTGTTGCATGGGAATTAAATGCACTCGCATTCAATGCATGTGCATGTACTGTCCTGCCCATGACCTCTCCGCTCACCGACGCGCCCACCGGCGTGTCCGACTCCGTGCAGGAACGCTGGAGTCCGCGCCTCTGGGGCACCCTGCTCGTGCTCTGCGCCGCGATGTTCCTCGACGCCCTCGACGTCTCCATGGTCGGCGTCGCCCTGCCCTCCATCGCCACCGACCTCGGTCTCTCCACCGCCACCCTCCAGTGGATCGTGAGCGGCTACATCCTCGGCTACGGAGGCCTGCTCCTCCTCGGCGGCCGCGCGGCCGATCTGCTCGGCCGGCGGCGGGTCTTCCTCATCGCACTCGCCGTCTTCGCGCTCGCCTCCCTCCTCGGCGGGCTCGTCGACTCCGGGCCGCTGCTGATCGCCAGCCGGTTCATCAAGGGGCTGAGCGCCGCCTTCACCGCCCCCGCCGGTCTGTCGATCATCACGACGACCTTCAAGGAGGGCCCGCAGCGCAACCGGGCCCTGTCCATCTACACCACCTGCGCCGCCACCGGCTTCTCCATGGGCCTGGTCCTGTCCGGTCTCCTCACCGAGCTGAGCTGGCGCTGGACGATGCTGCTCCCCGCCCCCGTCGCCCTCATCGCCCTCGTCTTCGCCCTGCGCCTCATCCCGCACAGCGCCCGCGAGAACTCCTCCGGCGGCTACGACCTGCCGGGCGCCGTCACCGGCACGGCCGCGATGCTGCTGCTCGTCTTCACCGTCGTCCAGGCCCCCGAGACGGGCTGGACCTCCGTACGCACCCTGCTGTCCTTCGCGGTGGCCGCCGCGCTGCTCGTCGCCTTCGTCCTGATCGAGCGGCGCAGCGCGAGTCCCCTCGTACGACTCGGAGTGCTGCGCTCCGGCTCACAGGTGCGGGCCCAGCTCGGCGCGGCGGCGTTCTTCGGCTCGTACGTCGCCTTCCAGTTCATCGTCACCCAGTACATGCAGTCACTGCTGCACTGGTCCGCGCTCCAGACGGCCCTCGCCTTCCTCCCCGCCGGTGTGCTCGTGGCGCTCTCCTCCACGAAGATCGGCGGCCTCGTGGACCGCTTCGGCACACCCCGGGTGATCGCCGTCGGCTTCACCCTGCTCGTCGTCGCGTACGCGCTGTTCCTGCGGATCTCCCTCACCCCGCAGTACGCCGCCGTCGTCCTGCCCTCGATGCTGCTGCTCGGCGCGGCCTGCGCGCTGGTGTTCCCCTCGCTCAACATCCAGGCCACCAACGGGGTCGACGACGACGAGCAGGGCATGGTGTCCGGGCTGCTCAACACCTCGATCCAGGTCGGCGGCGCGCTGTTCCTCGCCGTCGTCACCGCCGTGATCACGGCGGACGGCGGCGGGGCGAACGCATCCCCGCAGGCGGTCCTGGACAGTTTCCGTCCGGGTCTGGCCGTGGTCACGGTCATCGCTCTGGCCGGGCTGCTCGTCACACTGCCGGGACTCCGGACGAAGCGGGAGCAGGGCGGCGAGCCGTCGATCGTCGTCGCCCGCTCCACGCCGTCGGGAGCGAGCACCACGGCCGCCGCCGAGAGCGGTACGGCCATCGAGAGCGCCCCGGCGAAGGTCGCGGCCCGCGACTAGGAGGCGCCTTCCTCGCGGATCTCGCCGGGCGCGTACCGCCCGGCGAGATCCGCATGCGCGCCCGCCGTCGCCGCGCCCGCCGTTGCCACGCCCGCCCCACCGGCGGCCGTCCGCGAGCGGAACCGGCGAGGCGCGGACTCTCCGGACGTCTCCCGGGGATCAGCCGAGCCAGCCTGGGCGTACGAGTCCCGACTCGTAGGCCAGGACGACGAGTTGGGCCCGGTCCCGGGCGCCGAGCTTCACCATGGCGCGGCTGACGTGGGTCTTGGCGGTGAGTGGGCTGACGACCAGTCTGCGGGCGATCTCCTCGTTCGACAGGCCGATGCCGACCAGTGCCATCACCTCCCGCTCCCGCTCGGTCAGCGCGCCGAGGGCCGCCGTGGCTCCCGGGGCCTTGGAGCGGGCCGCGAACTCCTCGATCAGCCGGCGGGTGACGCCCGGGGAGAGCAGCGCGTCGCCGTGGACGACGGCACGCACCGCCCGTAGCAGTTCCTCCGGCTCGGTGTCCTTGACCAGGAAGCCGGAGGCGCCGGCACGGATCGCCTCGAAGACGTACTCGTCGAGTTCGAAGGTGGTCAGCATGACGACCCGGATCTCGGCGAGGTCCGGGTCGTCCGTGATGCGGCGGGTGGCCTCAAGACCGTCGAGCCCGGGCATCCGGATGTCCATGAGGACGACGTCGGGGCGCAGGGCGCGCACCCGTTCCACCGCCTCGCCGCCGTCTGCGGCCTCGCCCGCCACCTCGATGTCCGGCTGGGCGTCGAGCAGCGCGCGGAACCCCGCCCGGACCAGCGACTGGTCGTCGGCGAGCAGCACTCTGATCACGGGGTCTCCTGCGGTGACGGGGGCTCCTCCTGGCGGAGCCGGAGTACGGCGTGGACGCGGAAGCCGCCGTCCGGGCGGGCGCCCGCCTCGATGGTGCCACCGAGGGCCGCGGCCCGCTCCCGCATGCCGGCGAGACCGTTGCCGCTGCCGCCCGCCTCGGTGCCCGTGGCGGGACCGTCGTCGTCGACCGTCAGGTCCAGGCGCCCCGAGCCGTACCCGACGCGTACCCGCGCCGTACGCGAACCGGAGTGGCGCACCACGTTGGTGAGCGCCTCCTGCACGATCCGGAAGGCGGCGAGGTCGGCGCCGGGCGGCAGGTCGGCCCTCGGGCCGGTCGTCGCGACCGTGACGGTGAGGCCCGCGGCGGCGGCCTGTTCGACGAGCTCGGGGAGCCGGTCGAGACCCGGGGCGGGGGCGCGGGGCGCGTCGCCGCGGGTACGGAGGGTGTCGAGGACCTGCCTGACCTCGCCGAGCGCCTCCTTGCTGGCCGCCTTGATGGTGGTCAGCGCGGTGCGGGCCTGCTCGGGGTCCGAGTCCAGGAGCGCGAGGCCGACCCCGGCCTGCACGTTGATCACGGAGATCGAGTGGGCGAGCACGTCGTGGAGTTCCCGGGCGATGCGGAGCCGTTCCTCGTCGGCGCGGCGCCGCTCGGCGGCAGCGCGGTCGGCACGGAGCTGCGCCCGCTGCTCGCGGCGCACCCGGACCGTTTCCGAGACGGCCAGTACGGCGAAGGCGAACGCGGCGGCGGGAAGCTCCTGCCCCCAGGGCGCGGGCCCGTCGCCCGCCGGGGGCAGCCAGCGGTAGAGCCAGTGCGAGAGCAGCAGATGGCCCGCCCACAGCAGGCCGAGGGCCCACGCGGCGGCGGTCCGGTGACCGTGCACGACGGCCGCGAAGCAGGCGACGGCGACCATGACGAAGACCGGGCCGTACGGGTATCCCGCCACGAGATAGCCGAGGGTGACGGCAGCGACGCCGAACACCACCGGCACCGGCCACCGGTGACGGAACAACAGCGGAGCCGCCCCGAGGAGCAGCAGGGCCCGCCCGAGTGCGTCGAGTGCCTCCCGGTCCGGCTGGTTCCTCGCGGCGAACCCGGTCCCCGCCATGACGACCACGGCGATCAGGACCGTGGACCGCCAGGGCAGGCCCCCGCCGCTGTCCCCGCGCTGCCACCGGCCCCACGAGCCGCGCCCGGCCGTCCACTCCTGTTCCATGCCCGCCACGCTAGCCGTGGGCGTCCCGCGAAGACGTCAGCCCGACGGGGTGGTCGCCCCTACTCCCGCCGGAGTAGACGGGATCATCGGCGGCCCGTGGTGGTGCAGCGGGCCTCGGGCGCACCGGCGGCCTTTTCGAGGGTGTCGGCGTCGGCCTTGACCACGTAGACCTCCCAGGGTTCCCTGCCGGGACCCCGACGCCGAGGTGGTCGAGGCGGGTGTCCGCGCCCGGCTCGCCCTCCACTCGAAGGCCGTCGAACGCCGCAGCCCCGTCGTGGACTGACGCACCCCGGGCCGCATTGCTCCGTGGGCCCGCTGCCGCGCGACTCTCAGCCGCGCGGCAGCAGGCCCACGTCCTGGCCGAGGCGGCGGGCCGCCGTCGCGAAGAAGGTGTCGCGGTCCTCCACGATGTTGTGGAAGTGGCCGAAGACCTCGAACGAGACGAGGCCGAAGAGCTGCGACCAGGCGGCGACCAGCGCGACCGCGAGCGCCGGCGGGAGGTCCGGGGCGATGTCGGCGGCCATACGGGCGGCTTCGGGGCTCAGCGCCTCCGGGAGCGGGGGCAGGGCGACACCCTCCCCGGTGTGCGCGCTGCGCGCGGTCTCGATGAGGACGAGGCCGACGCGGGAGGCGGGGACGATGGTGTCCTGGGGTGCCGTGTAGCCGGGCACCGGGGAGCCGTAGATCAGGGCGTACTCGTGCGGGTGGGCGACGGCCCAGGTGCGGACCGCTCGGCAGACGGCGGTCCAGCGGTCCAGGGGGCGCTGCCGGGCGGTCTCGGCGGCGGCCTGTTCGGCGGCGGCGCCGATGGCGTCGTAGGCGTCGACGATCAGTGCGGTGAGCAGGTCGTCACGGCTCGGGAAGTAGCGGTAGAGCGCGGAGGACACCATGCCCAGCTCGCGGGCCACGGCCCGGAGGGACAGCTTGGCGGCACCTTCGGCGGCGAGCTGGGTGCGGGCCTCGTCCTTGATGGCGGCGGTGATCTCGATGCGGGCGCGGGCGCGGGCTCCTCGAACGGTCGTCATGGAGAGCAGTGTGCCATTTTCGGAGCGCCGATACGAAACGAGAGCACCGCTCTTGCTTGTGAGCGGCGATCCGTGCACACTGATGTCAAGCGAGAGCAGTGCTCACACTTTGGTCTCGTGGTCAGCAGTCGCCGCACCCCCGTCGATTCCGCAGATCCTCAGATCAGCGGATTCCGCAGACTTCGCAGGAGGAACCCCATGTCCGACCGGTCCACCACCGACTCCGCCGGCTCGAACGACTCCACCGGCTCCCCCGCCGCCCACGTCATGAAGCCGGGCTGGCTCACGATCAACGTCCTCAACCGCACGGTCGCCTGGATGACCCGGCGCGGCTTCAGCGTCTGGGGATCCCGCGTGCTCGCCGTCCGCGGCCGCAAGAGCGGTGAGTGGCGACGTACCCCCGTCAACCTCCTGACACTGGACGGCGACCGGTACCTGGTCGCTCCCCGCGGGCACGTCCAGTGGACCCACAACATGCGGGCCGCCGGCGGCGGCCGGCTGATCCTCGGCAAGCACGTACAGGACTTCACCGCCGTCGAGGTGGCCGACGACGACAAGCCCGCCCTGCTGCGCGCCTACCTCAAGCGCTGGAAGGCCGAGGTCGGCGTCTTCTTCGGCGGCGTCGGCCCCGACTCCTCCGACGAGGAGCTGCGCGCCATCGCCCCGAAGCACCCCGTCTTCCGCATCACGCCGACGGGCCCCACCACTCCCGCCGCGTGAACCGGCCGGAGCGGCGGAGCCCGTCCACCACTCTTCGTCAGGCAGCCTTGCCGAACAGCTGCGTCAGACCACTTGTCAGACCATTTGTCAGACCACTTCCGGAGCTTCCGGACTCGCGGAAGCCTCAGGACTCGCGGAAGCCGCCGTGCCCGCCGACAACTCCGGGCTGTCGGAGGCCTCCGGCGCCGATCGCTCCCGCTGGCCGACCCCCCGGCCCGCCGGGCCGACTCCGGTCGAGGTGTCCATGCGCTTGTCGAGGATTTCAAGGGCCCGCCGGGCCATGCCGTTCGAGCGGACCATGCCGCCGAGCGTCGCCGAGCCCCGAGTGATGTCCGCGAACGCGTTCCACGCCGGCCGCAGCCCCGTGAGCGTCGCGTGCAGCAGACCCGGCCGCCGCTCGAAGACGGCGAGCATCCGCCGACCGACGGCCATCTCGACACCGAGGCCGGCCTTGATGGCGAAGGCGTAGTTCAGGGCCTGACGCCGGGCGTCGACCGCGTCGTTGGCCTCGGCGACCCGTACCGCCCACTCGCCGGCGAGCCGGCCCGAGCGGAGCGCGTACGAGATGCCCTCTCGCGTCCACGGCTCCAGGAGCCCCGCCGCGTCACCACAGACGAGGACCCGGCCGCGGGAGAGCGGCGAGTCGTCGGTGCGGCAGCGCGTCAGATGACCGGAGGAGATCGTGGGCTCGAAGCCGGAGAGGCCGAGCCGGGCGACGAAGTCCTCCATGTACCGCTTGGTGGCGGCGCCCTCGCCGCGCGCCGAGATGACGCCGACGGTCAGTGTGTCGCCCTTCGGGAAGACCCATCCGTAACTGCCGGGCATCGGGCCCCAGTCGATGAGGACACGGCCCTTCCAGTCCTCGGCCACGGACGGCGGCACGGGGATCTCCGCCTCAAGGCCCAGGTCGACCTGACCGAGCTTCACCCCCACATGAGCGCCTATCCGGCTGGCGCTGCCGTCGGCACCGATGACCGCGCGCGCGAGCACGGTCTCCCCGTCGGCGAGGACCACGGCGACGGTCCGCCGGTCCGGGACCGCCGGGCCGTGCTGCTCCACGCGGGTCACCGTGGCCCCGGTCCGCAGTTCGGCACCGGCCTTCTGAGCGTGCTCGACGAGCTGCGCGTCGAACTCGGGGCGGTTGATGAGCCCGAACAGCATCTTCCGCGAGCGGCGGGTCCGGGCGAAGCGTCCGTCCAGGGAGAAGGTGACGGCGTGCACCCGGTCCTGGAGGGGCAGTTCGAAGCCGGGCGGCAGGCAGTCGCGGGAGGGGCCGATGATGCCGCCGCCGCAGGTCTTGTACCGGGGCAGCTCGGACTTCTCCAGGAGCAGCACCCGACGTCCCGCGACGGCCGCCGCGTAGGCCGCGGACGCGCCTGCCGGTCCCGCGCCGACGACCACGACGTCCCAGACCTCGGCCGCCTCGGGCTCACCTGCCGCCGCGCCGTCGAGGTCCGCCTCGACCACGGCGTCCGCCTCGACTTCGAGGTCCGGCGCCGCTCCGTCGGACGTGACGTGCGCGAGGGCCGCGTCCGTGACGTCGTCCGCGGCCCCGTTCTCGACCGCGTCCGTGACCTCGTCCGTCGCCGCCTCCGCACCGATGCCCTCAGGAGTCGCGCCTTCGGGCGCGGTGTTCTCCGGACCGGCGTTCTCCGCTTGCTCGCTGCTCACGATGTGCTTCTGCTCCTGATCCGACCGGTGGTCTGCTCCTGACGCATCCTACGGCGCGGTAGCCAGAGGCCCGCGCCGTAGGATCGGCGGTGCGTTCGCCGTACCACGACATACGCCGAACGCCGTCCTACAGTCGTAACGTCGCACCCATCAGGAGCGTGCCCATGACCTCGAATCCGATCGCCGAGACCGTCCGGTCCCTGATGCCCCGAGCCAAGGCCGAGCTCACGGAGCTGGTGGCCTTCGAGTCGGTGGCGGACGAGGCCGTGGCCCCGCGCAGCGAGTGCGAGGGCGCCGCCAACTGGGTCGCGGACGCCCTGCGCGCCGAGGACTTCCAGGACGTGGCGCTGCTCGACACCCCGGACGGTTCGCAGGCGGTGTACGGCGTCCTGCCCGGCCCGGCCGGCGCGCCGACCGTCCTTCTCTACGCCCACTACGACGTCCAGCCGAAGCTGGACGAGTCCGCCTGGCTCACCCCGCCGTTCGAGCTGACGGAGCGGAACGGGCGCTGGTACGGGCGTGGCGCCGCCGACTGCAAGGGTGGCTTCATCCTGCACCTGCTCGCGCTGCGCGCCCTGAAGGCGAACGGCGGCGTTCCCGTGACGGTCAAGGTGATCGTCGAGGGTTCGGAGGAGCAGGGCACCGGCGGTCTCGAGCGCTACGCCGAGCAGCACCCCGAGCTGCTCCTCTCCGACGCGATCGTCATCGGCGACGCGGGCAACTTCCGGGTGGGGCTGCCGACGGTGACCGCGACCCTGCGCGGCATGACGATGATCCGGGTGGGGATCGACACCCTGGAGGGCAATCTGCACTCCGGCCAGTTCGGCGGTGCCGCGCCGGACGCGCTGGCGGCGCTGATCCGCGTACTGGACTCGCTGCGCGGCCCGGACGGTTCGACCGTCATCGACGGGCTGCCGGGCGACCAGGTGTGGGAGGGGCTGCAGTACCCGGAGGAGGACTTCCGCCAGGACGCCAAGGTCCTGGCCGGGGTCGCGCTGCCCGGCTCCGGAACGGTCGCCGACCGGATCTGGGCGCGTCCGGCCGTCACCGTCATCGGCATCGACTGTCACCCGGTGGCCGGAGCGACCCCGTCGATCCCCTCGTCGGCCCGTGCCCAGCTCAGCCTGCGGGTGCCGCCGGGCCTGGACTCGGCCGAAGTGACGAAGCTGCTCTTCGCGCACATCGAGAAGCACACGCCGTGGAACGCCCGGGTCTCCCTCGAACAGGTCGGCCAGGGCCAGCCGTTCCAGGCGGACACGTCGAGCCCGGCGTACGCGTCGATGGCCGAGGCGATGCGGATCGCGTACCCCGGCCAGGAGATGCAGACGGCGGGCATGGGCGGCTCGATCCCGCTCTGCAACACGCTGGCCTCGCTGTACCCGGAGTCGGAGATCCTCCTGATCGGCCTGAGCGAGCCGGAGGCGCAGATCCACGCGCCCAACGAGTCGGTCTCGCCGGAGGAGCTGGAGCGCCTGTCGGTGGCCGAGGCGCACTTCCTCCTCAACTACGCGCACTCGAAGCAGGGCTGACGGAGCGACGGCTCTGCCGTTACGGGCTCGCCCTGCGGCTTCTCCGTACGGATTCGCCGTACGGATTCGCCGCAGGCCTTCGCTGTACGGGTTCGCCGCGCGGTTTCGCCGTACAGGTTCGCCGTACAGGTTCGGCGTTCGGCGAAGCCGCTCCGTCGGCAGGGCCGGGGCTCGATGCCTCCGGCCGGTGGCCGCTCCGGTGGTCAGCCCACCGGGTCTCCCGCCTCCAGGTTGAGCACCGTGCCGCGTTCGCGCGCACGCAGGGCCCAGCGGAGGCGGCGGTAGCGGACGGGGGGCAGGAGGTCGGCGGCTTCCTCCTCGGTGACGAACCGCCAGTCGCGGAGTTCGGCGCCGGGGAGGTGGAGGCGCTCCGTGTCGGCGGGGCCGAGCGTGCCGCCGTCGAAGAGGAGGCGGAGTCCTCCGTAGCCGGGGGGCTGGGGGCGTTCCCAGTCGACGAGCAGGAGGCGGGGCACGGCGTCGAGTTCGAGGCCTATCTCCTCGGCCACCTCGCGCATTCCGGCACGGGCCGGGGGTTCTCCGGCCTCGACGACCCCGCCGGGAAACTCCCAACCGGGTTTGTAGGTGGGGTCGACGAGCAGGAAGCGGTCCTGCTCGTCGAAGAGCAGGACTCCTGCGGCGAGCGTCTCGCCGGTCGGTTCCGGGGTCTGGACGATGCCGCAGGGCGTGGCCTGGCCGGCCAGGACCGCGTCGGCGACGGACCGGGCGACCTCGGCCACGGTGAGCGCCGAGGTGTCGACGACGTACGCGTCGGTGGCGAGCCAGCCGAGCGCGGTGCGGTAGGGCGCGACATGGCCGTGGCACCAGTCCCGGACGCGCGCGTCGGTCTCGGGGTCGCCGTACTCCGACCTGCCGTCTATACGCTGCCGCAGGATCGTTTCCTCCGGGGCGAGCAGCACATGGCGCACGTCGATGCGGCGGGCCGCGAGCCCACCGAAGATCTCGTCCCGGTACTCCTGCCGCAGCAGGGTCATGGGGACGACCAGGACGCCGCCGACCTCGGCGAGCAGCGCGGCGGCGGTGTCGACCACCAGGCGTCGCCAGATCGGCAGGTCCTGGTAGTCCTCGACCTCGGCGAGCCGCTTGGCCGGCAGGAGGCCGCGCAGGCCCCCGCCGGTGACCTCGGGGTCGTACAGCGTGCTGTTCGGGATCAGATCGACCAGCTCGCGCGCGGTAGTGGACTTCCCCGCGCCGAACGCACCGTTGATCCAGACGATCACGTTTCCCCCTCTTCGACAGCCCTCTGTGGCTTGCCCGCAACACCCTGCCACGAAAACCACGAAGTCATGTCTCGGTGATGCGGCGCCTCGGAGATTCGGGGTCGCGGCGCCTCGGCGCCTCGACTCTCGGCATGTGCGTGACACTTCCGCGCGGGCGTCGTTGAGAACGGCAAGCACGAGGGGGTGCGGAGCATGAGTCGTAGGGTTCTCGAACGTTTTCCGGCCGGCGGCCCGCGGGGCAGCTGGCCGGCGGAGGAGTTCGCCGGGGCGCGACGCGACGAGGGGGTGCCGGCCCGGGTCGTCATGGATCTGGCGTCCGACGCGTTCCTGGTGATCGTCGAACAGCGGACGCCGGAGCGGAACGGGGAGGAGCGGGACCGGGAGGAGTGAACCGGGAGGAGGGAGCCGGGAGGAGGGAGCCGGGGTACGGCTTCCCGGCTTCCCTTCGCTCAGGCCGCCGGGCCCGTCCACGCTCCCCCGCCCACCGCGCGCGATGCCGCCGCGGCGGCGCCGAGGAGGCCCGCGTCGGCACCCGTGAGGGCCGGGACGACGGTCAGGTTCCGGACGAACGAGAGCGTGGCGTACGTGGCGAGGCTGCGCCGGAGCGGGGCGAAGAGGACCTCTCCGGCGCCCGCCACCCCGCCGCCGACGACCGCGATGTCGATCTCGACGAGGGCCGCCGTCGCGGCGATGCCCGCCGCGAGCGCCTGGGCCGCCCGCGCGAACGAGGCGACGGCGACCGGGTCTCCGGCGCGCGCGGCGGCGGCCACGGCGGCGGCGGAGAGATCGCCGTCGGGCCCGGGACGCCAGCCGTTGTCCAGGGCGCGACGGGCGATGTGCGGGCCGCTGGCGATGCGTTCGACGCAGCCGCGTGCGCCGCAGGCGCAGGACTCGCCGTCCATGTCCACCACGATGTGACCGATGTGACCCGCGTTGCCGGTGGGGCCGGGGTGGATCTGTCCACCGAGGACGAGTCCGCCTCCGACGCCCGTGGAGACCACGAGGCAGAGGGCGTTGTCGTGGCCCCGGGCGGCTCCGAGCCAGTGTTCGGCGGCCGTCATGGCGACGCCGTCGCCGACCAGGGTGACGGGCCGTCCGCCCGTCGCCTTGTGGACCCGTTCGACGAGCGGGTAGTCGCGCCAGCCGGGCACGTTGACCGGGCTGACGACCCCCCGGTGCGCATCCACAGGGCCCGCGCTGCCGATGCCGACGGCGCCCGCGGCCTCCCACAGGGGCGAGGCGGCCAGCTCGGCGAGTACGTCCTCCACCGCGCGCATCACGGTCTCGCCGTCCTCACGCGCGGGCGTGGGCCGCTGGGAGCGGACGCGGATGCGCCCCTCACCGTCGACCAGGGCGCCGGCGATCTTGGTTCCCCCGATGTCGAGAGCGACGACGAGACCGTAGGCGGGGCCGTCGTGGGGGCCCGTGGCGGGATCGGTCTGCATGGGCGTGAGGTCTCCAGTCGGCGACGGCGGACGGCGGACGGCGGACGGAACGGTCTTCTGTCCAGTCTCCCCCGCTGTGACAACGTTGTCCAGGCCCTATGCTTCGACGAGGGAGTCGATCAGACACCGCGTCCGGAGCACGGCGTCACAGACACCACCGCGTCACGGACACCACCGCGTCACGGACACCACCGCAGCACCGACCTTCGACGGAGGAACCGCACACCGTGGCCGACATCGCCCGCCGCCCCGAGCACCGCTACGGCAACCGGCCCACGATGAAGGACGTCGCCGCGCGCGCGGGCGTCGGCCTGAAGACCGTGTCCCGGGTCGTGAACGGCGAACCGGGGGTCACCGCGGACACCGAGCGGCGGGTCCAGGAGGCCATCGAGGTCCTCGGTTTCCGCCGCAACGACAGCGCGCGGGTCCTGCGCAAGGGCAGGACCGCGACGGTCGGGCTCGTACTGGAGGATCTGGCCGACCCGTTCTACGGGCCGCTCAGCCGGGCCGTGGAGGAGGTCGCACGGGCGCACGGGGCTCTCCTCATCAACGGTTCCAGCGCCGAGGACCCGGCCCGGGAGCAGGAGCTGGCGCTCGCGCTGTGCGCGCGCCGGGTCGACGGTCTGATCGTCATCCCCGCGGGTGACGATCACCGTTATCTGGAGCCCGAGATCAGGGCGGGCGTCGCCACCGTCTTCGTCGACCGGCCCGCGGGGCTCATCGACGCCGACGCCGTGCTCTCCGACAGCTTCGGCGGGGCCCGCGACGGGGTGGCCCATCTGATCGCCCACGGGCACCGCCGTATCGGCTTCATCGGTGACCGTCCGCGTATCCACACCGCGTCCGAGCGGCTGCGCGGCTACCGCGCGGCGATGGAGGACGCGGGTCTCCCGGTCCGGGACGACTGGGTCTCGCCGGGGTCCACGGACCCGGAGCGGGTGAGGACGGCCGTACGGGAGATGCTGACGGCGCCGGAGCCCGTGACGGCGCTGTTCGCGGGGAACAACCGGGTGATGGTCACGGTGGTCCGCGCCCTGGCCGGGCACCCGCGGCCGGTGGCCCTGGTGGGCTTCGACGACATCGAACTGGCCGACCTGCTCGGCATCACGGTCGTCGCCCAGGACGCGGCCGCGCTGGGCCGGACGGCGGCGGAGCGCCTGTTCCGGCGCCTCGACGGGGCCGACGAGGCGCCCGAGCGGGTGGTGCTCGGCACCACGCTCCTGGCTCGCGGTTCGGGCGAGATCCCGCCGTCGGCAGTCTGAGCGACCTGCCGAGCCGGCGCGACCGCGGAGGATCGCCCGGCTCCAGCGGATCCGGCCTCGGTGACCTGCCCTCCGTGGCCCCGGCCTCGGAGGCCCACCCACTGCGGCTTCGGCCCCTCCGGATCCGGCCTCAGCAGATCCGGAGGTTCGCCACCGGGCCCCCGCCCGCTCCTCCGGCCAGGTGCAGCACGCTCAGGTAGACGTTGGTGTTGCCGCTGTCGTCGTCGGTCCTGGCGAACCAGCGGCTGGTGGTCCCCCCGTACGTCTCACCGCGGTCCAGGTCGACCTGGCAGTACAGGACGTGCGGGCCCGCGCCGATCGTTCCCATCTCGCCGCCGTCGTACCGGGTGGTCGTGGCACTGCGCACGACCTGGCAGGTGGCGGAGGTGCCGGAGGCGACGCAGCCCTCGGCGGGCGGCGGGGCCCCGGTGGTGGGCGCGGTCGTCGCTCCGCCGCCTCCGGACGGGTCGCCTCCCGCCGTGGGGGTGCTGCCTCCCGGGCTGTCCGGGGACGTCGTACCGCCGTCGGGCGACCCGTCGGCGGACCCATCGGCCCCGGCGCCGGTACCCGTGCCGGAGCCGGGGGTCCGCGTACCGCCGGGGGGCGGGTCCGAGGCCTGCCCCGAACGGTCGGAGCGGGGGCGGTCCGTACCGTTCCCCTGCACAGGCGGCGAGGGGGTTCCGGAGACCGTCGCGGAGGAGGGCGAGGCGGTGCCGCTCGGCTGCCCCGAGGTCGACCCGGCGCTGGTCCCCGGGTCCAGCGCGCGCCCCGGGTCGTCCCGCTCACCTCCGTCCCGCGGGGCCCCACCGGAGGCCCGGACGTCGGTGTCACGGTCCATGACGGCGTACGTGAGCCCACCGCCGGCCAGCAGGACGGCGGCCACGGAGGCGGCGACGAGCACGAGCCCCCGGCGCGGCTTCGGCTGCGCGCGGCGCGCGGCCCGGGGGCCGATCGGTCCGGCCGTCCCGCTGACGGTTCCGACGCCGGTCGGCGGCAGGGGCAGCGGCGGGCCGAAGGCCCCGCCGAGCGGGACCGCCCCCGGGTCCGGGCCGCGCCCCGCGTACGGAACGGGCGCCGGAGCGTCGACGGGCGCCACCGTCGCGGCGAACCCCACGGGCTCGACGGGCGACCGGGGTTCGACGGATCCCACCATCGGCGCCGCCTCCGCCGCGCCTGCACCGTCGGGGGCGGCCTCCCCCGCGCCCGCCACCGCCGCCAACAGCGCCGCCGCCTCGCGGGCCGTCGGGCGGGCGGTCGGGTCCTTGTCCAGGAGACGGCGCAGGACCGGGGCGAGCGGTCCGGCCCGGCGGGGTTCCGGAAGGGGCTCGGTGACGATGGCCGCGAGGGTCGACCAGGTCGACGTGCGGCGGAAGGGCGAGGCGCCTTCGACGGCCGCGTACAGGGTGGCGCCGAGCGCCCACACATCGGAGGCGGGACCAGGGTCCTGGCCTCGGGCCCGTTCGGGGGCCAGGTAGTCCAGGGACCCGACGATCTCGCCGCTGCGGGTGAGATGGGTGGCGGACCCGTCGCCCGGGTCCTCCATCGTCGCGATGCCGAAGTCGGTGAGGACGATCCGGCCCGAGCGGTCGAGCAGGATGTTGCCCGGCTTCACGTCCCGGTGCAGGACGCCCACGTCGTGCGCGGCGGCCAGCGCCTCCAGGACGTGGGAGCCGATCCGGGCCGCCTCGGCGGCGTCGACGGTGCCGCTCTCGGCGAGGACGTCGTCGAGGGAGGGCCCGTCGACGAGCTCCATGACGATGACGGGCCGGCCCTCGTGTTCGGTGACGTCGTGGACGGCGACGACTCCGTGATGGCGGACCCGCGCGGCGGCGCGCGCCTCGCGGGTCATCCGCAGACGCAGATCGGCCAGTTCGGGCGCGGCCGCGTCCGTGAAGGTACGGAGTTCCTTGACGGCCACCTCACGGCCGAGGACCTCGTCGACAGCCTTCCAGACCACACCCATGCCGCCGCGCCCGAGTCGGCGCACGATTCTGTAGCGGCCCGCGAGCCGTTCGTTCTCCCCCGATGACACCGATGCCCCGTTCCCCTGTCGAGCATGTGCGCGCGGTGCGCGTGAACTCGTACAGAGTACGGGGCAGTTGGCCGGATCGAGACCCTCAGTGGATCATGTCTCGGCGGCTACTCGGCGGAGGCCGTCAGGTCGCCGCGGCGAGGGGCGGCGAAGCGGTCGAGGGCGTCGCGGTTCATACCGGTGAGCGCGTCGACCTCGGCGGTGTCGAGGGCGCCGCAGTCGATGCCGCGCAGCAGGTAGGAGCTCAGGGCCTTCGCGGTGGCGGGCTCGTCCATGACGTCGCCGCCCGCGTGGTTGGCGTACGCGGAGAGGCGCTTGGCTGCGGCCTCGAAGCCCTCGCGATAGAAGGCGAAGACGGCGGCGTAGCGGGTGGGGATGTGGCCGGGGTGCATGTCCCAGCCCTGGTAGTACGCGCGGGCCAGGGCGCGGCGAGTCAGGCCGTAGTGCAGGCGCCAGGCCTCGTGGACGTGCTCGGTGGAGCCGACCGGGAGGACGTTGGTGGAGCCGTCGGAGACGCGGACGCCGGTACCGGCGGCGGCGACCTGCATGATCGCCTTGGCGTGGTCGGCGGCCGGGTGGTCGCTGGCCTGGTAGGCGGCGGAGACGCCGAGGCAGGCGCTGTAGTCGAAGGTGCCGTAGTGCAGTCCGGTGGCGCGGCCCTCGGCGGCGCCGATCATGCGGGCGACGGCGGCGGTGCCGTCGGTGGCGAGGATGGACTGGCTGGTCTCGATCTGGATCTCGAAGCCGAGGCGGCCGGCGTCGAGGCCGTGGGCCTTCTCGAAGGCCTCCAGGAGGCGGACGAAGGCGGAGACCTGCTCGGGGTAGGTCACCTTGGGGAGGGTGAGGACGAGCCCGTCGGGGAGGCCGCCGTTCTCCAGGAGGCCGGTGAGGAAGACGTCGGTGGTGCGGATGCCCCGGTCGCGGACGGCGGACTCCATGCACTTCATCCGGATGCCCATGTACGGGGCCGCCGTGCCGTTCCGGTACGCCTCCGAGATCAGCCGGGCGGCGCGGGCTGCGTCCTGGTCCTCGTCGGCCCCGGCGTAGCCGTCCTCGAAGTCGACGCGGAGGTCCTCGATGGGCTCGCGCTCCAGCTTCGCGCGCACGCGGCCGTAGACGTCCTCGGCGAGGTCGTCGGAGAGGCCGAGGACGGCGGCGAAGGAGGCGGCGTCGGGGGCGTGCTCGTCCAGGGCGGCGAGGGCCTGGTCGCCCCAGGAGCGGATGGTTCCGGCGTCGAAGACGTTGCCGGGTACGTAGACGGTGTGGACGGGCTGACGGGTGCCGGGGTCTCCCGGGTAGCGGCGGTCCAGCTCGGCGTCCACCGCTGCGAGGGAGGCGCTGATGCCCTCGCTGACCGCGCCCGCGAGGCTCGTCGACACCTTCTCCTGCTGACCCATCCCACATCCTCCTATTTTCCGCTTCACGGAATCAACAATCCGTATAGCGAAGTTAGTAGTCCGCCGGGACCTGAGTCAATGGTTGTCCGAAACGACCGGGGGCCGCGCGGTGATCATCACCACGCGGCCCCCGGGCCGTACAGAAGCGCAGGTCAAGCCCGCGCAGTCGGATCAGCCCTTGCGGGACTTGACCTCTTCGGTCAGCTGCGGGACGACATCGAAGAGGTCGCCCACCACGCCGTAGTCGACGAGGTCGAAGATCGGCGCCTCGGCGTCCTTGTTGATCGCGACGATCGTCTTCGAGGTCTGCATGCCCGCGCGGTGCTGGATCGCGCCGGAGATGCCGGAGGCGATGTACAGCTGCGGCGAGACCGACTTGCCGGTCTGGCCGACCTGGTTGGAGTGCGGGTACCAGCCGGCGTCGACCGCGGCGCGCGAGGCGCCGACGGCGGCACCGAGCGAGTCGGCGAGCGCCTCGATGATCGCGAAGTTCTCGGCACCGTTGACGCCTCGGCCGCCGGAGACCACGATCGCGGCCTCGGTCAGCTCCGGGCGGCCGGTCGACTCGCGCGGGGTGCGGGCGGTCACCTTGGTGCCGGTGGCCAGCGCGCCGAAGGAGACCGCGAGGGCCTCGACGGTGCCGGCGGCCGGGGCGGCCTCGACGGGGGCCGAGTTCGGCTTGACCGTGATGACCGGGGTGCCCTTGGAGACACGGGACTTGGTGGTGAAGGAGGCGGCGAACGCGGACTGCGTCGCGACCGGGCCCTCGTCACCGGCCTCCAGGTCCACGGCGTCCGTGATGATGCCGGAGCCGATGCGGACCGCGAGACGGGCCGCGATCTCCTTGCCCTCGGCGGAGGACGGGACGAGCACGGCGGCGAGGGAGCCCGCGGCGGACACGGCCTCGTACGCGGCCTGGAGCGCGTCGACCTTGGGGACGACGAGGTACTCGGTGAACTCGGGGGCGTCGGCGGTCAGGACCTTCACCGCGCCGTGCTCGGCGAGGACGGGGGCGGTGTCGGCGGCGCCGTTGCCGAGCGCGAGGGCGACCGGCTCGCCGATGCGGCGGGCGAGGGTCAGCAGCTCCAGGGTGGGCTTGCGGACGGCTCCGTCGACGTGGTCGACGTAGACGAGAATCTCAGCCATGGGACTTCAATCTCCTGCGAACGAAAAGGGGCGGTCTGAGGGGCTCGCGCGGGCCGGGGACGGACTCCCGGCTCACGGCGCCGAGTCCTAGATGAACTTCTGGCTCGCGAGGAACTCGGCGAGCTGCTTGCCGCCCTCGCCCTCGTCCTTGACGATCGTGCCCGCGGTGCGCGCCGGACGCTCGGCGGCCGAGTCGACGGCGGTCCAGGCGCCGGCCAGGCCGACCTCGTCCGCGTCGATGTCCAGGTCGTCCAGCTCCAGGGACTCCACCGGCTTCTTCTTGGCGGCCATGATGCCCTTGAAGGAGGGGTAGCGCGCCTCACCCGACTGGTCGGTCACGGACACGACCGCCGGGAGGGAGGCCTCCAGCTGCTCGGAGGCGGTGTCGCCGTCGCGACGGCCGGTCACCTTGCCGTCCTCGATCTTCACCTCGGAGAGCAGCGTGACCTGCGGGACGCCCAGCCGCTCGGCGAGGATCGCCGGGAGGACACCCATGGTGCCGTCGGTGGAGGCCATACCGGCGATGACGACGTCGTAGCCGGTCTTCTCGATCGCCTTGGCGAGCACCAGCGAGGTGCCCATGACGTCGGTGCCGTGCAGGTCGTCGTCCTCGACGTGGACGGCCTTGTCGGCGCCCATGGACAGCGCCTTGCGCAGCGCGTCCTTGGCGTCCTCGGGGCCGACCGTCAGCACGGTGACCTCGGCGTCGTCCGCCTCTTCGGCGATCTGCAGTGCCTGCTCGACCGCGTACTCGTCGAGCTCCGACAGCAGGCCGTCGACGTCGTCGCGGTCGACCGTCAGGTCGTCCGCGAACTTCCGGTCTCCGGTCGCGTCGGGCACGTACTTCACACAGACAACGATCCTCAAGCTCACGCCGGCTCTCCTACTGCATCGTCATAACTGGGCTGCCTTGTTGCTCGCAGCATAGGCGCCTGAAGGGCGGGTTTCCGGTCGGGGCGCCGGACGCCCCGACCTGGAATATTACTCGCCAGTACACCCAGTTCGTTACCCCTGAGCAAGCGCTCAGGCATGTGACCTTGACAACGCGCGGAGAGCGGCGCGTGCGGGAACCCTCAGTCGCGCAGAGCGTTGAAGCGACCGTGGTGGTAGAGGAGCGGACGGCCCGCCCCGTCCGGGTCTCCGGCGACCGCCTGGGCGATCACGATCCGGTGGTCACCGGCGGGCACGCGGGCCACCACACGGCAGACCAGCCAGGCGAGTACGCCGTCGAGTACGGGCACCCCCTCGGGCCCCACGCTCCAGCGGGTCCCCTCGCCGAAGCGGTCGGCGCCGCTGCGCGCGAAGGTGGCGGCCAGCTCCTGCTGGTGCTCCCCGAGTATGTGCACGCCGATGTGCTCGGCCTCGGCGAGCACGGGCCAGCTGGAGGAGGAGGTACCCACCCCGAAGGAGATCAGCGGGGGTTCGGCGGCGACGGAGTTGAGCGAGGTCGCGGTGAAGCCGACGGGGCGCTCGCCGTGCGCGGTGACGACCGCGACACCGGCGGCGTGCCGGCGGAAGACGGAGCGGAGCAGGTCCGGAGAGGCCTGCCGGGGCGCGCCGATGGTGGGAACGGTGCCGGGTCGGAGGTCTGGCGTGACCGTCATGGAGTTGTCCTTCTGCGAGGGCGGCATGAGTGAGGTCCGGGGGCGGTCAGACACCCGGACAGCGCGCGCTCGCGTTGCGGGCCAGGTCCACGTGGGTCCGGCCGTAGAGAAGGAGTTCTGGGGGCACACGGTCAGGGTGACGATCGTTGCCGCGTGCAGTCAAGTGCGTACCGGGATGTGGGAGAAGTGTCACCGCGTCAGACGGCCCGGCCCAGGGCGGCGATGACATCCGCCTTGCGCGGCTGTCCCGAGGCCCGGCGGACGACGCGGCCGGTCCGGTCGAGGACGAGGACGGTGGGGGTCTTGGCGATGCCGAGCGCGCGTACGAGATCGAGGCGTTCCTCGGCGTCGATCTCGACGTGCCCCACGCCCGGCACCATCGCGGCGACCTCGGCGAGGGTGCGGCGGGTGGCCCGGCAGGGCTGGCAGAAGGCGGTGGAGAACTGGACGAGGGTGGCCCGCTCCCCCAGTTCGACGCCGAGCGCCTCAGCTCCCAGCGTGTCGGCTCCGGGTATCTCGGTCACCCCTGTCCCCTTCTCTTTCAGGCCGTCTCACCAGGTGCAGCGTCGCACGGGAGCGTTCGATTCCCGCCACGGCCACCGCGAGTGACGAGAATCTCCCTGTACGGAGCCGCCTGGACTGGTCACGACGGCCCACATGGGGCACGATCTGCCCAAAGCCGAAAACCTACGGCTGCGTAACTTCCGCCGGGAGAACCCTCCCCAGGCACAGAAGAAGGGTTCCTCTCAGATGGCAGAACTCGTGTATCGGCCGGTCATCGGCGCCGCATTGACCCTGTTCAAGGCGCTCGACCTGAAGATCGACACGCAGGGTTCGGAGCACATCCCGCGTACCGGCGGCGCGGTGCTCGTCAGCAACCACATCAGCTATCTGGACTTCATCTTCACGGGCCTGGCCGCGCTCCCGCAGAAGCGTCTCGTGCGCTTCATGGCGAAGGACTCGGTCTTCCGGCACAAGGTCTCCGGGCCGCTGATGCGCGGCATGAAGCACATCCCGGTGGACCGTTCGCAGGGCGAGCACGCCTACAAGCACGCGCTCGAATCCCTCCGGGCCGGCGAGATCATCGGCGTCTTCCCCGAGGCGACCATCTCCCAGTCGTTCACCCTCAAGGGCTTCAAGACGGGTGCCGCGCGCCTCGCGCAGGAGGCGGGCGTCCCGCTGATCCCGATGGCGCTCTGGGGTACGCAGCGCATCTGGACCAAGGGCCGTCCGCGCAACTTCAAGCGCAGCCACATCCCGGTGACGATCCGCGTCGGCGAGCCCGTGGAGGCCCCCGCCGACCAGTACGCGGGCGCCATCACGCGGCGGCTGCGCGAGCGCTGCCAGGAGCTCCTGGAGGCCGCGCAGCGCGCCTACCCGGTGCGCCCCAAGGACGCGAACGACACCTGGTGGGTGCCCGCGCACCTCGGGGGTACGGCTCCGACGCCGGCCCAGGTCAAGGAAGCGGGCTGACGGCAGGCCGCCGACCCCGCTCCCGTCCGCTTCCCCGCTGAATCGTCACTCCGGGTCACGGACCGTGATCCGGGCTCCCGGGCTGAGCTTCCCCAGCGACTCCGCCAGCTCGGCGCCCGCCGCGAGGAGCTCCTCCCGGGTCATCGGGGCGAGCGCCTCCAGCAGGAAGAACGCGTCGACGGTGTCGTCGTCGATACGGGTACGGGGGCCCTGGCGCCAGTTCCAGCGACGACAGGTCACGCCCTCCTCGTCGCACCAGACGATCTCCCCGGGCTCGGGGTGCTCCACCGTCTCCACGCCGCCCGCCACGGTGACGAAGGGCTCCTCTCCGGTGGCCCGCACCAGGCGCATGGCGCCCTGGATCCTGCCCAGGTCCTCGCCGCCGACCGGGATGAGGTGGGCGACGCTGATCGCGTTGTAGGCGTCGACGAGCCGGTTGATGCGGGGCAGCCCGCCGTCCGCGAGCGCGCGCTTGGCCAGCGCTTCCGCGGAGTTGCGGGTACGGGAGGGCTTGGCGCCGAACGCGGTGTACGCGGCGCGCCAGGCGGCGATGTGCGGGTCCTGGTCCGGGGTCCGGCCGTCGAGGCGCTCGGCGAGCCGGCGCGCGGCCTCGTCGAGGAGGGCCGCACTGGTCTCGTCACTGGGACCGTTGACCAGCCCCTGGGCCTCGACCACCAGAGCGGTGAAGCCGGGTACGAGGGTGCGCACCTCGTCGGAGACGGTGAGCGTGAGGGTCATGGTCCGCCGTTCGCTGGTGTCCGGGGTCAGAGCTCCGTGGGGAGCGTCCGCCAGAGGTGGGACCGGTCGGGGGCGGCGCGCAGCGCGTCCAGAACAACCGGGTGTGGTTCAGTGTAGAGCACCGGATAATCCATTTCATTGGACTCCGGCCGCACGGTCCAGGCCAGCCGCTCCCCCTTCAGGGAGAACCGGGCGTCGACGCCGGGCTTGTTTCCCCGTACGTCCTGGCGGGCCCAGGTCCGCTCGCCGGGGAGCAGGACGGCGACGAGGCCGTGGATCACCGGGTTCGAGCCGTCGTCGTCGGTGAGCCGCTGGTAGCAGAGGGCGGCCGGGATGCCGCGGGCCCGCAGGAGGGCCGCGTACGCGATCGACTTGGCGTAACAGGTGCCGGTGCGCTGCTCCAGAACGTCGGAGGCGCGCCAGGTCACGCGCGGGTCCTCGGCGTCCGCGGAGTGCGGAACGGTGTCACGTACGTACACGAAGGCCGCTTCGGCGTATGCGTATGCGCCGGGGTGTTCTTCGGAGAGGTGGTTCGCCACGGCACGGACCACCGGATGCTCATGGTCGACCGCTTCGCTCGCGGCCAGATAGGCGGCGATGTCGGGGTTCTGCTGGACGAGTTCCATGCGGGTGGAGCGTACGGAAACGGCCGGACGGAAGTCAATGACTTTCCATCCGGCCGTATATCCATGCAACTATGGGAAGGGAGTTACTGGCGGGCCAGCTCTTCCTTCAGCGCCTGGAGGAAGGCGTCCACGTCTTCCTCCGTGGTGTCGAAGGCGCACATCCAGCGCACGTCACCGGCGTTCTCGTCCCAGAAGTAGAAGCGGAAACGCTCCTGGAGCCGCCGGGTCACGTCGTGCGACAGCCGGGCGAAGACGGCGTTGGCCTGCACCGGGTAGAGGATCTCCACCCCGTCGACCTCGCGCACCCCGGCCGCGAGGCGCTGGGCCATCGCGTTGGCGTGGCGGGCGTTGCGCAGCCACAGGTCCTTCGCGAGGAGGGCCTCAAGCTGCACCGACACGAAGCGCATCTTCGACGCGAGCTGCATGGACAGCTTGCGCAGGTGCTTCATGTGGCTGACCGCGTCGGGGTTGAGGACGACGATGGCCTCGCCGAAGAGCATCCCGTTCTTCGTGCCGCCGTACGAGATGACGTCGACGCCGACCGCGTTGGTGAACGCGCGCATCGGCACGTCCAGCGAGGCGGCGGCGTTGGCTATCCGGGCCCCGTCGAGGTGCACCTTCATGCCCTTGGCGTGCGAGTGCTCGACGATCGCGCGGATCTCGTCCACCGTGTAGACGGTGCCCAGCTCGGTGTTCTGGGTGATCGAGACGACCTGCGGCATCGCCCGGTGCTCGTCCTCCCAGCCCCAGGCCTGCCGGTCGATCAGCTCGGGGGTGAGCTTGCCGTCCGGGGTCGGCACGGTGAGCAGCTTGAGGCCGCCCATCCGCTCCGGCGCGCCGCCCTCGTCCACGTTGATGTGGGCGGACTCGGCGCAGATGACGGCGCCCCAGCGGTCGGTGAGCGCCTGGAGCGCGGTCACGTTCGCCCCGGTGCCGTTGAAGACCGGGAAGGCCTCGGCGGTGGGGCCGAAGTGGCTGTGCATGATCCGCTGGAGGTGCTCGGTGTACTGGTCCTCGCCGTAGGCGACCTGGTGGCCGTCGTTGGCGAGGGCGAGGGCCGCGAGGACCTCGGGGTGGGCGCCGGCGTAGTTGTCGCTGGCGAAGCCCCGGACCGACGGGTCGTGGTGACGACGCGCGTCGGTCCTGGGGCCGAGTGCCGCGGTCACGGCTTGGGGGTCAGCCACAGACGCTGTCCATTCACTTCCTGGGCGGGCTTGTTCCACAGCCCGGCGATCTCGTCCGCCAGGACCGTGACGTCGGTGAAGCCCGCGAACTTCGCGTTGGGGCGTTCGGCGCGCATGGCGTCGTGCACCAATGCCTTGATCACCAGGATCGCAGCCGCCGCCTGCGGGCCGTCGTCGCCCCCCAGCTTGCGGAACGAGTCGGCCATCGCGAGGGTCCAGGCCTCGGCGGCCGCCTTGCCGGCGTTGTACGCGGCGTTGTTGGCGAGTGGCTTGTGCGCGCCGACCTGGCTGATCAGGGCGTACCGGCCGCGGCCACCGGCGCGCAGCAGTCCGTCGTGGAAGGCGAGGGTCGTGTTCTGGACGGTGCGGATCAGGAGCTTCTCCAGGAAGTCCCAGTCCGCGAGGTCGGTCTCGGTGAAGGAGGCGCTGCCGCGCCAGCCGCCGACGAGGTGGACCAGGCCGTCGATGCGGCCGAACTCCTTCTCGGTCTTCGCGGCCCAGTCGCGGGTGGCGTCCAGGTCGAGCAGGTCGACGGTGTCACCGACGACCTTGGCCCCTCCGTGGGCGTAGCGGGCGGCGTCGACGGCCTCCGCGAGGCGCGTCGGATCCGCGTCGGACCCGACGACGGTGGCGCCCGCCTCGGCGAGACGCAGGAGCGTCGCGCGGCCCGCCGGGCCGGCCGCGCCGGCGACCGCGATGACGGCGCCGTCGAGCGGCCCGCCGTTTCCGTTGGCGTTCATGGGCGACGCCTCCTCCGTGTCCTCCGTACGAGCACTCACGCGGCGGCCCGCTCGGTCCGCGAGACGTCGGCGGCGGTGATCCCCTTGGTGTCGGCGATCACGCCCTTCAGCTTCTTGGCGAGGGCCTCAAAGAACATGCTGAGCGGAAACTCGTCCGGAAGCACGTCGTCGACGAGCTTGCGGGGCGGGAGGGAGAGGTCGAGGGCGTCGGGGCCCTTGGCCCACTTCGATCCCGGGTGCGGGGCGAGGTAGGTGGAGACGAGCTCGTACGCCTTGAGCCAGTGGACGAGCTTGGGGCGGTCGATGCCGTCGCGGTAGAGCTTCTCGATCTCGGCGCAGAGCTGGTTGGTTACCTCGGGGGCCCGCTGCCAGTCGATCTTGAGGGTGTTGTCCGTCCAGCGCACCACGTCGTTCTTGTGGAGGTACGCGAAGAGGAGCTGGCCGCCGAGACCGTCGTAGTTGCGGTTGCGGTCGCCGGAGAGCGGGAAGCGGAACATCCGGTCGAAGAGGACGGCGTACTGCACGTCACGACCGTGGGTGTTGCCCTCGGCCTCCAGCTTCACGGCCTCCTTGAAGGCGGTGAGGTCGCAGCGGAGCTCCTCCAGGCCGTACATCCAGAAGGGCTGGCGCTGCTTGATCATGAAGGGGTCGAACGGCAGGTCGCCGTGGCTGTGGGTGCGGTCGTGGACCATGTCCCAGAGCACGAAGGCCTTCTCGCAGCGCTCCTGATCGTCGATCATCTCGGCGATGTCGGTGGGCAGCTGGATGCCGAGGGTGTCGACGGCGGCCTCGGTGACCTTGCGGAAGCGGGCGGCCTCGCGGTCGCAGAAGATGCCGCCCCAGGTGAAGCGCTCGGGGGCCTCGCGGACGGCGATGGTCTCCGGGAAGAGGACGGCCGAGTTGGTGTCGTACCCGGCGGTGAAGTCCTCGAAGGTGATGCCGCAGAACAGCGGGTTGTCGTAGCGGGTGGCCTCCAGCTCGGAGAGCCACTCCGGCCACACCATGCGGAGCACGACGGCTTCGAGGTTGCGGTCGGGGTTGCCGTTCTGCGTGTACATCGGGAACAGCACGAGGTGCTGGAGCCCGTCCACGCGGTCGGCGGCCGGCTGGAAGGCGAGCAGCGAGTCCAGGAAGTCCGGGACGACGAAGCCGCTCTCGGCCCACTTGCTCAGGTCGGCGACGAGGGCGCGGTGGTAGGCGCCGTCGTGCGGGACGAGCGGGGAGAGCTGCTCGACGGCGGCGACGACCCGGTCGAGGGTCAGCTCGGCCACGGAGCGCGCGGGCGCGCCCTCGCGCTCGAAGTCGATGGATCCGTCCGCGTTCTGCCAGGTGCGGATCTCCTCCACGGCATTCTTGAGCTCGGGCCAGGCGGGGTGGTCGATCAGCCGGGCGTCGGTGGATATCCCCCCACCGGTCACGTCCTGCACAAGAATTTCCGTCATGCCTCTTCCTTCACAGGAGAACCTCGTGTCAAGACACCGTAACCGTGGACGGTTCTCAGCCACAAGAGGTGCAAGAGAAATTATCCTGTGAGACCCCCCTGATCGCAGAAGTTTTTCCTGTCAGTCAGGGGGGAAGCCACCCTTCCGCCGTGTTCGTCAGCTCAGCGGCTTCACCAGGAGCTCGAACTCCAGGTCGTCACGCTGAGGCACGCCGAAGCGCTCGTCGCCGTACGGGAAGGGAGTCATCCGCCCGGTGCGCCGGTAGCCGCGGCGCTCGTACCAGGCGACGAGCTCCTCCCGTACGGAGATCACCGTCATGTGCATCTCACGGACGTCCCACTGCTCGCGCACCCGGCGCTCGGCTTCCGCGATGATCTGCTTGCCGAGACCCGCTCCCTGCAGTTCGGGGCGGACCGCGAACATGCCGAAGTAGGCCGCCTCGCCGCGGTGCTCCAGCTGGCAGCAGGCCACGATCTCGCCGTCGCGCTCGACGATCAGGAGCCGACTGCCGGGCGCGGTGATCACGGCCGCCACACCGTCGGGGTCGGTGCGCTGCCCCTGCAGGAGGTCCGCCTCGGTGGTCCAGCCACCCCGGCTGGCATCGCCCCGGTAGGCCGACTCGACGAGCGGGACGAGGGCCGGGACGTCGTCCAGGACCGCCTCGCGATAGCTGATCCGGCCGGTCTCCTGCGGCGTGGCGGTGTCCATGTGAACGGGGCTCCCCTCGGGCGCTGACGATCGTCGTACGCGATCGTCCCGAGCCTACTGGGGTGCCCCACCCCCGATCTCAGCACCTTTCACACCCCCTTGTACGCCGGTGCGCGCCCGTGCGCCCGCGTGTGCCCGGTCGAGCGCGGGCATCCTCCGGGAAGGGGACGCCGTCGAGGGGGAGGTGCGCCGTGCACGGACCGGCCCTGCCCGGGTGGTTGATGGTCGCGCTCTGCGCGGTGACGGGCGTGTACTGCCTGCTGCGGATGCGCGCGTGCACCGGGGAGGAGCGGCGGGCCGCTCGCGGTGAGGCGGTGATGGGCTTCGGGATGGCGACGATGGCGCTGCCCACGGCGGTCCTCACGCCGCCGGAGTGGAGCTGGGCGGTGTACGCGGCGGTGTTCGGCGGCGCGACGCTGCACGGACTCGCGGCGGTGCGGCGCGGCGGACACCATCTGCACCATCTGATCGGCTCGCTCGCCATGGTCTACATGGCGGTGTCGATGGCCGCGCCCGGAGCGGGGGCGCACTCGGGGCACACGGTCGGCACGGCGGGTGGCATACCCGTACTCACCGGCGGGCTGCTCCTCTATTACATGGCGTACGTGCTGCACGCGGGCGCGAGACTCGTGCCGGTCGCGATGCCGACGGCGACGGGGGCCATGGCCGCTGCTACGGCCGGGGTAGCCGCAGGGACCGGGCCGGGGGGAGGGCCGGCGCTCGGACCGGCCTGGGCGGCACGGCCGGAGTTGGCGCTCGCCTGCCGGCTGTCGATGGCGCTCGCGATGCTGGCCATGCTGGTGACGCTGTGAGGGTGGCCGCCCGAGAGGGGTGCGGCCGGTAGACGCGTGCGGGCGGGGCGGGCCGCGCCCTGCCGTGCCGTGCCGTGCCGTGCCGTGCCGTGCCGTGGGCAACGAAACCGTGGCGTACGTCACTTGCCGTCCGCGGGCATACCCCCGACCAGTACCGCGCTCATAGGCTGGCGCCATGTGGGTCTCCCTCGCGCTGTTCCTGCTCGGCGTCCTGACCGCCCTCGCGGCCCCCCGGCTGCTGTCACGGGCGGACTGGGTGGAGCGAGAACCCGTGGTGGCCCTCTGGGTCTGGCAGTGCGTGGTCGCCGCGGTGCTGCTGAGTTTCGCCCTCTCCATGACGTTCAGCGCCTCGACGGCCTGGCAGGCCGTACGGGGCCAGGTCTTCGCGCCCGCGCCGCGCGCGGTGATCGACGCCTATGAACTGGGGACGACCGGCCCCTGGTCCGCGGTGCTCGCGGTGGCCCTGGCGGCCGGTGGGGTCTGGTCCGGGGCGATGCTGGGCCGGGAGATCAGCCAGGCCCGGGCGCGGCGCAGGCAGCGCCGCTGCGATCTGCTCGTCCGCGCACCCCTGCTGCCCGGCGAAGAGCCGGGCAGCGAGCGCCTCGTGGTCCTGGAGGGCGAGCGGGCGAACGCCTGGTGGCTGGCGGGCACCACGCCCCAGCTGGTCATCACCACGGCGGCGCTACGGCGGTTGAAGGGGCGTCAGCTGGACGCGGTCCTCGCGCACGAGCAGGGGCACGCGCGCGCCCGGCACGACTGGCTGCTGCACTCCTCGGCGGCGCTGGCCGCCGGATTCCCGGGGATTCCCGTCTTCGCGGCCTTCCGTGAGGAGATGCACCGGCTGGTGGAGCTGGCCGCCGACGACGTGGCCTCGCGCCGGTTCGGGCGGCTGACGATCGCGCTCGCGCTGGTCGAACTGAACGAGGACCGGGGCGTGTTCGGGCCGGGCCAAGCCCCGTACGGCGATCTGCCGCGCCGGGTGAACCGGCTGCTGACCGCGGCGCCCCGGCTCACGGCCGGCCGCCGACTCCGGCTCACCGCCGCCGCCTCCCTGGTGCCGGTGGTCCCGGTGCTCGTCGCCTTCGTCCCGGCGCTCAGCGCGCTGGGACAGGGGTGACGGGAGGCGCGCCGGTCCGGGCGCGCGCGACGGCGCGCGCGGGGAGCGCGAAAGATCGTCCGGAGCTGATCGTCGGGCAGGATCGACGCATGCGCTCCTCCGCCGTGATCTCCGGGGCCCTGGCCGTTCTCCTGCTCGTGCTCGTCGCCGTCGGGTGGACCCCCTTGCTCTCCTTCGACCGGTCGGTGGTCGAGGCCCTCCACCGTGACGCGGTGGCCGACCCCGGGCTCACCCAGGCGCACCGGATCCTCAGCGACTGGGTGTGGGACCCGTGGACGATGCGCGCCCTGGCCGCCGGGGCCGTGGTGCTGCTGTGGTGGGAGCGGGAGCGGCGCCTCGCCCTGTGGGTGGCCGTGACGAGCCTGCTTGCCGTGGGGCTCCAGCAGGGCCTCAAGACGCTGGTGGGGCGGGACCGGCCGCAGTGGACCGATCCGGTCGACTCGGCGCGCTTCGCCGCCTTCCCGTCCGGGCACGCGATGACGGCCATGGTCACCTGCGGGCTGCTGCTCTGGGTGCTGTCCCTGCGGTGGCGGGACGAGTGGCGCGGCTGGGGCACCCTCGCGGGCGTCGCGCTCGTCTCGGTGCTCGGTGTGGGCTGGACGCGGGTCTACCTGGGCGTGCACTGGCCGTCGGACGTGCTCGGGGGCTGGCTGCTCGGCTGGTGCTGTGTGGCCGTGGCGGTCCTGACGTACCGCTGGAGCGAGCGACGTTTCCCCCGGACCGGACCGGCGGACGTCGGCAGCAAGGGGAGCAGAATGGGAGGAACAGAGTGAAGCCGCCTGTTCTGGACGATCCCCCGTGTCGCCCAGAACAGACGGCATCCCCGGCGGCCTGCCACACGGGCATGCCGACGGGATGCGCCGAGTATATTGGCTGGCAGCCAGTCAACGCAGGAGTCCAGCATGTCCCCGCGTAGCCCATCGGTCAATGAAGAGCTTCGGCGCAGGTCCCGCGAGCGCATTCTGCAGGCCACGGTGGAGCTGGTCGACACACGTGGTTACGAGGCGACGACGCTCGGCGACATCGCGGAGCGGGCCGGTTCGGCGCGGGGGCTGATCTCGTACTACTTCCCGGGCAAGCGGCAGCTTCTGCAGGCCGCGGTGCACCGGCTGATGCATCTCACCCTGGAAGAGGCCCTGGAGCGCGAGCCGCACACGGAGGACGGCCGCGAGCGCATGGCGCGCGCGATCGACGCGATCCTCGGGCTCGCGGCGGAGCGCCCCACCCTGATGCGCACCCATATGGCGGGCATTCTGCAGGCCGAGGGGTTCGTGCAGTGCGAGGAGCAGCAACGCCTGGCGTTCCTGCTGCGCGACACGGTCACGCGCTACGGCTCCGAGGACGTGGACACAGACTATCCGATGCTGCGCGCCCTGCTGATGGGCGCGGTGGTGGCGGTGCTGCTTCCCGGCGCCAAGATGCCGCTGGCGCGGCTGCGTTCGGAGCTGTTCCACCGGTACGGCCTGGACTGGGAGGCCGGCATGCCGCCGGACGGGGGTCCGCCCGACGGTACGCCGGCCCTCAGGCCGTCAGCCGGCCGCCGCGAGGCGACGGCCGGTGGTCACGGCTCCGGTCAGTCGTCGAAGTCGAAGTAGTCCGGCTGCGTCTGGACGTTGAGCTCGTCCATCCGGATCCGCTTCGCGGGGTCGGTACGACGGTCGGAGAGCTTCAGGACGTCGAAGCCCTTGGCGATGTCGTTCGAGTAGATGTAGCCGTTGTAGTAGTACGCGGACCACGAGCCGCCGGTGGCGATGGTGGTGGCGGACAGCGGGCCGCGCTCGAAGTAGGCGATCTCCTTGGGCTTGCGGGAGTCGGTGAAGTCCCAGACGGAGATGCCGCCCTGGTACCAGGCCTGGACCATGATGTCCTTGCCCTTGACCGGGATCAGCGAGCCGTTGTGGGCGACGCAGTTCTCGGTGTCGGCCTGGTGGCGCGGGATCTTGAAGTAGCTGCGGAAGACGAGCTTGCTCTTCTTGCCCTTGCCGACGATGTCGTAGATGCCGTCGGCACCGCGGTTCGGGCCGACCGCGGCGTTGCAGGTGGCGGCGCCGCCGCCGCCGAGCTCGTCGGTGAAGACGACCTTGTCGGCCTTCTGGTTGAAGGTCGCGGAGTGCCAGAACGCGAAGTTGACGTTGTCCTGGACACGGTCGATCACCCGCGGGTGCTCGGGGTCCTCGATGTCGAAGAGGATGCCGTCACCCATGCAGGCGCCGGCCGCGAGGTCCTTCTCCGGCAGCACGGTGATGTCGTGGCAGCCCGTGGTCTTGGAGACACCCGGGTTGGTCGGGCCACCGGGGTTGCCGCCGCCGTCCGGGCCCTCGCCCGGGAAGAGGACGGGGAAGCCGACGAGCGCGGCCTTCTCGGGCGCCTTGCGGGGCACCTTGATGACCGAGATGCCGTCGTGCGGGGGCTGGCAGTCCGGGAACGCGGCGTTGGGCGAGTACGACGAGACGTAGATGTACACGTCCCGCTTCTTGGGCACCAGCGTGTTGGTGTGCGAGCCGCACGCGGTCTCGACGGCGGCGACGTACTTCGGGTTCCGGACGTCGCTGATGTCGAAGATCTTCATGCCCTCCCAGGATTCCTTGACCGAGGCGGGCTGCGTCGTGCTGGCGCAGGAGTTGTCGCTCCGGGAGGAGTCCGTCGAGAGGAACAGCAGGTCCCCGGAGACGGAGATGTCGTTCTGGGAGCCCGGGCAGAGGACCTGGGCGACGGTCTTCGGGGACTTCGGGTTGCTGATGTCGAAGATCCGGAAGCCGTCGTAGTTGCCTGCGAAGGCGTACTTGCCCTGGAAGGCGAGGTCCGAGTTGGTGCCCGGGAGGGCGTCCTTGGGGATGTTGGCGAGGTGCTCGATGTTCGAGCTGTGGACGATCTCGTCCACGCCGGGTATCTCACCGCTCTGTATCGCGGCACGCGCCTCGGCCGCCTGCTCCGAGGACACCTTGCCCTGCGCGGGGACGTCTCCCGGGTCGGGAGTCGCGGTGGCGGGGGCCGCCATGAACATGGTGGCCATCAGTCCGGCCGCGGCGGATGCCACGCCAAGGCGTCTGAGCCTGGCACGCGGGTCGCGCGTGATGGACGTGGTACGCGGGGTACGCAACGAAGTCACTCCGTCCTCCCTGGTATCCGTTCAGCGTTGAACGGGTGTTGGACCCCGGCAGTATCTTCCTTGCCGTGCACATCTCAACAGATGGCAACACAGACGTAATGAAGGTTTTTGATCGGTCACCCCGAGAAAAGTGCTAGGAACGGTCACTGTCCCCGCAAGAACATCTGGAGGTCGCGTTGTTGATCCGCCGTCAGCGTGCCGTCGTCGCCGTGGCCCTGTCCGCCGTCGCCGTACTCGCCCTCAGCGCCTGCGAGTCGGGGCCCGACAAGGGCGCACCGGAGGCCAAGGGATCGGCCGGGACCGTGGTCGCGCCGGGAAAGCCCGGCGAACCGGCCAGGCGGATATCCCCCGAGGAAGCCGCGAAGCTGCTTCCGGACCAGAGCCCGAACAGCGCCGACTACACCTACACGCAGATGATGATCGTGCACCACCGGCAGGCCCTCACCATGACCGCGCTGGCCCCGCAGCGGGCGGCCTCGGCTCAGGTGAAGGGGGTCGCCGAGCGGATCGCGGCGGCGCAGAAGCCGGAGATCGGCGCGATGGAAGGTTGGCTGAAAAACAACGGTGGCCCGCGCGAACAGGCGGGCCACGACCATCACTCGATGCCGGGCATGGCGAGCGAGGCGCAGCTGAAGGAGCTCGGGAACGCGAAGGGCAAGGCCTTCGACGAACTGTTCCTGAAGCTGATGATCACGCACCACGAGGGGGCGGTGACGATGGCCGCCGAGGTGCTGAGCGAGGGCAACAACGTCCTCGTGGAGGAGATGGCGAACGACGTGATCGCCCAGCAGTCGGCGGAGATCGGGAGGATGCGGGGGCTGTAACGGGACACGACCCCTCTCGCAGGCCTAGGCCGTCGCGTCCTCGCGGTCGGCCTGGGCGCCTGCCGCTGCCAGGACCGCGGCGAGCAGGCCCGGGAAGAGGGCTTCGAGGTCGTCCTCGCGCAGGGCGTTGAGTTTGGCCGTACCGCGGTACGTCTGCCGGATGACTCCGCCCTCGCGCAGCACCCGGAAGTGGTGCGTCGTCGTGGACTTGGTCACCGGGAGGTCGAAGTACGAACAGCTGAGCTCGGCGCGTTCGCGCGCCATGTCCCGCACGATCCGCAGGCGCACCGGGTCCGAGAGCGCGTGCAGCACCGCCTCCAGGCGGATCTGGTCGCGCGCGGGGTGCTCGAGAGCACGGGGGCTGGTGGCGGTCGTCATGGCGGCGGCTCCACTTCATCCGGGATACGGGCCATTGTACGAGGACCCTCGTAGTTTGACAGGTGCCGTACTACGATGGTTACCGTACTAGCGTCCTTCGAGGCATCCCGAAACGGAGTCCGTCATGAGCGTCGCCCTGTTCGAGCCCTACACCCTGCGGTCGCTGACCGTCCCCAACCGGGTATGGATGGCGCCCATGTGCCAGTACTCGGCGGAGATGACCGGACCCGACGCGGGTGTCGCCACGGACTGGCACTTCGCCCACTACGCCTCCCGGGCCACTGGCGGCACCGGACTGATCCTGGTCGAGGCGACGGCCGTCTCCGCCGAGGGCCGGATCAGCCCGGCGGACCTCGGCCTCTGGAACGACGCCCAGACCGAGGCCTTGGGTCGCATCGCCGGCTTCCTCAAGGACCACGGCACCGTGCCCGGCATCCAGATCGGGCACGCCGGACGCAAGGCCTCCACCAAGCGCCCCTGGGAGGGCCGCGGGCCCGTCCCCGAGGGCGGCCCCGGCTGGCAGCCCGTCGCGCCGAGCCCCGTCGAGTTCGCCGAGGGCTACCCGGTGCCGACCGAGCTGACCGTCGAGCGGATCCGGGAGATCACCGGGCAGTTCGCCGACGCGGCCCGCCGCGCCCTCGACGCCGGGTTCCAGGTCATCGAGGTGCACGGCGCCCACGGCTACCTCATCGGCGAGTTCCTCTCCCCGCACAGCAACCACCGCACCGACGCGTACGGCGGTTCCTTCGAGAACCGGACCCGCCTCGCCCTCGAAGTCGTCGACGCCGTGCGGGCCGTGTGGCCCGAGGAACTCCCCGTGTTCTTCCGCATCTCCGCCACCGACTGGCTCCAGGAGCAGGGCTGGACGATCGACGAGACCGTGCGGTTCGCCGCACTTCTTCGCGAGCACGGCGTCGACCTCCTCGACGTCTCCAGCGGCGGCAACGGCGGACCTGCCGAGATCCCGGTGGGTCCCGGCTACCAGGTGCCCTTCGCGGCCCGCGTCAGGGCGGAGACCGGGCTGCCCGTGGCCGCCGTCGGCCTCATCACCGAGAGCGAGCAGGCCGAGAAGATCGTCGCCGACGGTGAGGCCGACGCGGTCCTCCTCGGCCGCGAGCTGCTGCGCGACGCCTCCTGGGCCCGCCGCGCCGCGCGTGACCTCGGCGCGGAGACGCACACGGCGCCGCCGCAGTACGCCTGGGCGATCTGAGGACCGCGCCCGTGGGCGCCGGGGCCTGAATCAGGGCGGCGCAGCCGGGGCGCGGGGTGTCCGGGAGCCGTTGTCAGTGGCCGGGTGCAGACTGGCCCGTATCCGCGACAACGGCGTCCTGGAGGTTGGCAGCCATGCCCGACGTACTCCTCACCGTAGGCACCCGCAAGGGACTCTTCATCGGCCGCAGGCACGACGGCCGATGGGAGTTCGACGATCCGGCCTTTCCCGCGCAGGCGGTCTACTCGGTCGCCCTGGACACCCGCGGGCCCACGCCGCGGCTGCTCGTGGGCGGGGACAGCGCCCACTGGGGACCGTCCGTCTTCCACTCCGACGACCTCGGCAAGACCTGGACCGAGCCGGCGCGACCGGCCGTGAAGTTCCCCGAGGACACCGGGGCCTCCCTTGAGCGCGTCTGGCAGCTGCACCCGGCGCCGGAGCACTCCCCCGGCGTCGTGTACGCGGGGACGGAACCGGCCGCGCTCTTCCGGTCGGCGGACGGCGGGGAGTCCTTCGAGCTCGTCCGCCCGCTGTGGGAGCACCCCACCCGCTCCCAGTGGGTGCCGGGCGGAGGCGGCGAGGCCGTGCACACCGTGGTGACCGACCGGCGCGACCCCGAGGCGGTCACGGTCGCGGTGTCCACCGCGGGGGTGTTCCGCTCGCAGGACGGCGGGGCCGCCTGGGAGCCTTCCAACCGGGGTGTGTCGGCGGTCTTCCTGCCGGACCCGCACCCGGTGTTCGGACAGTGCGTCCACAAGATCGCCCAGGACGCGGGCAATCTGGACCGGCTCTACCTCCAGAACCACTGGGGCGTGTTCCGCAGCGACGACGCCGGCGCCAGCTGGACGGACATCGGCTCCGGGCTGCCCTCCGACTTCGGCTTCGCGGTCGCCGCGCACCCGCACCGCCCGGACACCGCCTATGTCTTCCCGATCACCGCGGACTCCGACCGGGTCCCGGCCGGCCGCCGGTGCCGGGTCTACCGCACGACCGACGCCGGAGCCACCTGGGAGCCGCTGAGCCGGGGGCTGCCCGAGGGCGACCACTACGGCACGGTGCTCCGGGACGCGTTGTGCACGGACGACGCGGACCCTGCGGGCGTGTACTTCGGCAACCGCAACGGCGAGGTGTACGCGAGCGCGGACGACGGCGACAGCTGGCAGCTTCTCGCCGAACACCTGCCGGACGTGCTGTGTGTGCGGGCGGCGGTGATCTGAGTCCTGGCCCGCGGCCCCTCCGTACGAAACGGGGCCGCGGGGGTGTCAGGGCAGGCGCCAGTCCACGGGCTGGGCGCCCTGGTTCAGGAGGAGTTCGTTCGCGCGGCTGAAGGGCCGGGAGCCGAAGAAGCCGCGGTCCGCGGACATGGGGGACGGGTGCGCGGACTCGATCGCCGGCAGATCGCCGAGGAGCGGGCGGGCGTTGCGGGCGTCGCGGCCCCACAGGATCGACACCAGCGGCTTGCCCCGGGCGGCCAGCGCGCGGATGGCCTGCTCGGTCACCTCTTCCCAGCCCTTGCCGCGGTGGGCGGCCGGCTTGCGCGGGGCGGTGGTCAGCGCCCTGTTGAGGAGGAGGACGCCCTGGCTGGTCCAGGGGGTCAGGTCGCCGTTCGACGGGCGGGGCATGCCAAGGTCGGTGTGCAGCTCCCGGAAGATGTTCTCCAGGCTGCCCGGCAGCGAGCGGACCTCGGGCGCGACCGCGAAGCTCAGTCCGATCGCCATCCCCGGTGTCGGATAGGGGTCCTGACCCACGATCAGGACCCGCACCTCGTCGAAGGGCTGCTGGAACGCCCGCAGCACATGCCGTCCCGCCGGAAGGTAGGTCCGGCCCGCGGCGATCTCCGCACGCAGGAAGTCGCCCATCTCCGCCACACGGCCCGCCACGGGGCTCAGGGCCTCCGCCCAGCCGGGCTCCACCAGTTCGTTCAACGGTCGCGCTGTCACGGTCCGTCACTCTACCGGCCTACAGTGACACCCCGGTCCGGACGCCTTCACGGCCGACCCCCTAGACTCCGCCCACTCCCCCGCCCCACCCGTGGCAAGGACGGTGCACCGTGGCTCCTGTGGCTCCCGTGGATTCCGTGAACGACCCGGCCGACGCTCTGGTCGTCGGCGTCGACTCCGGCGGTTCGGGGCTGCGGATCGCGCTGGCCGAGGCGGCGGGCGGCGCCGTGCTCGACACCCGCTCCTCACGAGAACCGGTACGCACCGGCCCCGGCGGGATCTCCGCCCGGCATCTCCTCGAACAGGTCCTACCGGCCGTCCGCGCCCTGACGGAGCCTCACGGCGCGCGGCCGGTCGTGGCCGTGGCCGTCGGCGCCGCCGGGATGGCCACGCTCGGCGACGAACTGCGGGCCGAGCTGCCGGGCGCCTTCGCCGAGGCCTGGGGCGTACGACGGCTCGCCCTCGCGGCCGACGCGGTCACGGCGTACGCCGGGGCGCTCGGGCAGCAACCGGGGGCCGTCGTCGCGGGCGGTACGGGCATGATCGCGCTCGGCACGGACCTGACGTCCTGGCGGCGGGCCGACGGCTGGGGCCACCTCCTCGGCGACTGCGGCAGCGGAGCCTGGATCGGCCGGGCCGGCCTGGAGGCGGCCATGCGCGCGTACGACGGCCGCAGCGGCGGTTCCGCGGCGCTCCTGGCCCGCGCCGAGAAGCTGTTCGGCCCGGCGGCGGGCCTGCCGGGCACGCTGTACCCCCGTACCGACCGGCCCGCCGTGCTCGCCTCCTTCGCCCCCGAGGTGGGACTGTGCGCCGCGGCGGACCCCGTGGCGGCGGACATCCTGGCGCGGGCGGCCGGGCACATCGCCGAGGCCGCCGAGGCGGTGTGCCCCGCCGGGCCCGGGGCGCTCGTGGCACTGACGGGGGGCCTGTTCAAGATGGGCGACCCCCTGCTCGTACCGCTGCGGGCGGCGCTCGCGGAGCGGATCCCGGAGGCCAGGACGGTGTCCCCCGCCGGAGATCCGCTGGCCGGGGCGGTCGCGCTCGCGTCGGCCCTCGCCACGGGCACCCTGCGGCTGCCGGAGGACGTCTCACTGCTACGGCTGTTCGGGCGGGACACTCCCTAGGGGGTGTCATCCGCCCAGGTGGGAGGCGGTGCGTCGGGTCGTGGCGGGGGCAGGGAGCGCGTCCCGGAGGGTCCTGGAGGGGACATCGAGGGGACATAGAGGGGCAGAAGGCGCATGATCGCACCTCAGCCGACGGCGCGCCGGGCGAAACCAGTAGCATGCGGCGCCATGAGCTCCCCCAATGGGCCTGCTTCCGGCCTGCCTGTACGAATGCCTCGACCCCGTCAGTCCGGGCGGCACCGTCGCCCCGAACCCGCGGCGGCGCCCGAGGGCGCTCCCGCACTGGTTCTCGCTGTGCCCGGCGCGCCGTCCGCCGCCATACGCTCACTGGCCGAAGAGGTCGTGAGCATCGCCCGTTCCGAGCTGCCCGGTCTCGATGCCCTGATCGGCTTCCTCGAAGGCGACGACAGCGAGTACCCCACGCTGGCGACCGTTCTCACGGCCGCCGCCACCCTGCGCCACGAGCGGTACGAGCTGGCTCTGGCCGCCGGCCGCGAGGTCAGCGCCCCCACCGGCCCCGCCGCGGTCGTCGTGCCGCTCCTCGCGGGTCCGGACAGCGCCCAGACGCGCCAGGTCCGCCAGGCCGTCATGGACGCCGGCAACACCGCCGAGCTGACCGACGTCCTCGGCCCGCACCCGCTGCTCGCCGAGGCGCTGCACGTGCGTCTCTCCGAGGCGGGTCTGGCCCGTGCCGACCGCGCCCGGCTCTTCACGGTCGCGACGGCCGCCGACGGCATCATCCTGGCCACGGTCGGTGGCGAGGAGGCCGTGCAGGCCGCCGGGATCACCGGCATGCTGCTCGCCGCGCGCCTCGCCGTGCCGGTGATGGCCGCAGCCCTCGACCAGGAGGGTTCGATCGCCTCCGTCGCCGAGCAGCTGCGTGCCACCGGTTCCGAGCAGCTGGCCCTCGCCCCCTACCTGATCGGCCCCGAGCTGGCCGACGGCCTGCTCGACGAGGCCTCCAAGGAGGCCGGGTGTGCCGCCGCCGAGCCGCTGGGTGCCTACCCGGCCATCGGCAAGCTGGTGTTCTCGCAGTACACGGCCGCTCTGGGCATCCCGCCGCAGCAGCCGCACGGCGCGCCCTCGCTCTGAGGACCGCGACCCGAGCCCGTACGTCGAAGGGCCCGCACCGATCTCCGGTGCGGGCCCTTCGGCGTACCCCTGGCGCCGCCGCTCGGGTCGGCTCAGCCGAAGACGACGCAGGAGGCCGCCGGGGCCTCGACCGAGCCCCCGCGCGCGGGGATCCCGGTCTCCGGGTCGAGGGTGAACCAGGTGACGTCGCCGGAGCGCTCGTTCGCGGCGTACAGGTGCCGACCGGACGGGGCGAGGGTCAGATCGCGGGGCCAGGTACCGCCGCAGGGCACGGTGGCGACCAGGGCGGCCCCGTCGCCTTCGAGGGCGAGCACGGCGAGCGTGTCGTCGCCGCGCACGGCGGCCCACAGGAAGCGCCCGTCGGGGGCGACGACCACCTCGGAGGGGTAGCTGGGTCCGGGGGTGCCCTCGGGGACGACGGGGGTCTCGGCGAGCGGCTCGAGCACGCCGGCCTCGGCGTCCCAGCGGCAGACGGTGAGCGTGGGTTCCAGCTCGTTCAGGACGTACGCGTGCGTGCCTGCCGGGTGGAAGGCGAGATGGCGCGGTCCGGTGCCGGGGCGCAGCGCGGTCTCGCCGTGGAGGGTGAGCGTCCCGGTGGCGGCGTCGAGTGCGCAGATCCGTACGGAGTCGGTGCCGAGGTCCACACTGACGACCCACCGGCCGCTGGGGTCGGGGAGAACCTGGTGGGCGTGCGGGCGGGCCTGGCGCGCGGTGACGGGTCCGCGGCCCTCGTGCCGCAGGACGGCCGTGGCGGGGCGGGCGGTGCCGTCCTCGGCGAGAGGCAGGGCGGTGACGCTGCCGGAGGTGTAGTTGGCGGTGAGGAGGTGCCCGTCGGCGAGGGCGAGGTGGGTGGGCGCGGCGCCGTCGACGGGCACGGGCGAGCCGAGTGGCCTGGGTACGGGCCCGCTGATGTCGAAGGCGGCCACGGCGCCGGACTCGGTCTCGGACACGGCGTGGAGCACGGGGCCCGCGAGGGCGAGGAAGGAGGGGTCGGCGACGGCGTCGCTGCCGCCGGTGACGGTCAGCGCGCCCGTCTCCGCGTCCACGTCGGCGGCGAGGACGCCCCGCCCGCCCGCCGAGGTGAAGGAGCCGATGTACGCCCGTACCGCGCCCCGGCCCCGAACCGTCCCTGTGCCGCCCACGACGCCTCCCCTGTCCCGGTGCCGGTCACGGTCGACCGGCCTTCGTGCGGCCGACGGTAGCAGGCGGTCTAGACCAAAGAGCCGAGCTGTGCGGGGAGCCGTCGCCGGGAACCGTGACCGGGAGCCACCGAGAACCGTGCCGAAGTCGCCGGAAACGGTGCCGGAGTCGCCAGGAGTGGTCTCGGAGCTGTCAGGAACAACGCCGGAGTTGTCAGGAGCGAACGAGCAACGAGCCCGGGGGCGTCCGCAGCGGCTCGTCGAGCGCGGCGAGCAGCTTCTCCAGACCGCTGACGTGGTCGAGAGCGACCTGACCGGCGGCCGGAGCGGCCGCAGCGGCCGTCGGCGCCCCTTCCCCGCGTCCGCCCCGGGGCGACGTCAGCCGCTCCACCGCCGCCTCGACGCGCCAGCAGGCAGCCGCGAGGCGGGCGTCGTGGCTCGCGGCCGGGTCGGCCGCCACCGCGGTGAGCCCACGCACCTCGTCGGCGCACTCGTCGAGGAGCGCCAGCACCTGACGGGCCCGGGCCTTCCGGCCCCGGAAGGGACTCAGCGGATGGACGAGGGGCGCGAGGGACAGGCGCACCCGTCCGAGCAGCAGCTCCAGCTCGGCGGCGTGGGGGGTCGGGTCGGCGTCCTCGTCACCGGACAGGCGCCGCAGGGAGGCGGACGTGGCGGACCGGACGCCCTGCAGGGCGCGCTGGATCCAGGCGTCGTTGATCGCGTGCGTGGTGACCGGTAGGATGAGGAGCACGGCGAGCGCGGCGCAGACCGCGCCGACGGCCGTCTCCTCCAGGCGCAGGACCAGCAGCGCCGGGTCGAGCACGCCGAGGAGCCCGTAGAGCAGGCCCGCCATCACGGTCACGGCCAGCATCATCCAGCTGTACGAGACGGGCGCCGTGTAGAAGATCCCGAAGACGCAGAGGGCCACCAGGACGGCCGTGGGGGCCACCGCCCCGTTCAGCGGGATGGCGACCACCATGCCCACGGCGATGCCGATCACCGTGCCCAGCACCCGGCGGAAGCCGCGTACCAGCGTCTCGCCCCGCGACACGGTGTTGACGAAGATCCACCACGTCGTGCCCACGGCCCAGTACCAGCGGTCCTCGGACAGCACCTGGCCGACCGCGAGCGCCACGGCGCACGCGGCCGCGGCCTGGAACGCCTGTCGCGTGGTCACACGGGAGAGCCCCGAGCCGGGCAGCGGGGCCGGCGCGGAGGCGGGAGGGATGCGGCGCTCCAGCGGCCACAGGACGAAGCGCACCGCGCCCGCCGCGGCCAGGGCGATGCCCACCGCCGCGTAGAGCTCCGGGAGCTGGCCCGGGACGGCGTGGAGGAACTGGGTCGTGAAGAAGTTCATGAAGGCGAAGATCCCCAGCGCGTGCCCACGCGGTCCCCAGCGCCGTGCGTAGACCCCGCAGAAGACCACGGCCAGGAAGGCGAGGTCGCGCAGCAGCGTGATGTCGTGCAGCGCGGTGGCCAGGGCGAGCACGGGGAAGCCCGCGGCCGGCAGGAGCAGGGTCGTCACGGCCTGCGCCCGGACGGTGGAGTCCATGACGGTGAACAGCGCGAGCAGCGCCGCCAGACCACCGGTGATCGAGGCGGTCAGCGAAAGACCGGCCAGCTCCGCGAGGGCGACGGCGAGCGCGATGCCCATGACGGCTCGCAGCGAGTTCCTCAACCTGACGTGCCCCGGATCCGGTGCCACGAACATCCTCTTCACGGTGGTGAACCGCCCCCTCGTCTTGCCTTCCGTCCTGTCGCGCGGCGTCCCGGGGTGGTGGGGGCTCGCGGACATGACGAAGGCGCCGCGGTCCGGACCGGCCTCGTCGCCGCCCCGGCGCTGCGCGGCGCCGAAAGTACCTGGATACGACAAGGAAACCATCCAGGTCTCCCATGGCTCAACTCATCGCCGACCTCTTGAGCCATTGGCCCAGTGAGCGGCCTCCCCGATGGTCCATCGGGAGACCAACGGACCACCGGGCCCGCGGCTGCGGATGACGTATCGCGGGCCTATCGAAAATCGCATACGCCGCTGCAACGGCCCTCCGCCTTCCATGGGGGCATGAACCACGACGCATCCCTGCCGGCACCGCCCGGCCGCACGCGCAGGATCGTGCTCCTCGGTCTGGCCGTCCTCGGCCTGGCGAGCGCCCTGTTCGTCCTGCGGGGGCCGCTCATGATGCCCGCTCCGCGCTGCATGGCCGGGCGGTGGCACGGCTGCTTCGACACGTTCAACGGTGTGGTGCTCATGACGCTGGTCACGCTGCCCCTGGCCGTGCTGATGGCGTGGGCTCTGGCGTACCGTCGCCGTGCCGCCGGTGTCGCATCGGCGTGGTGCATGTCGCTGGCCGAGGTGGGCATGGTCCACGGGACGGTGCCGTTCCTGTGGCTGACCTTGATGCCGGGCTCCGCGCCCGGCATCGCGCCCGCCCGGGTGAGCCTCGTACCGCTGCGGGACCTGGTCGTGATGGGGCCGCTCGGGATCGTCGGCAACCTGCTGGTCTTCGCGTCGCTGGGGTTCTTCACCCCGATGCGCTTCGCGGCCCTGGCGTCCGTGCCGCGGATCCTGGCGCTCGGGGCGGGCTGCTCGATCCTGGTCGAAACCGCGCAGTCCGTCCTGCGGCTCGACCGGGTGTCCTCCGTGGACGACGTACTGATCAACGCCACCGGCGCCGTGCTGGCCGGACTGGCGTCGCGCCGCTGGTGGCGCGCTACGGCGGAGGCGACGCCGTCGGACCGGCCGCGGCATGTGCTGACACCGGCAGGCTGAGGCACGTGTCCGGCGCGTGCGGGCGTCCTCTCAGACGTCCCTGCTGACGCCCACGTTCCTGCTCACGCCCACGTCCCTGCTCACGCCCCACGCCCACACCCCTGAGCGCGGCCCGCATACGCCGGCGATATGTCGTGCTGCTTAGGCTTCGCGCATGCGCGTACTGATCGTGGAGGACGAGCCCTACCTGGCCGAGGCCGTCCGTGACGGCCTGCGCCTGGAGGCGATCGCCGCCGACATCGCCGGCGACGGCGACTCCGCTCTGGAACTGCTCGGCGTCCACTCGTACGACCTCGCGGTCCTCGACCGCGACATCCCCGGCCCCTCCGGCGACGAGGTCGCCCGGCGCATCGTCGCCTCCGGCAGCGGCATCCCGATCCTCATGCTCACCGCTGCCGACCGGATCGACGACAAGGCGTCCGGGTTCGGGCTCGGCGCCGACGACTACCTCACCAAGCCGTTCGAGCTGCGGGAGCTCGTCCTGCGGCTGAGGGCCCTCGACCGACGACGCGCGTACGCCCGCCCCCCGGTCCGCGAGATCGGTGGCCTGCGGCTCGACCCCTTCCGCCGGGAGGTCTTCCGCGACGGACGTCACGTCGCCCTCACCCGCAAACAGTTCGCCGTCCTCGACGTCCTGGTCGCCGCCGAGGGCGGGGTGGTCAGCGCCGAAGAGCTCCTCGAACGAGCCTGGGACGCGAACGCCGACCCCCTGACCAACGCCGTGCGCATCACCGTCTCCGCACTGCGCAAACGGCTCGGCGAACCATGGGTCATCGCCACGGTGGCCGGCGTCGGCTACCGGATCGACACCACCGGTACGGACGGCAACGCCCCCAGCACGGCGCATGCCGACACGACCGGCCCCGGCCGTACGCATGCCTAGACGCCGGGGGCTCAGCGTCCGACTGAAACTCACCCTCAGCTACGCCGGGTTCCTCGCCGTCGCCGGTGCTCTCCTGCTGGCCGTGGTGTGGGGGTTCCTGCTGCGCTACGTGCCCGACAACGCCCAGGGCCTTCTCGGGATCTCGCCCAACCGCTACCTCCTCGTGCGCACCTTCTTCCCCGCCGCGGCCGTGGCGATGGCCTTCCTGCTCGTGTTCGGCCTCGTCGGAGGATGGCTCCTCGCCGGGCGGATGCTCGCGCCCCTCAACCGCATCACGGACGCGGCGCGCACGGCCGGGAACGGGTCGCTGTCCCATCGGATCCGCATGGAGGGACGTCAGGACGAGTTCCGCGAACTCTCCGACGCGTTCGACTCGATGCTCCGGCAACTCGAGTCCCACGTCGCCGAGCAGCGGAGGTTCGCCGCGAACGCCTCCCACGAGCTGCGCACCCCGCTGGCGATCTCACGGACGCTCCTCGACGTCGCCCGCAAGGACCCCACGCGGGACCGGGACGAACTCATCGAACGTCTGCACACCGTCAATACGCGGGCGATCGACCTCACCGAGGCCCTCCTGCTGCTCAGCCGCGGCGACCGAGGGAACTTCGCACGCGAGAGCGTCGACCTCTCCCTCGTCGCCGAGGAAGTCGCCGAAACACTGCTCCCCCTCGCCGAACAGCGCCGCATCACGCTCGACGTCACCGGCGGGGCGGCCGTGACCGGCGGCTCCAGGGAGCTCCTGCTGCGGATGGTGACGAACCTCGTCCAGAACGCCGTCGTCCACAACCTCCCCGCCGACGGCACCGTGGCGGTCCACACCGAGGCACACGGTGACACGAGCGTGCTGCGGGTCGAGAACACGGGCCGACCGCTCCCACCGGAACTGGTGCCGACCCTCACCGAACCCTTCCAGCGCGGTACGGAACGCGTACGCACCGACGAGCACGCGGGCGTCGGCCTCGGTCTGGCCATCGTGCACAGCGTCGTCCGCGCCCACGGCGGGACCCTCGACCTCCTTCCCCGCCCCGCCGGTGGTCTGCTCGTCACGGTCCGGCTTCCCTGCGCGCCGTAGGCCTGCTCGTGGAGTGACGAGGGGGCGGACACCCGACTCAGGGTGATCTCCTGCCGTCCTGGCCGAGCGAAGCCGACGGCGCCGATCGAAGCCGACGGCGCCGATCGTCTCGGCCGGAAAGCCCTTAGAGTGCGGTTGTGTCGTCGTACAGCATTGGTCAGGCCGCTCGACTGCTCGGAGTGAGTTCCGAGACCGTTCGCCGGTGGGCGGACGGCGGTCGTCTGCGCGTGGACCGGGACGGCTCGGGCAACCGGGTGGTCGACGGAGCGGGGCTGGCGCGCTTCGCCCAGGAACGGGGAGCCGGCCTGCACGCGGTGCCCGAGGACGACGTGCCGACCTCGGTACGCAACTCGTTCGTCGGGATCGTCACCGCGGTACACGTCGACGACGTGGCCGCGCAGGTGGAGATCCAGGCGGGCCCGCACCGCCTCGTGTCCCTCGTGACACGCGAAGCCGTCGAGGAGCTCGCGCTCGACGTCGGCGTCACCGTCACCGCCCGCGTGAAGTCGACCAGCGTCCACATCGACCTCGCCTGAGCCTGGATCGACCTCGCCTGAGCCTGGATCGACCCCGTCTGAACCTGGATCGACCCCGCCCGACCCTGGCCGGCCCTCAGCGGCACAGCAACGCGGCCCGCAGATCCAGCCGATGGTCCAAACGGGACAGATCCCGCCCGGTGAGGCTCTCGATGCGCTCGATCCGGTAGTGGACCGTGTTCACGTGCAGGTGCAGGGCCTCGGAGGTCCTCGCCCAGGAGCAGTTCTCCCGCAGGAAGACCTCCAGCGTCTCCAACAGCACGGCATGCGAGGCCCGGTCGTCCTGCAGGAGCGGGCCCAGGACGGTGTCGCGGTAGACGGTGCGGACGTCGGTGGGGATGCCCGCCAGGAGCGTTTCCAGTCCGCGCAGGTCCTCCAGGCCCGCCACGAGCGCAGCCGCCGGCGCCGTCGTACGGGCCGCCGCGAGCGCATAGCGGGCCTGCGTCAGGGCCCGGCCCAGGTCGGCCGGAGCGCCGACCGGCCCGCCGACCCCGGCGTGCAGAGCCGCCTTCGGGCGGCAGGCGTGCAGCAGCGGCCACACCTCGCCCAGCACCGCCCGCACGTCCGGCTCCCCGCCGTCCTCGTGCGCCAGGACCGCCATCGCCTCACCGCCCGGCCGCTCGGCGACGGCGAACACGGCCGACGGCAGATGACTCAACGCCTCCGTGAGCGCGGCCACCCCGTCCGTCCGCTCGCCCGCCGGTTCCAGGGACGCCACCACCACGGTGTAGGGCCCGGTGGCGGGCAGCGCGCACGAACCCAGCGCGTTCTCCACGCCGTTGACCTCGCCGTACGCCGCGCCGACAAGCGCCATGAGCTCCTCGTAGGCCTGCCTGCGCTCCTTCCGGCGCCGGTCCAGACGACGGCGGTGCCTGCCCAGGAGCTCGGCTATCTCGTGCAGCACCCGCGGTGGCACCTCGTTGCCCTCCGGCAGGTGCAGATGCCAGGCGTCGAACGCGGTGTCGTCGGCGTCGACGCGGACCGTCATGCCGCGCGTACCCCGCAGCGCCTCCGCGGCCCGCCGCGCCGGCAGTTCACCCGCCGCGCTGGTGCGGGCGAGGGTACGGCCGCTGCCGGTCAGCAAGTAGCAGGCGGGCGTCCCCAGATGAGCGAACGCGCGCTCCAGCAGAACACCGGCCGACGCCCCGCCCTCCAGGACGCGGTCGAGGTCGACGCGTACGTTCTCCGGCAGGGCGTGGTGGTCCGTGGGGCGGCGGCTCAGCTCGCCCCACTGCCGCACGTACACCGCTTCGGTGATCGCCCGGAAACTCGTATGGGCCGGCACCGCGACCAGCGCGATCCGGTGCTCCCGGCAGGCATCCGCCAGCTCCACGGGCACCTCCCCGTGGGTCTCCTCCCCCGCCAGCAGGGCCACCGCACCGGCGTCCCGCAGCGCCGACACGAAGCGGTCGGTCTTCGCCGGGTCGCCGTCCCGGGTCCACCACACCAGCCCGCTCAGGACGACCTCCCCCGGCTGAAGGAACCGGGCCGGGTCCTCCAGATCGGTCGCCGTCACACCACCGATCTCCTGACCGAGCAGCACCTCGTCACCCCAGACGAGGGAGAGGTCGAGACGGTCCAGGCGGAGAAGATGATCGACCTGCATGCGGAACTCCTAGGGCACTCACGGGACGCGCCCGCATCTCATATTCACGAGGCAAATTCGAGTCCGACCATCGTAGATGCCAAGAGATGTCTGCAAAATGCCTCTTGTTCGATCGGCCAGAGCGCGGTACGCAGCGCTGGAGGATCTCGGCATTGCCCCCGCATCGGACGTCGAGGTGGCGGGCGCGCGGCGCGTCGCGACCTCCCGCCGGTGGGCTCCCGAGGGCGCGTTCGTCCCTTCCTCCAAGCCACCTCTCATTCGCCATGGAGACTCGCACGGGCTTGTTGCAGATGAGACCCTCATCGACCTACGGTGTGGCACATGCAGTCCTACACGATCGGTCAGGCCGCTCGTCTGCTGGGCGTGAGCCCGGATACGGCGCGGCGCTGGGCGGACGCGGGAAGGATCGCGACCCACCGCGACGAGAGCGGTCGGCGCCTGATCGACGGCAAGTCGCTGGCCGTCTTCTCCGCGGAGATCGCGCAGGGCGGCAGTGGCGACGACGACGCGTCGTACACCTCGGTCCGGAACGCGTTCCCCGGCATCGTCACCGCGATCAAGCTCGGTGACGTCGCGGCCCAGGTCACGATCCAGGCCGGTCCGCATCGTCTCGTCTCGCTCCTCACCCGGGAGGCCGTGGAGGAGCTGGGTCTCGAAGTCGGCATGCAGGCCACCGCCCGCGTGAAGTCGACCAGCGTGCACATCGACCGCACCTGAACCCCTCACGCAGTACCGGCAGTACCGGGTGACATCGGCCGTCGGCGCGGCCCGTCACCCCCCGCTATGCATCTCCCTCACGTCCCAAGGAGTTCGGACCCTCATGTCTCTCGCCCTCACCGCCACCAGACGCCGCACCGCCGCCGCTGTCCTGACCACGGCCCTCCTCGTCCCGCTCGCCGCCTGCGGCAACGACGAGCCCAAGAAGAACACCGGCGGCTCCACGGCCTCCGGCGCACCCAGCGGCGCGCCCGCCGCCCAGCTGACCGTCCTCGCCGCCGCCTCACTCACCGACGTCTTCAAGACGGCCGGTGCCGCATACGAGAAGTCCCACCCCGGCACGAAGATCACCTTCTCCTTCGCCGGCTCCCAGGAACTCGTCGCACAGGTCGCGCAGGGCTCGCCCGCCGACGCCCTGGTCACCGCCGACACCAAGAGCATGGACAAGGTCAAGGCCGACACCGGCACCCCGGTCGTCATCGCCAAGAACCGGCTCGTCATCGCCACCGGCGAGGGCAACCCGTTCAAGGTCGACGAGCTCAAGGACCTCGCCGACACCAAGCTCAAGGTCGTCCTCGCCGCCCCCGAGGTCCCGGCCGGCAAGTACAGCAAGAAGATCCTCGACGCCCAGAAGATCACCGTGAAGGCGGTCTCCCAGGAGCCCAACGTCCGCGCCGTCCTCAGCAAGGTCGAGCTCGGCGAAGCCGACGCCGGGCTCGTCTACAAGACCGACGCGGAGAGCGCCAAGGACAAGGTCGACGCCGTCGAGATCCCCGACGACCAGAACGCCGTCGCCCAGTACCCGGCCGCCACGATCAAGGACTCCAAGAACGCCGAGGCCGCAGCCGCCTTCGTCACCTGGCTCTCCTCGCCCGAGGCGCAGAAGATCCTCCAGGACGCCGGCTTCCAGAAGCCGTAACCTCCTCAGATCACGAGGGGCTGCCCGGATCGGGGGACCGGGCAGCCCCTTGTTCCTCCTACGCCTTCAGGACATTCGATGAAACGATCAGGCGTCCGCACACCCGGAGCCCGTACACCCGGAGCCCGCACGCCCGTCGCTCTGGCCGTACCGGCGCTCCTGGCCGTGGCGTTCCTGACGCTTCCTCTGATCGGCATCCTCGTGCGGACGGAGTGGGCCGAACTCGCCGACCACCTCACCTCTCCCGGGACGATCGAGGCGTTGCGGCTCTCTCTCGTCGTGTCGTTCTGGGCGCTGGGACTGTCACTGGTGCTCGGCGTCCCGCTCGCCTGGCTGCTGGCCCGGGTGTCCTTCCCCGGCAAGGCGCTCGTCCGTTCCCTCGTGCTGCTGCCCATGGTGCTGCCGCCCACCGTCGGCGGTGTGGCGCTGCTCCTCGCCTTCGGCCGGCGCGGACTGCTCGGCCCCTGGTTCGAAGACACCTTCGGCATCACCTTCCCGTTCCACACCTCCGGAGCGGTCATCGCGGCCACGTTCGTGGCCATGCCCTTCCTGGTCATCAGCCTCGAAGGGGCGCTCGGCGGACTGCGGCCGCGCTACGAGGAGACCGCGGCCTCGCTCGGCGCCTCGCCGGTACGGGTCTTCTTCACCGTCACGCTGCCCATGGTCGCCCCCGGTCTCATCGCGGGCGCGGCCCTCACCTGGGCACGGGCACTCGGCGAGTTCGGCGCCACGATCACCTTCGCCGGCAACCTCCCCGGCACCACCCAGACCCTCCCCCTCCAGGTCTACCTCCTGCTCCAGGACGAACCGGAAGCCGCCACCTCCGTCTCCCTCCTGCTGCTCGCCATCGCCATGGGTGTACTGATCGCCCTGCGCGGCCGCTGGACGGGAACCCCTTCGGACCGCCGTACGCGCCCCGCCCCGGCAGTCGGACCCGAGGATCCCGCGCCGGTCCCGCAGGCGCCCCCCGTGTCCAAGTCCGTGTCCGTGTCGGTCTCCGAGAAGTCCGGGGAGTCCCGAGAGGCCCGGGAGGCCGGAGCGTCCGGGGAGTCCCAGGAGTCCGAGCAGGGCGCCGAACGCTGGGCCCTCCACGCCGAGGTCACCGGTTTCACCCACCTCACCCTCGACGCCGAGCCCGGCACCACCATCGCCGTCGTCGGCCCCAACGGCGCCGGAAAGACCACCCTCCTGCGCGCCCTCCTCGGCCTCACTCCCCGCGCCCACGCCGCACTCCGGCTCGGTGACACCGACGTCACCGCCCTGCCCCCGCACCGACGGCATGTCGCCTGGGTCCCCCAGGACGGCGCGCTGTTCCCGCACATGAGCGCGCTGGCCAACACCGCGTACGGCCTCCGGGCCCAAGGAGTACGTCGAGCCGAGGCCCGCCGCGAGGCACGATCCTGGCTCGACCGGCTCGGCGTCGGCCACCTCGCCCACCGCCGGCCCACGCAGCTCTCCGGCGGCCAGGCCCAACGCGTCGCCCTGGCCCGCGCCCTGGCCGCACGCCCCCGGCTCCTCGTCCTCGACGAACCGCTCGCGGCCCTCGACCAGACCACCCGCGCCCACGTCCGCCACACCCTGCGCACCCACCTCGCCGGCTTCCCCGGCGTCTGCCTCATCGTCACCCACGACCCGGTCGAAGCCGTCTCCCTCGCCACTCGCGTCCTCGTCCTCGACGAAGGCCGCGCCCTCCAGGACGCCCCACCCGTGGAGGTCACCCGGCACCCACGCTCTCCCTGGGTCGCCCGCATGCTGGGCCGCAACGCCTGGCCCGGCATCGCCTCCGCCGAGGGGCTCGCCCTCGACGGAGGCGGCACTCTGGTCGCGGCCGACCCACCGCCGCCCGGCACCCCGGCGCTCGCGATCGTCGCGCCCGAGGCGGTCTCGCTCCACCGCGAGAAACCGACCGGCAGCCCCCGCAACGTCTGGCCCGGCACCGTACGCGAGATCACCGCGAGCGGCAGCCGGCTCCGGGTCCTGATCACCTCCGAGCAGGCCCCCGACCTCGTCGCCGAGATCACCCCGCAGGCGGCCACCGAACTCGGCCTCGCCGACGGGGTGTCCGTCTGGACCAGCCTCAAGGCGACCGAGGCGACGATCGTCCCCCTCTGACCAGCCCCGGGCGCCGACGGTGGCGGGAGAACCCCTGACCACGGGACCCCGAACTCCGCTCCCCTCACCCCTGATCCAGGCACCGCCGCGCCCTACGCCCCCGGGAGCAGCAGCGGTGCGAGGTCGCCGTCGGTCCAGCCCGGACCGATCGCGGCCAGCGCGTCGCCCACGGCCGCACCGCCCAGGAACGCCGCGCGATGACCTTCGACGATCCTTGCGTCGCCCCCGGTCCACGAGACGGGCACCACCCGGGTGAGTCCGGGAGCCGGTCGCACCCGCCCTCGTACGGGCATCCGGGGAAGCGCTCCGGGAGCGCGTCCTGACAGGCCCGCGAGGAGGGGACCGAGGAGGGTACGGGCGGCGACGAGGGCCGCGTACGGATTGCCCGGCAGTCCCACCACCCAGCGGCCGGTGGGGAGTTCGGCGAGGAGCATCGGGTGTCCGGGTCGGCAGGCGACCGTGTCGACCGGCATGCGGGCTCCGGTGTCGGCGAGCAGCCTCCGCAGCCGGTCGGTGACCCCGACCGAGGTGGAACCGGTGACGACGACGACGTCCACGTCGCGGAGGCCCTCGACCTCTTCGGCCAATCGGCCCGCGGGGCGGTCCGGCACGTGCCGCAACGCGGTGTCGTCACCGCCGAGTTGGCGGACCAGACCGGGCAGCAACGGGCCGAGCGCGTCACGTACCCGCCCTGCTGCGGGAACGCCCGCGTGGTCCAGCTCGTCGCCCGTGACGAGCACGCCGACGCGGGGCCGGGGGCGCACCACCAGTGCGTCGTGGCCCGCGGCCGCGGCCAGCCCGACGAGCGCCGGGCCGACCCGGCTTCCCGCCGGGACCAGACGGTCCCCCGCTTCGGCGTCCTCGCCCGCCCTCCGGATGTGACGGCCGGCGGTTCGGACGTCTCCCGACACCCGGCGGCCGGAGACCGATGCCGACTCCAGGGGCAGCACGGCGTGCGCCCCCGGTGGGACACACGCACCGGTGGAGATCTCCACGCAGTCGCCCGGGCCTAGTTCGCCGGGCCACTGCGCCCCCGCCCGGACGGCCCCCCGGACGGTCCCGCATGACGCGGGAGATCACGCATGACGCGGGAGACGAGGGGCGTTCTGGAGCGATCCGGAGCGATCGGGAACGGGTCAGGCGGAGGCGAGGGAGATCTCGGTCGACTTGATCAGCGCGACGACGGAGGTACCGGCTGCCAGGCCGAGGTCCTCGACGGCGTCCTTGGTGATCGCGGCGGTCAGCTCGCCGCCCTCGACGGAGACCTTCACCGAGCCCATGGCTCCACCGGTGGCCACCTCGGTGACGGATCCCGCGAGCTGGTTGCGGATGGAGATGCCCTCCACGGGGCCGGTCGCGAGCGCGACCTCGGTGGACTTCACGAGCGCCTTGACGGCGGAACCCTCGGCCAGTCCCAGGTCCTTGACGGCGTCGGCGGTGATCGCGGCGGTGATGTCCTGCCCGCCGGCCAGGCGCACCTTCACCGAGGCCATGGCCTCACCCGCGGTGACGGACGTGACGGTGCCGGGGAGCTGGTTACGAATGGACAGGGTCATGGAAACACGCCTCGCAAAGCCGGAAACGGAATATTCGTCACTTCTGTGACCTGCGTCATGGCCGACCGTACCGGAACGGAAATGGCGTCACGCGACTCGCGTGGCATTCACCAGCCGAACGGGCGCAATCTCCTCGCGTATTCCATGAGGGCCGGAAGTCGCCTGCCCGGCGGCGCGATCAAGCTCCCGACCTGGGGCTTGAGATCTGAAGCGTGGCCGTCCGCGCACTCTCGAACAGAGCTGCCAGACACGGCAGATGAGCAGTTCCGCTCATGCATCAGGCGCAATTGCAGCGCCTCTTCCTGAGTTGAGACCCAGGTGCGCCGACGTGAACCCTCCAGAAGTCGGATGATTCACCGTAGCCACTACGGCCGTCGCGGACTGTTTCTGTGCGCGGATCCAGTCGTCCCGCTCGGGTGGCGCTTGATTCACTGAGTTTCACCGGCCCGGGCGGAGGAGTGGCTCTCGCCGTCAGGGACAACCGGTCAGGAGGGTCCTGCGCGCCGTTCGCGGTGTTCGGCGCGCAGGGAGCCCTCGCGGTAGATGGTCTGCCATATGCGAACTCTTCGACGCGTTCTTGCAACACATGCCATCCAGAACTCCTGGACCGGCTCGAATGCGAGGAGCGCGTGATGGCAGTCGTGGTCATGGGGAGGCATACGGTGGCGGGAGTTCCGGTCGGCGTCGGCAAGGCACTGACCGAAGCGGGTCTGACCATCGGATCCATCGCCCCGGACGGCGATGCGGAGCCCACCGACCTGAGCGGCGTCGAGGGCCTGATCGTCCTCGCCACGCCTCGGTCCCCGGCCACCGCCGAGCACACCCTCCTCCGCGAAGCCCTGGCGGCAGAGGGCCAGGCCGCCGCCTACGACAAGCGGCTGTCACCCGGATGCGACTGCGGCCGGGGGGCCGGGCGCTGGACCTCGGGTGCGGTACCGGGCGGGTCATGCCGGCGCTGCGGGCGCAGGTCGGGCCGACGGGCCGGGTGATGGGCATCGACGTCACGCCGGCCATGCCGGCTTCCGCCGCCCGGCAAGTACGAGGACGCCGCCGGCCACTTCCTCGCCCGGGCCGTACCCCGTGGATGATCGACGTGTACGACCGTCCCCGACTGTCGGTACCTCCAATTCGCGGCACCACATTTGCATAGTGATCTAGGCGATTGACCAAGCATTCGCCAAGTAATTGTGAGGGCAGGCCAGCATCTGCAAGATTGGGCGAGCGACTGGCGGAGGTGCGGTGACAGTGGCTGGGCGATGACCCACGACGTCCCCGTCCCCTCCCCTCCTCCGCTGCTCCTGCTCACGAGGCGAGGTTTGGCACATGAAGGCACGTACGCGCGACGGCAGCGCCGGTGATGTCGACTACGGCACGATCGGATCCGGCTACTCGGCCTACCGCAGGCCGGACGAGCGCATCGCCCAGTTCGTCGCGGAGTCCCTGGGTGGAGCCCGCACCGTGCTCAACGTCGGAGCGGGGTCCGGATCGTACGAGAACGTCGCCGACGCGGTGACGGCCGTCGAACCGTCCGCGTCGATGCGGGCCCGGCGGCCGCCTCGTCTCACCCGGGCCGTCGACGCCGTCGCCGAGGATCTGCCGTTCGCCGACGGCGAGTTCGACGCCGCGATGACGCTGTTCAGCGTGCACCAGTGGAGTGACGTGGCCGCCGGCCTCCGGGAGATGCGCCGGGTGACCCGCGGCCCCGTCGTCGTCCTCACCTGCGACCCCGCGTCGGTACGGGACTTCTGGCTGTACGAGTACGCGCCCGGGGTCCTCGACACGGAGGCCCGCCGCTACCCTCCCGTCGACGAGATCGCGGCCGCCCTGGGCGGAACGGGCACCGTCGAAGCCGTACCGATCCCGCTCGACTGCACCGACGGCTTCAACGAGGCGTACTACGGACGCCCCGAGATGCTCCTCGACCCGGCCGCCCGCCAGGCCTGCTCCGCCTGGAGCTTCGTCGACGACGGCGTCCGCGAGCGCTTCGACCGCACACTGCGCCACGATCTGGCCTCCGGGACGTGGGACGAGCGTTTCGGTGCCCTCCGCGTCCAGCCGGCGTACGAGGGCTCGCTCGTCATCGTGCGGTCCACTCCCTGACCGGGCGAGCTTCTCCGCACTCAGTGGTGAGCCCCGGCCAGCACCGGATAGTCGGTGTATCCGGCTTCGCCGCCCGTGTACATGAGGCCGTGGTCCCGGACCGGATTGAGCGGCGCGTCGACGCGCAGCCGTTCGACGAGGTCGGGGTTGGCGAGGAACGACCGGCCGAGCGCTATCAGGTCGGCTCCGGCGGCCAGCAGCCGCTCGCCCGCGTGCCTGCCGCCGTCGGCGGGCAGCGGACCTCCCCAGCCCAGCACCGGATTGGCGATCAGCGTGCCCGGCCAGGACTTTCGGATGTGCTGGAAGAGAGGCTGGTCCGGGTCGGCGAAGACGACGTGCAGATAGGCGAGACCGGCGTCCGCCAGGGCGTCGACCAGCGCGGGGTAGATCTCGTCGGTGTCGCCCTCGTCGATGCCGTTGACCGTGAGTCCGGGGGCGATGCGCAGGCCGACCCGCTCGGGACCGATCGCGTCGGCGACGGCCTGGACCACCTCGACCACGAAACGGATGCGGCCGGCCACCGAGCCGCCGTAGGCGTCGGTGCGGTGGTTGGTGTTTCCCGCCATGAACTGGTGGAGGAGGTAGCCGTTGGCGGCGTGCACCTCCACTCCGGCGAATCCCGCGTCGACGGCGTTGCGGGCGGCGGAGGCGAAGTCGGCCACCGTGGAGCGGATCTCCTCGACGCTCAACTCACGGGGCACCACGGCGTCCTGGTGTCCGCTCGGAGTGTGGATCGTGTCCGGGAGCGGCACGGGCGAGGGCGCGACCGGCGTCAGGCCGCTGTTGTCGGGGTGACCGATCCGGCCGCCGTGCTGCAACTGCAGGAACATCCGGCCGCCCGCGGCGCGCACCTCGTCGGTGACGCGCCGCCATCCCGCCACGTGCGCCTCGTTGTAGATGGCGGGAATGTGCGGATAGGTCAGGCCCACCGCGTTCGGGGTGGAGGCTTCGGCGATGATCAGCCCCGCCGAAGCGCGCTGCGCGTAGTAGGTGGCCATGATCGGCTCCGGAACGCCGTCGGCCGCGGCACGGTTGCGGGTCATCGGTGCCATCACCAGGCGATTGGGCAGGTGCAGGGCGCCGAGACGGGTGGGCTCGAACAGGCGGGAGATCACTGGGGAGTTCGTCATGCCGATACGGTAGAAGTTGACATCAGTGTCAGGTTCAAGTCCTGAGTCGGCATGCGAGGTGGAACGTGCGAATCGGTGAACTGGCCCGCCGCAGTGGGGTGAGCGAGCGCTCGCTGCGCTACTACGAGACGCAGGGGCTGCTGAGGGCCGAGCGTACCCCGGGTGGCCAACGGCAGTACGGCGAGTGGGCGGTCGACCGGGTCATCCGCGTCCAGGCGCTCTACGCGGCGGGGCTGAACAGCAAGAAGATCGCGCAGCTGCTCCCCTGCATGCGCGACACGGACGGCGCCCCGAGCGAGACCGCGACACCACAGCTGGTCGACGAACTCGCCGCGGAACGAGACCGCATCAATCGAATGATCACTGATCTGGTCCGCTCCCGCGACGTCCTGGACGAGGTCATCGCCACGGCAGGGGTCGGCCTGGGTACCGCCGTGGCTCAGTCCCACCAGAGCGACCGTCGCAGCGAGCGGACCGTACCGGCGCCGGCGGCCACCGGGTCCTGGACCGTATCGCTGCGGTAGCCCTGCGGTCACCCGTGCCGCTCCAGGCGCTGTACGGCGACGGCGGCCTGTTCGGCGGCTCGGCGGGCTTCCCGTAGGGAGCGCTCCGCGGTCGTCGCCGCCTTGCCGGCCGTCGTGGCGGCAGCCGCGGTCTCCCGTTCGGCCTGCCGGGCCTCCCGCAGGTCCGTCTGCAGGGTGCGGACCCGGTCGGCCGCTTCACCGGCCGTCTCCCCTGCGGCCCGCCGCGCCTCCCGCGCCTCGGCGAGCTCCCGCTCCCGCCGGACGACTTCGGCTTCGGCCTGCTCGGCCGCCGTACGCGCGCGTTCGAGGTCACGTAGCCGTCGCGCGTCGCTCTCGCCGCGGCCGGGCTTCTGCTTCGGCGCCGGCGGCTCGGGGGGAGGGGGCGCGGTCCGGCGCGGGGGCGTCGCCTCCGGAGCCACCTCCGCGAATCCGACCGCGGCTTCGGGCACCTTCACGAGCCGGCCCTGCGACCACTGCCCGGCGATCTCCTCGTCGGCGAGAACGCCGTGGAGGGTCTGCTCGATCTCGTGCAGCACCGTGTCGCTCAGGGGCTGCCCGGCCTCTCCGGCCAGGGCCGCGGCCGTACGGGCGAGAGCGGCGATCAACTGCTGCCGCTGTCTGCTCGCCGTCCGCAGCCGCTCGGCGTCCAGCGTCCGGTGGGCCTCCCGCAGCGCCTCCCCGAGGAGCAGGAACTGCTGTGCCTCCTCCTCTCGCCGACGGGCCAGCAGGTTCGCCGCCCACGCGGCGAGCGAAGGGCGCCGCAGCGCGGCGATCGCCTTCGCCGCCTTCGCGTCCTTCGCCTCGCGCGCCCGGGCGACGTACGCGTCCCGCCGGGAGACGAACTCGGCCGGCCTCAGCCCGTACAGCTCCTCGGCGACTTCCTCGACATCCACGCCGCCCACTCTGCGCCGCCCGCCCCCCGCCGGCACGCTCCCGCTCGCCGTCTCCGCCGGATGCCCGGTCCGATCACCCGCTCGGGTCGGGGCGGCTGCCCGACGGGCCGGAACGGCTGCCGCGGCCGTGCCGGATCGTCAGGTCGGTGGCGGGGCCCTCCTCTACGGTCACGGTCGGCCTTCAACTCTCCAGGGGCCGGGTGGCCGGGCCCTGGAGGACACTGCCGTCGGCTGCGAAGCGGGAGCCGTGGCAGGGGCATTCCCATGTCTGCTCGGCCTCGTCGAAGCCCAGCTCGCAGCCCATGTGGGTGCAGCGCCGGACGGTCCGCAGGCCCGCCGCGTAGTGGCGCGCCACCGTGGCCTGCTGCCGTACGACCCCGGGCACCTCGCGTACCGGCAGCAGGCGGCGCGGGTCGACGAGTTCCGTCCAGGCCGGGCGCGGCGCGCCGGTCACGTGCGCGGCCAGCAGCGGGCCGGCGGCGACGCCGTTGCTGAGACCCCATCCGCCGAAGCCGGTGGCGAGGTGGACGTGCTGGGTGTCGGGGTGTTCGTGGCCGATGCAGGGCAGCCCGTCGGGCGTGTGGACGTCCTGGGCCGCCCATCGGTGAACCTCCGGTGCCTCGGCGAAGCCCGGCAGGTGCCCGTGCGCCCAGGCCTCCAGACGGTCGTACCGCTCGTTCACGCCCCCGCTCCCCGGCTCGAACACCTCGCCCGCGACGATCAGGAGCCGTCGCCCCTCGCCCAGCGGGGCGGTGCGCACGGACCGGGTGCCTTCGTCGAACGTCAGATACATGCCGTACGGGGCGTGGCGCTCCGCCACGGACGCGGCGACGACGAGTTCGCGCCGCACCGAGAGCCGCACCAGCAGGCTGCTGTGGCAGCGGAGCGGGAAGTGGGTGGCGAGGACGACGTCCCGGGCATGGACCGTTCCGCCGCCCTCCACCGTGAGACGGCATTCGGCGCCCTCGTGGAGCTGGGTGACGCGGGTGCCCTCGTGGACACGGCCGCCGTGCGCGACGAAGTCGTCCGCCAGCGCGAGCAGGAAGCGTCGTGGATGGAACTGCAGCTGGTCCTCGACCCGGACGGCGGCCGCGACCGGGTACGGGAGGCCGGTCTCCGTCACGGTGGTCGCCCGCAGGCCCGCCTCCGCGGCGGCATCCGCCTCCTCGCGGATCTCCGCCACGGTCCCCTCGTCGACGGTGTACGTGAACGCCGGCCGGTGTTCGATCTCGACGTCGACGTCCAGTTCCGCGGAGACCCGCGCCACCTGGCGCAGGGCTTCCTCCTGGGCGTCGGCGTACAGGGCCGCGGCCGCCGCGCCCTGGCGGCGGCGCAGGCGGGCGTAGTGGAGGCCGTGCAGGGACGTCAGCTTGCCGGTGGTGTGCCCGGTCACCCCGGCCGCGATCCGGTCGGCCTCCAGCAGGACCACGTCGGCACCCGCGCGCACCAGCTCGCGGGCCGTGCACAGTCCGGCGATTCCGGCCCCCACCACGACGACGTCGGCGGCAAGATCACCGTCGAGGGCCGGGTGCGCGGCGCCGGGCGGCGCCGACGCCGTCCAGTAGGAGTTCCCGGATCCACGTCGCATGATCGCTCCCCTTCTGATTGCTCCTCTGCTGGTCGCTCCTCTTCTGATCGCTCCTCTGCTGGGCGGCTACCCGCTGCGGCCCGACGCACTCGGGCGACCCGGCGGGGGACCCGGCGGCGGAGCGTTCGGGCTGCCGGGGTCGCGTGACGGACACTGACGCCGGAAGAAGTACCGAAGGACCGAAGGAGGCCCGCGGACCATGGCCGTGGACGAGCTCGACACCCGGATCCTGCGGCTGCTCATCGAGCAGCCGCGGACGAGCGTGCGGGAGTACGCGCGGATCCTGGGGGTGGCACGGGGCACCGTGCAGGCCAGGATCGACCGCCTGGAGCGCGACGGGGTGATCACCGCGACCGGTCCCGTCCTCTCCCCCGCCGCCCTGGGGCACCCGGTGCTCGCCTTCGTCCACGTCGAGGTGACCCAGGGGCATCTGGACGAGGTCGGCGACGCGCTCGCCGCGGTGCCGGAGATCGTGGAGGCCTTCTCGATCACCGGCGGCGGCGATCTGCTCACCCGGGTGGTCGCCCGCGACGCCGGGCACCTGGAGGACGTCATCCAGCGGCTCATCCAGCTGCCGGGGGTGGTCCGTACGCGCACCGAGATCGCCCTGCGGGAGCGGGTGGCGCACCGGCTGTTGCCGCTGGTCGAGGCGGTCGGACGACGGTCGGGTTCCGCCTGAGGACTTGCCCGCACGGCCTAATGTGTCGCACATGCAGTCCTACACCATCGGGCAGGCCGCGCGCCTGCTGGGAGTGAGTCCCGACACCGCACGCCGCTGGGCCGACGGCGGCCGGTTCGCCACCCATCGCGACGAGAACGGCCGGCGCCTCATCGACGGCCGTGACCTGGCCGCCTTCTCCGTCGAGGTCGGCCAGAGCGCCCAGGCGGACGACGACATGCCGTACACCTCGGCGCGCAACGCGTTCCCGGGCATCGTCACGGCGGTCAAGCTCGGCGACATCGCCGCGCAGGTGGAGATCCAGGCGGGCCCGCACCGGCTCGTGTCGCTCCTCACCCGCGAAGCGGTCGAGGAGCTGGGGCTGGAGGTCGGCATGCAGGCCACCGCGCGCGTGAAGTCGACGAGCGTGCACATCGACCGGACCTGACCACACCCGCACCCTGACACCTGCGATCTGCCACCTGACACCGGTCGGCTCACTCCGGTCGGCTGACTTCGGTCGGCTGACTCCGGTCGCCTCGCAACGGTCACCTGTTACACCCTGCCCCTGCTGTCCCCCTGCGATCCGGAGCCCCGATGGCGATGCCCGCACGACTCGTCCCTCTCCTCGACCAGTTCGACTTCGCCCGGCAGCGGCTGACCGACCGCATGGCGGGGCCGGTGGTGGACAGCGGGAACGGCACGGACGTAGCGGTCGGTCCCATGACCGACGCGGAGTACCTCTGGGAACCAGGGCCGGACTGCTGGTCGGTCCGGCGCCGCACGGACGGGCCCGGGCCGCGCGCCACCGTGCTGACCGGCGTCGGCGACTGGGGCCGGGACGCCACGCCGGCCCCGCACCCGACCCCGCCGCCGTTCACGACGATCGCCTGGCGGCTGAGCCACCTCAGCGAGCTGCTCGCGCTCCGCGCCGACCACACGAACGGCGGCCACACCCTCACCCGTGACGACTACGCGGTCAGCGGGGACGTCGCGACCGCCGTCGCCGCGTTCGACACCGCGGCGGGCGCCTGGCGGAACGCGCTGCTCTCCGCCGACGACGCGGCGCTCGACACGGTCGGCCACAGCACCTACCCGCACGGCAGTGATCCGGAGGATCCCTTCCTGGAGACCGTCTGGTGGGTGAACCAGGAGCTCCTGCACCACGGGGCGGAGATCGCCCTCCTCCGCGACCTGTACCGGCTCCAGCACCCGGAAGCCTGGAAGGGGTAGATCCGACTCCCCTGTTCCGTACCGGAGTTCAGCGGGTGGTACGAGCCAGCAGCATCGCCACGTCGTCCTGCGCGGGTGCCGCCAGGAGCTGCTCCAGGATCTCGTCACACAGTTCGTCCAGGGGACGGTCGAGGTGCCGGAGCGCCTGGGCGAGCTGCCGCATCCCCTCGTCGAGGTCGCGGTCGCGGGCCTCGATGAGGCCGTCCGTGTAGAGCACGAGCAGTCCGCCCTCGGGGAGGACGACCTCCTCCGTGCCGAAGTCGTGGGCGCCGGTGCCCAGCGGAGTTCCCGGCGGCCCGTCGAGGAAGGTGATCGTCCCGTCCGGGGTGGCCACGGCCGGCGGCGGATGGCCCGCGCGGGCGATGACCCAGACTCCGGTGGCCGGGTCATGGACGGCGTACACACAGGTCGCCATCGCGTCCTCACCGAGGTCCGCGACGACGGCGTCCAGGGAGCTGAGCATCTCGGCCGGCGGGATGTCGTGGCGGGCCAGGGTCCGTACCGCCGTGCGCAGTTGGCCCATGACGGCCGCCGCGTGGATGCCGTGCCCCATGACGTCGCCGATGACCAGACCCGTCCTGCCGCCGGGCAGGGCGATGGCGTCGAACCAGTCGCCGCCGACGTCATGGGCACTCGCGGGCAGGTAGCGGCCGGTGAGTTCGAGCCCGGTGACGGCGGGCAGCTCGCTGTTGGTGAGACTGCGCTGCAGGGTGATCGCGGCGTCCCGCTGGGTGGTGTAGAGGCGTGCGTTGTCGATGTTGAGGGCGGCCCGGGCCACCACCTCGTCGATGAGGACGCAGTCCTGCGCGTCGAAGGGCTCACGGGTCCTCAGCCGGGTCACCGTGACCGAGCCGAGCACCTTGCCCCGGGCGACCATGGGGACGAGCCGCGCCGAGCCGATGCGGGTGGCGAAGTAGGTGCGGAGCGCCTCCGTGCGCGGGTCGGTGAAGAGTTCCGGGATGTCGGACGTGAAGAGGTTCGTGGGCCGGCCGCGGGCGACGACCTGCTCGTACACGGAGTCCAGTGGGATCTGGAAGGTCTGTCCGGGCGCGAGCAGCGATGTGGGGGCGGTCGGGTCCGGAAACCGGGCCGCGAGCCGCCGCAGCACCCCGCGCGTGGAGGCGACCGGGTCGTCCGGGGCGAGGACCGACTCCAGCATCTGCACGTCCGCCGAGTCGGCGAGCTGCGGCACCAGGAAACGTACCGCCTCCTCTGCCGTCTGCTTCAGGTCCAGAGTGGTGCCGATCCGGGCACCGGCCTCGGCGAGCAGGGCGAAGCGGTGGCGGGCCCGCTCGACCTCGCTGTGTGCCTCCTGGCTCTCGGTGATGTCGACGAGTGAGGCGATGAGTCCCAGGGACCGCCGGTCGGTGCGGTCGATGAGCGGGGCGTACGAGCAGGACCAGATGTGGTCGCGTTCGGGGTCGGCGGGGGTACGGCCGACCCGGCGGGCGTCGACGACGGCGTGACCGCTCTCCATGACCTGGAGCATCAGGGATTCGAGCGAGGAGGCGTTGACACCGGGCACGACGTCGGTGAGGCGGTGGCCCAAGTGCTCGGCCGCCGGCACCCCGTTCATCCGGGCCAGGGCGTCGTTGACCCGGAGGAACCGCAGGTCGGGGCCGAGCAGCGCGAGACCGATCGGCGACTGGGTGAACAGGCTTTCCATCGCCGCCAGGTTCTCCCGCATGCGCAGGACCTCGGAGGTCTCCACAGCGATGAGCATCGCCCCCGGCCGCCCGTCGGGATCGGCGGCCGGCACGATCCACATCTCCATGGTGACCGTGTGGCCGTCGCGGTGGCGGACGGGGAGGGTGCCGACCATGGTCTCGCCCGCCTGGACACGGAGGGTGAGCCGTTCGGCGAGCTCGCGGTTGGCGTCGGGGACGAGGAGCGGGGTGGCGAGCCGTCCGAGCACGTGCTCGGGGCGGTGGCCGAGCAGGTCCTGGGCGGCGAGCGACCACTCGACGATGCGGCCCTCGGCGTCCTCCCGCCAGAGGGCGATGGGCAGCAGCTCGCGGAGCACACCGGCGTCCCCGACGGCCGCCCGGGGCGGCTGCGGAACCCTGCTCGACGACTGGTGAGTCTCCAACGCATCGACCTACGCATCGGCCCGGCCCCGGGGGGCGCATTCCCTATCGAATCACCCTAGCCGAGTACCTGGTGGTGGGCGCTGCGCAGTGCGGCCGATCGATGAGGTGGGGAGGGACGGGTGGGGAGGGACGGGCGGGAGGGAAGCGTGGGGAGGGAAGCCCGGGGTAGAGCCCGGGTGCGGTGGGCACGGGGTGCACAGGGGCGGGGTGCTGGGGTGCGCGGGGCCGAGGATTCCGTAGTTCTACGGATGTGCGGGCGGCGCGGGGCTGCGAAAGTCGGTCCGACCTGTGTGTTTGCGGGTCTTGCCCGCATCGTCGTCTCCGATTCCGCTCCCCTTACTCCGCCCTCGTCCCCCCTCCCTGGTTCCCCGCTCCTTCTCCCCCTCGCCTCTCCTCCCCTCTCCCCGGAGCACCCCCGCATGAGCAGCCGCTCGCCCGACGAGTTCCGCCTCGGTGTGCGTCCGTACGACCCGGAGCCCGGCACCGGAGACGAGCCGGAGGATCCGCACGAGCTGCTCCACCGGGCCCGGCGGCTCACCGCCCATGGGCACCCCTGGGCGGGAAGCGCCTGGGAGCGGGCCGCGACCGCCCTTCGGCGCGCGGGCGGGGCCCTCACGCCGGGGGACCATGCCGACGCCCTGGACGCCACCGCGCTCGACTGTCGGGGCGCGGCCCGGCCCGCTGCGGGGCCGCTGTTCTTCCGGGCCGCCGACCTGCACGAACAGGCCGGGCAGCGCGGCAAGGCGCTGGTCTCGCGGGCACGGGCGCTCGTCGCGGGACCTGGTTCGGGCCACGGCCCCGGCGCGACGGCCTTCGCTCGGCTCACGGAGCTGTGCGAGCGGGCCACCGCCCTCCACGCGGTCGGGCAGGCCGGCACCGCCGAGACCGCGACCGTGCGGCTGCTGCGCGGGCGGGCCCGCGCCGATCTGCTCGACACCGCGCCCGACCCGACGGCCGAAGCCGGGGCCCTGTGCGAGGAACTCACCCGGCTGATCGCCTTCGCCGTGCCGCACCGGGCGGATCCCGCCGTCCTCGGCGTGCTCGCCGACACGCGCGCGTTGCTCGGCCGGATCACGGCGCCCGACGACCCGGCCGCCGCGCTGGCCCACCTGCGGGCCGCGCTCGACGACCACCGGGCCGGGGGCGGACTGTGGCCCGCCACCGAGCACCAGCTCCTGCTCGCCGCCGTACTGCGGACCACCGGCGCTCCTGAGGAGGCGGCCGCGCTGCTCCGGGCCGCGCTCGCCTCCGAGGCGCCCGACGCGCCGCTGCGGGCCGCCGACCGGGCCCGTCTGTGTCTGGCCCTGGCTCGTACGATCGCCGGGGCCGGCGAGCGGGGGCGTACGGCCCCAGGCACGGACGAGGAGGACGAGCTGCTGTCGCTCCTCGCGGAGGCCGTCCGCCATGCCGACGGGCCGGCCCAGGACGTCCGGGTGGGCGCCCTGGCGCGGCTCCTGCTCGGTGCCGCGTACGCGGAGCGGGGACGTTGCGGCGAGGCTTCGGACCTCTTCGAGCAGGCTCTCGCCGGGTTCACGGAGGACGGCGACGCGGCGGCGCGGGTACGAGCCAGGGTCGGACTCGCGGACTGCGTGCTGCGCCGGGGCGAACCCGGCCGCGCCGCACGGGAGTACGCGCTCGCGGAGGCGGAGGCGCGGTGCTGGGACGACCGGCGGCACGGCGCGGCCCTGAGCCACCGGACGGCGCGCGCGCTCGGCATGGCGGGCTCGCCCGAGAAGGCGGCTCGCGCGTACGAGCGGGCGGCCGACCTGTGGCGGGCCGCCGGTGACCACGCCTCCGCGGCCCGTTCCCTGCGCGCCCGGGCCCGGCAGGTGCGGGCCGCCTGGGGCGACGCGACCGCCGAGGTGGTCCTGGCGGAGGCCCTTCGGGAGGCCGGACGCGGGCCGGAGGACGCGGATGAGGTGGCGGAGAACCACCACCGGGCCTCCGACGCGCCGGAGAGGACCCACCGCCCACCGACGGGGGCCCACGCCGCGGGCGGTACGGTCGACGCCGAGGCGGCGGCCGAAGACGGGGCGGAAGTCGACGTCGAGGCCGATCCCGACACCGAAACCGGTACCCACGACGGCTCTGGCAGGGGCGGGCCCTGGCCGGGGTCGCGCGAGCTGCCGGAGCCGTTCGGGCCGCCGGGGCACTACCAGGTGAACGTGTACGGCGAAGTGGGCGGGGCCGGGCCTCGGGCCGCCACCGCTCCGGGGACCCGAGTACAGGGGTGCGTGTGAACAGAGTGATCGACGGCCGTTTCGAGCTGGTGGAGCGGCTGGGCGGCGGCGGCATGGGAACGGTCTGGCGCGCCCGCGACCTGGCCCTTCACCGTGACGTGGCGCTCAAGGAAGTGCGTCCGCCGGACCCCGCGCTGGCCGAGCACGACGTCGAGAGTGCCCGGACCCTGCGGGCCCGTGTCCTGCGCGAGGCACGTGCCCTCGCCCGGATCGACCACCCCAACGTGGTGACCATCCATCACATCGTCGACGCCGGCGAGGGCACGTACCCGTGGCTCGTGATGGAGCTGGTCACCGGCGGATCCCTCCAGGACCGGCTCGATCGGGGCTCGATGACCCCCGTCGAGGCCGCCGCGATCGGCCGCGAGCTGCTCTCGGCCCTGCGTGCCGCCCACGAGCGGGACATCGAGCACCGCGACGTGAAGCCGGCGAACGTCCTGCTGCGCCCCGACGGGCGGCCCGTACTCACCGACTTCGGCATCGCGGCCATCCAGGAGTCCACCGTCCTGACGGCCTCGGGCTCGATCATCGGCTCGCCGGACTACATGGCGCCCGAGCGGATCCGCGGCGGAGGCGGCAGCGGTCCGGCCGCCGACCTGTGGTCGCTCGGCATGGTGCTGTACGTGGCGGTCGAGGGCCGCCACCCGCTGCGCCGGGAGAACACCCTCGCAACGCTGGCGGCCGTCCTCTCCGACGACGTGCCGCCTCCGCAGCGTGCCGGTGAGCTGGCCGGCGTACTGACCCGGCTGCTGGTCCGCGACCCGTCCGCCCGCCCGGACGCCGACGAGCTCGACCACGCGCTCGCCGCGGTCGTGTCACCGGACCCGACCGCGCGTCCGGCCCTCCCTCAGGACACGGGAGCGGTACGGGATCTGGTGCCGCCGGCGTCCGACGGGGCGGGCCCGGGGAGCGTCGGCGAGCGGACCGCGGGTGAAGCGGCCGGGGAGGGCGAGGAGACCTCGTTCCGGCTGGCGCCTCCCGCGAACGCGGCGGCGGCTCCAGGTGCTCCGGCTTCGGGGACCGGTCTTTCGGGGTCTGGCTCGGGGACTGGATTTTCGGGGTCTGGTTCGGCGGCGTCCACCGCTGCGGCTACCGGATCGGCGGCGCCCACCGCTGCGGCCTCCGGCCCCGTGGCGTCCACCGAGGGGCGTCGGCGGAGTCGTACCGCACGGTTCCTGGGTTCCGCCGTCGTCGTGGTGCTCGCCGTCGGCATTCCCGTCGCCGCCATGACGTGGGACTGGCGACCGGCCGACCCCAAGAGCGGGCCGAGCAGCGCCTCGCCCTCCCAGCCGGGTCCCGCCGCCAAGGGGCCCGCGACGTCGACGGGCCGGACGCCGACGCCGAAGCCGTCCCAGGAGACGGATCCGGAGAAGCGCGATCTGCTGACGCCCGCCGGGGTCCGGGCCGCCATCGCCGCGATCAAGGAGGCCGCGGGCGGAACCATGGTCACCAGCCTCGTCGTGTACCCCGACTACGCGGTCGCCCAATCACTGGTCAAGGGCAGTACGAAGAGGTACGACCGGTACGTCTACCGAGGTGAGGACGTGGCCGTCCGCGAGGGCTCCGGCACCTCCTTCCCCGGCGCGGTCCCGACCGATATGAACGACATCGACTGGGACGCCCTGCCGGGGCTGTTGAAGCGCGCGGACAAGGAACTGGGCATCGACGAGCCGACGAGTCGCTACCTCATCCTCAACCCTGGCTCGACGATCTTCGGCAGCAAGGCGGGGATGAGCGTCTACCTGTCCGACACGTACGGCAGCGCCCATCTCAACGCGGACGCGAAGGGACGGGTGACAGAGACCTATCCCCGCGAGAACTGACCTTCGCCGACCCCGTCCCTGACCACCAGGGAGGCGAGTGCGGCCCGGGTCTCCACCCCCGTCTTGCGGTAGACCCGGGCGACATGGCTCTCGACCGTGCGGGGGCTGAGACAGAGCCGGTCGGCCACGGCCTGGTTGGTGAGCCCTTCGGCGACCAGGACGGAGATCTCCCGTTCCCTCGGGGTGAGGACGGCGAGGCGTCCCCCGGCGACCCGTCGCCCGTCAGCACCCTCCGGAGGGGCCGGCCGGGTGCGGTCGGCCAGGTCGACCAACAGGCGGGCGCCGCCGTCGGCGGCCAGTCGACGGCCCCGGCGCCACTGGGCGGCGGCCTCGGTCGCGTCGCCCGCCGCATGTGTCTGCGGCGCGGCGAGGAGCAGGCTGTGGGCCTCACGCAGGACGGCCCCCGAGCGTGCGCACTCGCGGGCCGCGTCGGTGAACGCCCGTGCGGCGGCGGCCGATTCACCGCGCCGGGCCAGGAGCTGCCCCCAGGCGCGCAGTGCGGCGGCGCGCTGGACGGGCAGGCCGAGCGGCTCCGCCTCCGCGAGGGCCCGGCGGGCGACCCGCTCCGCCTCCGCGAGGTCGCCGGTGGCGAGGGCCGCGCCCGCGAGGAGTTCGAGGTATCCGGGGCGCAGCGAGGGCTGGAGCCGGGAGAGGTCCCGGTCGCCGCCGCCCCGTACGAGCACCTCGCGCACGCGGTGCGGGTCCCTGCCGGGCGGTAGGGCGTAGCCGAGCAGGCAGCGGGCCTGGGTGGCCCACCAGCCCTCTGCGGTCCCCACGGTCGCCGCGGCCTCTTCGGCGGCGACCGGCCCTTCGGGGTCGCCCATGGGGAGGGCGTGGAGGAGGACGACAGCCCTGATCGCGCCGCTGAAGCCGACGAGTTCGGCGCCGCCCAGGGCGCGGGCGACGGCGAGGGACTCGTCGGCCAGGTCGCGCGCGGTACCGACCCTGCCGGTGAGGAAGTGGACGTACGCCGAGCAGAGGAGGAGCTGCGAGAGCGCGAAGGGCCGTCCTGCGCGGCGGGCCATGGCGATGCCCCGGGTGGCGTGGCGCTCGGCCCTTCCGTACTCCTCCAGGAAGACCTCGGTCCAGCCGAGTCGTACCAACGACTCGGGGTGGGTGGCCAGTTCGCCGTCGGTGAAGGTGTCGGTGAGGGCCGCGGCCTCCGCTGCGTGGACGCGGGCGGCGGCGGTCTCGCCCTCGTAGACCTCGCCGAGCGCGGCCAGGGTCAGGACCTCCGCCGTGCCCGCTTCGTCGCGCCGCCGCCGGGCCTCGCCGAGGGTGTCGGCGACGACGGGTCGGACCTCGGGGTACCGGGCGGCGAAGAGGGCCCGGCAGCCCCACTCGACGACGAGCGGGGTCCGCAGGTCGGGGCGGGGCCCTGGGGTGCGCTCCAGTTCCCGGCGGAGCAGGGCGTCCGCCTCGGGGTAGCGGCCGAGGTGGCGCTCCATGAAGGCGCAGAGCAGGACGGCCGAGGTCCGCAGCTCGGCCGTGTCCGTCCCGTCCGCACGGTCGTCGGTGTCGTCCCTGCCCCGGCCGTCGAGGCGACAGGCGTCGATGAGGTGGTGGAGGAGGTCCCGGCTCTCCGCCACCCGGCCGGCGGACCCGAGGGCCTGGGCCCGTCTGAGGGTCAGTTCACGCCAGCTGGCGCGGTGCTCGGGGGTGTCGGGCAGCAGGGCGAGGAGGGCCGACAGCCAGTGGGCGGCGCGCGCGGGGTCGGCCGCGCCGATCCGCTCGGCGGCCTCGGCGAGGTCGGCGGCGACGGCCGGGTCCCAGGCCGTCACGGAGCGGACGAGGTGCGGAGCGCGCTCGGTCACGGGCGCCCCGGCCGCGGCGAGGGCGTCGGCGGCCCGCCGGTGCAGCTGACGGCGCCGCCAGGGGTCGAGGGTGGCCCGGACGAGTTCCGGCAGAGCGGGGTGGCGGAGCGTGAGGACGCGCCCTTCGCCGTCGGGCCGGACGAGGTCACGGCGGGTCAGCTCGCTCAGGACCTTGTCCAGGACGACCGGGTCCGGCGATCCGGACGGGTCCACTGAGTACGCCGAATCCGCCGCGCCGGCCGGTCTCGCCGGGTTCACCGGGTTCACCGGGTTCACCGAGTTCATTCGGTCCGCCGGGTCCACCGGGTGAGCCGAGTCCACTGAGCCCGTCGCGTCCGCCGGATCCGCCGGATGCCGGGCGGTCAGGGCGACGGCGGCGAGCAGCTCGGCCGTGGCGTGCCCGTCGAGGACGGCGAGTGCCTCGACGGCCGCCCGTTCCTGCCCGCCGAGCGGGGCGAGTTCGTCGAGGACCACCGCCACGGGCCCGGTGCCGGGCGCCTCCCCCCGGCGTGTACGGGCGTGGGCGAGGGCGCGGTGGTAGAGCGGGTTGCCACGGCTGACGGCGTGGATCCGCCGGGCGAGGTCCGGCGGCAGCCCTGGCACGAGCAGCCCCGTGCAGTCGTCCGGGGAGAGCGGCCCCAGGACGAGCCGTGCGGCGTCCCCCGAGTCGGCGGCACGGGCGAGGACCGATGCGAGCGCGGGCGCGGTCTGCCGTTCGCGACGGGCGAGGACGAGCAGGGCGGGCGCCCGGGGCGGATGCCGGAAGAGATGGTCGACGAGCGCGACGGACGCGGGATCGGCGGCGTGGAAGTCGTCGAGCACGAGCACGAGTCCGGCCGCCGGAACCCGGCCGAGTGCCGCCGCGATGTGCCCCACGTCCGCTCCGCCCACCACGTCGGACGGCGGTTCGGACGACTCGACGAGTGCCGCGAGTGCCGCCAGGTCCGGGGACACGGCACGGTCGTGGTGGTCCAGGTCCGCGAAGGCGTCCACGAAGGCCCGGAAGGGCCGGCCCTGGTCGCGCTCGGCGGGTCCCGCCCTGCCGCGGAGGACCGTGGCCCCGTGCCGCCGGGCCCGTGCCGCGAACTCGGCCAGGAGCCGGGACTTGCCGATGCCCGGCTCGCCCACGACGTCCACGGCCACGGGGCCCGTTCCCCCGGTGCGGTGGCGCAGCAGCGCGTCGAGCCGGGCGAGTTCCCGGTCGCGCGCGACGAAGGGCGCGCGGTCGACGCGTACCGGGTCCGCGAAGGTGTCCACCGGCGGCCCCCTCCCCTCGTGCGGTCGTGCCGTCGTCTTTCTCGCTCTCAGTTGTACGGCACGGCACCGACAACGGCGTCAGCCGGTGGTGAGGGCCTTGAAGGCGCGGGTCTGTTCCGTGATGGCCCGTTCCGTCGGCAGGCGCTCGATGGACGAGGCTCCGAAGAAGCCGACGACGCCGGTGGTGTGCTCCAGGACGTAGCGGGCGTCTTCGGGCTCGGCGATGGGACCGCCGTGGCAGAGCACCAGGACGTCGGGGTTCACGCGCTTGGCCGCGTCGTGCATCTCCTGGACCGCCGCGGCGGCCTGGTCGAGCGTCATGGCCGTTCCGGCGCCGACGGCCCCCTTGGTGGTGAGCCCGACGTGGGGCACCAGGACGTCGGCGCCGGCCCGTGCCATGTCGGCCGCCTGGTCGGGATCGAAGACGTACGGGGCGGTGAGCAGGTCCCGTTCGTGGGCGGCGCGGACCATGTCGACCTCCAGGCCGTACCCCATGCCGGTCTCTTCCAGGTTGATGCGGAAGGTGCCGTCGTAGAGGCCGACCGTGGGAAAGTTCTGCACGCCCGCGAAGCCCATGGCCTTGAGTTCGTCCAGGAAGAGGTCCATGCGGCGGAACGGGTCCGTGCCGCACACGCCCGCGAGGACGGGGGTGTCGCGGACCACGGGCAGCACTTCGCGCGCCATGTCCGTGACGATCGCGTTGGCGTCGCCGTACGGCAGGAGTCCGGCGAGCGAGCCGCGCCCGGCCATCCGGTAGCGGCCCGAGTTGTAGATGATCAACAGGTCGACCCCGCCGGCCTCGGCGCAGGTGGCGGAGAGTCCGGTGCCCGCGCCGGCGCCGACGATCGGGCGGCCGGCGGCGACCTGGGCGCGCAGCCGGCCGAGCGCGTCCTGACGGCTGATGGTGGTCCCGGTGTTCACGGTGGTCACTCCTCGCTGATCAGCTGGTGGAGGCGGTCCGCCATGGCGACGGCGAACGACGGGTCGTTGATGTGGGCGTCGAGTTCGTGGACCCGGACCTCGCCTCCGCGGACGGCGGCGCGCAGCGCGTCGAGGCCCGCCCGGTTCGCCTCCGGGTCCTCGAAGGGCCCGTCCGTGACGTCCACGGCGGAGACGCCGCGCAGCGGCCAGAAGACCTCGGCCGGTCCGCGCGCGGTACGGAGCTTGCGGCCCATGACGGCGCCGAGTTCGGTCATCTCGCGCGCGGTGGTCCGCATCAGGGTGACCGTCGCGTTGTGGACGAGCAGCTGTCGTTCGGTGAACCGCTCGGGGACGGTCGCGGCCGGTCCGAAGTTGACCATGTCGAGCGCGCCGGGGGCGACGACCTGCGGGATGCCCATGGCACCGGCGGCGGTGAGCCGGGCCGGGCCCGCGCTGAGCACTCCGCCGACGAGTTCGTCGGCGAGTTCGGTCGTGGTGAGGTCGAGGACGCCGTCGAGCATGCCGTCCCTGGCCAGCTTCTCGACGGCCCGGCCGCCCGCGCCGGTGGCGTGGAAGACGAGGACCTCGTAGCCGAGTTCGGCGAGCCGCGCGCGGGCCGCGTCGACGGCCGGGGTCGTCACGCCGAACATGGTGGCCGCGACGACCGGCCGTCCCCGGCCCGCGGGCTCGTCGTGGTTTCGCTCGTGGCGGCGGGCCATTCCGGCGGCGGCGGCCGCCGCGTTGCCGAGGACCTGGCAGGAGACGGAGTTGAGCCCGGAGATGTCGACGACGCTGTACATCAGGGTGAGGTCGCTGCTGTCGACGTACGGGGAGACGTCGCCGCCGGCCATGGTGCTGACGAGGACCTTCGGTACGCCGATGGGCAGGGCCCGCATGGCCTGGGCGGCGATGGCGGAGCCGCCGCTGCCTGCCGCGGCGAGCACGGCGTGCAGCTTTCCCTTGCGGTAGAGGTCGACGAGGACACGGGTGAGGCCCTGGGCCATGGCGGCGACGGCCGCCCCGCGGTCGCCGGCGGCCCGCAGCCCGGCCAGGTCGTGGCCCGCCGCGCGCGCGACGACGTCGGCGGTGACGTCGGCTGTGGGGGCGTGGGCGGGTGGGGGCGTGGTCCCGGTGTCGACGAGCAGGACGTCGCTGCCGTACTCCCGGAGGCGCTCGCGCAACCAGGCGTACTCCTCCCCCTTGGTGTCCAGAGTGCCGACCAGCACAACGGTCGCCATGCCCTCACCTTTCTCCCGTTCCCGCCCCTCGGTCCCGTCTCCCGGTCCCGCCGCTGTCGATCCTCCGTCGTGTGACCTGCGGCGACAACGACCAGTCGAGCCGGATTGGCCTGCGTCGTGGCGCAAGATGGATGCCATGGCCCGGATTGCTTCGACCCGTTTGTCCCGACTCCTCACCGGCTGGTCCTCGGAGGGGCCGGGACCGCTGCCACGGCGGCTCGCGGACGCGCTGCGGGAGCTGGCCGGGCGCGGCGACGTGGCGGGCGGCACCGTACTGCCCTCGCAGCGCGAACTGGCCCTGGTCCTGGGCGTGAGCCGGTCCACGGTGACGGCCGCGTACGGCCTCCTGGAGAGCGAGGGATGGCTGGAGAGCGTACGGGGCAGCGGCTCCCGGCTGCGGGGCTCGGGCACGGTCGACGGGTACGTGACGGAGGGGCGGCTGGTCAGCTTCGACGCCCGGTCGCGTGCCGCCGCCACCGCCGGCACGGCGGACCTGTCGAGCGGGGCGCTGCCGGGGCTCGGCACGGTCGGGGACGCGGTGGGGGCGCTGACCCGCGGGGACCTCGGCACGCTCCTCGAGGACGACGGCTACCACCCGTACGGGATCCCGGCTTTGCGGGAGGGGATCGCCGCGTACTACCGGGCGGCGGGGGTGCCGACGGAGGCGGGGCAGATCCTGGTGACCTCGGGTTCGCAGCAGGCGGTGTGGCTGGTGGCGCAGGCCCTGGTCGAACCGGGCGACACGGTGGTCGTGGAGAACCCCACGTACCGGGGCGCCCTGGAGGCGCTCCGCGCGCGTGGCGCCCGACTGGTCCCGGTGGGCGGGGACGGTCCGGGCGGCGGTACGGAAGGGGCCGACGTGGCGGCGCTGCGGCGGCTGTGCGCCCATGCGCGGCCGCGGCTCGTGTACCTCCAGCCGACGGCCCACAACCCGACAGGGCGCAGCCTGGACGGTGCGGCGCGCCGGGAGTGGCAGCGGGTGCTCGCGGAACAGGAGCTGTTCACGGTCGAGGACACGGCGTGCGCGGAACTCGCCCTGGGGGACGGGGATGCCGGTCGCGGAACGGCCCTGTCGGCCGGGACCGTGCCGGACGAGGCCACCCCGGTGCCACTGGTGGCCGGGCTGCCCCTGGGGTCGTCGGTGACCGTCGGCACGCTCTCGAAGCTGTTCTGGGGCGGCCTGCGGGTGGGCTGGGTCCGTTCCTCGCCGCAAGTGGTGGCCCGGCTGGCGAAGATCAAGACCTCGGTGGACCTGTCCTGCTCGGTCGTGGACCAGCTCGTCGCCGTCCGTCTGCTGGCCACGTTGCCGGAGGCACGCGCGCGACGCCGGGCCGCACTGCGGGGGCAGCGGGACGCGGCCGAGGCGCTCCTGCTGGCCGAGGCCCCGCACTGGGAGTGGACACGCCCGGCGGGAGGCCCCGCCCTCTGGGTACGGGTCCCCGGCACCGACACGGAGACGCTGGCCCAGCTGGCGCGGCGTCACGGGGTGTCGGTGGTGCCGGGGTCGGCCTTCTCGCCGGTGGACGGCTTCCGGGACCGGCTCCGACTGCCGTACGCACACGGCACGGACGCGCTGGCGGCCGCGCTCCCGACCCTCCTGGAGTGCGCGGAGCGCGCGGCGGGCTGACGCCGCCCACAGCATTCCGCGCGCTGGTCACCGTCTTCTGCGGGCTGCTCACCGTTCTCCGCGAGCCGCTCCCCGTCTCCGGCGGGCTGCTCGCGATCCGGGCGGCCGGCGTCGGCGCGCACCACGGGTCGTCAGGGGTGCATCCGGGCGCCCTTGAGCACCTTGTCGACCGCGTTGCGCGGCCCGTACACGGCGAGACCCGCGAGATCCAGCCGGTCCCTCCCGACGGCCCGTACCGCCGCGCGGTTGTCCCGGTCGTTGCCGGTGGCGAAGAGATCGGTCGTGAAGAGTGCCCTCGGGAGCGAGCGGGAGAGCACGCGCGCGTGGGCGGCGGTCAGCGTCTCGGCAGAGCCCTCGAAGACCAGGACGGGCTGGCGGAACATCGGCAGGTACGGGGTGTCGTCGGCGTCGGCGTACGGTTCGCCGATCACCTCGGGCGCCACGGAGCCGAGGCCGCTGACCAGGAACGCGGTGACGTTCAGCCGCTGCCAGGTCTCCAGGTCCTCCCGCAGGAGTACGGCGATCTTGGTGTCGAAGCGTACGGGTGTGGTGTCGGTGGTCGTCATGATCCGAGACTGCCGACCGCCCCGCCGAGCCGTCTTGTACATTCCTTGCATGGTGGCCAGGCAGGAGGTTTCGGCGTGGCGCCCGCACGTCCCGGGAGTGGTGGAGGTGTTCCACGCCCGCTTCACGGAGCACTCGTACCCGATGCACGTCCACGACGTGTGGACCCTGCTGATCGTCGACGACGGCGTCGTCCGCTACGACCTGAACCGGCGTGAGCACGGCACTCCGGGCGACACGGTGTCCCTGCTCCCACCGCAGGTGCCGCACAACGGCTCGCCCGCCACGCCTCACGGGTTCCGCAAGCGGGTCCTCTATCTGGACCTGACCCAGCTGGACGAGAGCTTCATCGGCGCCGCGGTAGACGGGCCCGACCTCGTCGATCCGCTGCTGCGGCGACGCGTGGGACAGCTGCACGCCGCGCTCGCGGACCGGGGCGGCGAACTGGAGGCGCAGAGCCGTCTCGCCCTCATCCGCGAACGGCTGCGCACCCACCTGAGGCCCGGTCCGGTGACGCGCGCGCGACCGGCCGATCCCGGCGTGGCCCGGAGTCTGCGCGAGCTGCTCGACGAACGGCTGGTCCAGGGGGTGACCCTGGACGAGGCCGCACGGCTCCTGCACGCCCATCCCACCCATCTGGTACGGGCGTTCAGCGGCGCCTTCGGTATCGCCCCGCACCAGTACCTGACCGCCCGGCGGCTCGACCGTGCCCGGCGTCTGCTCCTCGACGGGCAGCCGGCGGGGGAAGTGGCGGCGGCGACCGGCTTCTACGACCAGTCGCATCTGAGCCGCTCGTTCAAGCGGCTCGTGGGAACGACCCCGGGGCGCTTCGCCCGGCGGCCCGAGGAATCGGCGCCGGTGTCGTGAACTGGCCACGCTCCGTGGCGTGAGCGAGCCGCGACGACGCTCCGGGGGTGGTCGACGAGGAGCGGAATGGACGCCACCTGGGGACAACTCGGCGCCCCAGCGTAATGATCCGGCCAGAGGTGGTGACTCTCCGTGCAGCATACGGCTGAATTCCATTGCCGTCACGCAAACGGACCAGATGACGCACAGGTAGTCATCTCCCCTGGTCGCCATGATCCCCGCGCCCCGCCGCACGCCCTGTTGAAGGTGATCTTCCGCCCGCACGCTGAACATCGGGAACTCGATCGGAGGGCGGGTGACACGGGTGGAGACAGGCAGGGGCACGGACGGGGACGGGGACGGGGTCGACGACGAAGCGTCGGACGGGGCCGGTCGGGACCACCGCGCCGGGTCCGCGGACGTGGACGTGTGCGTGGTGGGGGCGGGCCCGGTCGGGCTCACCCTGGCGATCGGCCTGCGCCGGCTCGGGCTGCGGGTCCGGATCGTCGACAAGGCGCCCGCGACGAAGCACGAGGCCCGGGCCCTGGTGCTCTGGGCGCGGGCCCGGGAGGCCCTCGACGCCCTGGGGGTCGGCGACACCCTCCGGCGCAACGGTGTGGAGCTGGACGTGGTGACGATCCACGCCCGCGACCGGGCCCTCGGCGAACTCACCACCGGCTGGGCACGGTCGGCCCATGCCCGCCCGCTCAACATCGAGCAGCACGACATCGAACGGCTCCTCTGCGAGGAACTGGCCCGGCTCGGCACCCGCGTCGAGTGGAACGCCGAGGTGACGGACGTCAAGATCCACGACGACCGGGCGGAGTTCACCCTGCGGCACGAGGACGGCACCGTCGAGTCGGCCGCCGCGCCGTGGATCGTCGGCTGCGAGGGCACCGCCAGCGTGGTCAGGGACCGCCTCGGCATTCCCTTCGAGGGCCGGCGCCGCACCGGTCTCCAGGTCGTCCAGGGCAACGCCCACCCCACCTGGGCGCTGGGCGAGGAGCCGGGCCGGGGCCACATCTTCCTGGCCCCGCGCCGTTCCCTGCTCGTCTTCCCGTTGCCCGGCGGGGGCTACCGCTTCTTCTGTTTCCGGGACGACCCCGATCCCTCGCTGACCGCCGCTCCCACCCTCGGCGAACTGCGGGACCTGGTCGCGGACACCGCCCGGATGCCGGACCTGCGCCTCGGACCCACCGCGATCCCCTGGCTGAACCGGGCCCGCTTCAGCGACCGCGTCGCCGCCACGCTCCGCTGCGGGCGCGGGCTGCTCGCCGGAGACGCGGCGCACGCCTGGGCCCCGGTCGGCGGCCACGGCATGAACGTCGGCATCCTCGGCGCGCACAACCTCGCCTGGAAGCTCGCCGCCGTGCACCACGGCCAGGCGGGCGAGAACCTCCTCGACACCTACAGCGACGAGCAACGGCTGCTCGCCGTGCGGTACATCCGCGAGATGCGGTTCAACTTCATGGAGCTGCCGCTGCCCCCGCTGGGCTACCGGGCGTTCACGGCCACGGTGCCCGCCGCCCTCTCCCGGCGCGGCTTCCAGCGCCGGCTCGACCTGCGGCTGGGCGACCTGGCCCGGACCCACGCGGGCGGTGCGCTGTCCTGGCACCGCCCCGGCCGCCACCGCCGTTCGGGTCCACGCGCGGGCGACCGCATGCCGGACGTCACGGTCACCACCTGTCCGTCGGCTCCCACGAGCCCTGCCCCCACCCGGCTGCACACGCTCCTCGCGTACGAGCGGTGGAGCCTGGTCCTGCACGCCGCCGGCGCCCACGCGGGCGTGCTGGACACCCTCCGGGACGCGTGTGCCCGGTTCCCGGCCCCGGTCCGGATCCTGCCCGTGACCCCGTGGGACGGCGCCGAGGCCGAGCGCCTCGGGCACCCCGGCGATCTGCGTCTGGTGCGGCCCGACGGATACGTGGGCCTCGTCGCCCCGCTCGCCCGCCCCGCCCTGCTCCGCGACTACCTGACCGCACTCACCCACAGCGGCCCGTAGGCGTCCCCGCTCCGGCCCACCCACCCAGACCTGCGCACCGAACCGATCGGGAGTCGGACCGTCATGCAGACCACCACCGTCATGCAGTCCCGTCATCTGCCGCGCGCCCGGCGGCGGACCCGCGCCAACAGCACGGTCAGCGTCGTGGGCGCCGGGATGGCCGGCCTGGTCGCCGCCTACGAACTGGAGCGGCTCGGGTTCCGGGTCGAGGTCATCGAAGGCAGCCGCAGGCTCGGCGGCCGGGTCCACACGCACCGCTTCGGCGCGGCCGAGGGCGCGCCGTTCGTGGAGCTCGGCGCCATGCGCATCCCCACGGCACACCGCCGCACCATGCACTACGTGGAGCGTCTGGGCCTCGCCGACCAGGTCCGGCCGTTCACCACCCTGCTGTCCGAGGAGAACGCGTTCCTGGCGACCAGCACGGGTCATGTACGGCTCCGGGACGCGCCCAGGACCCTGATCGCCGACGTCCGTGCCGCGCTGCCGGGTGCCCCGTACCGCGAGGAGACCGTCGTGTTCGGCGCGTGGCTGTAGGCCGTCGTCGACGCCGTCGCGCCGCCCGGGCTGCGCGCCGGACTCCGCGCCGACCTCGCGCGCAACCTCCTCGACCTGGTCGAGGACGTCGACCTGTCGCCGCATCTCCTCGGCCATGCCAAGGACCGGATCGACGTGCACGGCCTGTTCGCCGCGCATCCGGGGATCCGGGCGGGCTGCGGCGACCGGCTGAACGGCTTCCTCGACGACATCCTCACCGAGACCAGTCCGGAACTGGTGCGGCTCGCCTGCGGAATGGACCAGCTCGCGCAGCGGCTCGCCGCCAGGATCCGAGGGCCCATCTGGCTGGGCCAGCGGGTGTCCGGCTTCGAAGTGGCCCCCGACCACGTCCTCGTACGGCTCGGCGGCGGCCCGTCGGCCGCCGTCCGGCGCTGCGACTACGTGCTGTGCACGGTGCCGTTCTCCGTCCTGCGGAGTCTGACGCTCGTCGGCTTCGACGAGGACAAGCTCGCGGTCGTCCGGGAGGTGGACTACTGCCCGGCGACGAAGGTCGCCGTCCACTGCCGCGAACCGTTCTGGGAACGCGAGGGCATCCGGGGCGGGGCCTCGTTCTCCGGAGGCCGTATCCGGCAGACGTACTACCCGCCGTCCGAGACCGAGGGGGTCCCGGACCCCGCCCGGGGTGCGGCGCTGCTCGCCAGCTACACGATCGGGGAGGACGCCGAGCATCTCGGCACCATGCCGCCCGCCCTGCGGCACCGCACGGTGGTCGAGGAACTGGGGCGGATGCACCCGCAGTTGCTGCGCCGGGGGATGGTGCGGGGCGTCGCCAGTCTCGCCTGGGGCGAGCATCCGTGGACGGCGGGCGGGTGCACGATCCGCTGGGGTCAGGACGCGGCCGCGTGCGAGGAGCAGCGGCGGCGGGCGGTACGACCGCAGCACCGGATGTTCTTCGCCGGGGAGCACTGTGCGACCGAGCCCGCGTGGATCGAGGGCGCGGTGGAGTCGGCCCTGGAGGCCGTGACCCTGATCGCCCGGCACGCACCGGGCCGGGGCGTCGTGGAGCCGGCCGGACTGGAGGCGGCATGAGCGTGTTCGACCTGCCCCGGCTGTACTTCGGCGGTACGGCGCTGACCCGGCTGCCCACGGGTCCGCGCGGCGGCCTGGTGGACCTGGGGCGCAACACCGCCCTGCGGGGTACGGACGCCGTGGGCACCGGGGAGGCCGGGCAGGCGCGTCCCGAACAGCCCCTCGCCGCCGGTCCGTTCGGCGTCGACGAGCCGGCGGAGGAGTACCACGAGCACCTTGCGGGGCGCGCGGGAGCCACTTCTCCGGGAACGGCCACTTCCTCCTGGAGGCCCGGGTGACCGGGGTCCAGCGGGACGACGGCGGCACCGTGGACACGCCGGATCCGGTGGTCGGGCGGGCCGTCGACCTGTGGGGCCACCACAACCCGTACCTGGGGACGACCGTGAACCGTGCCCGGGTCTTCGACGTCGACCCCTCGTCCGCATGGACGACGACGCTGATGGGCGGCCGGTTCGCCTTCGGCCGGGACGGGCGCTCGCACGACGTGGGCTATCTGTGCGTCGGGGAGGTGACCGGGTTCATGCCGCCCCGGTGGCACGGCTTCACCCCGGTGCGCCGCACCCTCCACCAGTTCGCGATCGCGGCCGGCGAGGGCCTGGACTGGCCGTCCGGATCGGCGGACTCCCCCGCCGTACGGGCCCTTCGGGCCGCCGCCGAGGCCCGGGACGGCGGCGGAATCCTCGTCCAGTTCACCCTTGAACAGCAGTCCACAGACCGGGACTTGGACGCGGAGGACGCTCCTGGGCGGTGGCTGCTGCGGGGCACGGTAGCGCCCTGGCACGCGGACGAGCCGCGCACCCACCCGGCGGGCCGACTGCTCGTCCCGCACGGGCGCCACGTGGATGGGGCGCCTGGGCCGTGCACCGTACGGGTCTCCCCCACCGGCGTGTCCTTCAACTCGCCCTTCACACCCTCTCCTTACCGCTCCGCCGACCGGGCCGATGGCGACGGGGGAACCCTGGAGCTGCGGACCGCCCACTCGGACCTGCCGCTCGCCCGCCTGCCCGAGGGTGCGTCCGAGGGCGGTGCGGTCGTGACCGTGCCGGTGGAGTCGGCGGAGGCGGTGGGCCGCGCGGAGACGGAGGGCCTCGTCCTGGTGCGGTCCGGCGGCAGCGGCGGATCCTCACGCACGGTGCTCCTTCGGGAGCGCGAGGCGGTCGTCCTGACCGACGAGGCCTGCCTGATCCTGGAGCACCCGGACCTCGAGCGGGGCGACGAGCACGCCGTCGAGGTCCCGGTGCGGACGTTCGTACGGGGCCGCCCGGCGCCCCTCGACACGGTCGTCGTCCGCCAGTACCCCAACCCGCGCGCCCTGCCGCTGGAAGCGGCTGCCTCGGCACCGTCCGCCCGCTGCGGGGACGTGGAGATCGTCCGGCTCCGGGCGGGCCGGACCACCGGGGAGAAAGCCACGGCGGACACGTCCGGGACGGCCGGAGGCGCGCGCTGCCACGTCGCCACGGACGCACGCGGGCGCGGCTGGTTCACGGTCTCCGGTGCGCGGGCCGGTACGGCACGGCTGCTCCTGGCGGCGGATTCCGCGGAGGAGCCGCCGGCCGATCCGGCGGCCCCCGGTTCGGCCGAGGCCTGCTACGACCACGACGACGCCCTGGGCTTCTGGCCGTGGGCGGGCTCGGCGGCGGTCCGGGTATTGCCGGACGACTGGCCGCTGGACGCGGTGCTCCAGCAGGACGTGACCTTCGAGCTGCTGCACCGCGAGGTGTTCGCGTACTACGAGCAGCTGTTCCCGTTCATGCGCGACGAGGTGTTCAGCCTCGCGGACCGCTGCAAGGTCGACACGTACGCGAAGCTCATCTGGCAGATGTGCGATCCGGCCAACAAGGACAGGACGTACTACATGCCGCCGACCCGCGATCTGTCGCTGCCGAAGGCGCGGCTGCTGCTCAAGTACCTGCGGGCGCAGAGCGCGATGGCGGCCGTGCCACCGGCGGCCGTCCCGTCGCCGGTCCGCGCGTATCCGCAGATCACCACGCGCGCGCAGTTGCGGTCGGCGCTCTGGCAGGCGCTGTCGGTGGAGCTCGCCAGCTCCCTCCAGTACCTCTACGCGGGCTATTCGGTCCCGACGCACGGCACGGGGTTCGAGTACGTGCGCAGTGGGGTGTGGACGCCACGTCAGCTCCGGCTGGCCTGCGGGGACGGCGGCGAGACCCTGGCCAAGGGCGTGCGGGACAGTCTCTTCGACGTGGCCCGCGAGGAGATGACGCACTTCCTCGTCGTCAACAACATCCTGATGGCGATGGGTGAGCCCTTCCACGTCCCCGAGATCGACTTCGGCACACCGGGCCGGCTTCCGCTGCCCCTCGACTTCGCCCTGGAGCCGCTTCACCTGGGGAGTCTCCAGCGGTTCATCGCCATCGAACGGCCCGAGCGGCTCGCGGGCGGTACCGGAGCGATGGACGCACCCCACCCGTTCGGTTCGCCGAGCGAGCTGTACGCGGGCATCCGGGAGGGCCTGACGCGGGTCCCCGACCTGTTCATGGTGGACCGGGGGCGCGGCGGCGGCGAGCACCACCTCTTCATCGGCGAGGCGGTCGACTCCGTTCATCCGGACTACCAGTTGGAGGTGGACGACCTGTCCAGCGCGCTGTTCGCCGTGGACTTCGTGACCGAGCAGGGCGAGGGCGGGGTCCTCGACACCGAGAAGGACGGCTCGGAGTCCCATCACGACACCTTCGTACGCCTCGCGGAGCTCCTGATGACGGAGCGGGCCGACGGCCCGCACGGCGAGGGGACACCGTGGCACCCCGCGTACCCCTCGCTGCGGAATCCGACGCTCGACCCCGGGCATCCGGGGCGGGCGGCGGTGAGCGATCCGCACGCGCGTCAGGTGATGCGCCTGTTCAACCGCTGCTACTTCATGATGCTCCAGCTGATCGTCCAGCACTTCGGGGAGAGTCCGGACGCGAGCCTGCGCCGCTCGAAGCTGATGAACGCCGCGATCGACGTGATGACGGGGATGATGCGCCCGCTCGCCGAGCAGCTGATGCCGATGGAGTCGGGGTGGCGGGGGCGGACGGCCGGTCCGTCCTTCGAACTGGAGGAGCCGCCTGCGTACATCGCGCGCCCCGATGTGGCCCGGCGCGGCTTCGCGATGCGGTTCCGGCACCTCGCGGCGATGGCCCGGGAGTGCGAGGGCGTGCCGGACCGGGTGCCGGAGCTGATGGCCTGGTACGCGGAACGCTTCGAGCACGAGGGCTTCGGGAAGTCAGCTTTCCGGCGCGAGGGGAGCAACTGAGTCGTGGAGACTGATGTGCTGATCGTGGGCGGCGGGCCCGTCGGGCTCGCGCTCGCGCTCGATCTGGCCCACCGGGGCGTGGACTTCGTCCTGGTGGAGGCCGGCGACGGGCAGGTCACCCACCCCAAGGTGTCGACCGTCGGCCCCCGCGCGATGGAGGCGTTCCGGCGGTGGGGGGTCGCGGACGCGATCCGGGATGCGGGCTGGCCGGCGGATCACACCCTGGACATCGCCTGGGTGACCGTCGTCGGCGGCCATGAGCTGCACCGGCTGAGCCTCGGCACGGCCGGTCGACGGCCCCCGCCCCCGTACACGCCGGAACCCGAGGCGATCTGCCCGCAGCACTGGCTCGCGCCGCTGCTCACCGCCCGTCTCGGAGTCCATCCGGCGGGGCCGGTGCGGCTCGGGACCCGGCTGCTGGGGTTCACCCGGCTCCCGGACCGGGTGAGCGCCGCGCTCGTGGACGGGGCGGGGGTACGGACGACGGTCCACGCCGGGTTCCTGGTGGGCTGCGACGGGGCTTCGTCCCCGGTGCGCAAGGCGTGCGGGATCGACGCGCCCGAACGGCACCGGACCCGCGTCCTGCGCAACATCCTCTTCCGGGCGCCGGGGCTCGGCGCCGCCCTCGGCCCGCGCAGGGCCCTGGTGCACTTCGTGACCGAACCGGGCGGTCAGCGCTACCCGTTGAGGTCGATCGACGGCCGGGACCTGTACCGGCTGACCTGCCCGGCGGGCCCCGCCGACGCGACCAGGGCCGTGCGGCGGGCCGTCGCCCCGGACGTGCCGGTCGAGGTGGTGTCGGACTCCACCTGGCACCTGACCCACCGGGTCGCCTCGCGGTACCGCGCCGGGCGGGTGCTGATCGCCGGGGACGCGGCGCACACCCTGTCGCCCTCGGGTGGGTTCGGGCTCGCGACGGGAGTGGGCGACGCGGCGGACCTGGGGTGGAAGCTGGGGGCGGAGCTGGCGGGCTGGGCCGGACCCGGGCTGCTCGACACGTACGAGACCGAACGGCGACCGGTGGCCCTGCGGAGCCTGGAGGAGAGTCACCGCAATCTGCGGCGGACCCTCGACCGGCGCCTCTCCGCCGCGCTGTGCGACGCGACCGCCGACGGGGAGCGGGCACGGGCCACCCTGGGCCGGGAGATCGCGGAATCCGATCCGATACGCGAATTCGACGCGCCCGACACCCACTTCGCGTACCGCTACGCGTCGCCGGCCGTCGTGGACGAGAAGGTCGTCGCCGAAGAGAAGGTCGTCATGGAGGACAGGACGGGGCCGCGCCGCTCCGGTGGATCGGCCGCCGACCCGTGGTGGAACCGTACGGCCGTGCCGGGCGCACGTGCTCCGCACGTGTGGCTGGGGCCCGGCCGGTCGACGTTGGACCTGTTCGGCCCGGACTTCGTGCTCCTCCACTTCGGTGCCGGCGCGGGTTCCGGCGCCCGTTACGGCGATCCGGAGGGTCTCGTGCGCGCCTTCGGCGACCGCCGGGTGCCGCTGCGGGTGGTGCGCTGCGACGACGAGGAGACGGCGAGGCGGTACGAGCGGCCGTTCGTGCTCGTACGCCCGGACGGTCATGTGGCCTGGCGGGGTTCGGCGGCACCGGCGGATCCCGGGCGCCTGGCCGACCTGGTACGAGGGGCGGGAGCACCCGGGGGCGGAGTGGGAGGAGCGGGCGGATGAACGGGCACCCGGCGCCGACGGACATCCCGGAACCCTTCGATCCGGCGCGGCTCGATCTGGCCGACCCGTACCCCGTCTACCGGCGCTACCGCGAGACCGACCCGGTGCACGCGGTACGACCTCCACGAGCGGCGGGCCGGACAGAGCCGACGACCTGGTACCTCTTCGGCCACACCGAGGTCGCGCGGGTCCTCACCGACCGGGGCTTCGGGCGGGCGTCCCCGTCGACCGGAGGCGGCGTGCCGATTCCCGAGGGCTACGTGATGCTCCGCCGGATCGTGGAGAACTGGCTGGTCTTCCTGGACCCGCCCCGACACACCCGGCTCCGTGCCCACGTGGCGCCGCCGCTGGGCGCCCCCGCCGTACGGGCGCTGCGCCCCCGTATACGGGAGATCGCGGAGGAGCTGGTACGGCCACTGGCCCGGCGGCCCGTGGTGGAGCTGGTCGAGGGCTTCGCCGCGCCGTTCCCCCTGCTGGTCGTGGCGGGCCTGCTCGGGGTGGAGGCGGGCCGGTGGCCGTGGTTCCGGGCGGAGGCGCTCGCGCTCCAGCAGGCGGGCGGTACCAGGGGCGACCGTTCGCCGGCCGCGCTCGAACGGGCGGACCGGGCGGCTGCGGGGCTGGACGCCTACTTCCGCGAGGAGCTGGCAGTCCGGCGTACGGAGGACCGGGGCGACCTGCTCTCCGCGCTGGCCGCGGTGGAGGGCACGGACGCCTCCCTGGGGACGACGAGCCTGACGTCGACCTGCGTTCATCTGCTGACGGCCGGGCACGAGACGACGACCGGACTGATGGGGAAGGCGGTGCTGGCGTTGCTCGCCCGTCCGGAGGTCGGGGAGGAACTGCGCGCGGACCCAGGACTGTTGCCGAACGCGGTGGACGAGTTCCTGCGCCACGACCCACCGGTCCAGATGATCACGCGGTGGGCGCACCGGGACACGGAACTCGCCGGCCGGTCCGTCCGCCGGGGCGACCGCGTCCAGCTGGTCCTGGGCTCGGCCCACCGGGACCCGGCACGTTTCCCGGACCCCGACAGGCTCGACATCCACCGGGACAGCGGCCGGCACTGCGCGTTCGGCCTGGGCATCCACTACTGCGTGGGCGCGGCGCTCGCGCGGGCGGAGGCGGAGATCGGGCTCGGGCTCCTGGTGGACCGGCTTCCCGCGCTCCGCCCCGACGCTCGGCCGCGGGTCGAGGTGGAGTACGCGCCGGACTGGGTGTTCCACGGTCCGGCCCGCCTGACGCTGTCGTGCTGACACGACGAGGTGCCCGGCCTCATCGGGAACGTCTCGGACCCGCTCCTCGTTGCGATCCACATACCCCCCATGGGTATATTGGCCGTAACGAGGAGGGCTTCGTGACCACGAGAAGAATGACCGCGCTCACTCCCGAGCAGGCACCGGGCCGGGCGGGCGAGCTGTTGGCCGACATCGCCCGACGACATGGCTCCGTCGGTGAGATGGTGTCGACGATGGCGCACTCACCGGCGCTGCTCGACGGCTATCTGAGCCTGTCCCGGGCGATGAAGCGGGTCAAGATACCGCGCGCCCTCAGCGAGAAGCTGTCGCTGGCCGTCCAGGAGTGGATCGGCTGCGGCACCTGCCGCGAAGCGCACCGCGCGGCCGGCCGCGCGGCCGGCCTGAGCGAGACGGACATCGAACTGGCCCGCCAGGGAACGTCCATCGACCCCCGCGAGGCAGCCCTGATCGGCCTGGCGTTGCGGGTCCTGGCCGAACCGGGCTCCCTGTCGGACGACGACATCGCCGAGGTACGCGGGCACGGCTGGAGCGACCGGGTGATCGCGGAGGTGGTCGGCGTGGTCACCCTCAACCTGCTGACGGGTGCGTTCAATCTCCTGGCGGGCATCCAGCCGGACAACGAGACCCGACCGACTGCCTGACCGGGGAGGAACCGCCTCGCCCCGAACCCGCCCAGGGCACCCCTAGGGGGTCTTCTCGCGGGGCGCCGCGGACCGGAGGTCGGCCAGCAGTTCCGCCTGGTTCGCCAGGACGCCGGAGATGATCGCCCGGGCGGTGCACAGCAGTTCGGCCACCTGAGGGCTCGTCAGCGCGTAGTACACCGCCGTCCCTTCACGTCGGGCCACGACCATGTTCGCCCGGCGCAGGACGGCCAACTGCTGGGAGAGGTACGCCGGTTCGACGCCCGTGTCGCGGAGCATCTCGGCGACCCCGTGTTCGCGTTCGCTCAGCAGCTCCAGGACGCGGATGCGGACGGGGTGTCCGAGCGTCTTGAAGAACTCGGCCTTCAGTTGGTAAAGCGGCGCACTCATCGCACCCACCCCGCGCGTCGCGTCGACCCGGCACTCTGCAGCATGCCCCCATCCTCGCGCCTCCCGTGGCCGAAGACATACCAACGGCGGGTCGGGGATCGGGCGGTGGGCCAGGGATCAGGTGGTGGGCCGAAGATCAGGCGGTGGGCCAGGCGTCACTGCGCCACGCCCGCTGCTCCGCACCCGCGTCACGGTGCGCGGCGAGTGCTGCGGCCAGGTCGCGGTGGACGAGGACCGGGGGCCCTTCACCCGCGGGGACGAGGGAGCCGTCGGCGGGGATCGCGGCCAGTTCGAGGGCCCGGCCCGCGGCCCGGAGCCGGAGCGCCGCCTCCGCCACGGCGAGCTGCCCGCCCACCGACCAGCCCCGCAGCCGGGTCAGGTCGAGGACGACCGGCCCGGTGCCCCGCGCGACCGCCCATCCCACGGCCCCGGTGAACCGTCCCACGGCGTCGGCTCCGAGGAACCCGGCCAGGGACAGCACGCCCAGGTCCTGCTGGACGGTGTAACGCCATTCGATGGTCATGTGCGTCGTCATCCTTCTCGTACGGCGATCACTGCGGAAGCACGGGTGGGAAGCAGGACTGCGGGGCCGGGACGCCGGTGGCGCCGGAGACGCCGCAGGTGACGGAGAGGTCGGAGGCTCCGGCGGTGTCGGAGGCGTGGGCGGTGCCGCCCTCGCGGAGTTCCGCGAGGAGCCGTCCCTGTCCGGTGAGCATCTCGGTGAGGATCCGCCGCGCGGCCTGCATGAGCTGGGCCACGTCTCCGCCCGCGAGCGTGTAGACGACGGTCGATCCCTCGCGCGTCGAGGTCACGATCCCGGAGCGGCGCAGCACGGCGAGCTGCTGCGAGAGCGCCGCCGGCTCGACCTCGATCCGCGCGAGCAGCTCCCGTACCGGCATCGGCCCGCTCTGGAGCAGCTCCAGGACCCGGATGCGTACGGGATGGCCCAGCATGCGGAAGAACTCGGCCTTGGCCTGGTACAGCGGGACCGGCACGGTCTCTGTCCTCCGGGGGCGCGGGTGCGCGGGGCTGGGCGGGGTGCGCCCGGCGGCTACCCACGGGCTCGGCCCGACCAGGATGTATCGAATTGCATAATATTGCAATTTGCCGGTCTCGCATCCTGGGACTGCGCGTGTGGCGGGTTCCGACCCCACCGTTCGGACGCCTGACGGAAGCTGGAGAACGACAGCACTTGATCGCGTACAGCTCTCGACAAGGAAGCATCATGAAGATCGGCATCATCGGCGCCGGCAACATCGGCGGCAATCTGACCCGCCGCCTCACCGCCCTCGGCCACGACGTGTCCGTCGCCAACTCCCGCGGCCCGCACACCCTCACCGCGCTCGCCGAGGAGACCGGCGCCACCGCGGTCGCCGCCTCGGAGGCCGCGCGGGGCGCGGAGGTCGTCGTGGTGACGGTCCCGCTGAAGAACGTCCCCGACCTTCCGGCCGGGCTCTTCGACGGTGCCGCCGACGGTTTCGTCGTGATCGACACGGGCAACTACTACCCGCGTGAGCGCGACGGCCGCATCGACGCGATAGAGGACGAGGGCCTGACGGAGAGCCGCTGGACCGAGCGCCAGATCGGTCACCCGGTGGTCAAGGCCTTCAACGGCACCTACGCCCAGGACATCCTGGAGCGGCCCCGCCCGGCGGGTGACCCGGAGCGGCTCGCCCTGCCCGTGGCGGGTGACGACGCGGCGGCGAAGGAGAAGGTACGGCTCCTCGTCGACGAGCTGGGTTTCGACTCCGTGGACGCGGGCGGCATCGACGACTCCTGGCGCCAGCAGCCGGACACTCCGGTCTACGGCCTCCGGGAGGGTGTGGACGCCGTGAGGAAGGCGCTCGCCGAGGCCTCACCCGAGCGCCCCGAGGGTTTCCGCGGCTGACCTCCCGCCCCTACCGGACCCGGGCACTCCGCAGCCAGGCTACTAGAACCAAACTCTAGTTACAGCTGCACTAGGGTGTGCCCATGTCTCCTAAGCAGCAGCGTGGCGAGGCCACGGTCGAGCGCCTGCTGACCACGGCGCTGCGGGTGTACGCGGACTCCGGCCGGCACGGTTTCACCGTGAACGCGGTGACGGCGGCGGGCGGCGTCAGCCTCGGCAGCCTCTACCACCACTTCGGCAGTTTCGACGGCCTCGCCGCCGCCCTGTACATCCGGTGCACGGAGCAGTTGCACGGCGAGGTCGTCACCGCCCTGGGCCGCACCAGGACCGCCCGCACCGGGGTGCGGGCGATGGTCACCGCGTACCTCCGGTTCACCGAGGAGCACCCGGACGCCGCGCTGTTCATCCACGCCTCCGCCCACTCGGGGCATCTCGTCGCCCATGCCGATCGGGTCCGGGCGGCCGAGGAACCTCTGCTCGCCGCGATCGGCGAGTGGATGCGGCCGCTCGTCGAGGCGGGCGAGATCGCGCCGATTCCCGAACCGCTGGTCGAGGCGCTGATCATCGGGCCGGCCGCCGAGACGGCGTGCCGCTGGCTGTCCGGCGCGCACGACGTCGACCTCGCTCAGGCGGCCCGGGTCCTGCCGGACCGGATCTGGCGTTCGCTCCGCCCGGAGTGAGCGCGCCTGAACTCCGGTCGGTGGCAGAGGACTTCAGCCGGTGCCGGACAGTGGGGGCGCTGTGAAGGTGACCTCGGAGGCCCGCACGGTGACCTCCGCGTCACTGCCGAGGGCGTAGGCCGCCACCCGGGAGACCGTCGCGGCCGGTACGACCTCGCTGATCCCGGGCGCCGCCGGCACGTCCTGGGTCGCGTGCGCGTCGTGCGGTACGACGACGCGGTAGCCGCGCGCCAGGGCCGTACGGGCCGTCGCCTGCACGCACATCTCCGACATCACGCCGCAGACGGCGACGGCCCTCACCCCGGCGTCCGTGAGCACTCCGCCCAGCGGGGTCTCCGCGAAGCCGTCGTCGTGCGGCTTGCGGATGACCACCTCCCTGGGACCGGGCTCGACCGGGTGGTGGAGCGCCCAGCCCGGCGTGTGGGGTTCGTCCTCCGCGCCGGGCGGTCCGTCGTTCTGGAGGTGCACGACGAGCGCCCCGTCCCGCCGGGCCCGCGCGATGAGATCCGTCGTACGGTCGACGAGCCGCGCGGCTGCGGGCACGGCCCCGTCACCGGTGACGAAGGCCGACTGCACGTCCACGACGATCAGGGCGTCCACGGGCGGCGCGGTCGGAGTGGTGGGGACGGTCGGACCGGTGAGGGCATCCGGGGTGGTGTGGGCGTTCGGGGCGGTACGCGCGTTCGGGGAGGTCCCGGGGTGCTGGGTGGTCATCCCGCCATCCTCATGTCCATGTTCCCCCGCTGCCAGGGGATTTCGCACGTCCGTCGCGGGCGGACCGCCCTCCCGCGCCTGTCCCGGCCCGGCGTTCCCGAAGACTTCACCGGAGCGCGTTCAGGCCGGTGAGTCCGCCGGAGAGTTCCCAGAGGCGGGATGCCGATCCGGGGTCGGTGGCCCAGGGCTTCACTCCGCCGATGAGCATGTCGTCCGTGGCGGCCGGTTCCGCGATGTCGCAGTCCTGGCAGTAGACCCCTCCATGGCCGTCGAGGAGCGGGGAGGTCGCCGCCCAGACCGCTGTCGCCGCGCCTTGCCCGGGTGTCTTGAAGCCGTCGGCAGGCTTGCCGTCCGGCGTCACCCAGCCCAGGGCGAGCCACTCCTCCCGAGGGATGTGGCGCTGCAGGGGCGTGAGGATGCTGCCGGGGTGCACCGCGAAGGCCCGCACGCCGAGGTCGGTGCCGAGACGGTCGAGGTGCAGGGCGAAGAGGGCGTTGGCCGTCTTGGACTGGGCGTAGGCGAGCCAGCGGTCGTAGCCGGTGCGGAAGTGGATGTCGTCCCAGCGGACGTCGGACAGGAAGTGCCCGGCCGAGGCGATCGACACCACCCGGGCCCCTCCGGCCGCGAGGGCCGGGAGGAGACGCTGGACGAGCGCGAAGTGACCGAGGTGGTTGACCGCGAAGTGCGCCTCCCAGCCCGGTCCGACCCGTGTTTCCGGGCAGGCCATCACGCCGGCGCCGTTGATGAGGATGCCGAGGGGACGGCCGGATTCCAGGAAACGTGCGCAGAAGGACCGGACGCTTTCCAGGTCCGCCAGGTCGAGTGCGTGCACCTCCGTCCCGGGGATGTCGCGCAGAGCGCGTTCGGCGGCGGAGGGGCGGCGTGCGGGGACGACGACCTGTGCTCCCGCTCGGGCCAGAGCGCGGGTGGTCTCCAGTCCGAGGCCCGAATGGCCGCCCGTGACCAGGGCGGTCGTGCCGGTCAGGTCGATCCCGGAGAGAACGTCTTCGGCGGTGCTGTGGGCACCGAAACCGGTGCCGATCCGCAGCTGCTTGGTGATCATGCCGATGACGCTAGAAGCTGGAGTGCAGGCTAGGTCAAGGTACGTTGCTGTGATGAGCGAGGACACGGGAGGCCTGCCCATCGGCAAGGTCGCCGAGATGACCGGCATGAGCGTGCACGCACTGCGGTTCTTCGAGCGCGAGGGCCTGTTCCTTCGCGAGATCCCGCGCTCCGGTGGCGGGCAGCGGATCTACGGCCGGGCGGATGTTGAGTGGCTGGTGCTGTGCGGCCGACTCCGGGACTCGGACATGCCCATCGCCACGATCAGGAGGTTCGCCGAACTCGTCCGGTCGGGGCCGGGCAACGAGCCGGACCGCCTTGCGCTGCTGCGCGAGCACGAGGACACCGTGCGCGCCAGGATCGCCGCCCTGACCGAGAACCTCGACGTCATCCACGGCAAGGTCGTCACCTACGAGCGGCATCTTCGCGACGGAACGGCCGCCGGGGTCTGGTCACCGACAGCACCGACACCACCTCGGTGACCATTCCCGCGCGCCGGGCTCAAGGACCTCAGGAGCTCAGGGCTTCCTGAAGTCGTGGGCCCTGGGCCCTGGGCCCACGACTTCAGGAAGCCCTCTTCTTCGGCGACTTGTCCACGTTGCTCGGCTCGTCCTCGGGGGTGGCGTCGTTTCGGCGGGTGGCCCGCGAGAGCAGCCACCGGCCCGAGACTCCCGTCGTGAGGAGACCGGTGACGAGGGCGAGGAGCGAGATGCCCGGGCCCGAGGCCCAGTCGACCGACCGGGCATGGACGGCGAGGACGACCGCCGCGGCGAGCGCCACCACCGGAACGGCCCGGAGCGCCGGGCGGATACGGGTGAGGTCGTCCTCGGCCAGCGCCCCGAGGATGCCGACACCCAGCGCCAGGGCCCACACGCCGAGGCCCTGCGCGTCCGCGCGGTTCACCGTCCACGGCACGAGCGCGCCCCAGAAGTCGGGGAAGGCCAGCAGACCGAACCCGATGCCGAACCATCCCGAGCCGACGATCGCGAGCGGCGGCTTCGACCAGCCGGGCATCGGGGCGACGGGCTGCCGACGCGACGCCGGGCCGCCGCCCACCGGACCTTCCGGAGGAGCGCCCACCCGCTCCGCCGGTCTGCGGTACTGCGCGGCGAGGCAGCCGACGGCGGCGAGGGCGAGGAGTCCGAGGGTGGCGACCCAGCCGAGGCTGAAGAGGGCGAGGAACAGCGGGCCGCCCCTGACGGCCTGGAGGGTGCCGCCGTTCAGCAGGCTCACCGTGAACAGGCCGACGAGCACGATCGCCAGCGGCAGCACCAGGCTCCGTACGTCCTCCCAGACGCGCGCCCGCCCGATCGTGAACAGTGCCGGGGCCACCCCGGCCATGGCGGCGCCGAGGAGCCCGGGGCTCAGCGCCTCGGGGGACACCCAGGCGCCGGCCGCGTATCCCAGCAGGCTCGTCACGGTGAGCAGACCGCCGGTGGTGAGACCGATGCCTCCCACGACGCCGCTCAAGAGGACGACGGCGGGCGAGAGTTCACGGCCGTCGGGCCGGCCGGAGCGCGCGGCTCCGGCGACCGCCTCGGCCTCTTCCTGTCGTATGTCGCTCATCGCCGCTCCCCTTCCCCCGCGGCCCCGCCGACGCCGACCGGAGCCGCGGCGGCGGCCGCCGGGCCGGTCGACGGTTCGGCGAACTCCCGCTGTCTCCTCAGGACTTCGCGGCCGTGCAAGATCCGCAGACTCACCACCGTGACCGCCGCGTACGCCAGCATTCCCGCACCGATGCCGACGCCCGCGATCAGGGACGTGAGCCGGTCGAGGCCCATCGTCCGTTCCAGCACGGGCACGGTCACCGCCGAGAACGCGGGCGCCAGACACTGGGCCGCCAGGTGCAGGCGCCACTCCTCGCGCGCCCAGGTCGCTCCCCGCCGGCGGGCGCTTGCCGCGCGGGCCGCGATGACGGCGTGGGTCAGCACGTACGGGACGAGGTACGCGACGAACAGCCGTCGCCCCTGCGCGCCCTGGCCGAGGAAGGCGTACGTGATCCACGCCAGGCCCGCGGCGCCCGCGAGGTGGGCGGCGACGAGGACCGGGCCCGGCGCCCAGGTGCCGGTCAGGCCCGGGACGGTGGTCCGCCGGTCGAGGGCCCGGGAGGCCAGGAGCGCGCCGAAGGCGACGAGGGCGCCGAGGTGCATGATCGCGACGCGGTTGATGTCCTGGATGGAGAGCCCGGGGTACAGCGAGGGCAGGGCGCCCCATTCGAGCCGGAGCAGCGGAGCGGTCATCAGGAAGCCGTAGCAGAGCAGCATCCAGCGCTGGTGCAGGTCGGGGAAGCCGCGTACGGCGGCGAGGACACCGAAGGTCACGCTGCCGACGGTGCCCACCAGGATGGTGGCGAGGACGATCCAGAACGCGGCTCCGCTGAAGGCCTGCGCCGGCGGGGTGCGCAGCAGGTAGAGCGCGGCGCCGGCCATCGACACGTACACCGTGACGGCGAAGACGGTTCCGGCGATCCGGTGCAGCCGGATGCGGCGGCGTACCGCCGAGAGCAGCTGCACCGGGCCGAGCAGCATCAGGAGGCCGCCCAGGACCGAGTGCACGATCAGCGGGCCCAGGCTGCGGGCGTACGGTGCCATCCGGTCGCGCACGGCCTCGGCCACGAACTCCGGGGAGACGGACCGGCCGAGGAGCCATTCGCCGACGGCGGGCGCGCCGGGTGTGGCGTACGGCCAGAGTTCGGTCATGGCGATCGGCGCGTACAGGAGGCAGACCACCGTCACGGCGACGGCGGACACCCGCCCCCACCTCGTGCTCGTGTTGCTCGTCGGACGTCCCACGGTGCATCCCCCTCCACCGTTCACGCGCACTCACAGCCGCGAGGGGCGCGATAGTCCTTTCTGGACTATGGAGGAAGGTAGGGCGGGGCACCGCCGGGGTCAACCGGTCGGTAACAGATTCAGGACTCGCGGCTCTCGACCCAGTGCCAGAAATCGACCATCATCCGCTCATACCGGATGCCGAACTCCAGCGCCTCGCGCTGTCCGCGCGTCAGCAACTCGCCGACTTCACCGGCCAGTTCCTCGTACTCGTCCAGGGTCCGACGGTGCTCCTCGATCTGGACCGGGGCGTGGACGCGCGGGCTGGCGCCGAACCACAGCTTGAGGATGCCGCGTTCGCGCGCCTCGACGGGCACGAAGGAGGGGTCGGCGAGCCAGCCGCGCAGGGCGGCCGAGCCCTCGTCCGTGAGCTTCATCAGGCGCCGGTTCCGGCCACCGGGCTGCCTGATCTCCGAGAGCAGCCCGGCCTCCAGGAGCCGGTCGCACTGGGCGTAGACCTGCGCGTGCGGCATCGACCAGAACGGCGCCACGGTCCGCGCGGCCTCGACCTTCACGTCGTACGGGCTGGCCTCGCCGAGTTTGTCGATGATGCCGAGCACGAGAAAGGAGGGCGTGGTCAACCGGACTTCAGACATACGGCCGACGGTATCGCGACACCTCGCCCGGGCCCTCGCCCTCGGCCCGGACGGCTCCCCGCCCCCACCTCCACCGCATCCCCCGGTCCGCCCCCTACTCCGCCCTCAGTGCCCGTGCCGTGGCCGTGCGGGCCGCCCAGCCCGCCGGGAGCAGGGCGCCGCCCATCGCGATCACCACGCCGGCGGTCGCGAGGAGCACCAGCAGGGGCGTGCCGTACACGTCGATGTCGGCGGACGGGATCGTGGTGCCGACCGCGCGGCCCATCGCCGGCATCACCTGGCGGTGCAGCGCCACGCCCAGCGGCACGCCGACCGCGCCCGCCACCAGACCGATCGCGCCCACGGAGGTGAGGACCTGCGCGACCGTCTGCCGGGGCGTCATCCCCAGGGCCTTGTACACGCCCAGGTCCCGGACCCGGTCGCGGGTGTCGAGGACCACCGTGTTGAGCACCCCGAGACCGGCGACCACGACCAGCATCAGCGTGAGCATGGCGATCAGGGCCTGCATCGCCCGGATGACGCTCGACTTGCCCGCCTCCGTGACCGCGGCCTCCGCCCCGAGCGGGGCGACGGCGGTGTGCAGGCGCTCGGCATAGCGGGCGGCGTCCGTGCCCGGGGCGACGCTGACCGTGAAGTCCGCGGGCAGGTACCGGGGTTGCAGCGCGGCGACCGAGGCGGCGGCCGTGCGCAGGGTCATGCCCTCGCCGCCCAGGTCGAAGACCTCGCCGACGATCCGCACCCGGACGGTGCGCCCCTGCTCGGACAAGGTGACCGTCTCCCCCGTGCGCACCCCCGTGGCCCGCAGGAACCGGGTCGGGGCGACCGCCTCGCCCGGGGCTTCGAACCAGCGGCCGGAGAGCATCGTGTGGGGGCTGCCGGCGGTGTTCCCCTCGTACGCGACGAGCTGCGCGCCGCCCTTGAGTCCCGCCACCTCCAGCTGCGTCTGCGCGGTCCGGTACACGGAGCCGGTCCCCGGGAGCGCGGCGATCGCCGCCGCCACGGCGGCCGGGTCGGCCGGATTCCCGGGCAGGGGCACTCCGGGTCCACCGTCCCCTCCCGACTGTCCCGGTCCGGCGTCGTCCGGCCTCGCCAGGGTGCGGACGGTGACGTCGCCGCCCCGGTCCGGATCCCCGTCGGTCTTCACCGCGACCAGCGTGCTGCCGAGGCCCACCGCGAAGGTCACCGCGAGCGCACCGAAGGTCACCGCGGCGGCCGTACTCGCCGCGCGCGCGGGGCGGGCGAAGGGCGCGGCGAGTCCCAGGGTCACCGGACGGGGCAGCGGCAGCCGCCCGAACAGGCCGCGGATCCGGCGCCCCCCGCCGCCGCCCGTGGCCGCGCCGAGCCGCAGGACCGCGGCGGTCCGCAGCCGGGCGGCGCGCAGCGCGGGGCCGAAGGCGGTGGCGGCGACCACGGCGAGAGCGACCGCCGGCACGAGGAGGTTCACCCAGAGCGGGATCAGGACCGCCGTCGTTCCGTACGTCTCCGCCAACTCCGCCATGAGGGGAACGGCGAGCACATTGCCGAGGGCGACGCCGAGCGCGGCTCCGAGGGCGCCCGGGATCAGGGCCTGCGCCACGTACGCCCGTCCGACCTGGAGCGGGGTGAAGCCGAGCGCTTTGAGGATGCCGATCCGGCGGGTCGCGGCGCCCACGGCACCACTCACCACGATGCCGATCACCAGGACCGACATCGCGAGTCCGAGGAGGGCGAAGGCGGTCACGAAGGGCACGAAGGCCGCCGTGTTCTCCTGGGCGGCCTCGCGGACGTCGAGATACGAGCGGGCTCCGACGACCGCTCCGGCGGGGGCGGCTGCGACGATCGCGTCCCGGCCCGCCGCGACCTCGGCGCGCGTGCCGGCGTCGGCGAGCCGGTACAGCATCTGCGAGGCGGGAGGCCGCTCCCCCGCGAGCGTCGTGAGCTGCACCGGTACGACCCAGGCGTCGGCGCTCTCGCCGGCCGACCCGGCGATGCCGACCACGGTGAGCACGGCGCTTCCGGCGGTCAGCCGCGTCCCCACGCCGGCGCCCGGCGGGCGGGACCCCCGCTCCAGGACGATCTCGCCGGGAGCCCCGGCCCACCGGCCCTCCACCAGGGTCACCGCGTCCACGGGCCCGGCCGCGGAGGCCCGGCCGACCACCGTCAGGGGCGGCGGCTCGAACCCGGGCGGGGCCGCTCCGTCCGCGCGGAGGCGTACGGAGGCCACGGCGAACGGGCCCGCGGACGCGGCCACTCCGGGTGCGTGTGCCGTGGCGGCGAGCCGCTCCTCGGTGGCGGCCGGACCGTCGAAGCGCACGGTCAGATGGGCTCCGCGCTGCTGGCCGAAGGCCCTGTCGAAGGGGGCGCCCGAGGCGACGAGGAGGCCGACCGCGAGGACGGCGGAGGCGACGGACAACAGCGTGGTCAGCACCATCACCGCGGTCTGGGTACGCCGCCGCCCGACGCCCGCGCGCACGACCCGGCCGAGAGCGCCGCCGGTCATCGGGTCACCGCCATGGCGTCGCGGGCGATGCGGCCGTCGACGAGTTCGATCGTGCGGGTCGCGCAGGCCTCGGCGAGCGCCAGGTCGTGCGTGACGAGCACGATGGTCTGCCCGTCGGCGTTCAGCTCACGGAGGAGATCGCGGACGTCCGCGCCGGACGCGGTGTCCAGCGCTCCCGTCGGCTCGTCGGCGAGGAGCAGCGGCGGCCGGTTCATCAGGGCCCGTGCGACGGCGACGCGTTGCCGTTCGCCGCCGGAGAGGCGGCCGGGGTGCACGCGCGCGTGCCGGGCGACGCCGAGCCGGTCGAGGAGTTCGGCGGCCCGCGCCGCCGCCTCGGCCCGGGGCATCCCGGCGAGCTGGGCCGGGAGCAGCACGTTGTCGGTGACGGTGAGGTCGTCGAGGAGGTTGAAGAACTGGAAGACCATGCCGATCCGGCTGCGCCGGTACCTGGCGGAGGCGGTCTCGGTCAGCCGGTCGACGCGCAGGCCGTCCACCGTCACACGGCCGGTGCTCGGCCGGTCGAGGCCGGCGAGGAGGTTGAGCAGGGTCGACTTGCCGCTGCCGGAGGGCCCGAGGACGGCGAGCGCCTCGCCCCGTCCGACGCGCAGGGTCAGCTCCGAGAGCGCGGCCCGGCCGTCGTCGTACGTCCTCCCGACGTCGCTCAGGTCGATCAGGGGCTCGGATCCGGTCATGGGCCCTCCAGGGCTCTGGGTGGGGGAAACGGTGGCGGCGACCGACAGGGTCGTGGCCGGTCGGGTCGTGGCCGGTCGGCCTTTCCGATCGGCCTTTCCGATCGGCCTTCCGATCGGCCTTCCGATCGGCCTTGCGGTCGGCCCTTCGATCGGCGTTCCGGTCGGTCGTGTCCGCGCCGAACCGACGCTAGGAGCAGCTCCACGAGGGGCGCGTCGGCCTCGGTGGCGAAGATCCGTACCGTGTGCGGTGGAGGCGCGGCGACGTCATCCGCGCGATGTACTCCCCCGGGGCGGCGGGCTGGTCCCACGGGCTGATCCGCCCGCTCCCCTTCCTTGGCACACTGCACCGGTGAGCTGGTACGAAGAACTCGTCGACCGGGTGCGCGGACCCCGGGCCCTCGGTGCGCCGCCCCCGCTGTCCCGCTGGGCGTGGGCGGCCGACGGGCTTCTCGCCCTGGCGCTCGCGATCACGACGATCGTGGGTGATCTGAACCGCTCGTACGTGGACGTCCATCCGGATCCGGAGGACGCTCCGTTCCCTCTGCCGGTGCCGCCGTCGATCCCGCAGCCGTCCTTCCCCCCGGAGCTCCCGCAGGCGCCCCAGCCCGTGCCCGCCGTGGAGCATCTGCTTCCCCCGGTCGATGGCTGGGAGTTGTCGGTGGCCGCGCTGACCGCGCTGCCGCTGGTGCTGCGCCGCCGTTTTCCCCTGGCCGTCTACTGGGTGGTGATGGGCGCGACGGTGCTCCTGCACCAGGGCGATGTCGCCGCCGACGCGACCACGCTCACCTTCGCGTCGGGTCTCGTCGCGGCGTACAGCGCGGCGATGTACAGCCCGCACCGCACGGCCGTGGTGGTCTCCCTCGTCTCCGGCGTGGTGCTGTACGCGGTCTTCCCCCTGGTCCCGGACGTGGACGAGGGCCTCGTACCCCTGCTCGTACTGCTGCCGATCGCCCTCGCCTCGCACGGCGCCCACCTGTGGCGGCAGCGGGAGCGGGCGCTCCGCGGGGAGCGGGAGGCCGAGCTGCGCCGGGCGGTGGAGGCGGAGCGGTCCCGGATCGCCCGGGAGTTGCACGACGTGGTCACCCACAACGTGAGCATGATGACGATCCAGGCCGGTGCCGCGCGTACGGTCCTGGCCGCCTCCCCCGACCAGGCCCGCGAGGCGATGCTGGCCGTCGAGGCGGCGGGGCGGACGGCGCTGTCGGAGCTGCGGCACGTGATGGGGCTGCTCACGATGGCCGCGGAGGGCCCCGACCCGGCCGTCGACGTGGAGCTCGCCCCGCAGCCGGGTCTGGACCGGTTGACGGAGCTGACGGACCGGGTGCGGGCCTCCGGGGTGCCGGTGGAGGTGGCGGTGCGGGGCGACCCGGTCGCGCTGTCGGCCGGTGTGGACCTCGCCGCGTACCGGGTGGTGCAGGAGGCGCTGACGAACGTGGTGAAGCACGCGCCGGACGCCCGGGTCTCGGTCACCGTGGAGTACGAGCCGGAGCGACTGCGCGTGGAGGTCTCCGACACGGGTGCCCCCGCCTCTGGTGCGGGCGCTTCCCGGGACCGGGGGACGGGCCCGGGTGCTTCCCGCGACCGCGGCACCGCGCGGCGTGCCACGGAACCCGGCGGCGGTCAGGGCCTGCTCGGCCTGCGGGAACGGCTCGCGGTCTACGGCGGTACGCTGCGGGCGGGCAGGGGCCCGGACGGCGGGTACCGGGTCCGGGCGGTGATTCCGTGGGAGGCTCCGTGACCGACCCGACCGGCGTGACCGAGTCGACCGGCGTGACTCACCCGACCGGTGTGGCCGACGCTCCGCGTGTGGTGATCGTCGATGACCAGGCCTTGGTACGCACCGGCTTCCGCATGATCCTGGCCGCCGACGGCATCGACGTGGTCGCGGAGGCGGCCGACGGCGACGCGGCGGTGGCCGCGGTGCGGCGGACCCGGCCGGACGTGGTCCTGATGGACATCAGGATGCCCGGCACCGACGGCCTGGAGGCCACGCGCCGCATCCTCGCGGACAGGGCGGTCGAGGTGGCACCGCCCAGGATCGTCGTGCTCACCACCTACGACCTCGACCAGTACGTGTACGCGGCGCTCGGCGCGGGTGCCAGCGGCTTCCTGCTCAAGGACGTGACCCCCGAGCACCTGACGGCGGCGGTCAGGCTCGTCCGCTCCGGCGACGCGCTCCTCGCCCCGGCGATCACCCGCCGCCTGGTGGAGCGCTTCGCCACGTCCGGTGGGCGTTCCGCCGCCCCGCACCGCGAACTGGCCACGCTGACCCCGCGTGAGCTGGAGGTCCTCGAAGCGCTGGCCCGCGGCCTCAGCAACGCCGAGCTGGCCGAGCGGTTCCGCCTGAGCGAGGCGACGGTGAAGACGCATGTCGCCCGCATCCTGTCGAAGCTCCGGCTGCGCGACCGGGCGCAGGCCGTGATCGCCGCCTACGAGACGGGTCTGGTCACGCCCGGCTCGGACAGCCGCGGGTCCACCGGATCCGACGGTCCGGGCTGAGATTCGGGCCCGTCCGGCAGCGCGGCCTCCGGGCACAGGACGTCGCCCAGTGCCGTCAGGCGGATGAGGCGGAGGATCCACGGCTGGTCGCAGACGAGCCTCCAGCGCGCACCCCGCTGCCGGGTCCGGCCCGCGCAGTGGGCGAGGAGGCCGAGCCCGGTGGCGTCGCAGAAGGTGAGGCGCCGGATGTCGACGGTCAGGGCGTCGGACTCCCGTACCAGGGCGTCGAGCTCGGGCCGCAGGTGCCGTACGAGGACGAGGTCGAGCTCGCCCCGGAGGGCGGCGACGGTGACGTCGCCGGTCGATCGGACGACCATGTACGGGTCATGACGGGGGATCAGCTGCATCGGGTGCTCCACAGGGTGGCTCCGTGTGTCGCTTCGAGCGTGGCCGTCCCCCTTCCGGGAGGGACGTTTCACCTCGGCCGCTGTCACCTGAATCGGTGAATGTTCTAGCCGTTTCCCCTCGTACGGACGATCTATGTGCGTACGTATGCCCACGACCGGCGCTCCGTCTCCTCACACGTCCAGGTCCACGTCCGTCAGGGGATACGCGACGCACGCGTGCGCGTACCCCGAGTCCGGGTCGGAGAGCCGGAGCCGGGCCTCCTCCGCGTGGTGGACCTCGCCCTTGAGGACGCGGACGCGGCACAGGCCGCACTCGCCGGAGCGGCAGGCGGATTCGGGGCGGATGCCGGCGTCTTCCAGTGCGTCCAGGAGGGGACGGCCGCGCCGGGTGCGGAACGCGCTGCCCCGGGTGGCGACCGTGACCTCTTCGGCCGGGTCGGCGCCGTCCGGCCAGTGCGGCTGCGCGGTGGGGTCGGCGGGGGCGCCGTTGGCCTCGAAGCGGATCCTGCGGCGCGGGTGTCCGAGCCGTTCGGTGAGCTGCCCGAGGGCGTACGGGTAGAGGGCCTGGGGCCCGCAGACGTACACCATCCGCCCGTCGAGGGGCCCTGCCAGCTCCGTGACGAGCTCGGCGGTCAGCAGCCCGGTGGGGCCCGACCAGCGCGGGTCGGGGTGCTGGAGGACGTGGTGGACCCGGATGCCGGGGTGGGCGGCGGCGAGAGCGTCGATTTCCGGGCGGAACAGGACGTCGTCGAGGGACCTGGAGCCGTAGAGGAGGTGGAAGCGCCGGTCGAGCCCCCGGTCGACGATCTCCCGGATCATGCTCATGGCGGGTGCGACGCCGGAGCCGCCGGCGAGGAAGACGACGTCCTCGCCGTGGAAGAGCGGGTTGTGGTGGAAGGTGCCCTGGGGGCCGGTGGTCGTGACGGTGTGTCCGGCGGCGAGGGTGTCGAGCAGGTGGTTGCTGATCCGCCCGCCGGGCACGCGGCGCACGGTCAGGTCGTAGTGGCCGAGGTCGGCCGGGCTGGAGGAGATCGCGTACGGGCGGTTGGTCCCGTCCGCGAACACCCCCACGTACTGCCCGGCGAGGAACGGCGGCAGGTCGGCGCCGTTCGGGCGACGGAGCCGGAAGGTGCGGGTGCTCGGCGTCTCGTCGACGACCCGCTCGACCCGGAGGGCGAGCCGTCGCGGGTGGTAGGTGTCGATGGTGCGGCGGGTCAGGGCGGCGTGGTCGGCGGCGTCGGCGGGGCGGGCCGCGATCTCGTCCCGGATGCGGTCCGCCCCGGCGAAGCGCGGGGTGAGGTGATGAGGCGTCACAGTTTCCTCCCGGTCTCTTCAGGCGGCCTTGGAGCGCAGCAGGCGCCGGGCCACGCGCGCGCCGGCTTCGAGGGTGGGCTGGAAGCCGCCCATGCCGGACCAGGATCCGGCGAGGTGGAGTCCCGGCACGTGCGGGTGAAGCTCGCTGTCGCGGAACTGCCAGCTCTCGGTGGCGTCCTGGTCGTAGCCGTATATCGCCCCGCCGGGGTGGCCCAGGTAGCGGCTCATGGTGAGCGGGGTGGCGACGTCGACCTCCTCGATGACGCCCCGGATGCCGGGGGTGACGGTCTCGACCAGGTCGAGGAGCGTCTCGGCGTAGGCGAACTTCTCCCGTGCGTACGCGGCGGGTTCGACGCCGTCCCAGGCGGAGCCGTACTGGAGGGTCATGAGGCTGACATGGGTGGCCCCGCGCGGCGCGAAGCCGATCGGCTCGACGTCGTACGAGGTGACGCAGATCCCCCGGGCGGGCTCCCGCGTACGCCAGGAGGCGGAGGTGCGGTCCGCGTCGAGGTCGGTGTTCACGAAGGTGGTGCTGGTCGTGAACCCGAGTTCCGCCGGGGTGGCGTCGAGGCCCATGTGCAGGACGAAGCCGGAGACCCCGATCCTGCGCGAGGCGAGGTCTGCTCGGACGGCGCCGGGTATGTCGAGGCCGTCGAGCATGCCGTAGGTGAGGGGCAGGGAGGCGTTGGAGACGACATCGACCGCGCCCACCTCCTGGCCGTCGTCGAGACGGACTCCGACGACCTTCCCGCCCCGCGTGAGGATCGCCTCGACGGCGGTGTGGAACCGCACTTCGCCGCCGGCCTCCAGGAACGCGTCGAGGATCGCGCTCGACATCGCCTGCGAACCGCCCCGCACGTGCCAGGGCTTGAATTCCAGGTACGCGAAGAGGATCAGCGCGAGGTCCTGGAAGGGCAGCCGGGACGGTGGCTGGCCGAGATAGCCCCAGTAGGAGGCGAGGACCGCCTTGAGCCGCTCGTCCTCGAAGTGCTCGTCCAGGACGTCCTGCGCGGGCCGCAGTCCGTGCCGGAAGAACAGCTCGTCCACCTGGTCGGCGGGGGTGCCGCGCATCGCGGCGATCTGCCAGAACGTGAGGTCCCGGACGAGGGCGAAGAACCGTTCCAGCCGGACGCGATTGCCGGGGAAGTGCGCCTCCAGGGTCGCGGTCGCGCCCTCCCAGTCGGCGGGGAGGGTCACGTCGAAGGAGCCGGGCACCACCGTGCGGTAGAGGTCGGGCTCCCGGACCCAGGTCAGCCGGTCACCGATGCCCAGCTTGTCGAAGAGGGGGCGCAGTGTGAACCCCTGCCCCTCGGCACCGATGCCGGAGAGCTGGTGCAGCGCCACCTCGAACTCGAACCGGCCCCTGCGGAACGAGGTCGCGCAGCCGCCGGGCACGCTGTGGCGCTCGACGAGGAGGGTGCGGGCGCCGGCACGCTGGAGGGTGGCGGCGGCGGTGAGCCCGGCGTTGCCGGCGCCGATGACGACGGCGTCGAAGTCCGCGCCGCTCACCGCTCGCCCTCGGCCCGCGCACCCTCGGTTCGCGCACCCTCGGGGGACACGTCTCCTGCGGTGGCGTCTCCGGCGGTGGTGTCTCCGGAGATGGCGTCTCCGGCGGTGGCCGCCGCCAGGGCCTCCTCCTTGATGCGGTCGAACTGGGCGCCCATGGCCGCGGCGAGCGCCTGAGCCGCGGAGAGGGGCCGGACCATGACCATGAAGTCGTCGATCTTCCCCTGCTCGTCGAAGTGAAGGAAGTCGCAGCCGTTGATCTCCATGTCGCCGACCTTCGCGGTGAACACGAGGGCGTGGTCCCGGCCGTCCTCGCTCCCGATCTCGCGCACGTACCGGAAGTCGGTGAAGACGCGGATGACCCCGCGCAGGATCGCGGCGGTGATGGCCTTGCCGGGGTAGGGCCGGAAGGCCACCGGGCTGGTGAAGACGACATCCTCGGCGAGCAGGGCCTCGATGGCGGCGTGGTCCCGGTTCTCGACGGCCTTACGGAACGGATGCATGACGCGACTCCCTATGCAACTTATTGATTAGGTGCAAGGGCAGCTAACCGCATCCCCCGTGCCGCGTCCAGAGGCCGGCCGACCCCGTCCCGCGTCAGCCCTCCGGCGTCGCCGCGCGCCGGAGGGGCGGCCGCGTCAGCGTGGTCCACGCCCGCAGCAGCCACTCGACGGGGCCGTACCGGTGGCGCCGCAGCCACCACCGAGCGGCGACGATCTGCACGGCGAAGAGCGCGAGGGCGATCGCGAGCACCACCGGTGGCGACACCCTGCCGACGAGGCCCGCCCCGTACCCCGTGAACAGCAGGGCACAGACGAGGGACTGGGTGAGATAGCCGGTCAGGGTCATGCTGCCCACCGGTCCGAGCACGGCCACCGCGCGCCCGCCCGACCTCCGCCCCTGGGTGAGGCGGAGCACGGTCGCGGCGTACGCGGCGGCGAGCAGCGGCGCCGTGACGACGTCGACCCCGAGAGCGAGGATCTGATACGCGCCGCCCGGGCGCACCAGGCTCGCGTGGGCGTACACGACACCGCCGAGGAGCCCGAGCGTGAATCCCGCCCACTGAAGTCGGACCAGAGTCGTGCGATGGCGGGCGAGGTCCCCGAGCTCACGGCCCCGCCCGGCGGCGAGACCGAGGAGGAAGGCCGCGAAGGCGGCCGGGGCCTGGAAGAAGGCGAGCAGGAAGACGACGTCGGGCAGCTGCCCCAGGTGCTCCCCGATCACGGCACCGGGGCCGCCGCGCAGGGCTCCGGCGGCGCGCTCGGCCTCGGCGGTCGCACCCGGGTCCACACCCGCGCCGCCCGCCAGGTGCACACCGGCCGCGAGCAGGACGTACAGGGTGGCCGTCACGGCGAAGAGGACGACGGCGGCACGGACGGCGGTGCGCGGCCCGATGCGCCGCGCGGCCAGCAGGATCAGGCCGAGCAGGGCGTACGTGGTGAGGATGTCACCGGGGAAGAGCAGGACCGCGTGCAGGGCGCCGAGGACGAACAGACCCGCCAGGCGCCGCAGGAAACGCGGGGCGAACCGGGCGCCGCTCCGCTCGGCGGAGGCGAGCTGGAGGGTGAAGCCGTAGCCGAAGAGGAACGAGAACAGCAGGAAGAACTTGGCCTCGAAGAAGACGGTGACGAACCACCGGACCGCGCTGTCGAGGGGCGAACCGAAGCCTGGATCCTCCAGCCCCGAGCCGTGGTAAGTCGACGCAATGTAGCCGATGTTGACGACGAGGATGCCAAGCAGGGCGAAGCCTCGCAGGGCATCGACGTGCGCGAGTCGCACTCCGAGGCCGGCGCTGGTGCCGATGGCTCCGACACCGGTGCCGGAGCCATCGGCACCGGCGTCGGCACTGGCACGGGCGCCGACCGCCGACCTCTCGCCGCCCTGCGCTGCCGCTTGCAAGTCCATGACCTTCCCCCAAAACTATCGAATGCAAAACGCTCGTATCGAGAATGAACGTATTACTATCGATAGCGCAAGCCGGTCCGCCGAGGAGGAGCGCCATGGACACACCGCCGGTGGTACGCCGAGGCGTACCGGAGGGAGCCGAGGCCAGGGTCGCCGCCCTGTACTGGGAGGCGTTCGCGCGCAAGCTCGGCGTCGCCCTGAACCCGCCCGACAAGGCCCGCGCGTTCCTCGCGGCCCACCTCCACCACGACCGGGGGATCACCGCGCTCGTCGACGGCGAGGTGGCGGGGGTGGCCGGCTATCAGCTCGACGGGCGAGGGCTCACCGGCGGCGGGGCTTCGGACCTCCTCGCCGCGTACGGGGTGCTGCGGGGACTGCCCCGGCTGGCCCTCCTCGCCCTCCTGGAGCGCAGGCCCGCATCCCGCGAACTCGTGATGGACGGCATCGCGGTCGCCCCCGAGCACCGGGGCACGGGCATCGGCGGCCTCCTGCTGCGCGAGATCGCGGCCGTGGCGGCCGAGGCCCGCTGCCGCCGTGTCCGGCTCGACGTCATCGACGTCAACCCGCGCGCCCGCGCCCTGTACGAGCGGCACGGTTTCGTCGCCGTCCGCACCGCGAAGACGCCCTGTCTGCGCGGCCTGATGGGCTTCGGCGCTGTCACGACCATGCACCGGCCCGTCACGGCGGCCTCCTCCCACCACGACCAGGAGACCCGATGAAGCCCGGAACCACCGCGACGGAGGGCGAGGCCACCGGCGCCGCCGAACCTCCCGGAACCACCGAAATGCCCGGAGCCGCCGAAGTCCCCAGAGCCACCGAAGTCCCCACAGGCACCGAAGTCCCCGCGGACGCCGCTCCCTGGAACCCCATCCCCACCCGCACGCTCGTGCACGCCCTCGTCCGTACGGACGGGACCGTCGACGCCGGGGAGCTCTACTCCGTAGCCGGACTGCTCTCCATGACCGACCAACAGGTCCGGCTCTGCGTCAAGCGCCTGGTCGCGGAGGGCCGGTTCACCCACGAGGGACGGGGGCGCAAGGCCGTCCTCCGTGCGGTCGCCGACCCCACCGGCTCGATCGCCCCCGACACGGCCCATGTCGGCTTCGCCTACCGTCAGGACCACGGGCTCGCGCCCTGGGACGGCCGTTGGCACCTCTTCGCCTTCGCCGTCCCCGAGTCCGCGCGGGCCGCGCGTGACACGCTCCGCGACAGCCTCCTCGGCCTCGGCGCCGCCCCTCTGCAGGGAGGCCTGTACGTCGCCGCCAACCCGATCGAACCGTTGGTCGAGGCCCAGGCCCGCCATCTCGGCGTCCCCGACCAGGTCACGTATCTCACCAGCACCGACCTACGGGTCGGGGACGTCGCCGAGCCGCAGGCGCTGGCCGCCGCGCTCTGGCCCCTGGACGAGATCGCGGTCCGGCACCACCGGCTGGCCGCCTTCGCCCGCTCCTGCCTCGACCGGCTCGAACGCCCGGAGAACCTGACGGACTCCGAGGCTCTGACGCTCGCCGTCCAGCTCGCCTCCGCATTCACGTACGCCATGCGGCCCGACCCGCTGCTGCCCCCCGAGCTGCTCCCCAGGCCCTGGCCGGGCGCCGGGGCGCGCGAACTCTTCGCCGCGGCCTGGACCGCGCTGACGAACCGCCCGGCGCGGGACTCCGGACCGCCCCTCCCCCGCCTCTTCGCCCTGTACGAGGACGTGGCGGACCTGCCCGTCCCCGAGTGAGGCTCCCGGCCGGGCTACCCGGAGGGCGGGTGACGGCGGGCTGAGGGGTCGGCCATACTGACCGGCGGCATTCCGACGGGGGCGTGCCGCACAGGGGGTGGCGAGTGGACGGCGTGGACCTGCCGGAGCGCATCGGCGACTACGCCGTGGAGCGTGAGCTGGGTGCGGGCGGCATGGGGACGGTGTACCTGGCGCGGTCCCGGGGCGGACGTGCCGTGGCCGTCAAGGTGGCCCGGCGCGAGCTGGCCGCCGATCCGCACTTCCGCGCCCGGTTCCGCGCGGAGGTCGACGCCGCCCGCAGGGTCGGCGGGTTCCATACCGCGCAGGTCGTCGACGCCGACCCGGACGCGGCGGCGCCCTGGCTCGCGACCGCCTACATCCCGGGGCCGACCCTGTCGGGGCTGCTCACCGAGCGGGGTCCGATGGACGAGGCCCGACTCCGGCTGCTCGGTGCGGCGTTGGCGGAGGCGCTGCAGGCCATTCACGACTGCGGCCTGATTCACCGTGACCTCAAGCCGGGCAACATCATCATGGCCGACGACGGCCCGCGCGTGCTCGACTTCGGTATCGCCCGGGCCTTGGAGTCGACCCGGCTGACCTCCACCGGAGCCGCCTTCGGCACCCCTGGTTTCCTGGCCCCGGAGCAGGCTCAGGGTCTCGAAGTCGACGGCGCCGCCGATGTGTTCGCGCTGGGGGCCGTACTGGTCGCGGCGGCCGGTGGGCATGCGTTCGGGGAGGGCACCCCGATGGTGCTGATGTACCGGGCCGTGCACGAGCCGGCGGACCTGTCCGCCCTGCCCGAGGGCGTGCGCCCGGTGATCGCCGCCTGCCTGTCCAAGGATCCGGCACGAAGGCCCACGCCGAGAAGACTGCTGGACCTGTTGGCCCCGGACACCGCCGCGGATCCGGAACCGGACGCGGTCGGCCACCCTCCGACGGTGCCCTCCGCGGCCGTGCCCTCCGCGCCGAGGCCGACGGCCGGGTCGACTGACGTCCCGACCGGCGGGGACATCGCCCATGCCGCGACTGTTGCCGCGGCCCCGCGCGCGGATTCCCCGCCCGCCCTCCCCCGGCAGGCAGGGCTGAGCCGGGAGGCGAAGACCGCCCCGCCGGGGCGGAAGAGCACCGGACTGGTCGCCGCCGGAGTGGCCGGAGCCCTGATCGTGCTCGGCGGCGCGGGGTACGGCATCTACGCGTCCGGGAGCTGGGGCTCGGGCTCGGACGCATCCTTCCCCGAGGCCACCCACGAGCTCGTCCTTCCCGAGTCGATGGTGGGAGGCGTGTACGGGCGCAACATCGAGCACCGCCTCCCTCCGGACCGGCAACCGGACCGCGAAGGCCAGAAGGGCTCGACGCACTACTCCGCCGACTACACCGTCACCAGCACCGGCATCGAGGAGGGGGTCCTGTTCCGCACGGTGCAGGTGTACGGCTCGTCCGGTCGGTACAAGAACCCGGAGTCGTATCGAGACGGCCTGATGAGGGCCATGACCGTGACGGGCAGCGAGACCGTCAGCGACCCGCCCAGGACGATCCGCGTTCCCGGCTCGGACGTCGATTTCCGCTGCGAGACCGTGGACGGCGAGACGGTGTGCGGCTGGGGCGACGACAACACCACCGTCGCGATCGCGTTCGCCCCGGCCGGCTCACTCGAACTGGCGGCGAGGGAGACCCACAAGATACGCAACGAGATTCGCCGGCCGATCGCGACCCCGACCGCCTCGCCGTAGGGCCTCTCCGACCCCGACCCCCCGGACAGGCCTGCCCTAGCCCGCGAAGCGGGCCATCCAGGACTCGACCTCGGCCGAGGAGCGCGGCAGGCCCGCCGACAGGTTCTCGTGGCCGTCGTCGGTGACGAGGAGGTCGTCCTCGATCCGGACGCCGATGCCACGCCACTCCTCGGGCACGGTCAGGTCGTCGGGCTGGAAGTAGAGGCCGGGCTCGACCGTGAGCACCATGCCCGGTTCGAGGACGCCGTCGACGTACTCCTCCGTGCGTGCCTGCGCGCAGTCGTGGACGTCGAGGCCGAGCATGTGGCCGGTGCCGGCCATGGTGAAGCGGCGCTGGAGGCCGAGCTCGTAGGCGCGGTCGACCGGGCCCTCGATGAAGCCCCACTCGACCAGCCGCGCCGTCAGATGCCGCTGGGACGCCTCGTGGAAGTCTCGGTACGGAGCGCCGGGCTTCACCGCGGCCATGCCCGCCTCCTGGGCCTCGTACACCGCGTCGTACACCTGGCGCTGGACCGGGCTGAAGGCACCGTTGATGGGGAGGGTGCGGGTGACGTCGGCGGTGTAGAGGGAGTGGGTCTCCACACCGGCGTCGAGCAGGAGCAGTTCGCCGGGGCGCACCGGGCCGTCGTTGTTCGTCCAGTGCATGATCGTGGCGTGCTCGCCGGCGGCGCAGATCGAGCCGTAGCCGACGTGGTTGCCCTCCAGGCGCGCCCGGCGGAAGAAGGTGCCCTCGATCCACCGCTCCGAGGAGGCGACGGCCCGGGACAGCTCGCCGACGCAGTCGGTGAAGCCGCGGACGGTGGAGTCGACCGCCTTGCGCATCTCGCCGATCTCCCACTCGTCCTTGACGAGCCGGAGTTCGCTGAGCGTCCCGTCCAGCTCGACGTCACGCTCCTCGTCGGTGGTGACGGCGGCTTCGAGGGCCGGGTCGATCCCGCGGACGATGCGGGTGGGCACGCCGGAGGCGGCCAGGTCCTCGACGATGGTGCGGACGTCGCGGCAGGCGAGGCCGAGGACGACCTCGGACTCCGCGAGGGTGCGGCGGCGGCCCATCCACAGCTCGGCCGTGTAGCCGATCCAGAACTCGTCGGTGTCCCGGCCGTCGCGCGGCAGCTGGTAGCAGTAGGCGTCGTGGCCGCCGTCCGCGCGGGGTTCGAGCACGAGGGCACCGTCGCGCGCCTGGTCGCCGGTCATGTGCACGTAGCCGGAGTACGCGCGGAAGGGGTACGTGTCGTCGTTGGAGCGGGTCTTGAGGTTGCCGGAGGGGATCACGAGGCGCTCGCCGGGGAAACGCGCGGAGAGCGCGGCGCGGCGGCGGGCAGCGTACGGGGCCTGCTCGTCGGGTTCGAGCCCGTGCCGCTCCGTGTCCGCCCACCCCGACCTCATCAGGGTGGAGAGTTCCTCGGATATGCCTTCGTAGAGGCCGTTCTTGCGACCCTTCGCCACGTCCTGCACCTTCTTCCGCGTGAGTTCCTCGTCCGCCGTGGGCCGGCGTTGCCCGGAACGTACTCCGCGAGGCGCACGCCGGTTGCCGAAGACCGCCAGTGGCACGGATCGGCCACGCGGCGATCGTGCGTGCCAGGCGTCGCGGGCCAGGCGGGACTCTCCGGACCCGACCTAGCGGGGCGCCCAGGCCGCGGTCGGCCAGTCGTACTCGGAGAAGCCGTCCGGCAGCTTGCCGCAGGGGGCGTGGGTGCTCAGGGCGAAGGTCCCCGTGGGCTCGTACCAGTCGACGTCCACCTTGTCGCCGGTCCCAGGGTGCTCGAAGCGGAAGCCCAGGTCGGAGATGTTCTCGCTGACGAGCTTCCAGCCGTCCCGCTCCAGACGGAGGCGGGTACGGGCCTGCGCCGCGCGGGCCGCGGCCTCCGGCACGTCCGTGACGCTCCACGAGAGCCCGAAGCTGCGGACGTCGGGCCGACCGCTGTCGATGTGCGCGAATCCCCTGAGGCCGCGGTACGAGCAGCTGCCCGTCTCGACCCGGGACCCCACGCCGTCGGCTCCGCCGGGCAGCGCTGCCTCGTCGTACACCCGCTGTGCCTCCGCCTTGAGGCGCCCGGCGACCGCGTCGGGGTCGGCCGCCGGGTACGGCGGGCCGTTCCACACGGAGAAGCCGGCCAGGATCAGGCCCACGGCGATCAGGCCGTAGAGGCACCGCCGCAGCACTCGGCCCGGACGGCTTCGAACGACAGGATTCATGATCGGGAGCGTAGGACGACGACGCGGCACCGCGCGTGGGCGCTGCTACTCACCCGTGGGTGAGTAGCAGCGCCGCAGCTCCGTGGCTCAGTCCCGGCCCGCTCCCCGGGCGACGCGGGCGACGACGGCCGAGGCCTGCTCCGGGTGCCGCTCCAGCCACGCGCCGACGTGGTCGCGGACGGCCTCCTCGACGCAGGAGCGCACCTCGGCGCCGGCCAGGAGCGTGAGGGTGGCTCCGCGGAACTCAGGCTGATCCAGCTTCACCGACACGACCGCCGCGAGGCCCTCGCCGACCCGCTCGGCGCCGAGATCGGGATCGCCCGCCGCCAGGAGACGCCGCTCCCTCGCGTACGTGGTGAGCGCGGTCGCCCATCCGGCGCGGAAGCCCTCCACGTGCGCGCCGCCCTCATCCGTACGACGGCTGTTGGCGAAGCTCCGGACCGTCTCCTTCCCGGAGTCGCACCACCGCAGGGCCACCTCCACCGACCCCGCCATCCGCGGGTCCTCCACCTCGAAGTCGAGGATGTCCGGGTGGACGGGCCCACCCGCGGCGGTCTCCGGTAGGGCGACGAAGTCCCGTACGCCGCCCTCGAACCGCTCGGTCCTGGCCCCGCCCGGGGGACGTTCGTCGGTCAGGGACATGCGAAGGCCCCGGTTCAGGAAGGCGAGTTCCCTGAAGCGCTCCGCCAGCACGTCGTACGAGCATTCCGTCGTCTCGAAGAGGTCCGCGTCCGGCCAGAAGGTGAGGGTGGTCCCGCTCCCTGCCGCGGGCCCGGCGGTGGTGGGCGGGGCGAGCGCGACACCGCGGGCGTACTCCTGGACCTCACGCGCTCCCTCGCGCCGCACCTCGGCGGTCAGACGGCTCGACAGGGCGTTGACCGCGCTCAGGCCGACGCCGCGGAGGTCGAGCCTCGCCACGCGGCCTCCGCCGGGCTCCCAGCCGGCGTACAGGCGTGTCAGCCGAGCTTCCAGGCCGGGAGCCGCGGCGTCCCCGGCACTCTCGAACGGGATGCCGGGCCCGTCGTCGGCGACCCGGACGCCGCCGTCGGCCGTCAGCGTCACGTCGACGCGGCCCGCACCGCGGGTCAGGAGCGCGTGCACGGCCGGGCTCAGAGCTTCGTAGACCATCTGGTGCAGCCCTCGTGCCGAGGTCGATCCGACGTACATCCCGGGCCTCCTCCGGATGGCCTCCAGCCCCTCGATCACGTGGATGCGGCCGGCGTCGTACATGTTCGCGGCGTCGCTCATGAAGTCCCCTCCGACGGTGTCTTCCAGACCTCCGTCAGCCTAAGAGAATTTCAGAAGAACACCAGGTCAGAGCGGTTTTGGCGAACGTCTGGGAAGGGCGGTGAGCGCCCGCCGGGAGGCGGTCGGCCCCGGGGTCGCCGACCCCTGCCGGCGGCCGTACGCGGTGGCCTTCAGGCCCGCCACGGCACACGAACGGCGGGGACCGACGGCCCCGCATCGAAGGCGTCGATAATCGGTGCATGGCGAACGAGAAACTCAGCGAGGCACTCCGGCTTCTGGGCATCGGAGAGGAGGGCGCCCGGGTCTACCGGACGCTCCTGGAGTGCGGTCCCGCGCCGCTGAGTTCGATCGGTTCCGCGGCCGGGCTCGGGGACGAGGCGCTGGCGGAGGCGTACCGCGAACTGGTCGACTGCGGTCTGGCGAGCACCGCCGAGGAGGGTTCCGACGTGGTGGCGCCGGTTCCGCCGGCCGCGGGTCTGGAGATCCTCGGGCGGCGCCGGGCGGCCGAGCTCGACGCGTCCCGGATCACCGTGGGAGGCGCCTTCGACTCGTTCCGGCGGCATCGGCTCGCCGGGTACCACGACCCGCTGGTGGAGGTCGTCACCGGTGACGCCATCGGGCTCCGGATGCGTCAGGCGTGGACGAGCGCCCGGGACCAGATCCGGCAGTTCGACTCGCCGCCGTACTTCCCGCTCGTCGGCGCCACGGACGACGCGCTGGCCACGCTCGCGCGTGGGGTGACGCAGCGGGTCGTGTACTCGCGGGAGTCCCTTGAGCATCCGGGGCAGTTGGAGAACTCGATCGAGCCGTGCATCGAGGCGGGCGAGCAGGCACGGGTCCTGCCGTCGGTGCCGGTGAAGCTCGTGATCATCGACGACGCGTACGCGCTGGTCGCTCTGTCGATCAAGGAGACGGACGTCTACAACACGATGCTGGTCGTCCAGCCGTGCGGCCTGCTCTCCGCGCTCGTGGCGCTGTTCGAGCAGGCCTGGCAGAACGCGCTGCCGTTCCACGGCCGTTCGGCCCGGCCGGCGGGGCTGCTGCCCGCCGACCGGCGGCTGCTCCGGCTGCTCGCGGCCGGCGCGAGCGACGAGGTCATCGCCCGGGAGATCGGCGTCAGCCGCCGTACGCTCTTCCGCCGGGTGCAGGTCCTGATGGCCCGGCTCGGGGCTACGAGCCGGTTCCAGATGGCGCTGCAGGCGCAGCGGTCGGGGTGGCTGTGAGCGGTCCGGGGATCGCCGTCGCCTCGGTTCCCGCTCCCGCCTCCGCTTCCGCTCCCGCCTCCACTCCTTCTCCCCGTCCCGCTCCCGCTCCCGATCCCGATCCCGTGAGCTGCTGCCACAGATAGGTGTGCACGAGCGCGCTGTTGTGGGCGGCCTGTTCGTTGTCGCCCGCGCCCGCGTGCCCGCCTCCGGTGTTCTCGTGGAAGAGGACCCGGTGGCCGAGTTCCCGCAGCCGTGCCGCCGTCTTGCGGGCGTGCCCGGGGTGGACGCGGTCGTCGCGGGTGGACGTCATCAGGAGGACCGGCGGGTACTCCCGGTCCGCCGCGAGCCGGTGGTACGGGGAGAGTTCAAGCAGGTGGGGGCGGTCGGCCTCGTCGTCGGGGTCGCCGTACTCGGCGATCCAGGACGCGCCCGCGAGGAGCTTGTGGAAGCGGGTCATGTCGAGGAGCGGCACCTGGGCGACGATCGCGCCGAAGAGCTCGGGGCGGCGGGTGAGCATGGCACCCATGAGGAGCCCGCCGTTGCTGCCGCCCTTGGCTCCCAGCATGGCCGGGGTGGTGATGCCCCGGGCGACGAGGTCCTCGGCGACTGCGGCGAAGTCCTCGAAGGCCCGGGGGCGTTCGGCGCCGAGCGCGGCCTGGTGCCAGTCGGGGCCGTACTCGCCGCCGCCGCGGATGTTCGCGATGACGTAGGTGCCGCCGCGTTCCAGCCAGGCCCGGCCGGTCACTCCGCCGTAGAACGGGGTGAGGGAGACCTCGAAGCCGCCGTAGCCGTAGAGCAGGGTGGGACCGGGGCCGGGCGCCGCGGTGCGGTCGGGGCCGACGACGAAGTACGGGACGCTCGTGCCGTCCAGGGAGGTCGCGAAGTGCTGGTCGACGGTGAGGCCGGTGGGGTCGAAGTGATGCGGGGCCTGCTTGAGCGGCTCCGAGCAGGCGCCGATCCGCCCGTGGTGGAGGGTGGACGGCTGCAGGAACCCGGAGACGTCGAGGAAGTACTCGTCGGACACGTCGGGGTCGGTGTCGACGACGCTGACGGCGGACAGGGCCGGGACGCCGACGAGCGGCTCGCGCGTCCAACCGCCGCCGTCGGGAGCGGGGGTGAGGACCTCGATGTGGGTGCTGACGTCCCGCATCGTCTCCAGGATGAGGTGGTTGCGGGTCCAGGTGTGCCCGGCGAGTGCGGTCCGCGGATCGGGGGTGAACAGCACCTCCGGGGTGCGGTCGCCCGCCAGGAAGGCGTCGAAGTCGAAGGCGAGCAGCGATCCCGTCGGCTGCCCGAGCCACTCGGACTTGAGGGTGACGGTCAGGTGGCGCCGATGGGCGTAGGCGCTCGCGTCGTCGGGCACGTCGACGCGTACGCGGGTGCCGTCGGGGCGCAGGAGGTACGTCTCGCTCCTGAAGAAGTCCAGGGAGCGGCCGACGAACTCGCGCTCGAAGCCGGGCGTGGTGTCCCGGTATCCCCAGGCGGCCACGTCGCCCGGCTCGGCCTGGTAGACGAGCTCGGAGTCCTCGACGGGTGTCCCGCGGCGCCATCTGCGGACGGTGCGCGGATAGCCGGAGTCGGTCAGCGAGCCCGGGCCCAGGTCCGTACCGACGAGGACGGTGTCGTCGTCGACCCAGCCGATCCGCGTCTTCGCCTCGGGCAGCCGGAAGCCGTCGTCGACGAACTCCCGTGTGCCGAGGTCGAATTCGCGCACGACGACGGCGTCCCCGCCGTCACGGGAGAGCCGCACCAGGGCCCGGTCGTAGTCCGGGCGCCGTACGCGTGCCCCGTCCCAGACCCACTTCTCGTCCTCGGCGGCGGCCAGCGCGTCGACGTCGAGCAGCACGTCCCACTCGGGGGCGTCCTCGCGGTACCGCTCCAGGGTCGTGCGCCGCCACACCCCGCGCACGTGCTCGGCGTCCCGCCAGAAGTTGTACAGGTACTCCCCGCGGCGCACGGTGTAGGGAATCCGGTCGGAGGCGTCGAGCACCTCCCGCAGCCGCGCCTTCAGGGCCCCGAAGTCGTCGTCCCCGGCCAGCGCCCCCGCGGTCTCCGCGTTCCGCTCGGCCACCCAGGCCAGCGCGGCCTCTCCGGAGACGTCCTCGAGCCACAGGTAGGGGTCGTCGTCGTTCAGGTTCCCCATGGGTCTACTTCCCGTCCTCGCGTCGCAGCTGTGCCGACAGATGGTGTTGCAGCGGCCGGCCCACCGCCGCCAGGTCGTGGACGAAGTCCAGGGTGTCCGCGTCCGTGAGGGTGTAGCGGCGGCGGGTGGCCTCGACGTCCTTGGCCGTGGGGGCGAGGGCGACCGTGTGGGTGGTGAGGTCGATCGTGCCGTCCGCCGCCCGGCCGACCATGATCTCCGCGATGCCGGTGGGCTGGGTGATCAGTGCCTCCACCTGTCCCTCGGGCTTGAGGCGCCACCAGCCGCTCTCGCGCGCCGCCGGTCGCAGTGGGGTGCCGTCGGCGTCGATCAGCCAGGCGCGCGCCTCGTAGTGGAGGAAGGGTCGGCCGTCGTGGCTGAAGGTGACCTCCTGCGCGTACGTGAACTCCTCGGCGAGCGTCGGGTACCCGCCCCGGCCCGTGCCGACCCAGGTGCCGAGCAGCCCGGTCACCGGCGCGAGGAACTCGTGCGGGGCCGGTGCCGCGTCCGGCCGGAGGGCGTCGGGGTACGGGTACTGCCGGTCGCGGTCGGTCATGGTGCGCGCTCCTGGGTCGAGGCATGTGCCGGAGGGCAGCTTAGGCGGTGTCTTGTCGATCGGGCCGGATCGGCGAGCCCGGCCTGATCGGCAAGACACCCCTAGGTCGTCCACCCTCCGGCCGGGCCTCGTGCCACTCCTGACGGGCACTAGCCGCGGCGGCTCCGTACCAGGAGGTAGAGGAAGTACGGCGTGCCGATCACCGCCGTCATCAGGCCCGCGCCGAGCTGGGCCGGGGCGATCACCGTACGGCCGACGAGGTCGGCGACGCAGACGAGGACGGCGCCGATGAGGACGGCGACCGGCACCACGCGCGCGTGCTGTCGGCCGACCAGGGCGCGGGCCGCGTGGGGTGCGACGAGGCCCACGAAGCCGATCGTGCCGGCGGCGGCGACGGCGGTGGCGCTGAGGAGGACGGCGAGGGCGAGGAAGCCGAGGCGGCCGCGGCCCAGGTTCAGGCCGAGGAGGCGCGGGGTGTCCTCGTCGAGCGACACCAGGTCGAGTTCGGTGCGCCGCGCAGCTGCGACGACCACGCCCACGGCGAGGACCGCCGCGAGGGGGACGACGTCGGGCAGCGTCCGCCCGTAGGTGGAGCCCGAGAGCCAGGTCAGCGCCTTGATCGCGTTGAACGGGTCGGTGAGGATGATGAGCAGGCTGATCAGGGCCGATGCGCCGGTCGCGACGCCGAAGCCGACGAGGACGAGCCGGTTCTGCCGGAAGCCGTCCTTCGCGGCGAGGCCGAAGACGAGGACGGAGCTCGCGGCGGCACCCGCGAAGGCGGCGCCCGCCACACCCCACGACCCCACCATCGGCACGGTCGTGACCAGGAGGACCGCGCCCAGCGCGGCTCCGCCGGAGACGCCCAGGATGCCTGGTTCGGCGAGCGGGTTGCGGGTCACGGCCTGGACGAGGGTGCCGGCCAGTGCGAGGGCGGCGCCCGCGAGCAGGGCGGCGAGGACGCGGGGCACGCGTGTGTCGAGGACGAAGGCGGTGGTCCGGCCGGCCCGTCCCTGCGCCCAGTTCAGGACGTCGCCGAGCAACAGCTTGGCGTCGCCGAGGAGGAGGGCCGCGATCACCACGCCGACGAGGACGACGACCAGGACGGCGGTGGTGGTGAGGAAGACGCCCCGGCTGCGGATCCGCAGCCGGTCCGTCTCGGCGGCCGCCGCCGTGTCCCGGGTCCGGGTGGCCATGACGACGAGGAAGAGCGCGCCGACGAGGCTCGTGACGACTCCGGTCGGGACGGCGACGGCCACGTCCGAGGGGACGAGGACGCGCAGGACCACGTCGGAGCCGAGGACCAGGGCCGCGCCGGTGAGGCCCGCGAGGGGCAGGCTGCCCCGGGTGCGGGTGAAGCCGCGGAAGCGCCGGGCGAGCGGCCGGACGAGCGCGGGCGCGCACAGGCCGACGAAGCCGATGGGTCCGGCGAGGGTGACGGCGGCCGTGGAGAGCAGGGCGGCGAGCACCACGGCGGTGAGCCGGGTGGCCCGGACGGGGACGCCGAGGCCGCGGGCGGCGTCGTCGCCGAGGGCGAGGGCGTCGATCCGGCGGGCGAGGAGCAGCAGTCCGACGAGTCCGACGACGGCGACCGGCAGCATCTGGAGGACGCCGTCGAAGCCGTTCTGGGCGATGCTGCCCTGGTTCCAGTGGTAGATGCCGTCGGTCTGCTGGGGGAACAGCAGGAGCAGGCCCTCGGTGACGGCGGTGAGGCCGAGGGTGAGGGCGCTGCCCGCGAGGACGAGCCGGACGGTGCCGGTGCCGAGGCCGGAGAGGCCGAGGACGACGGCGGCCGCGGCGAGCCCGCCGACGAACGCGAGGCCGGAGGAGGCGAGCAGGGGCAACGAGACCCCGGTGACGGAGGCGAGCCCGAGCGCGAAGTAGGAGCCCGCGTTGACCGAGAGGGTGTCCGGCGAGGCGAGGACGTTGCGGCTGACGGCCTGGAGGGCGGCGCCCGCCATGCCGAGGACGGCGCCGACGAGCAGGCCCGCGGCCATCCGCGGCAGCCGGGAGGCGACGACGACGGACGCGTCGGCCGGGTCGGCCCGGCCGGTGAGCGCCTTCCACACCTCCGGGGCGCCGACGGCGGCCGTGCCCTGGGTGATGTCCACGACCGCGAGTGCGACGACGAGAAGGAGGAGGGCGGCCGTCACCGGGGCCGCGCCCGTCCGGGACGTGGCCGTCGGCGGACGGGTGGCGGGGGTGGTTGCGGTGACGGCCATGGTGTTACTTCGTCAGGGCGGCGACGACGGAGTCGACGTACTTGTTCATCGAACCGGGACCGCCGAACATCCAGACGCCGTCGGGCAGACGGTGGACGTTGCCCTTCTTGACGAACGGCAGGGAGGTCCACACCTTGTCCTTGGCGAGGACACCCGCGAACGGGTTGCTGGAGGCGTCGCCGTCGTTGCCGATGTAGGCGAACTGCACGTCACCGATCTTGGTGAGGCCCTCGACGTCGGTGGCGCCGAGGCCGTAGGCCGGGTCGCCCTTGACCGTCCAGGCGTTCTTCAGGCCGAGCTTCTCGTTGACGGCGCCGATGAGCGAGCCGCTGGTGTAGGGGCGGATCGAGACCTGGTTGGAGACGACGTATCCGTCGGCGAAGGCGTACTTCGCGCCGGCCAGCTTCGCGTCGGCCAGGGCCTTCCTGCCCTCGTCGAGCTTCGCCTCGAACTGCTTCTTGAGCTCCGTGGCCTTGTCGGTGGTGCCGGTGGCCTTGGCGATCAGGTCGAGGTTCTCGGTCATCCGGCCGATCGGGTCGGCGGCGTCGGCGGCCTTCACCTCGAGGACCGGGGCGATCTTGCGCAGCTGCTTGACGGCGGCCGGCGGCAGGTCGGAGGTCGCGAGGATGAGGTCGGGCTTGAGGGCCGCGACGGTCTCCATGCTGGGCTCGCCGCGGGTGCCGATGTCCTTGGGCTCGTTCTTCAGCGGGACGGCCGTGTCCCAGGTCTTGTAGCCCTTGACGTCGGAGACGCCCACCGGGTCGACGCCGAGCTCGATGAGGTGCTCGACGACGTTCCACTCGGTGCCGACGACCTTCTTGGCGGGGCCGTCGAGCTCCACCTTGGTGCCCGTGGCATCGATGAGGGTGATGCGCTCCGTGGTCTTCTTCGCGTCGTCGGCGGCGGGCTCGGTGGTGCCGCAGGCGGTGAGGGTGAGGGCCGCGGTGGTGGCGACCGCCGTGGTGAGGAGGAGGCGTCTCATGAGGTGGTGCTGAGCCTTTCGCTTCGCGAGTGGTGCCGGCCCATCGCACGGGTGCGCAGCCGGCCGGTGAGGGGATCGGTGTCGACCTCGATGCGGATGCCGTACGTGTCGGTCAGCCGCTCGGGCGTCAGGACGTCCGAGGGGCTGCCGTCGGCGACGACGCGTCCCGTGTCGAGCAGGACGATCCGGTCGGCGACGGCCGCCGCCTGGTCGAGGTCGTGGAGGACGGCGCCGACGGCGATGCCGTGGTCGTCCGCCAGGTCACGCATGAGGTCGAGGAGTTCGACCTGGTAGCGCAGGTCGAGGTAGGTGGTGGGCTCGTCGAGCAGCAGCACGCCCGTCTGTTGGGCGAGGCAGCCGGCGAGCCAGACGCGCTGGAGCTGTCCTCCGGAGAGGTGTTCGGCGCCGCGCCCGGCGAGTTCGGTGACGCCCGTCATGGCGAGCGCGCGGTCCACCGCGGCCCGGCCGTCCGGGTCGGCCTTGCCCCAGCGTCCCCGGTAGGGGTAGCGGCCGAACTCGACCACGTCCCGCACGGTCAGACCACTGGGGGTGGGGCGTCCCTGGGTGAGCAGGGCGACATGGCGCGAGAACTCACGGGGGCTCAGTGCGAGGCCGTCGGTGGTGCCGTCGAGGACGAGCGTGGCGGTCCGCGGCTGCTGGAGCCGTGCGAGGGTGCGGAGCAGCGTCGACTTGCCGCTGCCGTTCGGCCCCACGAGGACGGTCACTTCGCCGGGGCGCAGCGTCATGGAGGCGTCGTGGACGACATCGACGCCTTCGTACGCCACGGTGACACCCGTGGCCGAGAGTTCATGACCGTGGGGACGAAGCGTCGCGTCGGTCTGTTCACCTGCTTGCACGTCGCAGAGGTTAGCCTAACCTTAGCGATCGGCAAAAGAGGGCCCCGTGAACCGGACACAAGGCGGATTCAGGCCAAGCTGACGCCCTGTCTTGCTCCGCCACTTCGAGCCCGACGCACGTCCACGCTCCGAGACACCGTTGACCCTGCGCGCGGCCACCGCTACCTTCGCGCCATGTTGCGTACAGCCCTGCTCACCACGCGCGGTCACATCGACCTGCTGCGGGTGGCCTCCGCCGCGTGTCGCCGCGGCTGCTGACGCCCTTTCACGTCTTCGGCGCCCCTCTCGCCTTTCCGACGCCGCGTGCCCGCATGCCAGGGCGCGCGCCGTACCCGTACCCCCGCTGACGCGCTGACCGCCGTGTGCCCGGGCTCGCCCCGCGGCGCCCACGGTCACTGACGCGTACCCGCGCCTCCCCTCCCCGGAGTCCCGCCATGACGGTCGGTCATGCCCCGCCCCCTTCCCCGCCCCATCCATCGCCCGACATATCGCCTTTGCCCGATGTCGAGTCCCTGACTCCCGACGGTGGTCCCGGTCGCGGCCCCGCCGTTCCCCGCTGGTTGCGCCGCACCGTGGGACCCCTACTGCTCCTCGCGCTCTGGCAGACCCTCAGTACGACCGGAGCGCTGCCGGCCGACGCGCTCGCCTCGCCGGGGACGATCGCCCGCGCCGGTGGTGAGCTGATCGGCGACGGGACCCTCCCCACCGCGATGGGCGTCTCCCTGCGCCGGGTCGCCGCCGGACTGCTGATCGGCGGGATCGTCGGCATCGCGCTCGCCCTGCTCTCCGGTCTCTCCCGGCTCGGCGAGGACCTCGTCGACGCGCCCGTGCAGATGCTGCGGACCGTGCCCTGGGTCGGCCTGATCCCGCTCCTCATCATCTGGCTGGGCATCGGGGAGGCACCCAAGGTGGCGCTCATCGCGCTCGGCGTCGCCTTCCACCTCTATCTGAACGTGTACGCCGGAATCCGCGGCGTCGACGCCCAACTCGTCGAAGCCGGACAGTCCTTGGGGCTCGGACGCTGGGGTCTCGTCCGGCACGTCGTGCTGCCGGGGGCGCTGCCCGGGGCCATGACCGGGCTGCGCTACTCCCTCGCCACGGCCTGGCTGGCGCTGGTCTTCGGCGAGTCCATCAACGCCGACGCCGGCATCGGCTTCCTCATGAACCAGGCCCGGGAGTTCTTCCGCACGGACGTGATCGTCGTCTGCCTGGTCGTCTACGCCTTCCTCGGCCTCCTCGCCGACGCCGTCGTCCGCACTCTCGAAAGGCTGCTGCTGCAATGGCGACCGACCTTCACCGGACAGTGACCGTCCAGGGCCTCACCCGCTCCTTCGACGGACGCCCGGTCGTCGACGGGCTCGATCTGACCCTGGGCGCCGGACAGTTCACCGCCCTGCTCGGCCACAGCGGCTGCGGCAAGTCCACCCTCCTCCGGGTCCTCGCGGGGCTCGACCGGGAGATCTCGGGCACCGTCCTCGTCCCTCGCCGCCGCGCCGTCGCCTTCCAGGCACCGCGTCTCATGCCGTGGAAGCGGGTCTGGCGCAATGTGCTCCTCGGGCTTCCCGGGAAGCCGGGCCGGGCGGTCGCGGAGCAGGCCCTGGCGGAGGTCGGGCTCGGCCACCGCTCGGGCGCCTGGCCGAAGACCCTCTCCGGTGGCGAGGCCCAACGTGCTTCCCTCGCACGGGCCTTGGTACGGGATCCGGATCTGCTGCTGCTCGACGAACCGTTCGGCGCGCTCGACGCGCTGACCCGGATCAAGGCCCAGCGGCTCGTGGCCGAGCTGTGGCAGCGGCGCGGCTGCACGGTCCTGCTCGTCACCCACGACGTGGACGAGGCGCTGCTGCTCGCGGACCGCGCGCTCGTCATGCGGGACGGCGTCATCGCGTACGACACCGCCGTCGACCTGGACCGGCCCCGCTCCCCCGGCGATCCCGCACTGGCCGCGCTCCGCACCCGTCTGCTCGCCGAACTCGGGGTCGAAGAAGCCGAGTTCGCCGGACAGCCGGCCTGACCCGCGCCCCCCTGCCTCCAGGAGAGATATCCGTGAAGTCCTTCCGTCTGTCCACCGCGGCACTGCTCGTGCCGCTCGCGCTCCTCGCCTCCGCCTGCTCCGGCGCCTCCGCGGCCGGCTCGTCCTCGAACTCCGACGGCAAGGGCTCCCTCGTCCTGAACGTCGGCGACCAGAAGGGCGGCGCCGAGGCGCTGCTGCGGGCCGCCGGTGAACTGGACGACCTCCCGTACCGGATCACCTGGTCGACCTTCACCTCAGGACCACCACTCCTCGAAGCGGTGAACGCCAAGGCCGTCGACATCGGTTCCGTCGGCAACACCCCGCCCGTCTTCGCCGCGGGCGCCGACTCGAAGATCACCGTGGTCTCCGCGACGCACGGCGACTCCGCGGGCGAAGCGATCCTCGTCGCGAAGGACTCGCCCCTGCGATCCGTGGGTGATCTGAGGGGGAAGAAGGTCGCCGTCGCCCAGGGAAGCTCCGCCCACTTCCAGCTCGTCTCCCAGCTCGGAAAGGCCGGACTGAAGCCGTCCGACGTCCAGGTGACCCTGCTCCAGCCGGCCGACGCCCTCGCCGCGTTCACCAGCGGAAAGGTGGATGCCTGGGCGGCCTGGGACCCGTACACCTCACAGGTCCTGCTGAGCGGAAAGGGCCGGGTCCTCGCCGACGGGCGCGGGCTCGTCAACGGCCTCGGCTTCCAGGTCGCCGCCCCCTCGGCGCTCGCCGACCCCGCGAAGGCCAAGGCCATCGCTGACTTCGTCGAACGGTTCCGGCGCGCCCAGGGCTGGGTGTTCGACCACCCCGAGGCCTGGGCGAAGGTCTGGGCGAAGGAGACCGGGCTGCCGTACGAGGTGGCGCTCGCCGCCGTGAAGCGCAGCAGCGGCACCCGTATCCCGGTCGCCATCGACGACGCCGCCATCGCCTCCGAGCAGAAGATCGCCGACACCTTCGCCGCCCTCGGGCTCATCCCGCGCACGTTCCGCTTCGCCGACTACGTCGACACCCGCTTCAACAAGGACCTGCCGCCGTCCACCACCCCGGCGCGCAGCTACGGAAAGGCCTCCTCGTGACCGTCCATCTGCACTGGTTCCTGCCCACCGGCGGCGACGGCCGGACCCTCGTCGACCGGCACGCCTACACGGACGGCGGGATCACCCGCGACCGCGCCGTGTCCGGGGTGCGCGCGCCCGACATCGACTATCTGATCCAGATCGCCAAGGCGGCCGAGCAGTTGGGGTTCGAGGCCGTACTGACCCCGACCGGGACGTGGTGCGAGGACGCCTGGCTGACCACGGTCGCACTCGCCCAGCACACCGAGCGCCTCAAGTTCCTGGTGGCGTTCCGACCGGGGGTGATCTCGCCTGTGCTCGCGGCCCAGATGGCGTCCACGTACCAGCGGATCACCCGGGGCCGGCTCCTCCTCAACGTGGTGACCGGCGGCGACTCGGCCGAGCAGCGCCGCTTCGGCGACCACCTGGACCACGACCGCAGGTACGCGCGCACGGCCGAGTTCCTGTCGGTCGTGCGGGGCGCCTGGAGCGGCCGGCCCTTCGACTACGAGGGCGAGCACTTCCGCATCGAGGGCGGGCTCACCGCACTGCCGCCGGACCCGCTGCCCGAGATCTTCTTCGGGGGCTCGTCCGCCGCGGCCGGTCCGGTCGCGGCGGAGCACGCGGACGTCTATCTGACCTGGGGCGAGCCGCCGTGGCAGGTCAAGGAGAAGATCGACTGGATCCGGGGCCTCGCGGAGGAGCGGGGCCGGACGGTCCGCTTCGGGATCCGGCTTCACACCATCTCCCGGGACTCCGCGCGCGAGGCCTGGGCGACGGCCGACCGGCTGCTCTCCGATCTCGACGCCGAGACGGTCGCCGCCGCGCAGCGGGTCCTCGGCCGGAGCGAGTCGGTGGGCCAGCAGCGGATGCTCGCCCTGCATCAGGGCGGCTCCCTCGGCCGCGACCGCCTGGAGATCTCGCCGAACCTGTGGGCCGGGGTGGGACTCGTCCGGGGCGGGGCGGGCACCGCGCTCGTCGGCAGCCACGCCGAGGTCGCTGACCGGATCGAGGAGTACCACGACCTGGGCGTGGAGCATTTCGTCCTGTCCGGCTACCCGCACCTGGAGGAGGCGTACTGGTTCGGCGAGGGCGTGCGGCCGGAGCTGGCGGCGCGCGGTCTGCTGCCGTCCGTCCCGCCGTCGCCGCTGCTCGGTGTCCCGGCGGCGAACGGCCGCCCGGCCTCGGCTCCGGGAGGCGCGCCGCTCCTGGTGTCCGGCGGACGGTAGGCCCCAGGGCACAGAGGCCGGGGCGGGGGCGCGGGAAGATCCGCGCCCCCACCTCGGTTGGTAGAACCGTGAACGATTACGGGGTCGAAGAAGCCGGGACCGTGACAGCGGCGGAGGGGCCGACGTCGGTGGACGTCGTCGTCATCGGCGCCGGACAGGCGGGGCTCTCCGCCGCCTTCCACCTGCGCCGCGCGGGCCTTGAGCCCGACCGGGACTTCGTCGTCCTCGACCACGCCCCGCGGCCGGGCGGCGCCTGGCAGTTCCGCTGGCCCTCGCTCACGTACGGCAAGGTCCACGGGATGCACGCGCTGCCCGGTATGGAGCTGACCGGCGCCGACCCCGCCCGCCCGTCCTCCGAGGTGATCGGCGCGTACTTCGACACGTACGAGCAGACCTTCGACCTGCGGATCCACCGCCCCGTCGACGTCACCGCCGTCCGGGAGGGGGACGACGCGCGGCTCCTGGTCGAGACCTCCGAGGGGACGTACGCCACCCGTGCCCTGATCAACGCCACCGGCACCTGGGACCGCCCCTTCTGGCCGCGCTACCCGGGCCAGGAGACCTTCCGGGGGCTCCAGCTGCACACCGCCGGATACCCCGGCCCGGAGGAGTTCGCCGGGAAGCGGGTCCTCGTCGTCGGCGGCGGGGCCTCCGGCACCCAGCACCTCATGGAGATCGCGGACGTCGCCGCCGAGACGTTCTGGGTGACCCGGCGCGAGCCCGTCTTCCGCGAGGGCCCCTTCGGGGAGGCGGAGGGCCGGGCGGCCGTCGCACTCGTCGAGGAACGCGTACGGCAAGGGCTGCCCCCGAAGAGCGTCGTCTCGGTCACCGGGCTCCCGCTCAACGACGCGATCCGGGCGGCACGCGCGCGCGGGGTCCTGGACCGCCTGCCGATGTTCGACCGGATCACCCCGACCGGAGTGGCCTGGGACGACGGCCGGATCGTCGACGTGGACGTGATCCTCTGGGCCACCGGTTTCCGGGCGGCGATCGACCATCTGACCCCGCTGCGGCTGCGCGAGCCGGGTGGCGGGATCCGGGTCGAGGGCACGCGCGCGGTCCGGGACGAACGCGTCCACCTCGTCGGCTACGGTCCCTCGGCGTCGACGATCGGCGCCAACCGGGCCGGGCGCGCGGCGGTCTCGGACATCCGGCGTCTGCTGCGCCGCTCGCCGGCCGACGCGGTGACCGCCTCGGCGTGACGGGACTCAGTTCTTCTCGGCGCCCCGGTTGGCGTTGAACTCGGCCACGTTCTCCTGGTGGGCCGCGTAGTCGGCGGTGAAGCGGGTGTCTCCCGGGGCCACCGTGACGAAGTAGAGCCAGTCGCCGTCCGCCGGCCGGATCACCGCGTCCACGGCCTGGTCCCCCGGGTTGCCGATGGGTGTCGGCGGCAGGCCCTTCCGCTCGTAGGTGTTGTACGGGCTCTTGATCCGCGTGTCCTCGAACGTGGTGTCCACGGTGCTGCGGCCGAGCGCGTAGTTGAGGGTCGAGTCCATCTGCAGGGCCATGCCCCGGGCGAGCCGGTTGTGGACGACCCGGGCGACCTTGGCCATGTCCTCCGGGTTGTCGGCCTCGGCCTGGACGATGCTGGCGGCGATCACCGTCTCGTACACGCTCATGCCGTGCGCCTTCGCCCCCTCGACGATCCGCGCGGCCCCGAAGCGCTTGCCGGCCGTGTCGACCATGAAGCGGAGCAGCCCGTCGGGGGTGGTGGCGTCGAGCACGGGATACGTCGCCGGGAAGAGGTAGCCCTCGGGGTTGCCTCCGGCCTCCGCGGGCAGCGGGAGGGCGGTGGCGGATGCGGTCGCGGTCTTCCGTGCCGTGCCTTCGGGCAGTCCGAGCGCCCGGTCGACGGCCGTGTAGACCTGGCCGGCCCGCCAACCCTCGGGGACGAGCAGCGGCCTGGGCTGTTCGACGGCCGGTTCGTCCCGCGTCAGGAGCAGCGGGAGGGTGATCGCCACGGCCACCGCGACGACGGCCCCGAGCAGCAGCGCGAGGCGCCCGCGCCGGGTGAGCCGGGGACGGCGACGGGGCGGCCGGAGACCCCGGGGAAGGGAGGGGCGGCGGCGTGGGGGTGCGTACGGGGACGGCGGCCGGTACGTCATGGCCGCACGCTAACCCGCCGCGCGGGGGAATCCCGGGAACCCGCGCACGCGGCGGCGCCGCCGGCTCCCTGGGACGGGGAACCGACGGCGCCGGGGCACTGCGATCGTCAGACGAGCCAGCCCAGGAAGTGGACGACGCCGGCGAGCAGGTTGGTGATGACGTTCATGGTGGTGCTTCTCCTCGTACAGGTACATCAGTGGGACCGGTGCTTCAGTGGGACCACGCGGTCACGGTCTGCAGCCCGTCGATCGCGCACCGCAATCATCCGACGTCGTAGAGGAGTTGAGCAACGAATCCCGGCACGATCACACGTTCTGGGGAACAACCGCTCCCACGTTCGCCTGTTCGGCCTTGGCGGTGAGGTCCACGGCCCTCCTGGCGTCGCGGCGGACCAGGGCCGCGTACTTCCCGTCCCGGGCGAGCAGCTCGTCGTGCGTGCCGCGCTCCGCGATCCGGCCCGCTTCCAGGACGACGATCTGGTCGGCGTCACGGACGGTGGAGAGCCGGTGGGCGATGGTGATCGTCGTGCGGCCCGCCGACAGGGCGTCGATGGCCTGCTGCACGGCGTGCTCCGTACGGGTGTCGAGGGCGCTGGTCGCCTCGTCGAGGATCAGTACGGGCGGGTCGCGCAGGATGGTGCGGGCGATGGCGAGGCGCTGCTTCTCACCGCCCGAGAAGCGGTAGCCGCGCTCGCCGACCAGGGTGTCGTACCCCTCGGGCAGCGAGGCGATGTGCTCGTGGATCTGGGCGGCTCGGGCGGCGGCCTCGATCTCCTCGTCGCTGGCGTCCGGCTTGGCGAAGCGGAGGTTGTCGGCGACGGAGGCGTGGAAGAGGTACGTCTCCTGGGAGACGACGCCGACCGCGCGGGCGAGGGTGTCGAAGTCCAGGTCGCGGACGTCGACCCCGTCGAGGGTGACGCGTCCGCCGGTGACGTCGTACAGCCGCGGCACCAGGTAGCTGAGGGTCGACTTCCCGGAGCCGGTGGGGCCGACGACGGCCAGGCTGCCCCCGGCGGGGACGGTCAGCTCGACGGAGTCGAGGGTCGGACGGCCGGCGCCCTCGGGGTCGTAGTGGAAGTCGACCTTCTCGAAGGCGACCTCACCGCGCACCTCGCGGAGCCGGACGGGCTCGGCGGGCTCGGTGATGTCCACGGGCAGGTCGAGGTACTCGAAGATGCGCTGGAAGAGCGCGAGGGACGTCTGCATCTGCACGCCGGTGGAGAGCAGGCTGACGGCGGGCCGGAAGAGGCCCTGCTGGAGGGAGACGAACGCGACGAGGGTGCCGAGCGAGATCGCGGCCCCGCCGGAGCCCAGGGCGATGCCGGCGGCCCAGTAGATCAGGGCGGGCATGGCGGCCATGACGATGCCGATGGTGGACATCCGCCACCGTCCGGCCATGGAGGAGCGCACTTCGAGGTCGACGAGGCGCTCGGACTCCTCGGCGAAGGACTTCGTCAGGGAGTCGGCACGGCCCATGGTGCGGCCGAGCAGGATGCCGCTGACCGAGAGGGACTCGGTGACGGTCGCGGCCATGGCGGCCATCTGCTTCTGGCGCTGGGTGGTGATCCGCTTGCGCTCACGGCCGACGCGCCGGCTGATCCAGACGAAGACGGGCAGCAGGAGCAGCGAGACGAGGGTGAGGCGCCAGTCGAGGGCGAGCATGGCGACGACCGTCGCGACGACGGCGGTGAGGTTGGAGACGAGCGAGGTGGCCGTGGAGGTCACGGTCGCCTGCATGCCGCCGATGTCGTTGGCGATGCGGGACTGGACCTCGCCGGTACGCGTGCGCGTGAAGAACGCGAGGGGCATCCGCTGGAGCTGCTCGTAGACCCCGGTGCGCAGGTCGTGCATGACGCGCTGGCCGACGGTGGTGGAGATCAGGGTCTGGAGCACACCGAAGACGCTGGTCAGCACGGCGGTGGCGATCATGCCGAGGGCGAGCAGGCTGAGCAGCCCGGTGCGGCCCTGGGGGATCGCGGTGTCGAGGATCTCCTTGAGCAGGAAGGGTGAGGCGACCGTGACGAGCGAGGCGGCGCCGACCAGGAGGCCGACGAGCACCAGGCGGGCCCGGTAGGGGCGGAAGAGTCGCAGGATGCGCCGCAGCTGCGCGGGCTCCTTCGGCTGCGAGGAGTCGCGGGGCGGGGGCGTCCAGTCGGACTGGTCGTGGGGGCGCATGGGCTCCTTCGAGGGTTCGGCGATGCCGATGAGATCTTAGCTCATTGTTACCTATGCTCACAATGAACCAGGTCCTGATATTGTTCCCGCATGAGCACCTCCGCCGTCCCGACCGGCCCCGGCGGCCGTTCGGGGGAACCCGACGCCGACGGCCTCCTCGCCGAGCAGCTGCTGCGCCTCACCCGGCGTCTGCACCGCATCCAGAAACGCCACCTGGAGCCGGTCGGCATCACGCCCGCCCAGTCCAGGCTGCTCCGCACCGTCGCGCACTTCGGGGAGCCGCCCCGGATGGCCGACCTGGCGGCCCGGCTGGAGGTCGTCCCGCGCGCGGTGACCAGTCTCGTCGACGGCCTGGAGGCCGGCGACCGGGTGCGCAGGGTGCCCGATCCGAGCAACCGCCGGGTCGTACGGATCGAGCTCACCGACGCGGGCCGCGCCACGCTGCGAGAGCTGCGCAGCGCGCGCCGGGCGGCCGCAGAGGACATCCTTGCTCCATTGACCGCCGCACAGCGCGAGGTGCTCGGGGGTCTGCTGACCGCCCTGGTCGACCCCGGCCCGGAGGGCGGCTGCTGACCCCTCGGGCACGGGGACGCGCCGAAGGGGAGCCGTGACATGCCGTTGTTCGAGCCGAACCCGCAGGCCCTTCGCCCCGGTACGAAGCGGAGTCCGGCCCCGGACCGCGTGCCGGAGCTCCAGGCACGGGGAACGCCGAAGCGGCTGCGCCAGGAGCTCACCGAGCTCCTGGGTCCGGAGAAGGTCCTCTCCACGATCTCGGACCTCGTCCGGTACGCCTCCGACGCCAGCCCCTACCGCTTCGTCCCGCAGGTGGTCGTGGTCGCCGAGGACATCGACGACATCTCCACGATCCTGTCGTACGCGCACGGAAAGGGACGCGAGGTGGTCTTCCGGGCCGCCGGGACCAGTCTCAACGGACAGGCCCAGGGCGAGGACATCCTGGTCGACGTACGCCGCCACTGGGCGGGCGTCGAGGTCCTGGACGGCGGCGCGCGCGCCCGGATCCGCCCCGGCACCACCGTCGTACGGGCCAACGCCGCACTCGCCCCGCACGGGCGGGTCCTGGGTCCCGATCCGGCCAGCGCCATCGCCTGCACGATCGGCGGAGTCGTCGCCAACAACGCCTCGGGCATGACGGCCGGGACGACGAGGAACTCGTACCGGACGGTCTCCTCGCTCACCTTCGTGCTGCCGAGCGGGACCGTGGTCGACACCGCCGACCCGGCCGCCGACGAGGCGCTGGCGCACGCCGAGCCCCGGCTCTGCGCCGAGCTGATGGAGCTCAGGGCGGAGATCGAGGCGGACACCGAGCTGACCGACCGGATCCGCGCCAAGTACGCCATCAAGAACACCAACGGCTACCGGCTCGACGCCTTCCTCGACGGCGACACCCCGGTGAAGATCCTGCGCGGCCTCATGGTCGGCTCCGAGGGCACCTTCGGCTTCATCTCCGAGGTCGTCTTCGACACGCTGCCGCTGGACCGCCAGGTGTCCTCGGCGCTGCTCTTCTTCCCCTCGCTGCCGGCGGCGGCGGAAGCGGTGCCCCTGTTCAACGGGGCGGGTGCGCTCGCCGTGGAGCTGATGGACGGCAACACGCTGCGGGCCTCGGTGAGCGTGGCCGGCGTCCCCGCGGACTGGGCGGAGCTGCCCAAGGAGACGGCGGCGCTCCTCGTCGAGTTCCGGGCCCCCGACACGTCGGCCCTCGGGGCGTACGAGGCGGCCGCGGAGAAGGTGCTCGCCGGGCTCGATCTGGTGGCCCCGGTGGCCTCCGTGGAGAACGCGTTCACCCGCGACCCGAAGAGGATCTCCGGCTACTGGAAGGCCCGCAAGGCCTTCGTGACGGCGGTCGGCGGCTCGCGCCCCTCCGGTACGACCCTGATCACCGAGGACTTCGCGGTGCCCCCGGCCCGGCTCGCGGAGGCCTGCGCGGCGCTGCTCGACCTGCAGGCCCGGCACGGATTCGACGCGGCCGTGGCCGGTCACGCGGCCCACGGCAACCTCCACTTCCTCCTCGCCTTCGACGCGGGCGACCCCACCGACGTCGAGCGGTACGCGGGCTTCATGGACGAGTTCTGCAAACTGACCGTGGAGCGCTTCGACGGCTCCCTGAAGGCGGAGCACGCCACCGGCCGCAACATCGCGCCGTTCCTGGAGCTGGAGTGGGGGACGAAGGCGACCGAGCTGATGTGGCGGGTCAAGGAGGCCATCGACCCCGACGGGGTGCTGGCCCCGCGGATCGTCCTGGACCGCGACCCGCACGCCCATCTGCGAGGGCTGAAGACGATCCCCACGGTGGAGCTGATCGCCGATCCCTGCATCGAGTGCGGCTTCTGCGAACCGACCTGTCCCAGCCACGACCTGACGACCACTCCGCGCCAGCGGATCGTGCTGCGCCGGGAGATGATGCGGCAGCGGGACGGCTCCCCGGTCGAGGCCCGGCTCCTGGAGTCGTACGGCTACGACGCCGTCGACACCTGCGCGGGCGACTCCACCTGCAAGCTGGCCTGTCCGGTCGGGATCGACACGGGCGCCCTGATGAAGGAGTTCCGGCACGAGCGGCACACCTCGCGCGAGGAGCGGATCGCCGCGCTGGCCGCCAAGAACTTCCGGGCGACCGAGGCGTCCGCGCGGCTCGCGGTCGCCGCGGCGGACCGGATCGGCGACCGGGTCCTGGCGTCGGTGACGGGCCTGGCCCGTCGGGCGGTCAGCACCGACCTCGTACCGGCATGGCTGCCGGAGATCCCCGGCGCGGCGGCGCGGCGGCTGCCCCGCACCCACCGCCCCGCGGCGGTCGCCGTCTACTACCCGGCCTGTGTGAACCGGATCTTCGGCAATCCGGACGGCGAGCGGGGCCCCTCGCTCCCGGAGGCCGTGGTCGCCGTGTCCGCGCGCGCGGGGAAGCCGGTGTGGATCCCGGACGACGTGGCCGGAACGTGCTGCGCGACGATCTGGCACTCCAAGGGGTACGAGCGCGGCAACGAGGTGATGGCGAACCGGATCGTCGAGGCGGCCTGGGGCTGGACCGCGGGCGGGACGCTGCCCCTGGTCGTGGACGCCTCCTCGTGCACCCTCGGCATCGCGCACGAGGTCGTGCCGTATCTGACGGAGGAGAACCGGGCGCTGCACGCCGAGATGACGGTGGTCGACTCGCTGGTGTGGGCGGCGGACGAGCTGCTCCCCCGGCTCGACGTACGCCGCCGGGTCGGCTCCGCCGTGGTCCATCCGACGTGCTCGATGCGGCACCTGGGCGACGAGGACAAGCTGACGGAACTCGCGCGGGCCTGCGCCGACGAGGTCGTCGTCCCCGCCGACGCGGGCTGCTGCGCCTTCGCGGGCGACCGGGGCATGCTGCACCCGGAGCTGACGGCCGCGGCGACGGCCCGTGAGGCGGCCGAGGTGACGGCCCGGCCGTTCGACGCGCACCTCTCGGCCAACCGGATGTGCGAGATCGGGATGGACCGGGCGACGGGCCGGAGCTACGGGTCGGTGCTCCTCGCCCTGGAGCACGCGACCCGGCCCTGACCACTCCTCGGCGTGACGCTTCCTGACGGCCCCTCACCCCTCGTGGTGAGGGGCCCTTCGTACGTTCGAGTGAGGGTCGGCGCCCGGTACGGCTCGACGCGAGATCCGGAACAGTAAAGTCCAACTACCCGTCGCAAGAGTCCTATCGGCGCCCTTGCGCACCATCGGCCACCGGGGCCAGGGTCCTGTGCGGGATTCATGAAACAGCCGTGCCCACAGCTCCGGGAGGTTCCATGAACGAGCAGTCATCGCACGACCCGAGCCGCCGCAGAGTCCTCAGGACCACCGCCGCCGCGGCGGGGGCGGGACTCGGTGTCGGCGCCCTCGGCGTCCCGGCCGCCGAGGCGGCGACCCCGGCGGCCGCTCAGGCCGCCGCTCCGGCGGCCGGGGCCGCAGCCGCGCCGAAACGCCTCGGAGCCACCATGGCCGGCGTCCCCTTCGCGGGCCGCTCCACCGTCCGGGTCGGCATCGTCGGCTTCGGCAACCGGGGCGCAAGCATGATCGGCCACTTCCTGTCGCACCCCTGGGTCCGGGTGAACGCCGTCTGCGACCCCGTGCGCGAGAAGGCCGAACGGGCCGCGGCTCAGGTCGTCGCCGCCGGGCAGCCCGCCCCCGCCGTCTACGCGAACGGCGAGAACGACTACGAGAAGCTCTGCGCCCGCACCGACCTCGACCTCGTGTACGTGGCCACGCCCTGGGAGACCCACTTCCCGATCGCCCGCGCGGCGATGCTGAACGGCAAGCACGTCGGCGTGGAGTGTCCGGTCGCGATGCGGCTCGACGAACTGTGGGAGCTCGTCGACCTGTCGGAGCAGACCCGCCGCCACTGCATGCAGCTGGAGAACTGCTGCTACGGCCGGAACGAGATGCGGGTGCTCCGGATGGCGCACGCCGGCAAGTTCGGCACGCTGCTGCACGGCGCGGGGGCGTACAACCACGATCTGCGCGGCCTGATGTTCTCCCCCACGTACTACGAGGGCCCCTGGCGCCGCCTCTGGCACACCCAGCTGAAGGGCGACCTCTATCCCAACCACGGCTTCGGTCCCGTCGCCAACTACATGGACGTCAACCGGGGCGACCGGGCGGTGAGCATCAGCAGCTTCGGCACACCGGCGCTCGGCCTCGCCGAGTACCGCGCGGAGCACATGCCGTCCGGCGACCCCAGCTGGAAGGAGTCGTACATCGGGAGCGACCGGACGATCAGCCTGATCCAGACGGCCAAGGGCCGGGTCATCCGCCTGGAGCACGACGTCTCCACCCCGCACCCGTACAGCAGGATCAACAGCCTGGGCGGCACCCGCGGCGTCTTCGAGGACTACCCGGCCCGGATCTATCTGGAGCCGGACCACAAGGACGACCAGTGGGCCGACTTCTCGGCGTACGCGGCCGAGTTCGACCACTGGCTCTGGAAGGAGCACGCCGATCCGCCGGGCGGTCACGGCGGCATGGACTACATCATGATCTACCGCCTGATGCAGTGCATGCGGCTCGGCCTCGTGCCGGACTTCGACGTGTACGACGCCGCCACGTGGACGGCGCCGGTGCCGCTGAGCCACGCGTCGATCAAGGCACAGGGCGCGCCTCAGGAGATCCCCGACTTCACGCGCGGCGAGTGGCGCAAGGCCCGCTCGGGCGTGGACTCGGCGAAGCCTGCCTGACGGACGAGGTGCCCGGCCCCTCTGTACGGGGCCGGGCACCGCCGTGTTCGGTCAGCAGCGCCGCAGATCCTGGGTGACCGTGCCCTGAACGGTCGTCAGGCTCCGGTCGTGGCAGCCCTCGGAGCCGTACAGCCGGTAGCGTTCGTTCGTGGTGCCGACCGCGTGCCGCTGGTCACGCGGGACACCGGTGGTGTACGTCGCGTCCCCGGTGTAGGTGTCGTCGAGCCGCGACCAGGAGAGCCGCCGTCCGTCGCGCAGGACGCTGGTGTCGGCGCGGTCCCCGAGCGTGAGGACGGTCCGCAGTCGGTCGCCCGCGCCGATCGTCGTCTCGCCGTCCATCGTGTACGTCCGGTCGGCGCGGGTGACGGTCCGGCCGCTGGTCACGGTCTCCCGGTCGGTCCAGCGCGCGGTGAACGCGTCCGGGTTCTCCCCCTCGCCCCAGCGGTGCGCGGAGCCGTGGGCGACGGTCCGGTCGACGGTGGTGGCGACCCGCCCGTGCGAGGTGTTCAGGTGTCCGGCGACGGTGAGGCGGTGCCCGGCGTCGGTGTCGAGCCGGTGGAGGGAGTCCGCGGTGGCCGCCGTGTAGACGGAGGAGTTGCGCGGGGCGGTCTCCTCGTGGCGGTCGAGGCCGCCGGTGACGACCCGGCTGCCCTCGTCCTGCCAGAGCAGCACGTTGGTGGGGGTGGACCAGCCCGCCTGCCCGGCCGGGACCCCGGCGACGGTGACCTCCACGCGGTGGGCGCGGCCGTCGTTGAGGACGGCGGCGAACGGGGTCAGGTCGTAGAGGATCGGCTGGACGTCGAAGGCGCGCGGCCCGGGGGTGACGTACCAGAGGAAGGGGTTCGACCAGCCGCCGGTCCAGACGGTGGGGAAGGGCGCGGCGATGCCGGCGAGGCGTCCGTCGACGGAGACCCGGACCTCACGGTGCGGTCCGTCGCCGGCCCGGCAGGAGTAGGGGGCGGCGTCGGGGACGGAGAGGTACCAGTACTCCTCGCAGCCGCCGCCGGAGCCGGTGGCGTACACCTCGGCGAGGACGCGTTCGGTGTTGCGCGGGGTCGTGAGGGTGGGGCCGGTGAGGGGGATCACCCGGTCGGGCGTACCGGCGGCGGGTTTCACCCGGCCCTGGGCGGTGTGGAAGGTGAGGGTGACGCGGACGTCGAGGACGCCGGTGTAGGTCTCGTTCACGACATTGCCGATGAGCATCTCGACGGCGCCGGGGCGGCTGAGGGTGTCGCGGTAGCGGGTGACGTCCTTCTCGACCGACCAGGTGATGCCGTCGGGCGAGGGCTGGGGCGTGGAGGTGCGGAGGATCTCGACGCCGCCGACGGTGAGGTACCCGAGGCGGTCGTACTGGCGGCCCTTCACGTTTCCTTCGAGGCGCAGGACGACCTTGTTCCAGCGGGTGCCGCACTCCTTCGGCGGGGCGTAACTCCCCTGGTAGGGGGTGAAGTCGCGGAACTGCGCGGCGGCCAGGGTCACCTCGCAGCTGCGGGTGCCGGGGGTCTCGACGGGCGGGGCGGCGGTGACCGGGTCGTGCCAGTCGGCGGTGAACTCGGCCGGGGGCGTCGGGCCGTTCGGACCGTCGGCGGCGGCCGGGTGGGCGGTGAGGAGCGCGCCCGCGGCGAGGACCAGACCGCTGAGCATGCTCATGATCTTGAGTGATCTCATGGGGCTGGAGTGAAGCGCGCTCGGTGCCGTGCGGTCCAGAGGACGATGAGCGGACATGGCGCGATCTGTTCCCTCATGGGGAAAATCGATTGCCGCCTCAGGGCGAAAAAGCGAACCTTGCACGGTTTCCCCCTGCCATCGCACCCGCTCGCCGTCGCGCACCCCTGCCTTCGCACATCCCCGCCTTCACACCCCACGCGTTCGCACATCCCCGCCTTCACCCCCCGTTCGCACATCCCCGCCTCACACCTTCCCGCCGTCGCACACCCTCGCCGTCGCACACCCCCGGCGCGCGTTCCCCCCAGACAAGACCCGGAGACCCTGGGACGCCATGCAGATTCGAGATCTTCCCTACGCCGACCCTGGGGTCCCCGATGTCCGCTCGGGCACCCGGTTCCTCGTCTGGCTCGGCCGTCAACAGCTCGGCGGGCAGGTGAAGTCCATGCTGTGGGGGCTCCTGCACCACCTGGGAATCGCCGGACTGCCACTCGGCATCGGCATCGCCGTACAGTCGGTCGTGGACCGCGACGGCGGGCGACTCGCGCTCGCCGGAGGCCTGCTCGTGGTCCTCGGCGTCGCGATCTCGGCCGGTGACGTGATGCTGCACCGCACCGCCGTCACCAACTGGATCACCGCGGCCGCCCGGGTGCAGCAGCTCCTGGCCCGCAAGACCGCCGAACTGGGCTCGGTCCTCACCCGGCGGGTCGCCGCGGGCGAGGTCGTCGCCGTCTCCACCGGAGACGTCGAGAAGATCGGCTGGTTCGTCGAGGCCCTGTCCCGGTTCGCCGCGGGCGCCGTCGTGCTCGTCGTCATCTGTGTGGGCCTCGTCGTCTACCAGCCCGCCCTGGGCGTCGTCGTGGCCGTCGGCATCCCGATCCTGGCCCTGGCCGTCCTGCCGCTCCTCCCCCGCGCGACCCGCCGGGCGGACACCCAGCGAGAGAAGGCGGGCAAGGCCACCGAGCTGGCCTCCGACACCGTCGCGGGACTCCGCGTGCTGCGCGGCATCGGCGGCGAGGAGCTGTTCCTCGGCCGCTACCGCGCCGCCTCCCAGGAGGTCCGCAAGGCCGCCGTCCGCAGCGCGCGGATGTGGGCGATGATCTCCGCGATCCAGGTCGTGCTGCCCGGCATCCTGCTCATCGTCGTGGTGGCGTACGGGGCGCGGCTCGCGTTCGACGGGCGGATCACCGTAGGTGAACTGGTCACCGTCTACAGCGCGGTGGCCCTCACGTACCACCCACTGCGCAACTTCGAGGAGATCGCCATGGCCTTCTCCTTCTCCCGGCCGTCCGCGAAGCGGGCCGCCCGGGTCCTCGGCCTCGCCCGTACGACCACCACCGCCGCGGACGAGGACCGGGACGAGGACCGCAAGGCCACCGGTGACCTGTACGACCCGCTGACCGGGCTGCTGGCTCCGGCGGGGCTCTTCACCGCGGTCGTCTGCGGAGACCCGGACCTGGCCGGGCGGCTCGCCGACCGGCTCGGCGGCCACCCGGCCGAACCGGGCGAGGACCACACCTCGGTCCTCCTCGGCGGGGTCCCCCTGGACGAACTGCCGCTGGGGTCCGCCCGTACGGCCGTCCTCGTCCAGGACAAGGAACCGGTCCTGCTCTCGGGCACGCTCAGCGAGCTGCTCGACGTGCCCCGCTCCGGCGAGGTGCCGCCGGAGCGGGCCCTGGCCGCCGCCCGGTGCGAGGACGTCCTCGACGCGCTCGCCCAGGCGTCCGTGGACACCGACGGCGATCCGATGCGCACCCGCATCACCGAGCGGGGCAGGTCGCTCTCGGGCGGCCAGCGCCAGCGGCTCGCCCTCGCCCGGTCCCTGGTGACCGACCCGGAGGTGCTCGTCCTCGACGAGCCCACCTCGGCGGTCGACGCGCACACCGAGGCCCGGGTCGCCGCCGGCATCCGCGAACTGCGCGAGGCGAGAACCACCGTGGTCCTCGCCTCCTCACCGCTGCTCCTGGACCGCGCCGACCGGGTCGTCCTGGTCGACGACGGCCAGGCGGTCGCCGTCGGCACCCACCGCGAGCTGCTCGCCCGGGAGCCCCGCTACCGCGCGGTCGTCACCCGCGAGACCGACGAGGAGCTCGCCGCGGCGGCGCCGAGGGTCGGCACGGCCGCTGCTGTCGGCGACGTCGAAGCCGTCGGTGAACTCGAAGCACTGGAAGGGGAATCGGCATGATCGGCCTGGCGCCACCGGAGTACGACCCGGCGGCCCCGACGACGGCGACGACACTGCCCGTCGCCGCCGACTCGACGGTCCGCACCTATGTACGCGAGCTGCTGAGCCGCCACCGCCGGGCGTTCGCGCTGCTCATCGGGGTGAACGCGGTCGCCGTGATCGCCTCGATGGCCGGCCCGTACCTGCTCGGTTCGCTGGTGGACGAGCTGGCCACGGGCGCGCGTGAGCTCCATCTGGAGCGCACGATCGCGCTGTTCGCGGTCGCGCTGCTCGTCCAGACCGCGTTCGTCCGGCTCGTCCGGCTGCGCGGGGCGATGCTCGGCGAGGAGATGCTCGCCGATCTGCGGGAGGACTTCCTCGTCCGCGCGGTCGGCCTGCCGCCCGGCGTGCTCGAACGGGCCGGCACGGGTGACCTGCTGTCCCGTATCACCACGGACGTCGACCGGCTCTCCAACGCGATGCGCGAGGCCGTGCCCCAGCTGGCCATCGGCGTCGTGTGGGCCGGTCTGCTGCTCGGCGGCCTCGCGGTCACCGCGCCGCCGCTGGCGCTCGCCGCGCTGCTCGCGGCGCCGCTGCTCGTCGTGGGCTCCCGGTGGTACTTCCGGCGGGCGCCGGCCGCGTACCGCTCGGAGTCCGCGGGGTACGCGGCGGTGGCCGCCGCCCTCGCCGAGACGGTCGACGCGGGTCGCACAGTCGAGGCGCACCGCCTCGGCGGTCGCCGGATCGCCCTGTCGAACCGGCGCATCTCGGAATGGGTCGCATGGGAGAGGTACACCCTCTTCCTCCGCTCGGTGCTCTTCCCCGTCGTCAACATCACCCATACGACGGTCCTCTGTTCCGTGCTGCTGCTCGGCGGGGTGTTCGTGCTCCAGGGCTGGATCGACGTCGGTCAGCTGACGACGGGCGCCCTGCTCGCGCAGATGCTGGTGGACCCGATCGGGATCGTGCTCCGCTGGTACGACGAACTCCAGGTCGCGCAGGTGTCGCTGGCCCGGCTCGTCGGTGTCCGCGACATCGAGCCGGACGCGGGCGACAAGGAGGTACGGCCGGAGGGCCGGGCCGTCCGGGCGGACGAGGTCCGGTTCGGGTACCGCGAGGGCGTCGACGTGCTGCACGAGGTGTCCCTGAAGGTGGCGCCCGGCACCCGGCTCGCCCTGGTCGGCCCGTCCGGCGCGGGCAAGTCCACCCTCGGCCGCCTCCTCGCGGGCATCTACGCCCCGAGGACGGGCTCGGTCACCCTCGGCGCGGCCGAGCTGGCCCGGATGCCCGCCGAGCGGGTCCGCGAGCACGTGGCCCTGGTCAACCAGGAGCACCACGTCTTCGTGGGCTCCCTCCGGGACAATCTGCTCCTCGCCAAGAACGGGGCCACGGACACCGAGCTGTGGGCGGCGCTCACGGCGGTGGACGCCGAGGTGTGGGCCCGTGGTCTCGACGAGGGCCTGGACACGGAGGTCGGCTCGGGCGGCCGCTCGCTGACCCCGGCGCAGGCGCAGCAGATCGCACTGGCCCGGCTGGTCCTCGCGGACCCGCACACGCTGGTCCTGGACGAGGCGACCTCGCTGCTCGACCCGCGGGCGGCCCGGCACCTGGAGCGCTCCCTCGGACGCGTCCTGGACGGCCGTACGGTCGTGGCCATCGCGCACCGGCTGCACACCGCGCACGACGCCGATCTGATCGCGGTGGTCGAGTCCGGCCGGATCAGCGAACTCGGCAGCCACGCGGAACTGGTCGCGGCGGACGGGGCGTACGCGGCGCTGTGGAGGTCGTGGCACGGCTGACACCGGACTGGAGCGGGCCGGGCCGGGGCGTCGTACGACGTCTCGGCCCGGCCCGCTTCCGTCGGATTCCGCTCAGTAGCCGATCGTGAACCGGCGCTGGACGAAGCGGGGCAGTTCCGCCTCGTCGACGAGGGCCACGGCCGCGTCCTCCGCCGAGACGCGGCTGCGTCCTTCGGCGTCGCGAACCGGCTGGTCCTCGCCGACGCGGAAGCGGCCGGTGCGCTCGCCGGGTGCGATGTCCTCGGCCGGGCTGAAGTAGGTCCAGCGGCGGTTGGAGGTGCGCAGCACGTTCAGGGCGTCGCGGTGGCCCCGTACCGCCGCCGCGTAGGCGCGCGGAAGGCCGACGCCGTCGAGGGTCTCGTGGAGGCGTTCCTCCGCGTCGGCGAGCACCACACCCGGCTCGATCTCCAGGCTGCCCGCGCCACCGATCACGATGAGCCGGGTCCTGGGGTGACTTTCGAGTGCCTTGAGCAGGGCGCGCGCCGCGGTGGCGTAGATCCCGGCGTCGGCGATCGAGCGCCGGACGGTGTCCGCCATGTCCTGGGCGGCGTTTCCGGGCTGGAAGGCGCTGATGAGGACGTCGAGTCCGGGCAGGACGGCTGCGATGCCCGCGGGGTCGAGGACGTCGAGGCTCGCCCAGGTGATGTTCTCGCGGGTCTCCCGCGCCGCCGCCTCCGTGGCGTCGCGGCTGAAGGCCCTGATGTGGTGCCCGCGCTCCAGGGCCTCCGCGACGACGCGGCTGCCGATGGTGCCGGTGGCTCCGATGACGCCGATGTGCATGGCTCTCCCCCTGTGATCACAGCTCTGGCGCATCACTGACGTGACGCCGTGCGAAAACTATACGCCGTGAAGTTCACGCCGTGCAGTTTCCGTACACCCACCAAAGCAGCGATAGGCTGCCCGCATGACCGGGACATCGGAAGCACGGACAGAGGCGGCTCCGGCCGGGCGCGGGCGCCGTGAGCGGCTCCGGGCCGAGACCACGGCCGAGATCAAGGACACGGCCCTGCGCCTGATGACCTCGGGCGGTCCCGACGCGATCACCCTCCGGGCGATCGCCCGTGAGATGGGCATGACGGCGAACGCGATCTACGGCTACTTCGCCACCCGCGACGACCTGGTCACCACGCTCATCGACGACGTGTACTCGGCGCTCGCCGACGCGGTGGAGACGGCCTGGGCCACCGCGTCCGCCGAGACCTCCGCCGGGGACCCCGGCCCGAACCCCACCGCCCGGATCCTCGCCTGGGCCCACGCCTTCCGCACCTGGGCCCTGACCCATCCCGAGGGCTTCCGGCTCGTGTACGGCGATCCCGTGCCCGGCTACCGGGCCCCCGAGGAAGGCGCCGCCCCGGACGCGGCCCGCCGCGTCTGCACCGGCCTCGCCGGCCTCGCCGCGGCGGCCTGGCCGTACGCCGAACCCCTCTACCGGGACAGCGCGTTCACCTGGTCCGACTTCGACGCCGGACTCCTCGACAAGGTCCGCCCCGCCTTCCCCGAACTGCCGCCGGCCGGTGTCGCCCTCGCGCTACGCCTCTGGGGTCACCTGCACGGGCTCGTGGCCCTGGAGGTGTACGGACACCTCGGCCGCCAGACGGCCAGCCCGGACAAGCTCTTCCAGGAGGAACTGTCCCGGCTCGTGACGACGCTCGGCGTCCCGCGACGCGCGGACGGCGAGGACTGACCCCGGCCCCGGGCCGACCGGAACCGGATCAGGCGGTCGCCCACCGCCGCACCGTGTCGTCGTCGCGGGTGAGCCAGGTGCCGTCGCCGAGCGGCACGGCGGTGACGCCCGGCGGCCACGGGTAGTCGAGCTCGGCGAGGGGCATGAGCGTGCGGGCGTCGAGAAGGACGTGGACGCCCTCCTCCGCCCACTGTTCCTCGGCCGTCACGACCAGGATCCGCCGGTCGTCGACGAAGCCAGGGGTGTAGCCGATGAACATCCGGTCCGGGGGCAGAACCTCGCCGGCCTCCACCAGGACCTCGTCGGTACCGTCCTGGGTACGGATCAGGTATCCGCCGCCGACGTCCTGGATGACCAGCGCCCCCTCCGTGCCGACGCCGACGCAGGCTTCCGTGACGATGCCCGTCGCACGGACGTCGAGGCCGCCGTCCGTGCGGGTGACCAGGAAGCACAGGGTGCCGTCCTGTCCCATGGAGGCGGTGAGCAGGACGTCGGGGCTCCCTTCGGGAAACCCCTGGAACTCGTACGCCGCGACGCGGGACGGCAGGACGTGCTCGCCGAGCACCTCGCCGGTGGCCAGGTCGAGGGCCAGGCAGACGTCCCCCGCGTACGGTCTGCCGGGTTCGAAGGGCCCGGCCATGGCCACCAGAAGGACCCGGCCGGCCGGGTCTGGCGCGCACGCGCCGGAAGAAGCCCCGGTCCCCTGCGGCCGGTGCCGGTGCTCCCAGCGGACGGCCCCGTCGGCCTCGTGGACAGTGACGGACTCCGGGCCGCTGAAGGCCATGGCGCCGCCGGGCAGGGGCGAGCAGTACGTGTCGGACGTGCCCGGCTCCGGGTCCGTCCACGTCGCACGGTCGCCGAGCACCCGGGACGGATCGGCGTCGACCTTGCCGATGGTGATCGTGCCCTCGCCCCGGACGACGAGCCAGTGCGCCCCGTCGCGCCGCATCGAGCCGTCCAGGCGCCCCCAGGCCTCGGCGACCCCGGGTACGGGCTCACTGGCGAGCAGCCGTACGGGTACACGGGGACAGTTCACGGAACCCCCATTCCAGGGAACGTCTCAGAAGAGAAGGAACGTCTCAGAAGAAACCGAGCGCCGAGGCGCCGCCCACCCCGCCGAGCACCATGAACGCGGGCATCAGGACCTTGAGCTCCACCCAGCTGCCGGCCCGGAAGCGCATGCCCTTCGGCGGGCCGATCGGGTACCAGCGCTTCCGACCGACGGGGATGGGCCAGAGGATCGGGCAGCCGGAGACGGTCAGGGCGTCGCCGATGTCGTGGACGAGGGCGCCGAGCACGATCGGAAGCCCGAGCCACAGGTACTCCTGGCCGGGGCCGGTGAAGAACCAGTCCGAGCCGTTGCCGGGCTTGTCGAGGACGCCCGCCAGGATCCAGGCGCTGGTCGCGCCGAGCAGCCAGACCAGGACGTCGCTGGACATCCGGGCGGCCCGCCACAGCAGGCCTTCCACGGCGAGGACCAGGTGCACGAAGAGGATGGCGAGCACCGCCCACCGGCCACCGGTGATCGCCGCGACGGAGGCGCCGCCGCCGATCAGGACCGCCCAGAGCCAGGTGTGGGTGAGGGTCCGGTGGCCGCCGGACCTGCGGGGGTCGGCGGAGGAGCGGGTCGCCTTGTAGACGGCGTACGACAGCTTGTCGACGATCTCGCACAGCCCCTTGGAGACCGGTCCGAAGGCCCGCGAGATGGTCGCCGACTTGTGGTCCAGGTCGGGGGCGAGGGCCGCGCCCGCGCAGATGAGCGCGCCGACGACGAGAACCGGCCATGGCATCGGGCGGTCGAAGGCCGCCGCTGCCGCTCCGACACCCAGCCAGGCCGCCGCTCCGGACAGCGAGTGTGCCGGTCCCATCATGGTTGGCCCGCCCCGTTTCTCCCCTGCCGGCGCTCAGTTGACGACCGGTCGACGGACGAGCCTATCGTCCGTGATCTTCGTTCCGGTGGCCGGTTCCCTCATCCGAGCGGAATCCAGGCAAGATGGGGGCGTGACCCTTATCGATCAGCTGCCGCCGACCGCCGACCCCGACGCCCTCTTCGAGGCCTTCTCCTCCTGGGCCGAGGACCGGGGCATCACGCTCTACCCGGCCCAGGAAGAGGCGCTGATCGAGGTCGTCTCCGGGGCCAACGTGATCTTGTCCACGCCCACCGGATCGGGAAAGTCGCTGGTCGCCGCGGCCGCGCACTTCACCGCGCTCGCGAACGACCAGGTGACCTTCTACACCGCGCCGATCAAGGCGCTGGTGTCGGAGAAGTTCTTCGATCTCTGCAAGATCTTCGGCACCGAGAACGTCGGCATGCTGACCGGCGACGCCTCCGTGAACGCGGACGCACCGGTGATCTGCTGTACGGCCGAGGTGCTGGCCTCGATCGCGCTGCGGGACGGCAAGTACGCGGACATCAACCAGGTCGTGATGGACGAGTTCCACTTCTACGCCGAGCAGGACCGCGGCTGGGCGTGGCAGATCCCGATCCTGGAGCTCCCCCAGGCGCAGTTCATCCTGATGTCGGCGACGCTCGGCGACGTGTCGATGTTCGAGAAGGACCTGACCCGGCGCACGGGCAAGCCGACCTCGGTGGTCCGCTCGGCGACCCGGCCGGTGCCGCTCTCGTACGAGTACGTGCTCACCCCGATCACGGAGACCCTGACGGAGCTCCTGGAGACCAAGCAGGCGCCGGTCTACATCGTCCACTTCACGCAGGCGCAGGCCGTCGAGCGGGCGCAGTCGCTGATGAGCATCAACATGTGCACGCGCGAGGAGAAGGACAAGATCGCCGAGCTGATCGGCAACTTCCGCTTCACCACCAAGTTCGGCCAGAACCTCTCGCGTTACGTCCGGCACGGCATCGGCGTGCACCACGCGGGCATGCTGCCGAAGTACCGCCGGCTCGTCGAGAAGCTGGCGCAGGCCGGTCTCCTGAAGGTGATCTGCGGGACCGACACCCTCGGCGTGGGCGTGAACGTTCCCATCCGTACGGTGCTCTTCACCGCCCTCACGAAGTACGACGGCAACCGGGTGCGCACGCTGCGCGCCCGTGAGTTCCACCAGATCGCGGGCCGGGCCGGCCGGGCCGGCTTCGACACCGCCGGCTACGTGGTCGCCCAGGCCCCCGAGCACGTCATCGAGAACGAGAAGGCGCTCGCCAAGGCCGGCGACGACCCGAAGAAGCGCCGCAAGGTGGTCCGCAAGAAGGCCCCCGAGGGATTCGTCGCCTGGAGCGACACCACCTTCGAGCGGCTCATCGACGCCGAGCCGGAGCCGCTGACCTCCCGCTTCAAGGTCACCAACATCATGCTGCTCTCGGTGATCGCCCGCCCGGGCAACGCCTTCGAGGCGATGCGCAAGCTCCTGGAGGACAACCACGAGCCGCGCAAGGCCCAGCTGCGGCACATCCGCCGGGCCATCGCCATCTACCGCTCGCTGCTCGACGGCGGGGTCGTGGAGCAGCTGGACACTCCGGACGCCGAGGGCCGCACGATCCGCCTGACGGTCGACCTCCAGCAGGACTTCGCGCTGAACCAGCCGCTGTCGACGTTCGCGCTCGCCGCCTTCGACCTGCTCGACCCGGAGTCCCCCTCGTACGCCCTGGACATGGTCTCCGTCGTCGAGTCGACGCTCGACGACCCGCGCCAGATCCTCGCCGCCATGCAGAACAAGGCGCGCGGCGAGGCCGTCGGGCAGATGAAGGCGGACGGCGTCGAGTACGAGGAGCGGATGGAACGGCTCCAGGACATCTCCTACCCGAAGCCGCTCGATGAACTGCTCTGGCACGCGTACAACGTCTACCGGAAGTCGCACCCGTGGGTCGGCGACCACCCGGTCTCGCCGAAGTCGATCATCCGTGACATGTACGAACGGGCGCTGACCTTCACCGAGTTCACCTCCTGGTACGAGCTGTCGCGCACCGAGGGCATCGTCCTGCGGTACCTCGCGAGCGCGTACAAGGCGCTCGACCACACCATCCCGGACGACCTCAAGACCGAGGACCTGGAGGACCTGATCGCCTGGCTGGGCGAGATGGTCCGTCAGGTGGACTCCTCGCTGCTCGACGAGTGGGAGCAGCTGGCCAACCCCGAGATCCAGACGGCCGAGGAGGCCCAGGAGAAGGCCGACCAGGTCAAGCCGGTCACGGCCAACGCCCGCGCCTTCCGGGTACTGGTGCGCAACGCGATGTTCCGCCGGGTGGAGCTCGCGGCCCTCGACAACGTGGACGCGCTCGGCGAGATGGACGCCGAGGCCGGCTGGGACGCGGACGCGTGGGGCGAGGCGATGGACGCCTACTGGGACGAGTACGACGACCTCGGTACGGGCCCCGACGCGCGCGGCCCGAAGCTGCTCGCCATCGAGGAGGACGCGGCCCACGGCCTGTGGCGCGTCCGGCAGACCTTCGCCGACCCGAACAAGGACCATGACTGGGGCATCAGCGCGGAGGTGGATCTCGCGGCCTCCGACGAAGAGGGCCGCGCGGTCGTCCGCGTGACGGCCGTCGGACAGCTGTAGAGGAGAGACCTGACGTGACCAACCCCGCCGAGAGGCTCGTCGATCTGCTCGACCTGGAGCAGATCGAGGTCAACATCTTCCGTGGGCGGAGCCCGCAGGAGTCGCTGCAGCGGGTCTTCGGCGGGCAGGTCGCCGGGCAGGCCCTCGTCGCCGCCGGCCGCACCACCGAGGGCGGCCGGCCGGTGCACTCGCTGCACGCCTACTTCCTGCGGCCGGGCCGGCCGGGCGTGCCGATCGTCTACCAGGTGGAGCGGGTGCGGGACGGGCGCTCGTTCACGACCCGCCGGGTCACGGCGGTGCAGGAAGGGCGGACGATCTTCAATCTGACGGCCTCCTTCCACCAGCCCGAGGAGGGTGCCTTCGAGCATCAGCTGCCGCCGAGGCACCTGACGGACCCGGAGAGCCTGCCGAACCTCGCGGACGAGATCCGCGAACACCTGGGTGCGCTGCCGGAGGCCCTGGAGCGGATGGCCCGTCGGCAGCCGTTCGACGTCCGTTACGTGGACCGGCTGCGCTGGACCCAGGCCGAGGTCAAGGGCGCGGACCCGCGCTCCGCGGTGTGGATGCGGGCCGTGGGGCCGCTGGGCGACGACCCGCTGATCCACACCTGCGCCCTCACCTACGCCTCGGACATGACGCTCCTGGACGCGGTACGCATCCCGATCGAACCCCTGTGGGGCCCGCGGGGCTTCGACATGGCGTCGCTGGACCACGCGATGTGGTTCCACCGGCCGTTCCGCGCGGACGAGTGGTTCCTGTACGACCAGGAGTCCCCGATCGCGACGGGCGGTCGGGGACTCGCGCGGGGCCGGATCTACGACCGCGAGGGGCAGCTCCTGGTGTCGGTGGTCCAGGAGGGCCTGTTCAGGAAGCTCTGAGCGGGACGTGGCCGGGGCCGTGCCTGGCCCCGGCGACGTCCGACCCGGTCCGACCCGGCCCGGTCACTCGTACTCGGTGCCGCCCTTCCGCGTCAGGTAGGCCGGGCTGACCGCCTTGGCGATGGCCCGGCCGCCGACGACCGGGCTGTACCGCTCGGTCGCGGGCCGGATCACGACACCCTCCCGCAGGTGCGCCTCCCGCCCGGAGACGGTCTCCCGGCCGCTGGCGTGGGCGAGGACCGTGTCCAGGTCGTACGGGCCGGAGTACAGCCGCGGTACGAGCGGGACCTCACCGTCCTCCAGGACCTCGGCCGGGTCCAGCCACTCCACGCGGCCGTCGATCTCGGCCGACACGTCGAAGAGCGCGTACCCGACGGTCTCGGACCGGGCGTCGGCGCCGTACGCGAGGTCCTGCACCCCGGAGCCGTACACCTCGCCGAAGAACCCGACGCGGCGGGCGCCGAGGCGTTTCGCCAGCCGCTCGGCGACGGAGGGCAGCCCGTGACCGTGGACGGCGCGCCAGTACAGGTTGCGCGGGTCCTCCTGGAGGGCCAGGCCCTTCGAGCCGAAGCCCTTGGACGAGACCTGGACGCGGCCCTCCTCGGCGAGGTAGGTCATCAGACAGGCCGTGCCGTGGAGCTTCTCCGTCAGGACGACGTGCTCGCCGGGCTCGAAGATCTCCGGGTAGCGCTGGAGGTTCTCGATGTCGACCCAGGGCAGCAGGTCGGGCGCGACCTCCACGTCACCGCTCATGGTCGGCGGTATCGGCGGCACCCACTTGGTGATCCCCAGCGCCTCCGCGAAGTCGGCGCCCTCGGCGGCCGCCCGCGCCAGGTCGGTGCCGGCCAGCGCGCCCGGACGACAGACGATGCCCTGCGACAGCTCCCCGCGCAGCCGCACCGCCTTGACCCGGTCCGACTTCCCGCCGGCGAGCCGCCCGGTGAGCCCGAGCTCTTCGATGAGTCCGGCGGGCAGCACCGCCTGCTCCGGGATGTAGACGGCGGCATCGCCGGTCCGATAGGCACCCTTGGCGACCACGGCCCGATAGAGGCCGACCTGGGCCAGCTCAAGGGCGTCGGCGTTGGGGTGGGGATGGACGGTCAGGACTTCGGCGGTGACGCGCAGGGTCGACATATCAGCACTCCGGATGCTCGGGTTTCCTTCTCATCGCGGGTCACTGTGCCGGGCCACGAATCAGTTGGCCCAATGGTTTTGACGGCTGATAGCGTCGTGATCTTCGCCGGCGGGGTCCCGTCGGAGTCACATCGGGATCCGCTCACGACCTCTGCCGTCCCCTCCCCCGCCCTCGCCTCCGCGCTCCGCCGCGTCGAGGCCGTCTTCGGCGGGATGACAGCACCGCGTACGCCGAGCTCATCGCCTCAGCCGGCTGACGGGTCCAGGCCCGGCAGCGTGTCCTGGTCCACCTCGTGGCGGCGGGTGCGGATGTCGGGGGCCGGCGGGTGGAGCTTGGCGTCACATGTCGGACCGAGGCCGGTGCGGCGGGAGTCGGCGCCGGTGAGCGGGCGGCCGCAGAGGCGGCAGACAACCCGGCGCGGACCTTCCTCAGGTGCGGAATCGATCGAGATTGCCAGTGGTTCATCTCCCATGCTGAGATCAAACCTCATTCCGACGAGGAGCTGTCCATGAGCCTGTACGAGATTCCGCTGAAGAGCCTGACCGGTGATCCGGTCTCCCTTGCCGACTACCGGGACCGCGCGGTCCTGGTCGTGAACGTCGCCTCCAAGTGCGGTCTGACCCCGCAGTACGCGGGTCTGGAGAAGCTGCAGAAGGAGTACGGCGACCGCGGCTTCACCGTGCTCGGTGTGCCCTGCAACCAGTTCGCGGGCCAGGAGCCCGGCAGCGCCGACGAGATCCAGACCTTCTGCTCGACGACGTACGGCGTGTCCTTCCCGCTCCTGGAGAAGATCGACGTCAACGGCGAGGCCCGCCACCCGCTCTACAGCGAGCTGGTCAAGGTCGCCGACGCCGAGGGCGAGGCCGGTGACGTGCAGTGGAACTTCGAGAAGTTCCTGATCGGCCGCGACGGCCAGGTCACGCGCTTCCGTCCGCGCACCGAGCCCGACGCCCCCGAGATCGTCTCCGCGATCGAGGCCCAGCTTGTCTGACGTCGTGAGCGGTACGGGGGTCGTCGAGCGGCTGCGGGCCGCGGGCTGTGTCTTCGCCGAGGAAGAGGCGGAGATGCTGCTCGCGGCGGCGACCGGACCCGCCGAACTCGACCTGATGGTCGAGCGGCGGGCCTCGGGCCTGCCCCTGGAGCACGTCGTGGGCTGGGCCGAGTTCGCCGGGCTGCGCATCGAGGTCGACAGCGGGGTGTTCGTCCCCCGGCGGCGTACGGAGTTCCTGGTCGGGCACGCGGTGGACCTGGCCCGTCCGGGCGCCGTCTGCGTCGACCTGTGCTGCGGCTCGGGCGCGGCGGGCGCGGTTCTCCTCGACCGGGTCGAGGGCGCGGAGGTGCACGCCTCGGACATCGAGCCGGCGGCGGTGCGCTGCGCCCGCCGGAACGTCGAACCGCGCGGCGGCCGGGTCTACGAGGGCGACCTCTTCGCCCCGCTGCCCGCGGAGCTGCGGGGCCGGGTCGAGATCCTGGTCGCCAACGTGCCGTACGTACCGACCGAGGACATCGCACTGCTGCCCCCGGAGGCACGCGACCACGAACCGCACGTCACGCTCGACGGCGGCCCGGACGGTCTGGACGTGCTGCGGCGGGTCGCCGCCGAGGCGCCGGAGTGGCTGGCACCGGGCGGACGCCTCTTCGTGGAGACGAGCGAGCGGCAGGCCGAGCGGGCCGTGGAGGCCGTCGCGGAGGAGTCCGGGGGCCTGCTCGCGCCCGAGGTGATCACCTCCGAGGAGTGGTGGGCGACGGTGGTCGTCGCGACCCGGCGGTAGAGGCCCGCGCTCCTATGCCTCGGCTCCGGGCGAGCTCGGGACCGCCCGGGGCTTGAGGCGGCAGCGGGCCGGGCCGGCCGCCTGGAGGGTGATCGCGGGGGCGACCGGCACCACGGTGTCGACGGCCTCGAACTCGTGGCGCTGGAGGATCATCGCCAGCGCGATCACCGACTCCAGCATCGAGAAGTGCTGGCCGATGCACGCGCGCGGGCCGCCGCCGAAGGGGAACCAGGCGTAGCGGGGGCGGGCGGCCTCCGCCTCGGGCGTGAAGCGGTCGGGGTCGAAGCGCTCCGCGTCCTCCCAGTAGTCGGGGTGGCGGTGGGTGACCCAGGGGGCGACGATGACGTCCGCGCCGGCCGGGATGGTGACGCCGCCGATCTGCGTGGCGGCGACGGCGCGGCGCCCGATGGCCGGGGCGGCCGGGTAGAGCCGCATGGCCTCCTTGAGGACCTGGGTGACGTAGGGCAGCGCGTCGAGGTCGGCGGCGCCGGGCGTACGGCCTCCGAGGACCCGGTCGACCTCTTCGTGGGCCCGCTTCTGCTCCTCCGGGTGGAGGGCGAGGAGATGGAGGGCGAAGCCGAGGGAGGTGGCGGTCGTCTCGTGTCCGGCGAGGAGGAAGACGAGGACCTGCTCGCGCAGTTCGGTCGCGTCGAAGCTGCCGTCCTCGGCGCTCTCGGCCTCGACGAGGAGGGTGAGCAGGTCCTGGCCGTCGCCGGAGGCCTCGCCGGAGGTCCGCCGCTGGGCGATGATGCGGTCGCAGACCTCGTACAGCGCCTGGTGGACGGCGCCGGCGCGGCGGTTGCCGGGGGTGGGCCAGTCCCGGGGGACGTTGAGCGGGGAGTAGCCGCGGCGCAGGACGTAGGCGCCGAGTTCGGGGAAGCTCTTCTCGACGATCTCGACGGCCGTGTCGACGTCCGTGCCGAAGAGGATGCGGGCGACGGCGCGCAGGGCGAGGCGGGCCATGTCCTGGAGGACGTCGACGGATTCGGCGCCGCCGTCCCGCCACTCCTCGGTGAGGGTGGTGACCTCGGCGGCGATGGCGGAGGCGTAGCTGTCGACGCGGCGGCGGGTGAAGAGGGGCTGGACGAGCCGGCGCTGGCGCAGGTAGTCCTCGTCCTGGCTGGTGAGCAGCCCGTTGCCGAAGGAATCGCGGACCTCCTGGTAGAAGGCGTTGTCCTTGCGGAAGTTGGCCGACTCGCCGGCGAGGACCTGCTGGACTCCGTCGGCGGAGAAGACGCCGTAGACGGTGGCGCGGATGCCGGGCGGTCCCGCGACGATCCGTACGACGTCGCCGTGCTCGCGTTGGGCGCGCAGGAAGGTGCCGAGGGAGTCGTTCCTGAGGTCGAACATGGAGCCGAGGAGCGGGAGTCCCGGGAGTTCGGGCGCTTCGGTTCCGGTGGTGATGGTCATGAGCGGTTCCCCTCGATCGTCACCTGACGCGTGATTGTCCCCCCAGGAGGTGACCCACGGGTAGGGATGCCCGAACCGCCGACCGGTTCTGGCCTTGTTGGCTCGAATCAGCCGACTGTCAGTGGTGTCTGGGAAGCTCGTCGTATGGAACGCCCCGAGCTCACGCTGCAACTGACCATCGACTGCGCCGACCCTCAGCGGCTCGTGCCGTTCTGGCTGGAGGCCCTGCGGTACGTCCCCGACCCGCCGCCCGAGGGCCACGCCACCTGGCGGGCGTACTGGGAGGCGATCGGCGTCCCCGAGGACGAGCTGGGCCAGGACGCCGGGGAGCTTCCGGAATCCATCGTCGACCCGAAGGGCGTGGGCCCCCGGATCTGGTTCCAGGCCGTCCCGGAACCGAAGACCGTCAAGAACCGCGTCCATCTGGACCTCAAGGTCGGCGGCGGCCGCGGGGTGCCGCTCGCTGTGCGCCGCGAGCGGGTGGACGGCGAGGTGTCCCGGCTGACGGCGATCGGCGCGACGATCCTGTACTCGATGGACGAGCCGAACGGCATGGACTACTACGCGGTGGTCCTCCAGGACCCGGAGGGCAACGAGTTCTGTCTCGTCTGACCTCCCGCCCGGCAGGGCGGGCCGAGTCCGTGGCAGACCTGATCGCGCGGGATCTCGCGGGATCACGCGGGTGAGAGGAGCGGGAGACAAGGTGGCCGAGACGACGGTGGCCGAGGTGATGGCCGAGCTGGCCGCGCTGGAGGACCCGAAGGCGCGCGCGGTGAACGAGAGACACGGTGACGACCACGGTGTGAACCTCGGCAAGCTGCGCGCGCTCGCGAAGCGGCTGAAGACACAGCAGGACCTCGCGGAACGGCTATGGGAGACGGGCGACACCGCGGCGAGACTGCTGGCGATCCTGATCTGCCGCCCGAAGGCCTTCGGGCGGGACGAGCTGGACGCCATGCTCCGCGGGGCACGCACGCCCAAGGTGCACGACTGGCTCGTGAACTACGTGGTGAAGAAGAGCCCCCACGCCGAGGAGCTGCGTCTGGCGTGGACCGCCGACCCGGATCCGGTGGTCGCGAGCGCCGGCTGGGCACTGACCACCGAGCGGGTGGCGAAGAAGCCCGAAGGCCTCGACCTCGACGGACTGCTCGACGTCGTCGAGGCGGAGATGAAGGACGCCCCGGACCGTCTCCAGTGGGCGATGAACCACTGCCTGGCCCAGATCGGGATCGAGCACCCCGAGCAGCGCGCCCGGGCACTGGGCATCGGTGAGCGCCTGGAGGTCCTCAAGGACTACCCGACGCCCCCGGGCTGCACGTCTCCGTTCGCGCCCGTCTGGATCACCGAGATGGTGCGCCGCCGGGAGGCGAAGTAGCGCGGTCCGGGCCGTCCGGCTCTGCGGCGGCCCGGAAGGGCAGCACCCTCCACAGAGCCGGATCGGCCACGGCCGGGTTACTTCGCGATGGCCCGGCTGATCACCATGCGCTGGATCTCGCTGGTGCCCTCGAAGATCGTGTAGATGGCCGCGTCGCGGTGCATGCGCTCCACCGGGTACTCGCGGGTGTAGCCGTTGCCGCCGAGGATCTGGATGGCCTGGGCCGTGACCTTCTTGGCGACCTCGCTCGCGTACAGCTTGGACATGGAGCCCTCCGCCGCGGTGAAGGGCTTGCCGGCCGTCGCCATCCAGGAGGCGCGCCAGACCAGGAGGCGGGCCGCGTCGATCTGGGTGGCCATGTCGGCGAGCTGGAAGGCGACGCCCTGGTTCTCGATGATCGGGCGGCCGAACTGGACACGGGTCTTCGCGTAGTCGAGGGCGACCTCGTACGCGGCGCGGGCGGTGCCGACGGCCATGGCGCCGACCGCCGGGCGGGAGGCCTCGAAGGTGGCCATGGCGGCGTTCTTCACGCGCTCGCCGCCACCGGCCTTGGCCTTCTCGCGGGCCCGGGCCAGGCGCTCGTCCAGCTTCTCCTTGCCGCCGAGGAGGCAGTGGCCGGGGACGCGGACGTCCTCCAGGACGACCTCGGCGGTGTGGGAGGCACGGATGCCGTGCTTCTGGAACTTCTGGCCCTGGGAGAGACCGGGGGTGTTCGGCGGCACGATGAAGGACGCGTGGCCCTTGGAGCCGAGCTCGGGGTCGACGACCGCGACGACGACGTGGACGTTGGCGATGCCGCCGTTGGTCGCCCAGGTCTTGGTGCCGTTGAGCACCCACTCGTCGGTGGCCTGGTCGTAGACGGCACGGGTACGCATCGAGGCGACGTCCGAGCCGGCGTCGGGCTCGGACGAGCAGAACGCGGCGACCTTGACGTCGTTGGCGTCGCCGTACATCTGCGGGACCCAGGTGCCGATCTGCTCCTCGGTGCCGTTGGCGAGGACGCCGACGGCGGCGAGGCCCGTGCCCACGATGGAGAGCGCGATGCCGGCGTCGCCCCAGAAGAGCTCCTCCATCGCCATGGGGATGCCGAGGCCCGTCGGGTCGAAGAACTGCTGGGCATAGAAATCGAGAGAGTAGATGCCGATCTTGGCCGCTTCCTGGATGATCGGCCAGGGAGTCTCCTCACGCTCGTCCCATTCGGCGGCCGCGGGGCGCATCACATCGGCGGCGAAGCCGTGGAGCCAGTCGCGGACCTGCTTCTGGTCATCGTTGAGTTCGAGCGTGAACTCGCCCATAGTCCCTCCCAGCTGTACGTTACTTGCGGTAACACCAGTGTGTTACCGACGGGTACAGGCTGTCAACCTGCGGGGAAGCGGTTCGGCCCGATCGGCACCGAGGACCGGCCGGGTGTTACGTTGCGACAGCCTCACGGAATCGCACGGGCGGGGAGACACGCTTATGGACATCGCACACCGGACCACCGACCAGCAGACGCCCGCCGAACAGCGGCGCCGCGAGCTGCTGGAGGCGGCGGACCGGGTGGTGCTCCGGGACGGCCCCAAGGCATCGATGAACGCGATCGCGGCCGAGGCCGGCATCACCAAGCCGATCCTCTACCGCCACTTCGGCGACAAGGGCGGCCTCTACCGCGCCCTCGCCATCCGGCACACGGACGCCCTCCTCGCCGCCCTGCGGGCCGCGCTCGACGCGCCCTCCGACCGCCGTCGCCGCGTCGAATCCACCCTCGACACCTACCTCGCCTCGATCGAGGCGATGCCCCAGGTCTACCGCTTCCTCATGCACCCGGCGGAGGAACCGCACCAGACCGAGCAGGGCTTCGACGTGGGCCGCCACTCCGCCCCGCTGCTCCGGCGGATGGGCGAGGAGCTCGGCCAGGTCATCGCCGAACGCGTCGACCTCGGCCCCGGCGCGGAGGCCCAGGCCCGGATCTGGGGACACGGCATCGTCGGCATGATGCACGCGGCCGGAGACTGGTGGCTCGGCGAGCGCCCCTGCTCCCGCGCCGACCTCGTCCGCAGCCTGGCGGACCTCCTGTGGGGCCGGCTCGCCCAGGCACCGGACCTCCCGGGCGGACCCGGGTTCTAGATGCCTGCCAGACGTCGCGGGCCAGGCGGGACTCTCCGGACACGACCTGGCTTCCCGCCGGGACCTTCGGGCCCCCGCCCTCGGGCTTCCGGGCCCGCGAACCCCGAGAGGCCTCCGGGCCCCTCGGACTTCCGGCTCCCGTCAGCCCTCCAGCACCCCGGCCCCACTCCCCCACGGCTGCTTGCGGATCGCGCGGATCAGACGTGACTTGCGCCACCCCGTGACGTGGTCCGCGTAGACCCCACCCTCCAGGTGATCGGTCTCGTGCTGGAGGCAGCGGGCGAAGAAACCCGTGCCCTCCACCCGTACCGGAGTCCCGTCCACCCGTACGCCCTCGACCACCGCACGGTCGTAACGGGGCGTCGGGGCCTCAAGGCCCGGCAGGGAGAGGCAGCCCTCCGCACCCCGGAACAGGTCACCGTCCGCCTCCACCAGGCGCGGGTTCACGACATGTCCCAGGTGGCGGGTGTCCTCGTCGTCGGGGCAGTCGTACACGAAGACGCGCAGTCCGACGCCCACCTGGTTCGCCGCCAGGCCTACGCCGTTCGCCGCGTACATCGTGGCGAACATGTCCTCGACGAGCAGGGCCAGTTCGGGCCCGAAGTCGGTGACGGGCGCGCAGGGAGTGTGCAGCACGGGGTCGCCGAGCAGAGTCATCGCTCGGACCTGACCGGAACTGCCGGGGATGGGGCGGTTTCGCATGGCGGTAAGGGTACGGTCCGCCGTGACCTGGCTGTTTCGCGCGGCCGCTCGGCGGTGCCGCTGTTCGGGCTGCTGGCCGGATCTCGATAGGCTGAGCCCGGACCGACGCAAGGAGGAACAAGAACGATGTCAGGACACCCCGGTAATCCAGAGCCGCTGTCGCCGCGCGCCAAGCTGGCCGTGACGGCGGGCAGGGCCGCGGCCGCGGTGTCGCGTGCGGCGGGACGCGGCAGCGGATCGGTGATCGGCGGCAAGGTGGCGCTGAAGCTCGACCCCGACCTGCTCGGCCGGCTCGCACAGCATCTGGACGTCGTCCTGGTGTCGGCGACCAACGGCAAGACGACGACGACCCGGCTGATCGCGGAGGCCCTGCGCGCCGCCGGCCCCGTCGTCTCGAACGCCCTCGGCGCCAACATGCCCGCCGGCATCACCTCGGCGCTGGCCGGCGGCTCGGACTCCAAGTTCGGCGTCATCGAGGTCGACGAGAAGTACCTCGCCGGCGTCGCCCGTGACACCACGCCCAAGGTGATCGCGCTGCTCAACCTCTCGCGCGACCAGCTCGACCGTGCCGCCGAGACCCGGATGCTCGCCGAGAAGTGGCGCGAGGGTCTCAACGGCACGAAGGCCGTCGTCGTCGCGAACGCCGACGACCCGCTCATCGTGTGGGCCGCCTCCTCCTCCCCGAACGTGGTGTGGGTGGCAGCCGGCCAGGAGTGGAAGGACGACGCCTGGTCGTGCCCCGCCTGTGGCGGTGTGATGCAGCGACCGGGCGACGACTGGTTCTGCGGCGAGTGCGGCTTCCGCCGTCCCGCGCCGAGCTGGGCGCTCAGCGGCGACCACGTGCTCGACCCGCACGGTTCGGCCTGGCCGATCCGTCTGCAGCTGCCCGGCCGCGCCAACAAGGCGAACGCCGCGACCTCGGCCGCCGTCGCCGCCGTCTTCGGGGTCCCGCCGCAGGTGGCCCTGGAGCGCATGTACCAGGTGCAGGCCGTCGCCGGACGCTACGACGTCGTGTCCTTCCAGGGCCGTGAGCTGCGTCTGCTGCTCGCGAAGAACCCGGCCGGCTGGCTCGAAACGTTTTCCCTCATCGACGGGCCGCCCGCTCCGGTGATCCTCTCCGTCAACGCGCGCGGCGCCGACGGCACGGACACCTCCTGGCTGTGGGACGTGGACTACGGCCGGCTCGCCGGCCACCCGATCATGGTGATCGGCGACCGGAAGCTGGACCTCGCGGTCCGCCTGGAGGTCGCGGGTGTGGACTTCCGCGTCTGCGAGACGCTGGACGAGGCCGTCGCGATGGCCCCGCCCGGGCAGATCGAGCTGATCGCCAACTACACCGCCTTCCAGGACGTCCGCCGCCGCGTCGGCAACTGACCCGTAGAGGACTTGCAGCATGAGTGACAGCAGCCTGCGCCTGGTCTGGGTCTACCCGGACCTGCTCAGCACCTACGGCGACCAGGGCAACGTCCTCGTCGTCCAGCGCCGTGCCGAACAGCGCGGCCTCAGCGTCGAGCGCGTCGACGTCCGCAGCGACCAGCCGGTGCCGACCTCGGGCGACATCTATCTGATCGGCGGCGGCGAGGACCGTCCGCAGCGGCTCGCGGCCGAGCGGCTGCGGCGGGACGGCGGCCTGAGCCGGGCCGCCTCCAACGGCGCGATCATCTTCTCGGTCTGCGCCGGGTACCAGATCCTGGGCCACGAGTTCATCAACGACCTCGGCGAGCGCGAGGCCGGTCTCGGCCTCATCGACGTGATCTCGACCCGTGGCGAGGGCGCCCGCTGCGTCGGCGACGTCCTCGCGGACATCGACCCGCGACTGGGCCTTCCCCAGCTGACGGGCTTCGAGAACCACCAGGGCATCACCCATCTCGGCCCGACGGCCCGGCCGTTCGCACGGACCGTCTTCGGCAACGGCAACGGGACCGGCGACGGCACCGAGGGCGCGTACAACGACACCGTCTTCGGTACGTACATGCACGGCCCCGTCATGGCCCGTAACCCGCAGATCGCGGACCTGCTCCTGAAGCTGGCCCTCGATGTGAACGCGCTGCCGCCGACCGACGACCGCTGGTACGAGGCACTGCGCGCCGAGCGCATCGCGGCCGCCACCCAGCCCGCCTAGGACAGGTCCGAAGGCAACACACGCACCGCCGTTGGTCCCTCGTACGAACGTACGTTGTCCACTGTGCGGACATCCGGTTCGGCCCCGCCACCCTGCGGCGATAGGGTGGCGGGGATCCAGCCGGACGACGTGGTCCGGGAGTCGGCCCACGTTGCAAAGGTTTTTGGGCTATGCGCATTGGCGTGCTCACCTCCGGCGGAGACTGCCCCGGTCTGAACGCTGTCATCCGTTCCGTCGTGCACCGAGCCGTCGTCGACCACGGCGACGAGGTCATCGGCTTCCTCGACGGATGGAAGGGCCTGCTGGAGTGCGACTACCGCAAGCTCGATCTCGAAGCGGTGGGCGGCATCCTGGCCCGTGGCGGCACCATCCTCGGTTCCTCGCGGGTCCAGCCCGCGCACCTGGTCGACGGCGTCGAGCGCGCCCGCGGCCATGTCGCCGACCTGGGACTCGACGCGATCATCCCGATCGGCGGCGAGGGCACCCTCAAGGCGGCGAACCTGCTCTCCGAAGCGGGCCTCCCGATCGTCGGTGTCCCGAAGACCATCGACAACGACATCGCCTCCACCGACGTCACCTTCGGCTTCGACACGGCCGTGACCGTCGCCACCGAGGCCCTCGACCGGCTGAAGACCACCGCCGAGTCCCACCAGCGGGTCCTCGTCGTCGAGGTCATGGGCCGTCACACCGGCTGGATAGCGCTGCACTCCGGCATGGCCGCCGGCGCGCACGCCGTGGTGGTCCCCGAGCGTCCCTTCGACATGGACGAGCTGACCGCCCGGGTCGGCGAGCGGTTCGAGGCCGGCAAGCGGTTCGCGATCGTGGTCGTCGCCGAGGGCGCGAAGCCGCGTGAGGGCTCGATGGAGTTCAAGACCGCCGGTACCGACATCTACGGCCACGAGCGCTTCACCGGGATCGCAAACCAGCTCTCCGTCGAGCTGGAGCGGCGGCTCGGCAAGGAGGCCCGTCCGGTGATCCTGGGTCACGTCCAGCGCGGCGGCACCCCGACCGCGTACGACCGTGTCCTCGCGACCCGCTTCGGCTGGCACGCGGTCGAGGCCGCGCACCGCGGCGAGTTCGGCATGCTGACGGCGCTGCGCGGCACGGACATCACGATGGTCCCGCTGGCCCAGGCCGTGGAGAGCCTCAAGACGGTCCCCGCCGACCGCTACGCCGAGGCCGAGTGCGTGATCTGAGCCACGCCCGCCAGTGACACCGCCCCCGGTCGCAGTCGCGGCCGGGGGCGGTTCTAGTCTGGTGCGGACAACAAGCGCGAATCGGGCTCCAGGAGTGCACACGATGGATCACAGCGGGCACGGCATGACCACGGATCTGCCGCCGTTCACGCTGGGACGGGGCCTGGAGTTCTCTCCCGACCTGTTCTTCCTGATCGGCTGCCTCGCGGCGCTCGGTCTGTACGGCTGGGGCGTGGCGCGGCTGCGGCGGCGCGGGGACGCGTGGCCGGTGAGCCGGACGGTGTTCTTCGCGGTCGGCGTGCTGACCATCGCGCTCGTCATGTGCACCAAGCTCAACGACTACGGCATGGTCATGTTCAGCGTGCACATGGTCCAGCACATGGTGATCTCCATGCTGTCGCCGATCCTGCTGCTGCTCGGTGCGCCGGTGACGCTGGCCCTGCGGGCGCTGCCGGTGGCGGGCCGGGGCTCGACGGGGCCGCGCGAGCTGCTCCTGAAGCTGCTGCACAGCCGGTACATGAAGGTGATCACGCACCCCGGCTTCACGATCCCGATGTTCATCGCGAGCCTGTACGCGCTGTACTTCACGCCGCTGTTCGACTTCCTGATGGGCTCGAAGCCGGGCCACATCGGGATGATGGTCCACTTCCTGATGGTGGGCGTGGTCTTCTTCTGGCCGATCATGGGCGTCGACCCGGGTCCGCACCGGCCGGGCTATGTGATGCGGATGCTGGAGCTGTTCGCGGGCATGCCGTTCCACGCCTTCTTCGGCATCGCGCTGATGATGGCCTCGGAGCCGATGGTCAAGGCGTACCAGAGCCCGCCGGCCTCGCTGGGGATCGACGCCCTCACCGACCAGAACGCGGCGGGCGGCATCGCCTGGGCGTTCAGCGAGATCCCGTCGGTGCTGGTGCTGATCGCGCTGGTCTACCAGTGGTACCACTCCGAGCAGCGGCAGGCGGTCCGTCTGGACCGGGCAGCCGACCGGGACGGGGACAAGGAGCTGGAGGCGTACAACGCGTACCTCGCCTCGCTCCGGACCGGTGGTCGGTGACGATCCGCGTGCGGTGAGCGGTCCCGTGCCGGGCCCGGTGTCGGGACCGGGCCCGGTCCCGTTTCCGGCGCACGCCGGAGCGTCCGGGGAGTAGCGCGCGCCCCTCTCGGGGGGTCACGATGGCCTGGACGGCTTCCACGACCTCGGTCGGGAGGAGGGCGGACTGATGTCCGGTGGCACGAAGACGATGGCGGTGCTCACCTGCGCCGCAGTGGTGCTGACCACGGCGTACACGGTGGCGCTCGGCAGCAGCGGCTGGCTCTGGTTCGGCTCGGTGGTCCTCGCCGTGGCGACGATCGGCCTGGCCGCGTCGGACAGCGCGACCCCGTCCGGGCCGCAACCGCGGCCACCGGCCGGCCCGGGGGCCGCACGCCCTTAGGGACGCCCCTGGGCGGTCCGGCGAGGTGGATGTCCCCGGGCGGTCCCACAGCGGTCCGGCGGAGGCGAGTGTCCCCGGGTGCGGTCCCTCAGCGGTCCGGCGAGGCCGACCCTGCCCCGGTGGCCCCGTCCGGCCGTCCGGCGCCGAAGGTCACGTGCGGCCGAGGTCCGCCTCAGGACGGCAGGTTCTGCTCCGCCCAGACGACCTTGCCCGAGACCGTACGGCAGGATCCCCATCTGCGGCACAGCATGTTGATCAGCTGGAGGCCCCGGCCACCCTCGTCGCTGAGGTCCGCGTGCTGGATCTGGGGCAGGTCCGGGCCCGTGTCCGAGACCTCCACGACGAGCCGGTCGCCGCGCAGCAGCCGGAGCTCACCGGGGCCGTTGCCGTAGCGCAGCGCGTTGCCGACCAGCTCGGAGACGACGAGCTCGCACACGTCGGCCAGCTCCGCGAGGCCCCACGCGGCGAGCTGGTCCGTGACCAGGCCCCGCGCCACGGACGCGGCCCGACCCTCCTGGGGCAACCGCCAGACGCGGAGGTCGGCCGGGTCGGCCGGGGTGGTCGTCGCTCCGAGGAGCACCGCCTCGTCGAAGCGCGAGGCACCGGCCGGCGCCCGCTCCACCAGTCCGCCGCTCTCCACGGCGGCGGGCCCCAGGCCGCGCGCCGCCGTGCGCAGGAGGTCCAGCTGATGGTCCAGGTCCGCGTGCCGGGACTTGACGAGGCCGTCCGTGTACATGACCAGATGGCTGCTCTCCGGCACTGTCAGGCGCACCGGGTCGTAGGGGATCACACCCGCGCCGAGCGGGGCGCCGACCGGCACGTCCACGAAGTCGGCGCCGCCCCGTCCGTCGAGCAGCAGCGGCGGCAGATGACCCGCGCTGGCGAGCGTGTACGTGGAGTCGACCGGATCGTAGACCGCGCAGAGACAGGTGGCGACCTGCTCGTCCTCCAGGTCCCGGGTGGCGAGGTCGAGCCGGGCCAGGACGCGTTCAGGAGCCATGTCCAGGGCGATCAGGGTGCGGCCGACCGCGCGCAGCCGCCCCATCGTCGCGGCGGCGGCCAGACCGTGCCCCATGACGTCACCCACCATGAGGGCCGTACGGCCGCTGGGCAGGGCCATCACGTCGTACCAGTCGCCGCCCACCCCGTGCTGGGCCGCCGAGGGCGCGTACTCGGCGTTCACCCGTAGTCCGGGGGTGACCGGCGTCGCGCGCGGCAGCAGGCTGCGCTGCAGCGCGACGACGTGGGCGCGCTCGCGTCCGTAGAGCCGGGCGTTGTCGATGAAGACGGCGGCCTGCGAGGCGAGCTGCTCCGCGAGTGCCAGGTCCGTGGAGGAGAACGGGGGCGTGCCCGGACCGCGCACGAAGTCGGCACTGCCCAGGAGCAGCCCGCGGGCGATCAGCGGCACCGCCAGGTAGCTGTGCACCCCGGCGGCACGCATCTTCTCCGCGGCGCTCCGGGTCGGCGCGACCTTGATGAAGTCGTCCTGCCGCATGCGGCTCAGGAGGACCGGTCTCCCCTGCCGCAGGCAGTACCGGTGGAGCAGCGTCTCGTGCTGCTCCACGCGGACGGCGGAGGTCTCGCCCACCGGCGTGGGCTCCAGGGAGGTCAGCGACTCGATGGCACAGATGGCGGTGGCGCGCATCGGGGGGATGCCGGTGCCCGTCCACCGGGAGCCCTCCTCGCCCCGCAGGACGCCCTCCAGGATGTCCACGGCGGCGCCGTCGGCGAAGTCGGGGACGGTGAACTCGGCCAGCTCCTGGGCGGTGCGCTCCAGGTCGAGGGTGGTCCCGATGCTGGCGCTGGCCGAATTCAGCCAGGCGAGCCGCCCGCGGGTGGAGAGCGGGTCGAAGCCGGCTCCTTCACCGTTCCGGCCGGGCCTCCCGCGCCGCACGGCCGAGCGCAGCGCTGCGCTGCTTCCGGCCGTGACCCTGCTGGTCAGGCGCCGTCGCCGGTTGCCGCCGTACACTCTCTCGGCCTCCAGACGGGTACGTGACGCATCGTGATGCACAGCATGCACCGGAAGGGGCCGTTGTGCACAGACATACGGATTGGCCGGTATTCGTTTGGCCCCTCACCGTCTACGCCCGCGGTGCGAGGACCACCCAGACCTGGCCCGGGGCGAAGGTCATCGGCGCTCCGCTCGGGGTCGTGAACGTCGTGCCCGCCGTCGCCGAGGACCGGGACCAGCGGGCCTCGTGGGCGCGCCCGTCGCGCAGGACGAGCGCGGTGCCGCTGCCGACGGTCTCGGTGTACGGGGAGACGTTGCCGAGGAAGTCGTGGAAGCGCGAGGGGTGGATGTCGACGTACTGGACCACGACGGTCGTCGGCTTCAGCGACCCGGCGTCGGTGGTCCGGGCCGGGCGGCCGTCCATCGCGACCCGCCAGGCCTTGTCAGCCGGGGCCCAGGTGAAGGTGTACCGGGCGGCGGGATAGCGCACGGTGCGTTCGTGGACCGGGGTACCGCCCTCGGGAGCCGGGCCGAAGCGGAAGCCGATGTCCTGGGCCGTGCCGACTCCGGGGGCCGCCGCGAGGGCCCGTCCGGGCAGCAGGTACAGGTTGTGGGGTGCGGGCCGGGCCTCGCTGCGGACGAAGGCCCGGGGCGCGTCCTCCGGGGGCAGTGCGTGCAGCGGCGCCGCCTTGAGCAGCGGTTTGAGGGCGGTCTGGGAGCCGGAGTAGGCGAGTGCCGGGTCGTCGAACTGCGCCAGCAGCTCCATGTCGGACTCGCGGGCGCTGCGGACGGGACCCGTCCTGTCCGGGAGCCGGGAGGAGAAGACCGCGAGGAGCCGCGTCTGGCCGCCCTCGACCTGCTCGACGTAGACCAGGTCGGCCGCGCCGAGTCCGGTGTGGGGGCGGGCGGCGGCCACGTTGTCGATCTTGACGGCGAGGACCGGCGCCGGGCGCGCGGGAAGACCGGTGAAGGGGGAGCGCCCGGCGGGCACGGGGGTGGTCGGCGCGGGCGTGGTGGGAGTGGGGCTCGTGGTGGCGGGAACGGGAGTCGGCGTGGGGGCCGGTTCCGGCGGGCCCGAGTCGGAGCAGCCGTACAGCCCGGCCGCCGCCACCGCGCACAGCAGCGCGGTGAGGACGCGGCCGGGACGCCTGGTTCCGCGCTCGCCCGTCATGGTGACGCTCCCCCACCAGTGGACCACGGGCCCTCGCACGGATACAACGGGCTTGACGGACGACGAACGGGGGTCGCGGGTGTTCTACCACCTGATGAAGCACGTACTGCTCGGACCGCTCCTCAAGCTGCTGTTCAGGCCGCGGATCGAAGGTCTTGAGCACATCCCGGAGGAGGGCGCGGCGATCGTCGCGGGCAATCACCTCTCCTTCTCGGACCACTTCCTGATGCCGGTCGTCCTCGACCGGCGGATCACGTTCCTCGCGAAGCAGGAGTACTTCACGGGGCCGGGGATCAAGGGCCGGCTGACGGCCGCCTTCTTCCGGGCGGCCGGCCAGATCCCGGTCGACCGCTCGGGCAAGGAGGCGGGGAAGGCGGCGATCCGGGAGGGCCTCGGTGTGCTCGACAAGGGCGAGCTGCTGGGCATCTATCCGGAGGGGACGCGCTCGCACGACGGGCGGCTCTACAAGGGGAAGGTGGGCGTGGCGGTGATGGCGCTGACGGCCGGGGTGCCGGTGGTGCCCTGCGCGATGGTGGGGACCTTCGAGATCCAGCCGCCGGGGAAGGTCGTGCCGAGGATCCGCCGGGTCACGATCCGGTTCGGGGCGCCGCTGGACTTCTCCCGGTTCGCCGGGTCGGCGGGTGAGCGGGCGGTGGTCCGTGCGGTGACGGACGAGATCATGTACGAGATCCTCCGGTTGTCCGGACAGGAGTACGTGGACGACTACGCGGCGGTGGTGAAGGCGGCGGAGGCGGAGGGCTGAGCCGGGCGGGAAAGTTCCCGTGCCCCGAACGCTGTGAGCGGATCCGCGCTCGGCGCAAACCCTGGGCCGCCGCACCGGGCGGTCGTAGCGTCACGATCATGACCAAGGGAACCGCGTTCGTGCTGGGTGGATCGGGACAGGTGGGGCGGGCGGCCGTGCGGGCGCTCGTCGTGGACGGCTGGGAGGTGACGGCCGCCTCGCGGGGCGGCGGCAGGGACGAGAGGTGGCCGGCCGAGGTCCGGTCGGTGGCGCTCGACCGGACCGAGGAGGGCGCGCTCGCGGCGGGCCTGGGCGAGGGCGTCGACGTGCTCGTCGACATCGTCGCGTACGACGCCGGGCACGGGCGGCAGCTGACGGGGCTCGCGGACCGGATCGGTTCGGCGGTGGTGGTGTCCAGCGGCGCCGTCTACGAGGACGAGCAGGGGCGCAGCTTCGACACCCAGGACCGGCCGGACGGCTTCCCCGACTACCCGCTGCCGATCCCGGAGGACTGGCGGACGGTGGCGCCCGGCGACGGCACCTACGGCACCCGGAAGGTGGCGCTTGAGCGGGAGTTGCTGGCGGCGGGCGACGCCCTGCCGACGACGGTGCTGCGGGCGGGCGCGATCCACGGGCCGTACTCCCCTGGTCCGCGGGAGCTGTGGTTCGTGAAGCGGGCGCTGGACGGGCGGCCGGTGCGCCTTCTCGCGTACGAGGGCACCTCACGGTTCCACCCGGTGCACGTGGACAACCTCGCGGAGCTGGTCCGGCTGGCGGCGGCGAACCCGGGCAGTCGGGTGCTGAACGGCGGGGACCCGGAGGCGCCGACGGTGGCGGAGATCGGGGCGGCGATCGACGCGGTCATGGGTGTCAGCAGCGAGACGGTGCTGATCGAGGGCGCGCCGCCGCAGGACATCGTGGGGTCCACCCCGTGGACGGCGCCGCGTTCCGTGGTCTACGACATGGCGGCGGCGGAGCGGGAGTTGGGGTACAGGCCGGTGGTGTCGTACGCGGATTCGCTGCCGGAGACGGTCGCGTGGCTGACCGAGCGGGTGGCGGGCCGTGCGTGGCGGGAGGCGTTCCCCGGTCTCGCGAAGTACGGGGTGGACTTCTTCGACTACGCGGCGGAGGACGCCTGGCTGGCGTCGCGGGGGTGACACGGGTGAGGGGAGGGACGGCCGTCCCTCCCCTCACCGGGCCGTCAGCGTGTTACGGCTTCGGGGTGGCGTGCGGGGCGCAGGTCTGGTCCGTGGCGTCCAGCTTGCCGGTCAGCAGGTAGGCCTCGACCTTGGTGTTGAGGCACGGGTTGACCAGGCTGGTGATGCCGTGCGAGCCGGCGTCCTTCTCCGTGATCAGGCGCGAGCCCTTGAACCGCTTGTGCAGCTCGACGGCGCCCGCGTACGGGGTGGCGGCGTCGCGCTCGGACTGGGCGATGAGCACCGGCGGCAGGCCCTTGCCGGTCTTCACCTCGGTCGGGCGCTGGCGCGGCGCGGACCAGGTGGCGCAGGGCAGGTTCATCCATGCGTTGGCCCAGGTCATGAAGGGGTACTGCTGGTGGAGCCGGCTGTTGTCCCGGTCCCACTTCTTCCAGCTGGTCGGCCAGGGGGTGTCGGCGCACTCGACCGCGGTGTAGACGGCGTTGCCGTTCTCCGAGGCCGCGTTGCCGGCGGTGTCGGTCGGGTCCGAGGCCGCGTTGTCGATGAGCGGCTGCGGGTCACCCGCGGCGTACGCGCTCCACGCCTCGGCCACCGGGGCCCACATGGAGTCGTAGTAGGGGGCGTTCTGGAAGAAGCCGATGAGCTCGGCCGGGCCGACCTTGCCGCCCAGGGGCTCCTTCTTGGCGGCGGCGCGCAGGGTCACCCACTGCTGCTGGACCTCCGCCAGGGTGTCGCCGAGGTGGTACGTGGCGTCGTTCTGGGCGACCCAGGTCATCCAGTCCTTGAGCCGGCCCTCGAAGGCGATGTCCTGGTCGAGGTTGACCTCGTACCAGATCTTGCGCGTCGACGGGTTCACGACGCTGTCGAGGACCATGCGGCGGACGTGGGTCGGGAACAGGGTGCCGTAGACCGCGCCGAGGTAGGTGCCGTAGGAGACGCCGACGAAGTTGAGCTTCTTCTCGCCGAGGGCGGCGCGGATGACGTCGAGGTCACGCGCGGTGTTGCGCGTGTTGATGAAGGGCAGCATGTCGCCGCTCTTCTCGGCGCAGCCCTTGGCGTACTCGGCGGCGAGCTTGCGCTGCGCCAGCTTGTCGGCCTCGCTGTCGGGGACCGGGTCGAGCTTGGGACCCTTGACGAACTCGGCCGGGTCGACACAGGAGATGGGGGCCGACTTGCCGACGCCGCGCGGGTCGAAGCCCACGAAGTCGTAGGCCTTGGCGGCGCCCGCCCAGATCGCGTTCTTGGTGGTGACCCGGCGCGGGAAGCGCAGGCCGGAGCCGCCGGGGCCGCCCGGGTTGTAGAGGAGCGCGCCCTGGCGCTCGGCGGGGGTGCCGGTGGCGTTGATCCGGTCGACCGCGATCTTGATCTTCTTGCCGTTGGGCTTCGCGTAGTCGACGGGGACGGTGACCCAGCCGCACTGGATCGGCTTCTCCAGGCCCCAGTCGGCAGGGCAGTCCTGCCAGTCGATGCCGGCCTGGGCGGCCCGCGACGCGGCGACGGTGACGCCGATCGCCTCGGCGTCACGCAGGTGACGGTTGCTGTCGGCGTTCGCCGCCGGGGCCGCGAGTGCGCCCAGGACGAGCGTGCCCGATATCAGAGTGCCGGCCGAGCCGAGCACTGCCGTACGTCTCAAGTGTTCTCCCCCAAGATGAGCGCCACCCCCCGTGGCGACGCTGTGTGTTGGCTGTCCGGGGGATCCTTTCGTTCCGGAGGCTCCCGATGAAAGGGCGAACGCGTGTTTCTTTGCCGAACCAATAACCGGTGAACGGTGTACCGCTGAGCGGTGACCTCTCGGCGGCCGCGCAGGTCAGGTCAGAACGGGGCGAGTTCGGACAGAGCGGTGTCGAGCAGACGCCGCACCGTGAGGGCGTCCGGGGCGACGGCGGTGGCGAGGGCCGCGGGTCCCGCGAGCGGCGTGACGACGGCGTTCTCCCCGAGCAGCCGTGGCTCCACCGGCTTCCCCCCGAACGCCGGGTCGACGACGAGGAGCTGTCCGGTGGCCCGGTGGCCGCCGAGGACCGCGCCGCCGTCCCAGCCGCCGGGAGCGCCGGGGCCGAAGGCCAGCTCCTGGTCGAGGAGGGGGCGACCGGCCCGGTGGACGGTGAGGCGGGTGACGAGAGTGCCGGGCGGTTCGCCGTGTCGGCCGAGGATCTGCTCCTCGCGCAGGACCAGCCGTGCCGTGGCGGCGAGTTCGACGACCGTACGCATCCGCAGCTCCGAGCCGTGGACGGAGACCAGCTGTTCGGGCAGCCAGCGGAGCACGCCCTCCTCCCCGACGGTGATCCGGACGTCGTACGCGGCGGGCTCGGCGCTCCGGCCCGGCAGGGCGAGGGTGGCGGCGGCCGAGTCGACCAGGAGCCGGGCCCCGTCCCGTACCTCGGTCTCGATCGCGAGCCGGTCACCGCCGAGCGGGGCGCTCATCGCCCCGACGACGGTGACCCGGGTGTACGGCCCGGAGGCTCTGGTGCGACGCAGGGCGAAGGGCCCGTCGCTCACCAGGAGCGGCAGCCCGCCGTCGGCGGCGGCGGCGATCCGGGCGGTGGCGCGCAGGCTCACGCGGTCCATGCTCCGAGCTGGGCCCGGACCCAGTCGGCGACCGGGGCGACGCCGTTCTCGGCGCGCAGCGAGGTGAAGGCGACGGGCAGCTCGCCGCGCTGCTCCTCGGCGTCCCGCGCCATCCGTTCCAGGTCGGAGCCCACATAGGGGGCGAGGTCGGTCTTGTTGACGACGAGGAGGTCGGCGGTGGTGACGCCGGGGCCGCCCTTGCGCGGGATGTCGTCGCCGCCGGCCACGTCGATGACGAAGATCTGGGCGTCGACGAGGCCCTTGGAGAAGGTGGCGGTGAGGTTGTCGCCGCCGGACTCGACGAGGATGAGGTCGAGCGGGCCTACGGTGTCCTCCAGCTCCTCGACGGCTTCGAGGTTGGCGGAGATGTCGTCGCGGATGGCGGTGTGCGGGCAGGCGCCGGTCTCGACGGCCTGGATGCGCTCGGGAGGCAGGACGGCGTTGCGGAGCAGGAACTCGGCGTCCTCGCGGGTGTAGATGTCGTTGGTGACGACGGCGAGGGAGAGGGAGTCGCGCAGGACCCGGCAGAGGGCGGCGACGGTGGCGGTCTTGCCGGAGCCGACGGGTCCGCCGAGTCCGATCCGCAGGGCGCGGCGGGTGCCGTCGGGGCGGTGGGCGTCGGCGGAGACGGCGCCGAGGTGGTCGTGGGAGTGGTCGAGGTGCATGGGGCGGCTCCAGTGGTTCTCAGGATGCGAAGAGGCGGACGGGCCAGGCCGCGTGCTGCTCGGCGGTGATGTCGAGGAGGGGCGCGGAGGCGGCGGGCAGGGCGTCGATGCCCTGCCGGGCGGCGGCTGCCGCTTCCTCGGCGACCAGGTCCATGGCGGGGGCGAGGCGGGCGAGGACGGCGGTGGCCTGGAAGGGGTCCAGGCTCAGCAGCCGGACCGTGGCGGTGGCGGGGCCGCTGACGGTCTCGTACGCGACGCAGTGTGCGGCGTCCTCGGGGCCGAGCCCGGCGGCGCGGGCGGCGATGCCGAGGACGACGGGCTGGTGGGCGCCGCGCGGGAACGCGGCTGCGAGCGCGTCGAGTTCGGGGCACGGCCAGGTGGCGCGGGCCGCGCGCATCATCTGCCGGCCGAGCTTGCGGGCGGCTGCGCGCAGGGCGGGTGAGGGGGTGCGGGCGTCGGCGGCCGCGTCGAGGGCGTACGGGTCGTGGCCGAGCGCGGCCGCGGCGGCGAGCGCCGCCGCGGTGAGACCGGCGGTGTGCAGCCTGCCGCGGCAGAACGCGGCGAGGCTCGTCGCGTCGGTGATCCGGCCGGCCTTGACGGCGGCCTCGGCCCCGCCGGAGTGGGCGTGCCCGCCGGCGGGGAACCGCCCGTCGGCGAGCACGAGGAGGGCAGCGCGACTCGTCATCAGAAGAGGAAGTAGCGCTGGGCCATGGGCAGTTCGGCGGCGGGCGCGGGCTCGACCGGTTCGCCGTCGATCGTGACGGTGAAGGTGTCGGCGTCGACCTCGACCCGGGGCAGCGCGTCGTTCTCCCGCATGTCCGCCTTGGTCACCCGCCGGGTGGTGCCGATCGCCGTGAACCGCTTGTCCACACCGACCCGTTGGGCGATGTCGTCCTCGATCGCCGCCTGGGCGACGAAGTTGACCGAGCCGGCCGCCGCGGCCTTGCCGAGCGCGCCGAACATCGGGCGGGGCAGCACGGGCTGGGGGGTGGGGATGGAGGCGTTGGCATCACCCATCTGCGCGTAGGCGATCTGGCCGCCCTTGAGCACGGTGAGCGGCTTCACCCCGAAGAAGGCGGGCTCCCAGAGGACCAGGTCGGCGAGCTTGCCGGGTTCGACCGAGCCGATGAGGTGGTCCATGCCCTGGGCGACGGCCGGGTTGATCGTGTACTTGGCGACGTAGCGGCGCGCGCGGTGGTTGTCGGCGCGGCCGTCGCCCGGCAGGGCTCCGCGTCGCTTCTTCATGACGTGGGCGGTCTGCCAGGTGCGCATGATCACCTCGCCGATGCGGCCCATGGCCTGGGAGTCGGAGGAGATGATCGAGATGGCGCCCAGGTCGTGGAGGACGTCCTCGGCGGCGATGGTGGAGGGCCGGATCCGGGACTCGGCGAACGCGAGGTCCTCGGGGACTGCGGGGTTCAGATGGTGGCAGACCATCAGCATGTCGAGGTGTTCCTCGATGGTGTTGACGGTGTGCGGCCGGGTCGGGTTGGTCGAGCTGGGCAGGATGTACGGCTCCGAGACCACCGTGATGATGTCCGGCGCGTGCCCGCCGCCGGCGCCCTCCGTGTGGTACGCGTGGACGGTGCGCCCGGCGATGGCGGCGAGCGTGTCGCCGACGAAGCCCGCCTCGTTCAGGGTGTCGGTGTGGATGGCGAGCTGGGCGCCCGTCTCCTCGCAGACGCCCAGGCAGGCGTCGATGACGGCGGGGGTGGCGCCCCAGTCCTCGTGGATCTTGAATCCGAGGGCTCCGCCGCGCAGTTGGGAGTGCATGGCCTCCCGGGACATGGTGTTGCCCTTGCCGAGCAGACCGATGTTGACGGGGAAGGTGTCCAGGGCCTCGAACATCCGGGCCGTGTGCCAGGGGCCGGGGGTGACGGTGGTCGCCTTGGTGCCCTCGGCCGGTCCCGTACCGCCGCCGACCAGGGTGGTGACGCCGGTCGCGAGGGCCTGCTCGACGACGGTCGGCGAGATGAAGTGGACGTGGGCGTCGACGGCTCCGGCGGTGACGATCCGGCCGTTGCCGACGATGATCTCGGTCTCGGGGCCGATCACGAGGTCGGGGTGGACCCCGTCCATGGTGTCGGGGTTGCCCGCCTTGCCGAGGGCGGTGATCCGGCCGTCCCGGATGCCGATGTCGGCCTTGACGACGCCCCAGTGGTCGATGATCACGGCGCCCGTGATCACGGTGTCGGGGGCGCCCTCGGCGCGGGTGGTGCGGGCCTGGCCCATGGACTCGCGGATGACCTTGCCGCCGCCGAAGACGGCCTCGTCACCGGCGCGGCCGGGGCCGCCGCTGCGGTCCTCCTCGATCTCGACGAGGAGGTCGGTGTCGGCGAGCCGGATGCGGTCGCCGGTGGTGGGGCCGAACAGGTCGGCGTAGACGGCGCGGTGCAGCTCAGGCACGGTCGGCCCCCTGGGTCTCGTCGGCTTCGCCGGGCTCGCCGGCGACGTCGCCGGTCTGGTGGGCGGACGCGTCGAGCGGGCCCGCCGTCTCGCCGCGCAGGCCGGGCACGATGCGACGCCCGCCGAGCGGGACGAGTTCGACCTCGACGGGGATGCCCGGTTCGAAGCGGACGGCGGTCCCGGCGGCGATGTGCAGCCGTCGGCCGTGCGCGGCGGCGCGGTCGAAGTCCAGGCCGGGGTTGACCTCGGCGAAGTGGTAGTGGGAGCCGACCTGGACGGGCCGGTCGGCGGCGTTGAGCACGGTCAGGCGCGTGACGGGTCGGCCCTCGTTGAGGGCCACGGGGCCGTCCGCGTACAGGATCTCTCCGGGGATCATCGGCGCGGCCCGTTCAGAGGATGGGCTCGTGGACGGTGACGAGCTTGGTGCCGTCGGGGAAGGTGGCCTCGACCTGGACGTCGTGGATCATCTCGGGGATGCCGTCCATGACCTCGTCGCGGGTGAGCACCTTGCGCCCGGAGGCCATCAGCTCGGCGACGGTGCGGCCGTCACGGGCACCTTCCAGGATGTGGGAGGTGAGGAGGGCGACGGCCTCGGGGTGGTTGAGACGCAGACCCCGAGCCCGGCGCTTCTCGGCGACGTCCGCCGCCACATGGATGAGCAGGCGTTCCTGTTCGTGCGGGCTCAGTTGCACTCTTCCACCTCACAGTCGTCGACCGGGACACCCGGCAGCTGCGGACCCTACCGACCTTCAACACCTTGTTGAACTGCGGAGATGCGGCTCGCGGCCAGACATTGCACGTTAGGGCGGAAGTTTTTCCGGCTCGTTAACTCCGGCTTTGCGTTTTCATGATCGTCGGCCCGGACCCCCGATCGCCAGACCGCCCGATCGTCAGACCGGGTCGACCGACATGGACATCAGACCCCGGAGCCCGTCCTCCAGGACGTCGACGGCGACATCACCGAAAAGCGCCTGCTGGGCGATGAAGCCCTGGACGACGGCGATCAGCGTGCGGGCCACATGGTCGTCGGGGACGTCGGCGGACAGGATGCCGCTCTGCCGGTAGACGGCGACCAGATCCGCCCAGACGACGCGCATCCCGTTGTACCCCTCGGAGAGGGTCTGCGCGAGCTGCTCGTTGCGCAGGGTCTCCGTCCACACCTGGATGATCAGGCGCGCGAAGGCCTGCCGGTCGGCGCCCTCGATCCGCTCCTCCAGGAAGAGCCGGAGCACCGCGCCGATCAGCACGTCGGGGGTGGGCGGCGGCGTGGTCCTGGACGCCTCCTCGAAGGCGCCCCGGATACCGGCGAAGGCCTCGGTCGCGATGGCCGCGATGATCTCGTCCTTGCCGCGGAAGTACCGGTAGACCGCGCCGGCCGACAGGCCGACCTCGCTCAGCACGTCCTGCATCGAGGTGGCGTGGAAGCCGTTGCGGGCGAAACAGCGCGCCGCACCGTCGAGGATCTGCCGCCGCCGGGCGTCGAGGTGTTCCTGGGAGACACGAGCCATGACCCGAACCTAAAACGAATATTCATTCTTGACAACTTCCGACCCTCACAGGACAGTGAGGCTCATATAAAAACGAACGATCCTTCTCTTTGAATCGAGGACGCCATGTCCGCCAACGCCACCGCCGTCGACGCGGGGCGCAGGACCATCGCGGTGATGGTGCTGATCCCCGTCGTCGTCGCCCTGACCCTCTGGGCCTTCGCGTGGCCCGCCTCCCGGACGGCACCCCGCGACCTGCCGATCGGCGTCGCGGGTCCCGCCACGGTGGCCACGGCCCTGGAACAGGGCTTCGCCCGGCACGAGGGGGCCTTCGAGGTCCACCGTTACGAGGACGAGGCGGCGGCCCGCGCCGCGATAGAGGACCGGGATGTATACGGAGCGGTGGTCGTCACCCCGGGCGGTACGGAACTCCTCACCGCCTCGGCGGCGAGCCCCGTGGTCGCCGGACTGCTGCGGGAGGCCGTGACCGCACAGGCCCCGGAGGGCACGAAGGTCCTGGTCACGGACGTGGTCGCCGCCCCGGCGGGTGACCCGCGCGGGGCCGTGCTCGCCTCCAGCCTGCTGCCGCTCGCCCTGGCCGGAGCGGCGGCGGGAGTCCTCGCGACCCTCCTCGGCCTGCGCGGCGGGCGCGCGGTGGCCGCCCTCGTCGGCGCCGCCACGCTCGCGGGCGCCGTCGGCGCGGCCCTCGCGCACAGTTGGCTCGGCGCGCTCGGCGGGAACTGGTGGGCCGAGGCGGGCGTGCTCGGCCTCACCGTCCTGGCGATCGGATCGACGTTCGCGGGGCTCGCGGCGCTCGTCGGTAAGCCGGGCCTCGGGCTCGGGGCGCTGCTGATGATCCTCCTCGGCAACCCCTTCTCAGGGGTGTCGAGCGCACCGGAACTCCTGCCGACCGCCGTCGGCGCCATCGGCCGCTGGCTGCCGCCGGGCGCCGCCGGCTCGGCCCTCCGGTCCGTCTCCTCCTTCGAGGGCGCGGCGGCGGGCGGACCGCTTCTCGTCCTCGCCCTCTGGGCGACGGCGGGTCTCACCGCGACCGTGCTGGGATCCCGGCGGCGGCGCACGGAACCCACGGAACCGGTCTTTGCGGTGACCCCGATTCCTGCGCGCGCGGGCTGAGCCCGGTCCACCGAGACCGTAGCGCGAAGAAGACGGCCGCGTGCCCCCGCTGTAGCGGACGGGGGCACGCGGCTTTTCCGTATGCGCCTATGAGGAGGAGGGGCCGACGGGCGGGCGCGCTCGGGGGTGTCCCCGCAAGGCACCCCCTACGAGACGCCGGGCTCGCGGTGGTGGGCGGCGATGCCGAAGCGGCGCTGTTCGCCGGTAGCGGAGTCCAGGGAGTGGAGGCCGGAGACCGAGCTGATCACCTGCTCGTCGGCGGGCTTCTCGGCCGCCTCGAGTTCCTCCAGGTCAGCGGCGGAGACCAGGGCGACGAGGGGCTTCCCGTGGCGGGTGACGACGACGCGCTCACCGCCGTACACGACGCGGTTGATCAGGTCGGCGAGCTCGGCTCGCGCTTGCGTCACCGGGATCTCGTAGGTCATGCTCCCCATCTTACGGGTTGTACGTCCTGTACATTTTTTACAGATGGAGGTACCCGCCATGGAGGCTCGCCACGTCCTGCCCGAGTTCACGGAGCGGACCAGCTACGGAACCCGGACCCTCGACCCCTACTCCAAGCTCCTCGCGTCCCGGATCGTCTTCCTCGGGACGCCGATCGACGAGACGTCGGCCAACGACGTCATCGCCCAGTTCCTCTACCTGGACCACGCGGCACCGGACCAGGACGTCTCGCTCTACATCAACTCCCCCGGCGGTTCGATCAGCGCCATGACCGCGATCTACGACACGATCCGCTCGCTCCACTGCGACGTGGAGACCACCTGCCTCGGCCAGGCCGCGTCCACCGCCGCCGTCCTGCTCGCCGCCGGCACCCCGGGCAAGCGCATGGTCCTGCCCGGCGCCCGGATCACCCTCCAGCAGCCGACCGTGGACGAGCCGGTACAGGGCCAGCTGAGCGACCTCGACCTCCAGGCCCGCGAGATCCTCCGGCTGCGCGCCCTGGTGGCCGGGATGCTCACCGAGCACACGGGGCAGGACCGGGAGCGCATCGACGCCGACCTCGACCGCCTCACCGTCCTGGACGCGTCGGCGGCGGTCTCGTACGGCCTGGTGGACCACGTGATCACGAACCGGCGCTCGGGCGCCGGCGGCACGGCGGGGTGAGCCGACCATGGTCCCCGAGCTGCCGCCGCTGCCCGCGCTGACACGCGCCGAGGGTGAACTCGTCGACGCCTACCTCGAAGTCGTCGACCTCCTCGGGAAGATCAATCCATCCAGAGGCGCGCATACCTATGGAGCACTTCGCGCCGCACAAGCCCTGGTGGGGCGGGCGGAGGCGCTCCTCCAGGCCCTGACACTCATGCATATGCGGGGCGAGAGCGAGGTGCACGCGGACACGTTGGCGCGCGCCCTCAGGGTGTTGGACGGGGAGCGCAGAGCACACCGCGTCACCGTCCCGCGAACTCGGGCGAGTTGACATTTCCGCGTGTCGTGTCGAGGCCCGGACGGCCGACACGCGCCGCAGAATCGCTCCCCCGTTCGGCGTAGTTGACGAGTCGACAAATGTGTCGGACGAGTTGCGCAACAGATGTACGCATCTGGCGGAATGGGACGTTCCGCCGCTGGTGCGAGGCTCATAGGCCAAACCTCCGAAGATCACAAAGGCTGTCTGTCCACCCGAACGGATCAGTCGTGAGGAGCCTCACATATCGCCGTTTCAGCTCGGATTTCGACCTTGGTGTGGGTCAAGATCCCTGTCGACGACAAGCCCCCGCCACCACGGCGGGGCGGTCCGGGCGGACGCCGAGTCCTGCCGCTGTCCCGGACGTCTGGTCGACAGGATTGGATCGGCAGGAGTGGAGGACCCGATTTTTACGGGACGTACGCGCTGCTTCGGCAGCGGGGCCGTCCCTTGGGGTGAAGCCGCGTCAGCGGCCGGGCATCTTCGCCAGCCCGAACCCGACAGGTCATCCTTCGCAGGCGGCTGACGAAGGGTTGCGCATGACCGCGCAGATGCACGTCCCGTCCCTGCTGTCCCGGGCCGGAGCCGTCTCGGCTCTCACCCTCGCCGCCGTCGGCGGCACGTTGTTCGCACCCGGTGCGGCGACGGAGGCCCAGGCAGCCACCACGCACGCGAACAAGGCACTGAGCGTCGCCGCGTCCAAGAAGGGAGCTCCGTACCGGTACGGGAGCACCGGACCCACGAGGTTCGACTGCTCCGGTCTGACGCTCTACGCGTACAAGAAGGCGGGCAAGTCGCTGCCCCGCACCGCGCAGCAGCAGTACAACAAGACCCGGCACATCTCCGCCTCCACCAGGCAGAAGGGGGACCTGGTCTTCTTCCACTCCGGCGGGAGGGTCTACCACGTGGGCATCTACGCCGGCAACGGCAAGGTCTGGCACTCGCCCAAGACGGGCTCCTGGGTGAAGCTCGACAGGATCTGGTCGTCGAAGGTCTACTACGGCCGCGTCCGCTGATCAGGCAGCGGTAGCGGTTCGTCCGTGAGGGGTGCGGTGGCGCCGCCGTACCCCTGACCGACAGGACAGGAGACCCCTAGCAGCTGGCCACGGGGGCGACCGTCCACGGAAGAGTGATCCAGACCGTCTTGCCGCCGTCGTCGGTCGGTGCGACGGACAGCCGACCCCCGGCCTCCGCCGCCAGGACGCGAATGATGACCATGCCCCGCCCGTTGTCCTGCTGGACGGCCGCCGGGAGGCGCCGCGGCCGGCGCGGATGGCTGTCGGTGACGCCGATGCGGAGCCGTTCCTCCCGCTCCAGACGCACGTCGACCGTGAAGGTGGGCGACTGGCCGAGGGTGTGCAGGACGGCGTTGGTGGCGAGTTCGGAGACGATCAGACGGATCGCGTCCGCGATCTCCGCGGCATCGTCGAGGCCCCAGCCGGTGAGGACGTCCGCGACGTACCGGCGGGCCGTGGGGACCGAGGCGGGATCGCTCGGCAGGGTGACGGATGCTTCCTGGTGATCTGCCATGGCGACGCTGTCCCTTTCCCGCCGGGGCGGCTGCCCCGGATTGCGCTTCGCGTCAGAGTGCCACCGATCGTGCCGCGCCGGGCGGCGTTCCACCAAGATATGTCCCCATCTGTCGCCCGAAGCGGTGAACTCTGGGGTTCCCAAACGCTCTTGGGCGTCTCGTCAGTCCTGCCGGCCGGCCGGCGCCGTGCGCAGAATCGTCGCCACCGCACGCTCGATCTGCGCGTCCGTCAGATCGGCGCGGGCGGTGAGCCGGAGCCGCGAGATGCCGTCGGGTACGGACGGCGGCCGGAAGCAGCCGACCGCCAGGCCCTGTTCGCGGCAGTCCGCCGCCCAGCGCAGCGCCGCCTCCGGGGAGGGCGCGCGCACCGAGACGACGGCCGCGTCGGGCCGCGCGGCCGTGAGGCCGGCCTCCGTGAGCAGGCGGTACAGCGTGGTCGCGACGGTACGGGCCCGCTCGGCGAGGCCGGCCTCGGCCCTGATCAGGCGCAGGCTCGCGAGCGCGCCGCCCGCGGCGGCCGGGGCGAGCCCGGTGTCGAAGATGAAGGTGCGGGCCGCGTTCACCAGGTGCTCGATCACCCGGGCGGGGCCGAGGACGGCACCGCCCTGGCTGCCGAGGGACTTGGAGAGGGTCAGCGTGGCGACGACGTCCTCGTCACCCGCGAGTCCGGCCTCGTGGAGGGCGCCCCGGCCGCCTTCGCCGAGGACGCCGAAGCCATGGGCGTCGTCCACGACGAGTCCGGCGCCGTGCGCGCGGCAGGCCGTGGCCAGCTCCGGCAGCGGGGCCTTGTCGCCGTCGACGGAGAAGACGGAGTCGCTGACGACCAGGGCCCGGCGCCCGGGATGGGCGTCCAGGGTCTTGCGTACGGCCTCGGGGTCGGTGTGCGGTACGACGGCCGTCTCGGCGCGCGCGAGGCGGCAGCCGTCCACGATCGAGGCGTGGTTCGAGGCGTCGGAGACGATCAGGGAGTCCCGGCCGCCGAGCGCGGTGAGCGCGGCCAGGTTGGCGGTGTAGCCGGAGGAGAAGACGAGGGCCGCCTCGAATCCGCAGTAATCGGCGAGCTCGCGCTCCAGCCGGGTGTGCAGCCGGGTGGTGCCGGTGACGAGCCGTGAGCCGGTGGAACCCGCGCCCCAGCTCCTCGCCGCCTCGGCCGCCGCTTCGGTGACCTCAGGACGCCGGGTGAGGCCGAGGTAGTCGTTGCTCGCCAGGTCGAGCAGGTCCGACTCGGCCGCCCGGGGCCGCAGCGTACGGACGAGACCGGCGTCCGCGCGGCGGCGCGCCTCGGCGTCGGTCCAGTCGAACGCGGTCCGGCGCGGGCCCGCGGCCCGTGCGTCGTCGGCCTGTGGCATGCGGCGATCCTTTTGTAGGCAGCGCACAGACCCTAACCAAAGGATGCCGAGGTCGGGATGTGGTCATCCACACACCTCTATCGGGGGCGTTTGTTCGGATCCTCCTTGGCCCGGGGGTGGGCGGTAGGCGAGGATCAACGCTTATGGACCTGCTGAACACGCTGGTGGAGAAGGGGCTGCGGCGCGAGCTGCCGACCCGTGAAGAAGCGCTCGCCGTCCTGGCGACCTCCGACGACGAACTGCTCGATGTGGTGGCGGCGGCCGGCAAGGTGCGCCGTCAGTGGTTCGGGCGGCGGGTGAAGCTCAACTACCTGGTGAACCTGAAGTCGGGGCTCTGCCCCGAGGACTGCTCGTACTGCTCGCAGCGGCTCGGCTCCAAGGCCGAGATCCTCAAGTACACCTGGCTGAAGCCGGACGAGGCCTCCCAGGCCGCCGCCGCGGGTGTCGCGGGCGGGGCGAAGCGGGTCTGCCTGGTGGCGAGCGGTCGCGGTCCGACGGACCGGGACGTGGAGCGCGTCGGCAGGACCATCGAGGCCATCAAGGAGCAGAACGAGGGCATCGAGGTGTGTGCCTGCCTCGGTCTGCTCTCGGACGGACAGGCGGAGCGGCTGCGGGACGCCGGCGCCGACGCGTACAACCACAACCTGAACACGTCCGAGGCGACGTACGAGGGGATCACCAAGACCCACACCTACGCCGACCGGGTGGACACCGTGCAGAAGGCGCACGCCGCCGGTCTGTCGGCCTGCTCGGGTCTGATCGCGGGCATGGGCGAGACCGACGAGGACCTCGTCGACGTCGTCTACGCGCTGCGCGAGCTCGACTCCGACTCGGTACCGGTCAACTTCCTCATTCCCTTCGAGGGCACCCCGCTCGCCAAGGAGTGGAACCTCACCCCGCAGCGCTGCCTGCGGATCCTCGCGATGGTGCGGTTCGTCTGCCCCGACGTCGAGGTACGGATCGCCGGCGGCCGTGAGGTGCACCTGCGCTCGATGCAGCCGCTCGCGCTGAACATCGCGAACTCGATCTTCCTCGGCGACTACCTGACGAGCGAGGGCCAGGCCGGCCAGGCCGACCTGGACATGATCGCGGACGCGGGCTTCGAGGTGGAGGGCGCGGGCACGACCACGCTCCCGAAGCACCGTGCGGACGCGCTCGCCGCGGCGGGCGGCGGCTGCGGTTCCCAGGCGTCGGCGGGCTGCGGCTCGCACGACGCGGCGGAGGGTGCGGGCTGCGGTTCGCACGCCGAGGCGGGCGGCGGCTGCGGTCCGTGCGGGGGCCACGCGCCGGTCGCCGCCGACGAGACGGAGGCCGCGGCGAACCAGGCGCGGACCGACCTGGTCGCCGTGCGCCGCCGGGGCGCGGGCACGGACCTCGCGCCGAACGCGTGACGGCCGTGCGCAACGACGAACTGATCGCCCTCGACCGGGCCCACGTCTGGCATCCGTACGGCCCCATGCCGGGCCGTACGGATCCGCTGGTCGTCGAGTCCGCGTCCGGGGTGCGCCTCCGTCTCGCCGAACCCTCCGAGGGGCAGGCCGAGTTGATCGACGGCATGTCCTCCTGGTGGTCCGCGGTCCACGGCTACAACCACCCCGTGCTCAACGAGGCGGTGCGCGGCCAGCTGGACCGGATGAGCCACGTCATGTTCGGCGGGCTCACCCATGAGCCGGCCGTCCGGCTCGCCGCCCGGCTCGTCGAGATCACCCCCGAGCCGCTGCGGCACGTCTTCCTCAGCGACTCGGGGTCGGTCTCCGTCGAGGTGGCGGTGAAGATGTGCCTGCAGTACTGGCGTTCGCTGGGCCGCCCCGAGAAGAGCCGCATGTTCACCTGGCGCGGCGGCTACCACGGGGACACCTGGCAGCCGATGTCGGTGTGCGACCCCGACGGCGGGATGCACGAGCTGTGGACCGGAGTGCTCCAGCCCCAGGTGTTCGTGGACGCCCCGCCGGCGGCGTACGAGGAGTCGTACGCCGAACTCCTGCGGACCGAGATCGGGAAGCACGCGCACGAACTGGCCGCCGTGATCGTGGAGCCGGTGGTGCAGGGCGCGGGCGGGATGCGCTTCCACGACGCCGAGTACCTGCGGGTGCTGCGCGAGGCCTGCGACGCGCACGACGTGCTGCTCGTCTTCGACGAGATCGCCACGGGGTTCGGGCGTACGGGAACGCTGTTCGCCGCCGACCAGGTGGGGGTCTCCCCCGATGTGATGTGCCTGGGCAAGGCGCTGACCGGCGGCTATCTGTCGATGGCGGCCACGCTCTGCACGAGCCGGGTCGCGGACGGGATCTCGCAGGGCGAGGTCCCGGTCCTGGCCCACGGGCCGACCTTCATGGGCAACCCGCTGGCCTCCGCGGTGGCCCTCGCCTCGATCGACCTGCTGCTCTCCCAGGACTGGCGGGTCGAGGTCAAGCGGATCGAGGCAGGACTGCGGGAGGGGCTCGCCCCGGCCGCCGACCTGCCGGGCGTCCGCGAGGTGCGGGTGCTCGGCGCCATCGGCGTCGTCCAGCTGGACCACCCGGTCGACATGGCGGCGGCCACGCGCGCCGCGGTCCGGGCGGGCGTGTGGGTACGCCCGTTCCGCGACCTGATCTACACGATGCCGCCGTACGTGACGGGCGACGAGGACCTGGCCCGGATCTGCGCCGCGGTGTGCGCGGCGGCGGCCGCGGGCTGATCGGAAGAGCGGGGAGAACAGTGGGAATCATCGTCGTCAGCGGTACGGGCACGGAGATCGGCAAGACCGTCGTCACGGCCGCCGTCGCCGCGATCGCCACGGCCGCCGGCCGGTCGGTCGCCGTCCTGAAGCCCGCGCAGACCGGTGTCGGGCCGGACGAGCGGGGTGACGCGGACGAGGTCGTCCGGCTCTCGGGTGCCGTGGGCTCCGCCGAGCTGGGCCGTTTCCCGGAGCCGTTGGCTCCGGGGACCGCGGCCCGGCGGGCCGGGCTCGCCCCGGTCGGGCCCGCGGAGGTCGCCGAGGCCGCCGGGAAGCTGGCCGCCGAGTACGACCTGGTGCTCGTGGAGGGGGCGGGCGGACTGCTCGTCCGCTTCGACGAGGAGGGCGGCACGCTCGCGGACGCGGCGGCGCTGCTCGGCGCACCCGTCCTGGTGGTGGTCCCGGCCGGTCTGGGCACGCTCAACTCCACGACGCTCACGGCGGAGGCGCTGCGGGCGCGCGGGATCGAGCAGCTGGGCGTCGTGATCGGCAGCTGGCCGGACGCGCCGGACCTGGCGATGCGCTGCAATCTCGCGGACCTGCCGCAGGAGGCGGGCGCGCCGCTCCTCGGGGCCGTACCGGAGGGGTCGGGTTCGCTCGGCCCGGCGGAGTTCCGGGCGGCGGCGGGCGGCTGGCTGAGCCCGGCCCTGGGGGGTACGTGGGACGCGGGGGCGTTCCGGGAGCGGTTCGCGGAGCCGTACGCGGGAGCTTCGTAGCGAGGGACGTGGGGGGCCTCGTCACGAGGGACGCGGGGGTTGCCACTCCGTAGGCTGGAGGCATGCGCGCTCACGTTCAGGAGATCGTCTTCGACTGTGCCGATCCGGCCGCACTCGTCCGCTTCTGGGCCGGGCTGCTCGGCGGTGCTCCGGTCGACCGGAGCACCGACTGGTCGTACGTGGACCCGCCGGGGTTCGTCCGGCTCGCCTTCCAGCGGGTGCCGGAGGGCAAGTCGGTGAAGAACCGTGTCCATCTCGACCTGGAGGTCGAGGACCCTGTCGTGGCCGCCGACGAGGCGCTGACCGCGGGCGCGTCCCGGGTCGGCGGCCTCGTCAAGGACGAGCAGGGCTCCTTCCAGGTCATGCGGGACCCGGAGGGCAACGAGTTCTGCTTCGTGACGGGCTGAGGAGGCTCCGATGACACCGCCGAGCTCTTCCCTGCCCGTGCCGCCCCGTGTCCACCATCCGCTGTTCGCCCGCTTCTACGCCCGGTTCAGCGTGTCCGCCGACGCCAAGGGCGGGCTCGGTGAACTGCGGGAGGAGCTGCTCGCCGGGCTGTCCGGACGGGTGATCGAGATCGGAGCCGGCAACGGGCTGAACTTCGCGCACTACCCGGCCGGGGTCACCGAGGTGGTGGCCCTCGAACCGGAGTCCCGGCTCCGTCGACTGGCCCAGGAGGCCGCGGTCCTGGCCCCGGTCCCGGTGACCGTCCTCCCGGACACGGCCGAGGCGCTGCCGCTCGAGGACGCGTCCTTCGACGGGGCGGTGGCCTCGCTCGTCCTCTGTACGGTACGGAATCTCCCGCAGGCCCTCGCCGAGCTGCACCGGGTGCTTCGCCCCGGCGCCGAGCTGCGTTTCTTCGAACACGGCATGGCGGACACACCCGGCCTCGCGCGGGTGCAGCGGGGACTCGACCGGACGGTCTGGCCGCTGCTGTTCGGCGGCTGCCACACCTCCCGGGCCCCGCTCGCGGCGATCGAGGCGGCCGGATTCGCCCTGGGCCCGTACCGCTCGTTCGACGTTCCCGAGAAGGGCCCGCGGCTGCCGTCCTCCCCTTGTGTGCTCGGCGCGGCACGCCGGTAGCGCCGCCCTCCCCGCGGACCGTCCCGCATACCGGAAATCCCGGCGACGGCTCGGCCCGCGTGATGGGATCCGGTCATGATCGATCTGCAGATACGCGCCGCCACCCCCGACGACGCCGAGGCCGTGCTGTCCTTCTGGAAGGAGTCCGCCAAGGGGACGTCCATCTCGGACGACGTGAACGGGGTGACCCGGCTCGTCGAGCGCGACCCCGAGGCGCTGCTCCTCGCCCTGGCCGACGGTCTGATCGTCGGGTCCGTGATCGCGGGCTGGGACGGCTGGCGCGCCCACGTCTACCGGCTCGCCGTACTGCCTTCCCACCGTCGGCGTGGCATCTCCACCGCCCTCCTGCGAGCGGCCGAGAATCGTTTCGTCGCGCTCGGCGGGCGGCGCGTGGACGCCATGGTCCTGGAGGCGAACGAGACGGGACAGGGGCTCTGGACGGCGGCCGGGTACGGGCGCGAGGACCACTGGCGCCGCTGGGTGAAGCCGCTCACCGGCTGAGCCACGAACGAAGCCCCGAACCGAACCGTGCTGACCTGCCCCTGGACCGGTCACCACACCGTTTTGCCGATCCTTTACCATGGTCTCTCATCCAGACGACCCGACGACCGAAAGGTGTGAGCGTCCGCCCATGGGCGAGCCTCCCAGTAGTACCGATTTCCGTACTGCTTCCGAAAGCACCGGCTCCGACAGCCGACATCGAGCATTCCCCCTCCCCCTGGCTGATCATGGGACGGAGGTGAACCGATGACCGAAGTGCTTCTGCTCCTCCTGGCGCTCCTCCTCTCCGTCGCGTGCGGTGCCTTCGTCGCGGCCGAGTTCTCGCTGACCACGGTCGAGCGCCGCGAGCTCGAAGACGCCGTGGAGCGTGGCGAGCGCGGTGCGGCGGGAGCGCTCAAGGCCGTCAGGTCGCTCACCTTCCAGCTCTCCGGCGCCCAGCTGGGCATCACCGTCACCAATCTGGTCGTCGGCATGCTGGCCGAGCCCTCGATCTCCAAGCTCATCCGGGGCCCGCTCGAAGACCTCGGCCTCTCCTCCTCCGTCGCCTCGTCCGTGGCGCTGGTCCTGGGCACCGCCCTGTCGACCGTCGTCCTGATGGTGGTCGGCGAGCTGGTCCCCAAGAACTGGGCGATCTCCTCGCCCCTCGCGGTCGCGAAGGTCGTCGCCACCCCGCAGCGGGTGTTCACCGCCGCCTTCAAGCCGCTGATCAGCCATCTCAACAACACCGCGAACCGGATCCTGCGCCGCCTCGGCATGGAGCCGACCGAGGAACTGGCCTCCGCGCGCTCCCCGCAGGAGCTGGTGGCACTCGCCCGCCACTCCGCGAAGGAAGGCGCCCTGGAGGCGGACACGGCCGAGCTGTTCGTCCGCACCCTCAACCTCGCGGAGCTGACCGCCGAGAACGTGATGACGCCCCGCGTGCAGGTCACCGCCCTGGAGGTGCAGGCCACCGCCGAGGACGTCGCCAACGCGACCCGCGCGACCGGCCTGTCCCGATTCCCCGTCTACCGGGGCAACCTGGACTCCGTCGTCGGCATCGCGCACATCAAGGACGTCCTCGCCATACCGGCCGAGGAACGGCCCCACCGCCGGATCGGCGAGCTGCTGCGCGAGCCGCTGCTCGTCCCCGAGACGCTGACCGTGGACCGACTCCTGGACCGGCTGTCCGGGAAGCAGACGATGGCCGTCGTCATCGACGAGTACGGCGGCACCGCCGGGGTCGCCACCCTGGAGGACATCGTCGAGGAGGTCGTCGGCGAGGTGCGCGACGAACACGACCCGCACGAGACGCCGGACCTGGCGCGGGCGGGCGAGGATGCGGACGGGCGTGAGCTCTGGTCCGCCGACGGCGCGGCCCGTACCGACCAGTTGGAGGCGATCGGCCTCCGGGTGCCGGACGGCCCGTACGAGACGCTCGCGGGCTTCGTCGCCCATGAGCTGGGCCGCATCCCGGCCGTCGGCGACAGCGTGGAGCCGGCCGGCTGGCGGCTCGACGTCGTGGACGCCTCGGGCCGACGCGCCGCGCGCGTACTGCTCCACGCGCCCCTGACGCACGAGCACCAGGACACGACCGGGGAGGTCGGCCGATGATCGTCATCCAGCTGTTGATCGGCTTCCTGACCCTGGTCGTCAACGCCTTCTTCGTCGGCGCCGAGTTCGCCCTGATCTCGGTGCGCCGCAGTCAGATCGAGCCGCTGGCCGAGGAAGGGAACCGGCGGGCGCGCAGCGTCATCTGGGGCCTCGAACACGTCTCCGCGCTGCTCGCCGCGGCGCAGCTCGGTATCACGCTCTGCACCCTGGTGCTCGGCATCGTCGCCGAACCGGCCATCGCACACCTGCTGGAGCCGGTCTTCGACGCGGTCGGCGTGCCGCACGGCCTGGTCCACCCGATCTCGTTCGTGATCGCGCTGAGCGTGGCCACGTACCTGCACATGCTGCTGGGCGAGATGGTGCCGAAGAACATCGCGCTCGCCGAGCCGACGCGTACGGCGCTCCTGCTCGGCCCGCCGCTCGTGAGCATCGCGCGGGCCTTGCGTCCGGTGATCTTCGCGATCAACGCCTTCGCCAACGCGCTGCTCAAGCTGCTGCGGGTGGAGGTCAAGGACGAGGTCGCGGCGACCTTCTCGGACGACGAGCTGGCCCGCATGGTCACCGACGCCGGCGACGCCGGGCTCCTGGACGACCGGGCCGCCGAGCGGCTGCACGACGCCCTGGAGCTGGGCCGGCGTCCTGTACGGGATGTCGTGATGCCGGCGGAGAAGGTGGTGTACGCGCAGGTCGGCACCACTCCCGAGGAGCTGGAGGCGCTGGCGGCGCGGACGGGCTACTCGCGTTTCCCGGTGGTCGACGAGGAGCGCCGGATCCTGGGCTATCTGCACGTGAAGGACGCCCTGGACGTCTCCCCGCGGGACGAGCCGTTCCCGGTGTCCGCGCTGCGGCCGATCGCCCGGGTCCGGGCGGCCACGCCGCTGGACGACGTGCTGACGGCGATGCGCCGCAGCCGGACGCACCTGGCGGCGGTCCTCGACGAGGACGACAAGCCGGCCGGGCTCGTGACGATGGAGGACGTGCTGCGGGAGCTGGTGGGCCGCCCGGCGGCGCCGTAGCACCAGGGGAAGCACAGGAGGGCCCCGGGAGCGCGACGTTCCCGGGGCCCTCCCGTGTCCGGGCTCCGGCGGAACGATGCGCATACCGCGCGGTATGATCGCTCCGCCATGGAGATCAATGCCACGTACAACAGTTTCGTCGCCCTCGGCGACAGCTTCACCGAAGGCATGTCGGACCGGAAGCCCGACGGTTCCTACCGGGGCTGGGCCGACGTCCTCGCGGACCGGCTGGCCGCCCGCACACCCGACTTCCGGTACGCCAACCTCGCCGTACGCGGCAAGCTCATCGGCCAGATCGTCGAGCAGCAGGTCGACACGGCCGCCGCGATGAAGGCCGACGTCGTGACGCTCGTCGGCGGGCTCAACGACACCCTGCGGCCCAAGGTCGACATGGGACGGGTGCGCGGGCTGCTCACCGAGGCCGTCGAGAAGCTCGTGCCCTCCTGCGGGCAGCTGGTCCTGATGCGCAGCCCCGGCCGGAACGGGCCGGTCCTGGAGCGCTTCCGCCCCCGGATGGAGGAGCTCTTCGCGCACGTCGACGAGCTCGCCGCCCGGCACGGGGCCCTGGTCGTCGACCTGTACAGCGCCCCCTCGCTCGCCGACCCCCGGCTGTGGGACGTGGACCGGCTCCACCTCACCGCCGACGGGCACCGCCGGGTCGCCGAGGCCGTGTGGCAGGCGCTCGGTCTGGCTCCCGAGGAGGACTGGCGGACGCCGCCGCCCCCGACCCCTCAGCCGGGCTGGGCGAGCCGTCGGGTGGCGGACGCCCGCTTCGCCAAGGAGCACCTGGGGCCATGGATCGGGCGGCGCCTCACCGGCCGCTCGTCGGGCGACGGCCGCGCGCCCAAGCGCCCGGAGCTGCTGCCGTACGAGCCGACGACGGAGCCGTAGGCCCGGTGGGCGCCGCTCGGGAGCGGCGCCCGTGAGCTGCGTCTCGTAGCAAGCTCCAGGTCGGACCGTGGCGCTGGCCTGCAGAAACCGCCAGTAGAATCTGTCCACGTGACTGCTGTGACTGCGAAGCCCCGTATCCCCAACGTCCTGGCCGGCCGCTACGCCTCCGCGGAGCTCGCCGTCCTCTGGTCCCCCGAGCAGAAGGTGAAGCTGGAGCGTCAGCTCTGGCTCGCCGTGCTGCGTGCGCAGAAGGACCTCGGGATCGAGGTTCCGGACGCCGCCCTCGCCGACTACGAGCGGGTGCTCGACCAGGTCGACCTCGGCTCCATCGCCGAGCGCGAGAAGGTCACCCGGCACGACGTGAAGGCCCGGATCGAGGAGTTCAACGCCCTCGCCGGGCACGAGCACGTCCACAAGGGCATGACCTCGCGCGACCTCACCGAGAACGTCGAGCAGCTGCAGATCCGGCTCTCCCTGGAGCTGATGCGGGACCGTACGGTCGCCGTCCTCGGCCGCCTCGGCAAGCTGTCCGCCGAGTACGCGGAGCTGGTCATGGCCGGCCGCTCGCACAACGTCGCCGCCCAGGCGACCACCCTCGGCAAGCGTTTCGCGACCGCCGCGGACGAGCTGCTCGTGGCGTACGCGCGCCTGGAGGAGCTCCTCGGCCGCTACCCGCTGCGCGGCATCAAGGGCCCGGTCGGCACCGCCCAGGACATGCTGGACCTGCTCGGCGGCGACGCCGGCAAGCTGGCCGACCTGGAGCAGCGGATCGCCGGTCACCTCGGCTTCGCCCACGCCTTCACCTCGGTCGGCCAGGTCTACCCGCGCTCGCTCGACTACGACGTGGTCACCTCGCTGGTGCAGCTGGCCGCCGCCCCGTCGTCGATCGCCAAGACGATCCGTCTGATGGCGGGCCACGAGCTGGTCACCGAGGGCTTCAAGCCCGGCCAGGTCGGCTCCTCCGCGATGCCGCACAAGATGAACACCCGCTCCTGCGAGCGCGTCAACGGCCTCATGGTCATCCTGCGCGGCTACGCGTCGATGACCGGCGAGCTGGCCGGCGACCAGTGGAACGAGGGCGACGTGTCCTGCTCCGTGGTCCGCCGGGTCGCGCTGCCCGACGCGTTCTTCGCGCTCGACGGTCTCCTGGAGACCTTCCTCACCGTGCTCGACGAGTTCGGCGCCTTCCCGGCCGTCGTCGCCCGCGAGCTCGACCGCTACCTGCCGTTCCTGGCGACCACCAAGGTCCTCATGGGCGCCGTGCGCGCCGGGGTCGGCCGCGAGGTCGCCCACGAGGCCATCAAGGAGAACGCCGTCGCCTCCGCCCTCGCCATGCGCGAGCAGGGCACGGTGCAGAACGAGCTCCTCGACAAGCTGGCCGCGGACGAGCGCATCCCGCTGGACCGGGCGCAGCTCGACGAGCTGATGGCGGACAAGCTGTCCTTCACCGGCGCCGCCGCCGACCAGGTCGCGTCCGTGGTCTCCCGCATCGAGGAGATCCTCAAGCAGCACCCGGAGGCCGCCGCCTACGCCCCCGGCGCGATCCTCTGACCGGGAGCCCCCGGTTCACCAAGGAGCAGCTGGAGGCCGCCCGTGGCCGCGTCGTTCCCGACGTGGTGGCGGGCGGCCTCTCGGTGTTGTTCTGCGGGATCAACCCGGGTCTCATGACGGCGGCGACGGGCCACCACTTCGCCCGTCCCGGCAACCGCTTCTGGCCGGTGCTCCATCTGTCCGGCTTCACCCCACGGCAGCTGCGGCCGGACGAGCAGGAAGAGCTCCTCCTGCACGGTCTCGGGATCACGAACGTGGTGGCGCGGGCGACCGCGCGGGCCGACGAACTGACGCGTGAGGAGTACCGCGAGGGCGGGCGGATCCTGACCGGGAAGGTGGAGCGCCTCGCGCCCCGGTGGCTCGCGGTCGTCGGTGTGACCGCGTACCGCACGGCGTTCGGCGAACCGAAGGCGGCCATCGGCCCGCAGGAGCGCATGATCGGATCCACCCGGGTCTGGGCGCTGCCCAACCCGAGCGGCCTGAACGCGCACTGGACCGCGGCGACGATGGCCGAGGAGTACGCCCGCCTCCGGGAGGCCGCGCAGGCTCCCTGAGGAGGCTGGGCCGTCACGCAGGCCCGGTACTCACCGTCCCTCGGGCGGTTCCACCGTGGTGGTCACGGCGAGAAGCTGGAACGGCAGCTCCGTGTCCCACTGGGAGACGCCGAGGCCGATCCAGTACCCGTCGACCCGCCACAGGCACAGCTCCGGGGTGTGGCCACTGAGCGACGCCCAGGGTTCGGGTATCGGCTCCCCGTCCATGCTTCTCTCCAGTACGGGCCCGAGGTCGAGGTCCCGGGGCGGGCCCCAGCGCGCGGTGAGCAGGGCGGCGAGCCCGTCCCGTTCCGCTTGGTACTGGTCCTCGACGATCTCGCGGCGCGTGCCGTCGTCCTCCCAGAACTCCTCGCTCGTCGCGAGCTCCGCCAGATGGAAGTCCGGTCCGCCGTCGAACCCCCGGGCCCGAAGCACGTCGATCGCCGCCAGATGGCCTGCCGTGGTCATGCACCCAGTAAAGCCCCCACCACTGACAGTTGGCGCCGCGTCAGGAACGGCGGACCGACGGCGGCGGGCCCCGGGGCGGGGGCGGATCCGGTGCGTGGTGGGGGCGGCACTCGCCGCGACCGTGCCCATTGAGTACCATCCGCCGAAGAGGTGCACGAGCTGGGAGGACACACTGTGGGGCGGCTGACCGGCGGGGATCCGTCTCTGCTGCGGCGGATCAACTCCGCGGTGGTACTCCATGCGCTGCGTGGCGCCGACGCGCCCACGCTCACGGACCTGACCCGGATCACGGGCCTCTCACGGCCCACGGTCGAAGGGGTCGTCGAGGGACTCATGGAGGGCGGTCTCGTCGTCGAGGCGGCGCCCGAGGAGGGCGAGGCCCGGCGGCAGGGGCGTCCGGCGCGGAGGTTCCGCTTCCGCGCGGAGGCCGGTCATCTGCTCGGCATCGAGATCGGCCCGCACCGGGTCGCCGCGCTGCTCTCCGGTCTGGACGGGCGCATCATCGGCGCAGGGTCGCGCGAGGTGTCGGAGACGGCGCCCGAGGACGAGCGCCTCGACCGGGTGCGCACGGTCGTCGCCGACGTGCTGCGCAGGGCCGGGGTCGCCCGGTCCAATCTGCGGGCGGTCGGCGTCGGCACCCCCGGCATCGTGGAGGCCGACGGAACGGTCCGCCTGGGTACGGCCCTGCCGGGCTGGACGGGTCTCGCGCTCGGCGAGCGCCTGCGGCGCTCCTTCAAGTGCCCGGTGATCGTGGAGAACGACGCGAACGCGGCGGCCGTCGCCGAGCACTGGAAGGGTGCCGCGACCGACTCCGACGACATCGTCTTCGTACTGGCCGGGCTGAGCCCGGGCGCGGGTTCGCTGATCGGCGGCCGGCTGCACCGCGGCTTCGGCGGCGCGGCCGGGGAGATCGGCGCCCTGCACCTGCTCGGCCGGGGCGTGACCCCCGAGCATCTGCTGTCGACGACGGACGAGCCGCTGCACCCGCTGGACGAGCAGGCGGTCGCCGAGGTGTTCGCGCTGGCCCGGAAGGGCGACGCGCGCGCGGAGGCGGCGGTGGAGCGGTTCATCCAGCGGCTCGTGCACGACGTGGCGGCCCTGGTGCTCGCGATCGACCCCGAGCTGGTGGTCGTCGGCGGCTGGGCGGCCGGCCTGGACGGCGTGCTCCAGCCGCTCCGGGAGGAGCTGGCCCGGTTCTGTCTGCGGCCGCCGCGGGTGGTGCTGTCCCTGCTCGGCGAGGCCGCCGTGGGGACGGGCGCGCTGCGGCTCGCCCTCGACCACGTCGAGGAGCAGCTGTTCGCGGTCGACGGCACGGTGACGGCCCGCCGCTAGGTCGTATCCCTCGCGACGGGCCGTCGGGCCGGTGTTCGGTGTTCGTGGGAGGGGCGTTACGAGGCCATGACCAGGTCGACCGAGTCGCCGAAGGTGAGGCGGCAGGTGTCGGCGCGGTAGGTGGCCACGGAGACGGCGGCGGTACGCCCTCCGGAGAGGTAGCGGGTCGTCACGACGAGCACGGGCGCGCCCGGCAGCCGGTCGAGCTCCTTGGCGTCGTCGGCGCGGGCGGATCCGAGCTCCACGGAGCGGTCCTGGCCGTCGAGGGCGAGGTGCTGGAGTTCGCGGAGCACGGCGCGGGCGCGGGCGACTCCGGCGGGCGCGTCGATGGCGCTGAGGCCCGGGACGGATCCGGCGGGCACGTACAGCAGCTCGGCGGCGACGGGCTGGCCCTGGCTGACGCGGATGCGGCGGACGATGTGCACCCGCTCCTCGGCGTCGTTCTCCAGGACGCGCGCGACGGCGGCCGGGGCCACGTCCGCGGCGGAGTCCAGGGACTGCCAGGCCTCGTCCCCGACGCCCGGCCAGGCGTGCTGGGTGGTGGAGACGTCGACGCCGACGCGCGGCGGGGCGACCGTGGTGCCGACGCCGCGACGGCGCTGCAGTCGGCCTTCCAGCTCCAGCTGCTCCAGGGCCTGGCGGAGCGTGGCACGGGCGACGCCGAAGCGTGCCGCCAGCTCGCGCTCGTTGGGGAGGATCTCCCCGACCGCGAAGTCCGAGTCGAGTGCTTCGCCGATCACTGTCTTGAGGTGCTGGTACTTCGGCTCCGGTACCGATGCCAGCTGCGTGGTCCCCACCCTGATCCTCCGCAATTCGCCGTGTCCCGCGGCGTTTTTCCGCGCCCTTGTTTATTAAAGGTTCCTGCACTAACTCTGCGACCATAAGGCGAGCCAATCCCTTGGTCAAGACCAATCCTCTGTCGAACGCCCCTGAATGTGACCCTCTGACCTAGATCGTTCACAGGACGTTCGCGTCCCCGTGAGCCCAGCGCAGCAAAAAACCCCGCCTCCCGGGGTGGGAGGCGGGGCAAGTTCCGGCCGATCGGCGTGATCGGTTCGGTCGGGGCGGTCCTTCGGACCTCAGAGGGCCGCGGCGTCGGCGAGGCCCTGGAGCTTGTCGGGGTTACGGATGATGTAGACGCACTGGATGCGCCCGTCGAGCACCTCGATCTGGAAGACGGAGTCCGCCTGCCCGTCGGCGAGGGCGAGGAGGGCGGGGGCGCCGTTGAGTTCGACGAAGCGGAACTCGAAGCGCTCGTCCGCACCCTGGGCGGTGGCGTGGAGGAAGCGGCCGACCTTGTCGGCACTGTCGATGATCCGCAGCGGCGCCTTCGACTTGCCGCCGCTGTCGCCGACGAGCCGTACGTCCGGGGCGAGCAGGGCGAGCAGGCCGGCGAGGTCGCCGCCCGCCGCGGCGGAGAGGAAGCGCTCGGTGAGGTCGCGGCGCTCGTTCGGGTCGACGTCGTAGCGCGGCTTGCCCTCGTCGACGTGGCGGCGGGCGCGCCCGGCGAGCTGGCGAACGGCCGCCTCGGAGCGGTCCAGGGCGGTGGCGATCTCCCCGTACGGGAAGCCGAAGGCCTCGCGCAGCACGAAGACGGCCCGCTCCAGCGGGGAGAGGGATTCGAGGACGACCAGGACCGCGAGCGAGACGGAGTCGGCGAGCAGGGCACGCTCGGCCGTGTCGGGCGCGGTCGGGCCGAAGTCGGTGACCACGGGCTCGGGCAGCCAGGGGCCGACGTAGGACTCGCGGCGCGCCTGGGCCTGCCGGAGGCGGTCGATGGCGAGCCGTGTCGTGATCCGTACGAGGAAGGCGCGGGGTTCGCGGACCTCGGCACGGTCCTCGGCGGTCCAGCGCAGCCAGGCCTCCTGGACGACGTCCTCGGCGTCGGCCGCGCGGCCGAGCATCCGGTAGGCGACGCCGAGGAGCATCGAGCGGTGCTCCTCGAAGAGTTCGGTCAGGGTGTCGGTCGCAATGTCAGGCACCTGCCCATCCCAGCCCACGTTCGGCTCCGTGTCCAGTTTCGGCCGGAGGTCTTGAACTCCAGGCTACTGATCGGTAATTCTCACTGACAGGACGTCTAAAAGCTTCAGGACAGGGAGTCCGCATGCCCGAACGGATCGCGTTCACGATCGAGACCCCGGCGGGCCCCCGCACGGCCTCCCTCACGTACGAACGCCGCGGCTCCGGTGAACCGCTGCTCCTCCTGCACGGCATCGGGCACCACTGGCAGGCCTGGGAGCCCGTCCTCGACATCCTGGCCGCCGAGCGGGACGTGATCGCCGTCGACCTGCCCGGCTTCGGCGCCTCGGACGAGCTGCCCGACGGCTGCCCCTACGACCTGGCCACCGTCGGGAGCGTGCTCGGCGCCTTCTGCGAGGCCGTCGGGATCGAGCGCCCGCACGTGGCGGGGAACTCGCTCGGCGGGCTGCTCGCCCTGCAGCTCGGCCGGGAGAAGCTGGTGCGCTCGGTCACCGCCCTCTCCCCCGCCGGCTTCTGGTCGGAGGGCGAACGGCGGTACGCCTTCGTGACGCTACGGGCCATGCGGGGCGCGGCGAGGTCGCTGCCCGTACCGGTGATCGAGCGCCTCTCCCGTACGTCCGCCGGGCGCGCGGTGCTCACCAGCACCATCTACGCGCGCCCGGGGCGCCGTTCACCCTCGGCCGTCCACGCCGAGACGCTCGCGCTGCGCGGGGCCACCGGCTTCCGGCAGACCCTGGCCGCCGGCGGGAGCGTGCGCTTCCGCGACGACCTCCCCGCCGTGCCCGTCACCGTGGCCTGGGGCACCCGCGACCGGCTGCTGCTGCCCCGGCAGGGCATCCGCGCCAAGCACACCATCCCCGCCGCGCGGCTCGTCCGGCTGCCCGGCTGCGGTCATGTGCCCATGAGCGACGACCCGGCTCTCGTCGCGCGGGTGATCCTGGACGGCAGCAGCCTCTGACGCCTTCCCTGGCCGTCGCGCGAACAGGCCGGTGCCCACCGCGGCACCGGCCCCCACGAGCAGGCTGCCGACCGCCTGCGGGAGGCCGAAGGCGGCGCCCGCGACCAGGGCGGCGCTCAGCGCGGCGGCGACCGGGATCGCACCGGTGAAGAGGGTGGCCCGCTCCATGCCGACCCGCTGGACGCCCATGTAGAACAGGACGAATCCGACCACCGTGGCCAGGGCCGCCTGCCAGACCAGGGCGCCCGCCTCCACCGCCGTCGGCATCCGGACGAGACCCGCCCCGTCCACCACCAGGCCCACGAGCGCCGCCTCCGCCGCGCCGACCCCGCACACGGCGGCCGTCAGCAGCTTCGGCCCGAGCAGCCGGAGCACCGGCACGGCGAGCACGGTGAACCCCACCTCGCCCGCGAGCGCGGCCACCGACCAGCCGATCCCCGCCAGGTCCGTACGCCCCCAGCCCTGCACGGTGAAGGCACCCGCCGCGACGAGCAGCGCCCCGTACAGCACGGCGGGGGCGGGCCTGCGGCCCTCGGTCAGCGGGACCAGGACGGCGACGACGACCGGGGCGCAGCCGACCAGGACGCCGGGTACGGCGGGCTCGGCGGTCCGCTCGGCGGCGAGGATCGCCAGGTTGAAGCCGACCATGCCGACCCCCGCGAGGGCGGCGAGCCGCAGCCAGTGACGGGCGGTCAGGATCCGCAGCGGGGCGAGCCCGGCACGGCCGAGCAAGGGCAGGAGGAGCAGGCAGGCGGCCCCGTAGCGCAGGGCCTGGCCGCCCGCGTACGGATAGGCGCCGAGCAGGCTGTTCGCGGTGAAGGAGGCGCCGACGAGGGCGTAGGCGAGGGTCACGAGGAGGGCCCCTCGCAGGGCGTTCGCGTTCATGCCTCCGACGCTAGGAAGCCGCGCGGCCCCGGTTAAGGTCCACTTCTGTCACGCCATCGGGGACCACTTCTCGGTCACACCGCCGGGAGAACGCCGTCGGGGACCGCGTCTCCGTCACGCGGCGGGGCGCCGTCGGGGATCGCGTCTCCGTCACGCCACGGGGGGACGCCGTCGGGGGCTGCTCCGTCACGCCGCCGGAAACCGCTTCGGACCGGTTCGTGAGCGGAAGGTGCGGCGGTAGGTGTCCGGGGGCACGCCGACGGTGCGGTTGAAGTGCCGGCGCAGGGTCGTGGCGGTGCCCATGCCGGTGGCCGTCGCGATGCCCTCGACGCTCTCGTCGGTGGCCTCCAGCAACTCCTGGGCGTGGCGGATCCGCTGGGTCAGCAGCCACTGCAGCGGGGTCGTACCGGTCACCGACCGGAAGTGCCGGCCCAGGTTGCGCGAGCTCATCCGCGCCTGGCAGGCCAGGTCCTCCACGGTCAGCGGCTGGTCGAGGCGCTCCATCACCCAGGGGAGCAGGTCGCCGAGCGGGTGGTCGTCCCGGTCGGGCACCGGGGTGGTGACGAACTGGGCCTGGCCACCCGCGCGGTGCGGCGGTACGACCAGGCTGCGGGCGACGGTGTTGGCGACCGCCGAACCGTGGTCGAGGCGGACGAGGTGCAGGCACAGGTCCATCGCGGCGGCCTTGCCCGCGGAGGTGAGCACGCGGCCGTCGTCCACGTAGAGCACGTCCGGGTCGACCTCCACCAGGGGGTGGCGGGCGGCGAGTTCCTCCGTGTGGGCCCAGTGCGTGGTCGCGCGCCTGCCGTCGAGGAGGCCGGCGGCGGCCAGTACGAAGGCTCCGGTGCAGAGCGAGGCCACGCGCGCGCCTGCCTCGTGGGCGGCGCGCACCGCCTCGACGAGCTCCGCGGGCAGGGGCTCGTCGGTATCGGCCAGGGCGGGGACGATCACCGTGTCGGCGCGCGCCAGCCGGTCGAAGCCGCCGTCGGGCTCCACCCGGAACCGGCCGATCCGCACGGCGTCCGGTCCGCAGAGGGCGACCTCGTACCAGGGATCGCCCACACCGGCCGGGGCGGGGCCGAAGACCTCGTACGCCACGGACAGCTCGAAGTGCCGCATTCCCTCGGTGACGGCCAGCGCGACAGTGCTCACGTCCGTAATTGTACGCATGATGTCGTTCCGGACACTCGTGTGCGGGACGACGGCGGGCCAGGATTGCCGCAACAGATCAGCGAAAACGGTTCGAGAGCGGGGAAATTCATGGAATCGGGTCTCACTGTCGCGGTGTTCGGCGCCTACGGACACACCGGGCGGTTCGTGGTGGCGGAGCTGCTCTCCCGCGGGTTCGTCCCGGTGGCCTCCGGCCGCGACGCGGAGAAGCTCCGGGCTCTCGCGGCATCCCGTCCGGGGCTCGACGTCCGCCCCGCGTCGGTCGACGACCCCGCGTCGCTCGACCGCGCGCTGGCCGGTGCGGCGGCCGTGATCAACTGCGCCGGACCCTTCGCCGCGACCGGCGCCCCGGTGATCGAGGCGGCACTGCGCGCCGGAATCCCGTACGTGGACGTGGCCGCCGAGATCGAGGCCAACGTCGACACGTTCGCGCGGTTCGAGGACCGCGCCCGGGCCGCGGGCACGGTGATCGTCCCCGCGATGGCCTTCTACGGCGGCCTCGGCGACCTGCTGGCCACCACGGCCATGGGCGACTGGACGACCGCCGACGAGGCGCACGTCGCGTACGGGCTGAGCAGCTGGCACCCCACCGCCGGGACCCTCGCCGCGGGCAAGGTCTCCCGCGAGCGGCGGAACGGCCGGCACGTCCGCTTCACCCAGGGGCAGCTGGAGTACCACGACGACGAGTTCGCGGTCCTGGACTGGCCCTTCCCGGCCCCGATGGGCACCCGGCCCGTCATCGGCGAGTTCACGATGGCCGACGTCGTCACCATCCCGAGCCATCTGAAGGTGCCCGAGGTCCGCACGTACATGGCGGTCGACGCGGCCCAGGACCTGTCCGCGCCGGACGCGTCGGCACCGGCCGCGGTCGACGAGCACGGCCGGTCCGCGCAGACCTTCCTCGTGGACGTCGTCGTGCGCTCCGGCGGCGCGGAACGACGGGCCGTCGCCGTGGGGCAGGACATCTACGCCGTCACCGCGCCGCTCGCGGTGGAGGCGGTCGGACGGATCCTCGGCGGCCGGACCCGGACGACCGGCGTCGCCTCGGCCGGGGAGCTCTTCGACGCACCCGACTTCCTGCGCGCCCTGTCCCCGCACATCTCCGTCGAACTGCACCGGTGACGGACGCCCGGCCGGCTCGGCTCACTCCGAAGGGGCCGACGAAGGGAGAGGACGGGCCACTGCGAGCGGCCCCGGGCGGGCGCACCAGGAGTACCCGTGACGCGGCGGCGGCGCCTCCGCCGGGCCTCGCGCCGGTACGCGATCCGAGCAAGCCATCCGCCGCGCGTACGTCCCCTCACCGGTCCATGGCAGTCGACGGACCCCCGAAACGGGCCGACGCCACACCGTCGAGGCAGCCGATCGACGTAGGGGGCGCGTCAGGGGCCTCGGCATCATGGACCTCGACCTGGACAGGCCGGGGAAGCGCGACGAGCGGACGGCGAGATGGGGTCACACGGAATGAGCAGCCACGGACAGGCGGCCTGGGAGCTGCTCCTGCCGGCCGTCGGAGCCCCGGCGCGGCGGCGCGGCCGGGTCCTCCAGGAGGCGCTGCGCGAGGCGGTGCGCTCGGGTCGGCTCGCGGCCGGGACGCGGCTGCCGTCGACGCGCGCGCTCGCGGCCGACCTGGGCGTGTCCCGGGGCCTGGTGACGGAGGCGTACGAGCAGCTGACCGCCGAGGGGTACCTGCGCAGCGATCGTGGCGCGGGCACCTGGGTGGGTGACGCTGCGAGGGGGCGCCTCGTCGGCCGGAACGGGGCGGTGGTGGGGAGCACCGGGTCGGCGGGCCCCGGCCGGACCGGGTCGGCGGAGGGGAGCGGTGGGCCGCGCCCGCTCGGGGGTACGCACGCGCGTGGAGCGCGAGGCGCGTCCTCGGGCGGGTACCCGCATCGTGCGCACGGCCCGGCCCCGGGGGCGCCCGGTGTCCTGGTGGACTTCCGTCCGGGGACCCCCGATCTGTCGCTCTTCCCGCGGGCCGCCTGGTCGGCGGCACAGCGCGCGGTCCTGGCCCGGCTGGCCCACCCGGCGCTCGGCTACCCGGACCCGCGCGGGCTGCCCGAGCTGCGGGAGGCGCTGGCCGGAATGCTGACCCGGCGGCGGGGCGTGGTGGCCGATCCGGAGCGGCTCGTGGTCTGTTCGGGTGTGGCGCAGGCCTCGACGCTGCTCGGTTTCGTCCTGCGGGCGCGGGGTCTCGACGCGGTCGGCATCGAGGATCCCGGCAGCCCGGAGCACGGACGGCTGTTCGCCTCGACCGGTCTGGACACGGTGTGGCTGCCCCTGGACGAGGAGGGGCTGTGTCCGGCGCCGCTCGCGGCCTCCGGGGTACGGGCGGTGGTCGTGACGCCCTCGCACCAGTTCCCGTCCGGGATCAGCTGGTCGGCCGAGCGCCGTGCCGCGCTGCTCGACTGGGCGCGGGCGGTGGACGGGTACGTCCTGGAGGACGACTACGACGGCGACTTCCGGTACGACCGGGCTCCCGTCGGCGCGCTCCAGGGGCTCGACCCGGAGCGGGTCGTCTACGCGGGCTCGGTCAGCAAGTCGCTCGCCCCGGGGCTGCGGCTCGGCTGGATGCTCGTCCCCGAGGCGCTGCTCGGCGAGGTCGTCGAGCGCAAGCGGACGATGGACCTCGGCAACCCCGTACTCGACCAGGCGGTGCTCGCGGAGTTCGTGACGCGGGGCGGGTACGACCGGCAGCTCCGCCGCTGCCAACGCGCCTACCGGGAGCGGCGGGACGCCCTGCTCGCCGCGCTCGCGGAGCACCTGCCGGGGACCGGGGTGAGCGGCATCGCGGCCGGGCTGCACGTCATCGCGCGCGTACCGGCGCGTTACGGTCCGCCGGAGCGGTTCCTGGCGCGGGCGGCGGAGGCCGGGGTGGCGCTGCGGCCGCTTGAGGACTACGGAACGGCGCGGCCCGGGGACGGGGACGTACGGCTCGTCATCGGGTACGCGCATCTGACGCCTTCCGCCGTGACGACCGGGGTTCGGCTGGTGGCGGAGGCGGTCGGCCGGGAGTGATCCGTTCGAACGATCGGTCCGGGTGATCGGTCCGGGTGCTCCGTTCGAGCGATCGGTCCAGATGATCGGTCCGGGTGATCTGCTCAGGCGATCGGTCCCGGTGATCTGTTCACGCGGGGTTCGTGTGGGCGCCGCCCCCGGCCGTTAGGCATGGGGCGACGCACCGCCCCCCGCCCGGACACCCCACGGAGGCCCTTCCATGTCCCAGTCCGTACCCGGCAGTTCCCCCTCCCCGGCTCGACGCAGCGTGCTGCGCGGTTCGCTGGCCGCCTCGGCGGCGCTCACCCTGGGCGGTGCCGGTCTCGCGGCACCGGCGTTCGCCCTGTCGGGTCGCCCCCGCGCCGAGTGGGGGGTGCAGACGGGTGACGTCACCACGTCCTCCGGTCTGGTGTGGGTGCGCTCGGACCGGCCGGCGCGCATGCTCGTGGAGACCTCGGCGAGCGAGTCGTTCCGGCGGGTACGCCGCCACCACGGGCCGCTGATCGGCGCGGGCACGGACTTCACCGGGACCACCTCCCTGCGCGGACTGCCGGCCGGCGAGCAGATCCACTACCGGGTCACCCTCGCGGACCCGGACGATCCGCGCCGGACGGGCGAGCGGATCGTCGGCACCTTCCGCACCGCCCCCGACCGGCGTCGTGACGGCGTCAGGTTCCTCTGGTCGGGCGACATCGCCGGGCAGGGCTGGGGCATCAACCCGGACATCGGCGGCTTCCGCGCGTACGAGGAGATGCGCCGCCTCGACCCGGACTTCTTCCTGTGCAGCGGGGACTCGATCTATGCCGACGGGGTCATCCAGCCGAGCGTGACGCTGCCCGACGGCCGGATCTGGCGGAACGTCACGACGCCGGAGAAGTCGAAGGTCGCGGAGACCCTCGACGAGTACCGGGGCAACTTCCGCTACAACCTCCTCGACCACAACGTCCGGGCGTTCAACGCGCAGGTGCCCACGGTGACGCAGTGGGACGACCACGAGGTGCGCAACAACTGGTACCCGGGCCAGATCCTGGACGACGCGCGCTACACGGAGAAGGACGTGGACGTCCTCGCCTCGCGCGCGCTCCGCGCCTTCGGCGAGTACACGCCGGTGCCCACCCTCCACGCGCGCGGTGGCGGTCGCGAACGCCGGATGCACCGCGTGGTGCGGCACGGGCCGCTGCTCGACGTGTTCGTGCTCGACATGCGCTCGTACCGGAACGCCAACTCCCCGGGCCGGCAGGCCGACGACACCACCGGCATCCTGGGCGCCGAGCAACTTGCCTGGCTGAAGCGGGAGCTGGCCGCCTCCACCGCGGTGTGGAAGGTGCTCGCGGCGGACATGCCGCTCGGCCTGGTCGTACCGGACGGCACGGCGAACATCGAGGCGATCGCGCAGGGCGATCCCGGCGCGCCGCTGGGCCGTGAGCTCCAGATCGCGGAGCTGCTGCGGTTCGTCAAGCACCGGCGGATCACCGGCACGGTGTGGCTGACGGCGGACGTGCACTACACCTCGGCGCAGCACTACGCGCCGGAGCGGGCGGCCTTCCAGGACTTCGCGCCGTTCTGGGAGTTCGTGTCCGGGCCGCTGGCCGCGGGCGGCTTCCCGGCGAACGCGCTGGACGCGACCTTCGGCCCGGAGCGGGTGTTCGTCCGGGCGCCGGAGCGGGCCAACCTGTCGCCGATGGAGAGCCCGCAGTACTTCGGGGAGGTCGACATCGACGGCCACAGCGGCGAACTGACGGTCCGTCTGCGGGCCGAGGGCGGGACGGTGCTGTTCAGCAAGGTGCTGCGGCCGGGTCGCGTCGGACAGTGACGCCTGGTCGGAAATGGTGCGGGAACCGGGTCGCGTCGGACGGTAAAGCCTGGCCGGAATTGGTGCGGGAACCGGGTCGCGTCGGACAATAACGCCTGGTCGGAAGTGGTGCGGATGCCGGGTCCGGGCGGTCGTGAAGGCCGGACGGGTCCCGGCTCCCCGGTGATTGTCAGTGCCGGGTCCTAACGTCGTTTCCATGACGCGATCCGTACAGGCACTCGCCTATGTCCGCCCTTCCGCGCTGGAGTCGACCGGCTCCGGCCGGCTGCTCGGTCTGGAGACGGCGGGGGGTCTCACGCCCCGGGGGGCCGAGGCCCATCCCCGCTTCTTCGCCGGCTTCCTGGCCTCGCCGCAGGTCGCGGCCCGCGGTCTGCTCGCGGTCGCCGACGTGGCCGCGGCCCGTTACCACCAGCGGATACGGCCGGGGTCGCTCGACCCGGTGGTGACGGGGAACGGGGACCGGCTGCGGTTCGAGTCGTTCTCCGGCTGCGGCGGGGTGTACGCGCGCCTGGACGTCCTCGACGAGGGCCTCGGCGGTACGGAGACGGGGCACGGAACGACCAACGTCGACGTCAACAACCCGCTGCGTGAGGCGTTGTCGCGCATGACGGGGGACGATCCGCTGCATCTCCGGGTGGGTCCGGAGGAGATGGCGGTGACCACGCTCGCGGGAGCGGTCGTGGAGAAGAAGGTCCCGCTGCCGGACCGCTGGCTGCGGGGCTTCGCCGAGGCGCAGGTCGCCTCGGCCCGGTTCGATCTGCGGGCCGAGCTGAGCGGGGCGGAGGCCGTGCGATTCCTCCGGTCCCTGCCGCGCAACCAGGCCCGTGGACGCGGGCCGATGTGGATCGCGCAGTCCGGCCGGACCCTGCGGCCGACGACCCGGCCGGGCGCGGGCGCGGTGTGCCTGCCGGGACCCGACCGGCTCGTCGCCCTGGAGCGGGTGCTGCGGCACGCGACGGGGCTTCGGGTGTACGGGCCGGTGCCGGACGGCACTCTGGCCACGGCGAGCGCCTGGGAGGTGGTCCTGCCGGGCATGCGGCTCACACTGACGCTGTCGCCGGACCCCGCGCGGGGCTTCTCCGGCGAGGGCGGGGTCCTGGAGGCCCTGGCGACGGAGGAGGCCGCGCAGGACGCCGAGCTGATCGCGGTCCTCCTCGCCTGGGAGCCGCGGATCGATCCGGCCGATCTCGCGACGCAGGCCGGGCTCACCATCGACCGGGTGCGGGCGGCGCTGACCCGGCTCGGCACGGCCGGGCGGGTGGGGTACGACGTGGCGGACGCGGCCTACTTCCACCGGGAGCTGCCGTACGACGCGGACCGCGCCGAGCGCCACAACCCGCGCCTGGTGAGCGCCCGCCGACTGGTGGCGGAGGGCGCGGTGGCCCTCGAAGGGGATCTGGCGACGGTGACCTCGGGCGAACGGCGGTACCGGGTGCGGGAGTCGGACGGGGTGCTGAGCTGCACCTGCCAGTGGTGGGCCGACTACCAGGGCCGGCGCGGCCCGTGCAAGCACGCGCTCGCGGTGCGGATGCTCCGACGGAGTGCGACGCCCGAGCGCACAGGAGCCGTGGGTGGCGGCGCGACGGTCGCCGGAGCGGCGTGATGACGGGGAGGGCCGGGGTGGAGGGAAGCGCTGCGGTGACGGGGAGCGGTGGGGGGACCGAGGTGGGGGACGGCCTGGTGAACAGGGTGATGGACAGCATGATGACCAAGGTGAGGAGCGCCGTGGTGCGCGGGGCGGGGAACGACGCGGAAGGCGACTCGGGGAGCACGGGCGGCGACGCGGCCGGCACGACCGGTACGGAGGGGGGCACCCCGGTCGAGCAGCTGCTGGCGGCGGTGCGCGCGGGGCGTGCCCACAAGGTGCCGGCGCTCCTGGAGCCGCTGGACGCCGCCTCCCGGAAGACCGCCCTCGGACCGTTGAAGTCCCTGCGCTCCGAGGTGCGCGCCTGGGACTGGAAGCGGTGGAACGAGGCGACCGCCGTGCGGCGCGCGTTGTACGTGGCGGGCGCCGGCTGTCAGACCGGCGCGGCCGCGACGGCGACCTGGCTCGGCGGGCGCGACCTGCTGAGCTGGCGCTCCGAGGACGGCACCCTGGTCCTCTCGGTGCTCGCCGACCGGGACCCGGCGTGGACGGCGGACGTGGCGCAGCGGCTCGCGGCGCGGCCGGCCGTGGCGGAGAGCAGTTACGGCCTGATCCGGGGACTCGTGGAGCGCTCCGGGTGCGCGGTGCCCGCGACCGACGGCTATGTCCTCGCGTGGACGCGGGAGATCACCGACTCGCGCCTTCTGGAGCGGCTCCGGGAGGACTCGCACACGCGGGTGCTCGTGCCGCACGCGCTGGCCATGGCCGAGACGCCCGACCGCCTGACCTGGTCGGTCGGCCCCGAGGCGCCGACGCACTGGCCGACCGCGCTCGCGACGCTCGTCGCGGAGGGCGTGCTCGACCGGGCCCAGGTCGTGGACCTGTGCGTCTCCCGGCTGCTGCGGGGTGGTCGGGCCCGGGACCTGCGGTTCCCGCTGGAGGTGCTGCGGCTCGTCGAGCCGAGCGCGGCCGAGCGCCGGGAGCGGGTCCCGGACTGGATCGGGATGACGTCCGACGCGCCGTCCCCGGTCGCGGGGTACGCGCAGGAGGTCCTCGCGGGCCTCGCCGCCGAGGGCGCGCTGTCGGCCGGGGCGCTGGCCGAGATGACGGGCGGGGTGCTGTTCCGTACCGAGAAGAAGCTGGTGCGGGCTCAGTTGACGCTGGTCGGAAAGGTGCTGGCGCGGGAGCCCGGCGCGGTGGAGGAGCTGCTGCCGGCCGTGGCGGAGGCCTTCGGGCACGAGGACACCACGATCCAGGAGCGGGCCCTGAAGCTGGTGGGCCGTCATGCGGCGGCGGTGGACGCCTCGGTACGCCGTGAGCTCGCCGAGCAGGCCGGTCTGCTGAGTCCGGTGCACCGTCCGGCGGCCGTGGCGCTGTTCGGGAAGGATCTGGAGGTCGAGCCCGGGCTCCCGTACGAGGAGATCCTGCCGCCGGTCCCGGAGCGGGAGCCGGTGGCTCCCGCGGCGACGACGGTCGAGGCGCTGGTGGAGGAGCTCGTGACGCGGGGGCTCTCCCAGGACCCGGTGGCGTTCGAGCGAGCGCTCGACGGTCTGGTGCGGCTCGCACGGCAGGACCGGGCGGGGCTGGAAGCGGCGGTGCGCGAGGCGTTCCCGACGGAGCACTGGGAGCTCCAGCACTACTTCAGCCATCACACGCGCGGGGCGGAGGTGGTACTCGCGGGGCTGCTGGGAATGCTGCCGGGGTGGCGCGTCGACTCCGGGCGGGCGAAGGGCCCCGACCGGAAGGCCTGCCACCACGAGGCACTGTCGGGGATCCTGGACACGCGCCTGTGGGAGGCCGCCGGCCTGATCGGCACGGACGCGCTGCCGTTCCTGCTCGCCGCACCGACCCTGCACACCGGTGAGATCGACCCGGTGGTGCTGGTGGAGCGGCTACGCGGCTACCGGGACGCGGGCGTCGAGCCGGCCCCTGCCGACTTCGCCCAGGCGCTGCTCCGTGTCGGGCGCGGTGACCCGTCGGCCGGTTGGGCGGCCGAGGAGGGGGAGGCGCTCGGCACGCGGGCGGGACGACGGCTCGGCGCGTGGCTGCGGGCGGGGGAACCCCTGGGGACGAGGGTGCGGTTGCTGGCCAGGGGGAAGGACCCGGCCTCGCGGAAGTGGTGGCTGACGGACCGGATCGTCGTGGAGATCGACGAGCGAGCCGTGGTGCGCAAGGAGTTCCCGGCGGCCTTCCACTGGCTGGGCGGCGAGCTGCGGGCGACTCCCCGGCGCTGCTACCACTGGCTGGACACGCGGGCGCACTGGGCCACGGTGCTGCCCTTGGACCGTGAGTTCGTGGCGGCGTGTGTCCTGTCCTCCCTCGCTTCGGGGGCCGATGCGGACCAGCGCGGTGTGACCGAACCGCTCACCGCGCTCGCCGAGGCGGGCGGCCCGGCCGGCCGGGCCGTCCATCTCGCCCTGGCGTTCGGTCTGGGCTGTCAGGACGCGGACGACCGTCTGCGCGCGGTGGACGCGCTGCTCGTCCTGGCGTCGCGGGGCGATCTGAACCCCCGGCGGCTCGGCACGGAGCTGGCGTGGCTGGTCGTGGAGGGCTCGGTGAAGCCGAACCGCCTGGCGGACGCGCTCCGGACGACGGCCGCCACGGGCGCGTACGGCACGGTCTGGGCGGTCCTGGAGCCGCTCCTGCCGGAGCTGCTCGGCACGGAGAAGCCGGTACGGGGTCTGGGCGAGGTCCTCGCAGTGGCTGCGGACTGTGTGGAGCGGTGCGGGGCCCGGGGGGAGGTGGCCGGGCTCGATGCCCTGGCCTCGGCGCGGAGCGCCTCGCAGTTCGTCGTCCAGGCGAAGCGGCTGTCGGGCGCACTCCGCCAGGGGGCCGATCAGGCTCTGACAGAAACGGCCTGAATCGTTCCTTAAGCCGCCAGATGGGCGCTTAACCCGTCAGTCACAAAGCGTTCGTGATCACGCAACACCACTGGGTCACAGTGAGGTCATGACCGATGTGACGTCTTCGAAGAGCACCCGCCGTCCGCACCACTGGCGGCACGACCTGATCGAGCTCGCCGCCCTGTTCACCGCCGTGGTGGTGGCCGACACGATCGCCAAGAGCATCGTCAAGGGGCCGGACGGCCCCTACCTCCTGGTGTTCTCGGCGATCGCGCTGGTCGCCACCGCCGGCTTCCACACCTGGTGGGCACGGAGGCGCAGTCATGCGAGCCATGCTCCGCCCGCCGGTGACACCGGCGGGCCCTCCACCGCGACCGTCCCTGCGAAGACCGAGGAGGAGCACGACGAGACGGAGCCCGAGGTTCCCGTCGAGACGACGCTCTGGCGGATGCGGACCACCGTCGCGGACACGCCGGGCAGCCTCGCCGCGCTGTGCACCGTCCTCGCCCGCCTGGGCGTGGACATCCTCACCCTCCAGACGCACCCGCTCGCCGACGGCACGGTCGACGAGTTCCTGCTGCGCGCCCCCGCCGATCTCTCCGCCCACGCCCTCTCCCGTGAGACGGCGGCGGCGGGCGGCCGCGACACCTGGACCGAGCGGGCCGACGCCCACGACCTGGTGGACACCCCCACCCGGGTCCTCGGCCTGGCCACCCGTACGGCGCTCGACGCGGCCGAACTGCCGCTCGCGCTGCGCCAGCTCCTCGGCCGCTGCACCCTGCACTCCGTGCCCGCCGTCTCGCTCACCGGCCGCCCCACCGGCGAACTCGCCCCGGTCGAAGGCGTCCTGGAGGAGACCGTGATGCGGCTGCGCGACCCCAACGGCGGCACGCTCATCGTGGAGCGGCCCTACCTCCCCTTCACCCCCACCGAGTTCGCCCGGGCCCGCGCCCTCGTCGAGCTCGACGCGCGGCTCGGCCCGCGCGTCCCGCGCAGCCAGGACGTGCTGACCCTCCCCGAGGGCAACGAGATCACCGTCCGCCGCGCCGACCAGCGCGACCTGGCCGCCGCGCGCGCCATGCACGACCGCTGCTCGCCCCGCACGCTCGGTCTGCGCTACCACGGCCCGGTCGGCGACGCGGACCGCTACCTCGACCATCTGCTCAGCCCCCGCTTCGGGCGCACCCTGGCCGTGCAGACGACCTCCGGCCGGCTCGTCGCCCTCGGACATCTGCTCTGGGACGGCGACGAGACGGAGGTCGCGCTGATGGTGGAGGACGACTGGCAGCGGCGCGGCATCGGCTCCGAGCTCCTCGGCCGGCTCGTGGCGATGGCGGAGGAGGCCGGCTGCGCCAGCGTGTACGCCGTGACGCAGTCGTCCAACACCGGGATGGTGGCCGCGATGCGGGCGCTCAACCTGCCCCTCGACTACCAGATCGAGGAGGGCACCCTGGTGATCACAGCCCGGCTGGCCGCGGCACCGCGACCGGCCGCCCGGCCCCAGCAGGAACAGCGGCACGAAGGGATCCGGCGGGCGGAGCGCTGAGCGCCTGGGTCAGATCCCGCCAAAGGTCCTCGACGTCCTCGAGACCGACCGACATCCGCAGCAGGCGGTCGCTGACGCCCGCCGAGCGCCGGTCACCCTCGGCCACGATGCGGTGGCTGATGGAGGCCGGGTGCTGGATGAGGGTGTCGACGCTGCCGAGGCTCACGGCCGGGGTGATCAGACGGACGCCGGCGATGACGTCGTGCGGGTCGCCGTAGACCTCGAAGGCGATCATCGCGCCGCCGATCCGCGGGTAGTGGACCCGCGCGATCCGGGGATCCGTGGCGAGCCGCCGTACGAGCTCCGCCGCCGTGCCGGAAGCCGCACGCACCCGTACCGGCAGGGTGGACAGACCACGCAGCAGCAGATAGCCGGCGAGCGGGTGCAGCACTCCGCCGGTGGCGAAGCGGACCTGACGGAGGGTGCGGGCGAACTCCTCGTCGCAGGCGACGATGCCGCCCATGACGTCACCGTGACCGCCGAGGTACTTGGTGGCGCTGTGCAGCACGATGCGGGCGCCCTGCTCGACCGGGCGCTGGAGCACGGGCGTGGCGAAGGTGTTGTCGACCAGGAGCGGCACGGATCCGCAGGAGTGGGCGAGGGCGCGGATGTCCGCCTCCGCCAGGGTCGGGTTGGCGGGCGACTCCACCATGACCAGGCCGGTGTCGGGCCGTATCGCGTCCGCGACGCCCGCCGGGTCGGTCCAGGTCACCTCGGTGCCGAGCAGTCCGGCGTCCAGGAGGTGGTCGCTGCAGCCGTACAGCGGACGGACCGCGACCACGTGACGCAGACCCTGGCTCGCCCGGGCGAGGAGGACGGCGGTGAAGGCCGCCATGCCGCTGGCGAAGGCGACGGCCGCCTCGGCGCCCTCAAGTCGGGCGAGGGCCTCCTCGAAGCGGGCGACGGTGGGGTTGTCGAGCCGGGCGTAGACCGGCGGCCCGTCGAGCCGGGCACCCGTGGTGGCGAATTCGTCGATCCGGGCGGCCTCGGCCCGGGCGTCGTACGAGGGGTAGGTGGTGGACAGATCGAGCGGCGGGGCGTGCAGACCGAGCGAGGCGAGGTCTTCGCGGCCGGCGTGCACGGCTTCGGTGGCGAGGGCCCTCGGGGTGACCGAGGAGCCGTAGTCCATGGCGTCCATGGCGGCACTGTGAACGGATACCGGGAAGTAGCGGGAAATCGCCGTGCTACGTTCGCCAGATGGCCGATTCTGTCGTACTGGACGCGGTCGATCTGCACATTCTTCGCCTCCTGCAGAACGACGCCCGGACCACCTACCGTGAACTCGCCGCCGAGGTCGGGGTGGCACCCTCCACCTGCCTGGACCGGGTGGCGCGGCTGCGCCGCACGGGCGTGATCCTCGGACACCAGCTACGACTGGATCCGGCCAAACTCGGCCGAGGTCTTGAAGCGCTCCTTCTTGTCCAGGTCCGGCCGCACCGGCGGGAACTGATCGGTCCCTTCGTGGACCGGATCCGGGCCCTGCCGGAGTCCCGGGCGCTGTTCCATCTGACGGGACCCGACGACTACCTGGTGCACGTGGCCGTCGCGGACCCCGCCGACCTGCAACGACTCGTGCTCGACGAGTTCACCTCGCGCCGCGAGGTGGCCCGCGTCGAGACGCGGCTGATCTTCCAGCAGTGGGAGTGCGGGCCGCTTCTGCCGCCCTCGGCGAGCCCTTCCTTGTCAGCCGACTGAGGCCGGACGAGGGTGACGCGGGCCCGCCGGACGCGCCAGGATGACCCCCATGCCAGAGACTTCCAGCAGCGCGCTGCCCCGCCAGGTCGCCGACGAACACGTCGACGCACTCATCGCCCTCGACCCGATCACCGGTACGTACCTGGGAGTCAAGGAGAGCGCCGGACTGCTGCCCGACTTCTCGCCGGCCGGCCAGCGGGCCGTGGCCGACCTCGCCCGCCGTACGCTCGCCCGGCTCGACGAGGCGGAGCGCGCCCCGGGCGCGGACAGCGAGGCCGAGCAGCGGTGCGCCCGTCTGCTGCGGGAGCGCCTGACGGCGGAACTCGCCGTGTACGAGGCCGAGGAGGGGCTGTGCGCGGTCAGCAACATGCGCTCGCCCGCGCACAGCGTCCGCATCGTGTTCACCGTGATGCCGACGGAGACCGAGGAGGACTGGACGGCGGTCGCCGCCCGGCTGCGCGCGGTCCCGGCCGCCCTGGAGGGCTACCGGTCCGCGCTCGCGCTCGGTCTTGAGCGGAAGCTGTTCGGCGGGCCGCGCCCCACGGCCACCTTCGTCGAACAGCTCACGGAGTGGGCGGGCGCGGCGAGCGGAGGGCCGGGCTGGTTCGAGGAGTTCGCCGCCGCGGGCCCGGCCACCCTCCCCGAGGAGCTGCGCGCCGGGCTCGCCAAGGCGGGCCGGGCCGCCACCGAGGCCGTCGTGGCGCTACGGGACTGGATGCGGGACGTGTACGCCCCGGCCGTCGCGGACGCCCCGAACACGGTGGGCCGTGAGCGCTACCAGCGCTGGACCCGCTTCTTCAACGGCACCGACCTGGACCTCGACCAGGCGTACGCGTACGGCTGGACCGAGTACCACCGGCTGCTCGGCGAGATGCGGACCGAGGCCGAGCGGATCCTGCCGGGCTCCGACCCCTGGGAGGCGCTGGCCCACCTCGACGAGCACGGCACGCACATCGAAGGGGTGGAGGAGGTCCGGGTCTGGCTCCAGGAGCTCATGGACGAGGCCATCGAGGCGCTCGACGGCACCCACTTCGAACTCGCCGACCGGGTACGGCGGGTGGAGTCCCGGATCGCCCCGCCGGGCGGCGCCGCCGCGCCGTACTACACCGGCCCGTCCGAGGACTTCTCGCGCCCCGGCCGCACCTGGCTCCCGGTGGACGGCACGACCCGCTTCCCGGTCTACGACCTGGTGTCGACCTGGTACCACGAGGGCGTTCCCGGCCACCACCTGCAGATCGCGCAGTGGGTGCACGTCGCCGACCGCCTCTCCCGCTACCAGGCGACCATCGGCAAGGTCAGCGCCAACTCCGAGGGCTGGGCGCTCTACGCGGAGCGGCTGATGGACGAACTCGGCTTCCTGCCGGACGCGGAGCGGCGCCTCGGCTACCTCGACGGGCAGATGATGCGCGCCTGCCGGGTGATCGTGGACATCGGCATGCACCTGGGCCTTGAGATCCCGGCGGACTCGCCGTTCCACCCGGGCGAGCGGTGGACCCCCGAGCTCGCGCAGGAGTTCTTCCAGCGGCACAGCAGCCGTCCGCCGTCCTTCGTGGAGAGCGAGATGACCCGCTATCTGTCGATGCCGGGTCAGGCCATCGGCTACAAGCTGGGCGAGCGGGCCTGGCTGCTCGGCCGCGCCAACGCGCGGGCGGCGCACGGCGACGCGTTCGACGCGAAGGCCTGGCACATGGCCGCCCTCTCGCAGGGGCCGCTGGGCCTCGACGACCTGGTCGACGAGCTCTCGCGCCTCTGAGGGCAGCTGGGGTGAGATTCCCCGGCCGACCGCTTGATCGGCCGGGGAATCCCCTGCTATCTGTGCCGTATGACCACCGAGTACACCGCCGACGCCACCGACTGGCGCATTCTCCAGGCCCTCCAGTCCGAGGGCCGCGCCAGTTTCGCCGAGCTCGCCCGTACCGTGTCGATGTCGCCGTCCGCGGTGACCGAGCGGGTGCGGCGCCTGGAGGAGGCCGGGGTGATCACCGGGTACGCGGCGATCGTCGACCAGGACCGGCTCGGGCTGCCGATCCTCGCCTTCGTACGGCTCCGCTATCCGCACGGCAACTACAAGCCGTTCCACGATCTGCTCGACACCACGCCGGAGGTCCTGGAGGCGCACCACGTCACCGGCGACGACTGTTTCGTCCTCAAGGTCGCCGCGCGGTCGATGAAGCACCTGGAGGCGATCTCCGGGAAGATCGCCACACTCGGCTCCGTGACGACGAGCGTCGTCTACTCCTCGCCGCTCCCCCGGCGTTCACTCAGCCGCTGAGGGCGCGACCGCCCGCTCCTGAGCCGCCGGGAGTCACACCGCACGGGCCTCAGCCGCTGAGCGCGTCCGCGCCGGTGCGCAGCCGTACCGCCGAGCCCTGCCGCGCCTTGACGACCTCCAGCTGGGCCGGGATCCGGCGGCGCAGATCGCCGACGTGACTGACGATGCCGACGCTGCGGTCGCGTTCGCGCAGTGAGTCGAGGACGTCGAGGACCTCGTCGAGCGTCTGCTCGTCGAGGCTGCCGAAGCCCTCGTCGATGAAGAGCGTGTCGAGCCGTACGCCCCCCGCCTCGTCCGTGACGACGTCGGCGAGGCCGAGGGCGAGCGCGAGGGAGGCGAAGAAGGTCTCGCCGCCGGAGAGCGTGGCGGTGTCGCGCTCGTTGCCGGTCCAGGCGTCGACGACGTGCAGGCCGAGGCCGGCCCGCTTGCCGCCGGAGCGCGCGTCGGAGTGGACGAGGGTGTAGCGGCCGGAGGACATCCGCTGGAGGCGCGCGGTCGCGGCGGCCGCGACCTGTTCGAGGCGGGCGGCCAGGACGTACGACTCCAGGCGCATCCGGCGCTCGTTCTCGGCGGAGGTGCCGGCGGTGAGTGCGGCGAGGCGGGCCACCCGGTCGTACTCCTCGCGGAGCGGACCCAGGCGGCGGACCTCGGTGAGGGCCTGCCGGGAGAGTCCGGCGAGGCCGGTGGCGCGTTCGCGGGCGGCGGCCAGGACGGCGTCGGCCTCGCGGAGCGCGCGTTCGGCCGCCGTGTGGGCGGCCCCGACCGCGGCCGGGTCGGCGGGCGGAAGGGCGGCGGCGGCCGCGGTGCCGGGCTCGGCGAGCCGGTCCGCGACGGCGGCGGCCTCGGCCTGCCAGGCGTCCACGCGGTGCTGGTGGTCCCGGCGCTCGCCCTCGCGGAGGAGTGCGGCGGCGGCCTCGGCGGGGGTGGTGAAGCCCGCGCGGTAGGCCGCGTCGGCGAGCCGGTCGTCGGCCTCCTTGAGGTGCTGGGCGGCGAGTTCGGCGGTGCGTACGGCGCCGGTGGCGTCGACCAGGAGGCCGATCCGCCGTTCGAGGAGGGTGGCGTGTTCGGCCACGGTGGCGAACGCGCCGCGTCCCCGGGTCAGTTCCTCGTCGAGGGCGAGCTGTTCGCGGTCGAGGGCCTCGCGCCGCGAGGTCCGCGCGGCGACCCGCCGCTCGGCCTCCCGCTGCGCGCCGACCCGCTTCTCGTGCTCCCGCTCGGCCCGCGCGAGCGTCTCCCGCGCGCCGTGGGTCTGTCCGGCGAGCGCGTGCGCCTCGGCATGGAGGCGGGTCAACTCTTCGACTTCGAGAGCGAGTTCGCCGACGGTCGGCTCGGACGAACCGGCCGGGGCGCCCGCCTGGACCTCGGCGCGGGCCGTGGACCAGGACTCGTGGGTGACGGCCAAGTCGCGTTCGGCGGACGTACGGGTCTCCTCGGCGCGGGTGTAGGAGGCGTAGGCGGCGTCCTCGGTGGCCCGGTCGACATGGTCGGCGCCGGTGCGGGCGGGGGCCGGGTGGGCGGTCGAGCCGCAGACCTGGCAGGGGTCGCCCGGGGCGAGGGTGACCGCGAGTTCGGCGGCGATGCCCTCCAGGCGCCGTGACTTGACGTCCAGCCAGCTCTCGTGGGCGGTGTTGCGTCGTTCCCGTGCGTCCGCGAGGCGCGCCTCGGCCGCCCGGGTGTCCTCGGCGAGGGCGTCACGGCGGCGGGCCGCGTCGAACCGGCGGCGGGCGGGATCGAGGCGGCCCGCGAGGTGCTCCGCCCGGGCGGCGGCGTCCCGGGCGGCCTCGACGTGCTCGGTGAGCGCCGTCCGGCGCGGTCCCCAGCCGGCGAGCCAGTCGGAGGCGTCCCGGAGGACGTCGCCGTCGGCGCGCGCCTCGCGCACGAGGACGGCGCGTTCCCCGGCGATCGCGGCGGCGCGGCGCTCGGCGCGACGGGCCGCCTCCAGGCCTCCGAGTTCCTCGCGCAGCCGGCGTTCGAGGGCCGAGAGCTGCTCGGCCCCGGCGTCGGCGAGATCCGGGGGCAGCTGGGCGCGGGCGCGTTCGCGGGCGGCGTGCGCGGTCGAACGCTCGCGCTCGGCGTCCTGGCGCAGTCCCAGCGCGGGGGCCACCCGGTCCGCCTTCAGACTGCGGTCGAGGGCGGCCTGGAGCCGGTCCTTCTCCGGCGCGTGGGCGGTGAGCCGCTCCTGCCGCAGGAGCGCGTCGGCGTGCCGGGCCTGGCGGGCGGCCAGGTCGTTCTCGGCGTCGAGGGCGGCGCGCGCCGCGCCCTGCCGGGTCTCAGCGGCTTCGAGCCGTACGCGCGCGATGTCGAGGGCCTCGCGGGCCTCCGTACGGGCGACGGCGGCCCAGGTGAGGACCGTGTCGGCGAGGCCGGGGTCGCCGGGCCGCCCCTCGACGGAGGTACGGGCGACGGCGAGGCCCCCGGCGGCCTGACCCATCCGGTGGGCGAGTGCGAGGAGCCGCTCGTCGCCGTCCTCGACCTGCTGCTGAGCGGTCCGCCGCAGGTCGGCCAGGCGCTCTTCGACGGCGGCGAAGCGGCGGGTGTCGAAGAGGCGGCCGAGGAGCTTGCCGCGGGCCTCGGCGTCGGCACGGAGGAAGCGGGCGAAGTCGCCCTGCGGGAGGAGGACGACCTGACAGAACTGCTCGCGGCTCATGCCGACGAGCTGGGTGATCTCCTCCCCCACCTCCTGGTGGGAGCGGCTCAGGCCGTTCCACGCGCGCGTGGCGGGGTCGTACTCGCGCAGCCAGGTCTGGGCCTTCTCGGTGGTGAAGCCGCCGCCGCGCTTCTTGGGCCGCTGCTGGGCCGGGCGCCGGGTGATCTCCAGGCGCCGGTCCCCCACGGTGAGTTCGAGGACGACCTCGGTGGACGTGCCGACAGGGGCGTGGTCGCTCCGCAGGGAGCCGCCCGGAGTCTGGCGGACGCCGGGCACGCTCCCGTACAGGGCGAAGCAGACCGCGTCGAGGACGGAGGTCTTGCCGGCGCCGGTCGGCCCGTGGAGGAGGAAGAGCCCGGCGGAGGAGAGGGCGTCGAAGTCGACGGTCTGCGTGCCGCCGAAGGGGCCGAACGCGGTGATCTCCAGTCGGTGCAGCCTCACCGGCCCACCTCGCGCTCGGCGGTGTCGACCCGTACGTCGTCGAAGGCGCCGTACAGGACCGTCCGCTCGGCCCCGTCGAGGGCCGCGCCGGCGCGCACATGGGCCACGAAGTCCTCCGCGATCTGCTGGTCGGTGCGGTCCCGGAGCCGCTGGGCGTAGGAGGCGCCGGGGTCGTCCCCGGTGCGCTCGGGGTCGAAGACCAGGCTCAGGGTGTGCGGGAAGCGTTCGGTGAGCCGGGCCATGGGCTCGGCGGGGCGCACGGGGTCGGTGAGCGTGGCCTCGACCCAGGACTGCTCGTGGGGGGTGAGCGCGGGGTCGGCGAGGAGGTCGTCGAGCCGCCCCCGGATCCGGCCGAGGGGGCGCGGGACGGGGCAGTCGAGCCGTTCGGCGCCGGTGATCGCCCCGTCGGGGCCGGTGGGGCCCAGCTCGACGAGCCACATCGTCTTGCGGTGGTCGGCCTCGGAGAAGGAGTAGGCGAGGGGGGAGCCGGAGTAACGCACCCGGGGGGTGAGGGTCTGGCTGCCGTGCAGGTGCCCGAGGGCCACGTAGTCGACGCCGTCGAAGATCCCGGTGGGGACGGCGGCGACGCCGCCGACGGTGATGTCCCGCTCGCTGTCGCTGGGCGCGCCGCCGGCGACGAAGGCGTGGGCGAGGACCACGGAACGGGTTCCGGCGGGGCGTCCGGCGAGGTCGGCGCGGACCCGGTCCATCGCGGCGGCGAGCACGGCCTCGTGCCCGGCCTTCTCGGCGCCGAGCTGTTCCCGGACGAGGGCCGGTTCGAGGTAGGGCAGGCCGTACAGGGCGATGTCGCCGTGGGCGTCGGTGAGGACGACGGGGGTGCCGATTCCGGCCGGGTCGGTACGGAGATGGATACCGGCACGCTCCATGAGTCCGGCGCCGACGCCGAGGCGTCGGGCCGAGTCGTGGTTGCCGGAGATCATGATCGTGGGCACCCCGGCCTCGGCGAGGCGGTGCAGGGCGGTGTCGAACAGCTCGACGGCGGGGAGCGGGGGCACGGCCCGGTCGTAGACGTCACCGGCGACGAGGACGGCGTCCACCCGGTGCGCGTGGACGGTCGCGACGAGGTGGTCGAGGAAGGCGGTCTGGGCTTCGAGGAGACCGACGCGGTGGAAGGACCGGCCCAGGTGCCAGTCCGAGGTGTGCAGGAGCCTCACGATGCCGTCCCACCCCGCATGTGCGCCGCTCCTCGCCGCTGGTTCCCGTACGTGTGCGCCCACCACGCTATCCCGCCGGGGGGTGTGGTCGGGGCCGTACGGGACGGGAGGCCGGGGGGGTACGGGAGGGAGGCCGGGCGGTACGGGACGGGAGGCGGGGGCCGTACGCGCTTCGCCGTCGGAGGGCGCCGATCAGGCCTCGACCGTCACAGTTCAAGCGTCACAGTTCAGCGTCACAGTTCAAGCGTCACGCCTCAGGCGTCCCCGTACGCCTCGCCGCCGAGTTCGAACGAGGCCGTGCCCGCCGTGGCGTCCGCGAGCCAGGCGCGGAAGGCGGGGACGTCCGAGTCCGGGAGGCCGATCTCGATCGTGACGGCGTCGGTGTACCGCACGTCACGGACGGCGCGCCCGGTCGCCCGCAGGTCGTTCTCCAGCTTGCCGGCCCGCTGGTGGTCGACGGTGACGGTGGCCAGCCGGAAGCGCTGCCGGGTCACCGTGCCGAGCGCGTCGAGGGCCTCGCCGACCACCCCGCCGTACGCGCGGATGAGGCCGCCCGCGCCGAGCTTCACACCGCCGTAGTAGCGGGTCACGACGGCGACGACGTACCGCATCTCGCGGCGCAGGAGCATCTGCAGCATCGGGACGCCGGCCGTGCCGCCGGGCTCTCCGTCGTCACTCGCCTTCTGCACGGACGCGTCGGCTCCGAGGACGTAGGCGAAGCAGTTGTGGCTGGCGGTCGGGTGCTCCTTGCGGATGCGCGCGACGAACTCCTGCGCCTCCCGCTCGTCGGCGACGGGTGCGAGCGCGCAGAGGAAGCGCGAGCGGTTGATCTCGGTCTCGTGCACGCCCTCGTGGGCCGGCGTGCGGTACTGCTCCTGCATCCGCCCAGCCTACGTTCCGTGGGCCCGTGCCACTCCGGCGGCCGACGAGACCCCTAGCTCCTGTCGGCCTCGCGCTCCCCGGCGGCCGGTTCGGGCGGGGTGGCGAGCCCGGCGTACGGCAGGGCGCGCAGGGCCAGGGCCCAGCCGAGGCGGGCCTCGCCCGACTCGCTGGAGCGGCCGGTGAGCTCGGAGATGCGGCCGATGCGGTTGAGGACGGTGTTGCGGTGGCAGTAGAGCTGGTCGGCTGCCCGGGAGGCCGAGCAGCCGTGGTCGAGCCAGGCACGGAGGGTGGTGAGGAGCGCGGCGCGTTCGCCGCCGGTGGCGAGGACCGGGCCGAGGTGGACGGTCACGATGCGCTCGGCGATGTCGGTGCGCCCGCTGAGCAGCACCTGGGCGAGCCGGTCGTCGAAGACGCCGACCTCGCCGCTGCCGGCGGGGAGGGTACGGAGGGTCTGCTCGGCGAGCCGCAGGGCGCGCCCCGCCTGGGAGAGGCGCTCGAACTCCGGCGAGACCCCGGCGGTGGCCCCGGTCCGCTCGCGCAGTGCCGCGAGCAGCGCGCGCGTGGCGGGGTCGGCTCCGCCGCCCGGACGGGCCGAGGGAGTCCGCCCGGGGGGCGCGTCGCGGCGGGGCAGCCGGACGATGCCGGCGTACCGGCCGGAGCGGGGCCGCCAGTACGACCACATGCCCTGGGCCTCCAGGACCGGCGAGGGGTGCGGCGGGGCGGCGGGGTCCTGGGCGGCGACCACGACGACGTACCGGTCGACCGGAGGGACGCCGAGCGCGGCCGCGGCGGCCGAGGCGACGGCGGGGTCGTCGGCGCGGCCGTCGAGCAGCGCCTCGAAGAGGGCGACGCGCCGGGTGTCCTGGCGGCTCTGGAGTTCCAGCTGGGCGATCCGGTACGCGTCGGCCATCGCGACCGAGAAGCGGTCGATGGTCTCCCAGACGCCGCTCGCCATGTCGAGCTCGATGTCCCGGCTGTCGGATTCGCGCCCGGCCCGGACCCTGAGGTACTCGGCCATGACCTGCCAGAGGACCCGGCCGCCGCGCCGGTAGGCCTGGAGCACGGTGTCCAGGGGCACCCCCTGTTCGGCGCGGCGGCGGCCGGTCTCGCGGGCCGCCCACTCGAAGTCGCCGCCGGTCGGGGCGAGGCCGCCGAAGTCCTCCAGGGCGCGCAGCAGGTTGTCGCGGCAGATCTCCCAGAGGTCCTCACGGGTGACGGGCGCGCCGGACGCGTACGTACCGGAGTGGGCGCGGATGTCGTCGACGGCACGGTCTGTGAGCCGGTCGACGTCGGCGAGCATCGTCGTGGCGAGGGCGCGGCGCAGCGCGCCGGAGCCACCGGTGCCGCCGGAACCGCTCAGCGGAGTGTGGGCTCCGCCGGAGCCGCCGGTGGAACCCAGCGGGGTGCGGGGCCCGCCGGAGCCGCCCGCGCGGCCCTGGGAGGTGCGGCTTCCGCCGGAGTGTGCCCCCGGGGGCTCGCCGGGTGCGGCCGAGCTGTGCGTCATGGCTCGCACGGTAGCTCCGCAATTTGGCGAATGCCACGGGTCGGGCGCGACGGCGGGGCCACTGCCCAGCTCGCCGGCCCACATGGTGGGCACCTGCACATGGCGTCCGGGCGGGGTCGCGGCGGATTCTGGGCCGTGTCACCGATCGTCAACAGAGCTGTTGACTCCGCGTACCTGGAGCGTGCCATGTCACTGAGCGTCGCCGGCGTCCTCGGCGAGTCCGCCCGCCACTTCCCCGACCGGATCGCGGTCGTGGAGGGCGCGGCCCGGCTCACCTACGGGGAGCTGTGGACGGAGGCGCTGCGCTGCGCCGCCGGGCTGCGCGAGGCCGGGGTGAAGCCGGGCGACCGGATCGCCGTGCTGCTGCCGAACACCATCGAGTTCCTCCGGGTGTACTACGGGGCGCTCGCGGCCGGCGCGACGGTCGTCCCGGTGCACGCCCTGCTCGTCGCCGACGAGGTGCGGTACGTCCTGGAGCACAGCGGCGCCGTGGGCATCGTGAGCGGCGGTCCGCTGTGGGCGGTCGCCGACGAGGCGGCGCGCGCGGCCGGGGTGCGCGCCTTCCAGGGGGCGCCCTCGGCGGCGGAGCCGCTGGCCGCCGCCGAGCCGGCCGAGCCCTCGGACACGGCGGTGATCCTCTATACGAGCGGGACGACGGGCCGGCCGAAGGGGGCCCTGCTCACCCATCTCAACATCGTCATGAACGCGTCGGTGACCTCGCAGGACCTGCTCGGTCTCGGCGCGGGCGACGTGGTCCTCGGCTGTCTGCCGCTCTTCCACAGCTACGGCCAGACCTGCGCGATGAACGGGACGCTCCGGCAGGGCGCGACGCTCGTGCTGATGCCCCGGTTCAGCGGTCCGGCCGCCCTGCGGGTGCTCGCCGACGAAGGTGTGACGGTCTTCATGGGCGTACCGACGATGTACCACGCCCTGGTGGAGGCGGCGGCCGGGTCCGACGCACGGCCGGAGGCCCTGCGGACCGCCGTGTCGGGCGGCGCGGCGCTTCCGGTCGCCGTCCTGGAGCGCTTCGAGGAGACCTTCCGCACGCAGGTCCTGGAGGGGTACGGCCTGACGGAGACCTCACCGGTCGCGACCTTCAACCAGCCGCACATCGGCCGTCGGCCCGGCACGGTCGGGCACCCGGTCTGGGGTGTCGAGGTGGGCATCGCGGACGCGGCCGTGGACGCCGGGATCCTGCTGCTCGCGGACGGGGAGACCGGGGAGGTCGTGGTGCGCGGGCACAACGTGTTCGCCGGCTACCTCGACGATCCGGGGGCGACGGCGGCGGCGGTCGTCGACGGCTGGTTCCGCACGGGTGACCTGGGCGTACGGGACGAGGACGGTTTCCTGCGGATCGTGGACCGGAAGAAGGACCTGGTCATCCGGGGCGGCTTCAACATCTACCCGCGCGAGGTCGAGGAGGTGCTCGTGCGCCACCCCTCGGTCTCGGAGGTCGCGGTGATCGGGGTCCCCGACGAGGCGAAGGGCGAGGAGGTGTGCGCGGTCGTCGTACGCCGGAAGGGCGCGGCGCCGCTCGCCGAGGAGGAGCTCGTCGACTGGTCGCGCGAGCGCCTCGGCCGCCACAAGTACCCCCGGATCGTGCGGTTCGTCGAGGAGCTGCCGCTGGGCCCGACCGGCAAGGTCCTGAAGCGCGCGCTCGTGGCGCAGTCGCAGGCGTGGACGCGGCCACGGCCGTAGCCGTATCCGTAGACCTGCATGACCGGCAGTCGGAGGAAGGGTGGCATCGATGACGGAGCGGGGACCTGAGGTCCGCACGCGGTACGGAGCGCTGCGGGGCCGTCTGGAGGACGGCGTGGCCGCCTTCCTGGGGGTGCCCTACGCACAGGCCCCGGTGGGCCCGCTGCGGTTCCGCGCGCCGGAACCGGTCGAGCCCTGGGACGGGGTCCGGGAGGCCACGGCCTTCGGTCCGACGGCGCCGAAGCGCCCGTACGCCCCGCCGCTCGACGCCCTGCTCCCCGACCCGGACGTCGCGGGCGACGACTGCCTCAACCTGAACGTGTGGGCGCCGTGGGGGGACGGACCGGAGTCCGCTGAGGACGGCGGACGCCCGGTGATGGTCTGGATCCACGGTGGTTCGCTGATCCACGGCTCCTCGGCGGTCCCCGTCTACGACGGCACCGCCTTCGCGCGGGACGGGGTCGTCCTCGTCTCGGTCAACTACAGGCTGGGAATCGAGGGTTTCGGGGTCTTCCCCGACGCTCCCGGCAACCTCGGCCTGCGCGACCAGATCGCAGCGCTGACCTGGGTGCGGGACACCGTCGCGGAGTTCGGCGGGGACCCGGAGCGGGTGACGGTGTTCGGCGAGTCGGCGGGTGCGATCTCGATCGCCGCGCTGCTCGCCTCGCCGCCGGCGAAGGGGCTGTTCCGGCGGGCGGTGGTGCAGAGCGGGGCTCCGATCGCGCAGCCCCTCGACAAGGCCCGCCGGGCCACCGAAGCGGTGGCCGCCCGGCTCGAGGTGCCGGCCACGGCGGAGGCCTTCGCGCGCGTGGACAGGGAAGAGCTGCTCGGGGCGCAGACGGAGGTGACCGGCAAGGGCTCGCCGCTGACCGGCGGGCACTCCTTCCAGATCGTCGTCGACGGCGAGGTGGTGCCGCGCGATCCGGCGCAGGCGCTCGCGGACGGCGCCTCGGCCGAGGTGGACCTGCTGATGGGCACGACCACGGAGGAGTACCGGCTGTGGTTCGTGCCGAGCGGGGTCACGGACAGGGTGGGTCCCCTGGTCCAGCGGCTCCTGCTGTGGAAGGCGAAGGTGCCGGCCCGGGCGGCCCGGGTGTACCGCGCGGGCCGCCCGCAGGAGAAGCCGGGCGAGATCCTGGGCGCGCTCGCCACGGACAAGCTGCTGCGGATCCCGCTGAACACCCTCGCGGACGCCCGGCTGCGCTCCGGCGCGCGGGCGGGAACGTACATGTACGAGTTCGGCTGGCGCTCCCCCGTACTCGGCCTCGGTGCCTGTCACGCGCTGGAACTCGGCTTCGTCTTCGACACGCTGGACCTGCCGGAGACGCGCGCCCTGACGGGTTCGGACGCGCCCGGCGACCTGGCGGCGGCGATGCACGCGGCCTGGGTGTCCTTCGCCGCGACGGGCGACCCGGGCTGGCGGACCTGGGACCCGGCCCGTCCGGTGATGACCTTCGGCCCGGGTGTCCCGTCCCTGATCGAGGCGCCGCGGGAGGCCGAACGGCGCGCCTGGGACGTCTGAGGCCGCCGGCGGGAATCAGGTCAGGTGGTGGCCCGTTGACGAGGATGACGGGCCACATCGAAGAGAGGCAGCGAGCGCGATGAGCGTCGAGACCACGACCGCCGAACCGACCGGCTACTCCGCGGAGGAGACGGTACGGCGGATCCTCACGTCCACGGGCGACACCTGGGCGGTGGTCGGCCTGTCCACGAACCAGGCACGGGCCGCGTACGGAGTGGCGGCCGTCCTCCAGCGCTTCGGGAAGCGGATCGTCCCGGTCCACCCGAAGGCGGAGACCGTGCACGGCGAGCAGGGCTACGCGTCCCTCGCCGACATCCCCTTCCCGGTCGACGTCGTCGACGTGTTCGTCAACGGCGAGCAGGCGGGCGGGATCGCCGACGAGGCGGTCGCGATCGGCGCGAAGGCGGTCTGGTTCCAGCTGGACGTCATCGACGAGTCCGCCTTCGCCCGTACGCGCGCGGCGGGCCTGGACATGGTCATGGACCGCTGCCCCGCGATCGAGATCCCGCGCCTGGGCTGAGGCCCTCGCGGGATCCTCAGCCGACCGGGACGCCGAGCCCCTCCAGGACGACCGCCCCCGGCAGTTGGGCGAAGGCCTTCCCCGGCAGGATCAGCTTGCCGCGCCTGCGGCCGCTGCCGACCAGGACCCACGCGGTGTCGACCACGGCGGCGTCCACGAGCAGGGGCCAGTCGGCCGGGAGGCCGATGGGGGTGATGCCGCCGTACTCCATGCCGGTCTCGCCGGTCGCGGTGTCCATCGGCGCGAACGAGGCCTTCCGGGCACCGAGGTGCTTGCGTACGACCCCGTTGACGTCGACCCTGGTCGCCGACTTCACCACGCACGCGGCCAGGGTCGTCGTCTCGCCGCGCTTGCCCGCGACGACCACGCAGTTGGCGGAGTCGTCGAGCAGCGCGGGCCCGTAGTGCTCCACGAAGACGGCGGTGTCGGCGATGGCCGGGTCGGTGTCCACGTACAGCAGCTGATCGGCCGGTACGGGCCCGGTCCAGGCCCGGACGGCCGCGGCGACGGGGCCGGTCAGCAGGTCGAGGCAGTCGGGGGCGGGCCGGACGTCGTCGAAGTCTCCGATGGGTGCGCGCATGCGCCTCACGCTAACAACCACCGCTCGGTGCGCGGCCGATCGTCTCAGCGTACGGGCGGGCAGCGGTACGGGCAGGGCGTCGGCGTACGGACGGGACGCAGGCGGCCGTCGTCAGCGTACGGGCGGGATGGAGACGGCCATCGTCATCGCGGCGGGCTCGTCGCCGTCGTTGCGGTACTCGTGCGCCGTGTTGGCCTCGAAGACGGCGGAGGTGCCGGCCGGCAGGGTGTGCTCCTCGCCGTCGACGACCAGGGTGAGGACTCCGGCCGTGACGTTGAGCAGCTCGACCGTTCCGTCGGGGTGGGGGTCGGAGGCGCTGCCGTCGCCCGGCATGAGCGTCCAGGACCACAACTCCAGGGGGCCGCGGGCCTCGGTGCCGACGAGGAGCGTGGTGTGGCTGCCGGTGGAGGTGGACCACATGCGGACGGCCTGGTCCTGCGGGACGATCCGGACCTGGGGGCCTTGCTCGTAGTCGAGCAGGGTGGTGATGGAGACGCCGAGGGCGTCGGCGAGCTTGACCGTGGTGCCGACGCTCGGGTTCGTCCGGGCCTGCTCGATCTGGATGATCATGCCGCGACTGACGCCCGCCCGTGCGGCGAGGGCGTCCAGGGTGAGTCCCCGCTCCTTGCGCCAGCGCTTCAGGTTCCGGGCGAGCGACTGCGTGAGCTGATCGAGGTCCGACACATTCCGTCCAATATTTTGGATGACAGAGTTCAATGAACTGAACTACGGTGAGGTGTACCCGATTGTTCACTGCACTGTACTGCCGTCCGTGACTGTGAGGACCCATGACCGCCCTGTTCGCCCTGGCCACCAGCCTTCTGTGGGGCCTCGCCGACTTCGGCGGCGGGCTCCTCACGCGCCGCATCCCGGCCCTCACGGTCGTGGTGGTCTCCCAGCTCCTCGCCGTCGTCGTCCTCGGCGGCATCGTCCTCGCGACCGGCGCCTGGACCGAGGCGGGGCCGCAGCTCTGGTACGCGGTCGGGGCCGGCGTCGTCGGCCCGGCGGCCATGCTCGCCTTCTACAAGGCGCTCGCGCTCGGCCCGATGGGCGTGGTCTCCCCGCTCGGCTCGCTCGGCGTCGTCGTCCCCGTCTCGGTCGGCCTCCTCGTCGGCGACCGGCCCGGCCTCGTGCAGTTCGCCGGGATCGGCGTGGCGATCCTCGGCGTGGTCCTCGCCGGCGGGCCGGAGCTGCGCGGCGCGCCCGTCCAGCGCCAGGCCGTCCTGCTCACCCTGGTCGCGGCCTTCGGCTTCGGCTCGGTGATGGCGCTGATCGCCGAGGCCTCCACGACGGTCACCGGCCTCTTCCTCGCGCTGTTCGTCCAGCGGGTCACCAACGTCCTGGTGGGCGGCGGCGCGCTGTACGCCTCGGTGAAGCGGGGCGGCCGGGCCCTCCCCGAGGGCGGCCCGCAGGTGATCCGCGCGGCCCTCCCGGCCCTCGCGTTCGTCGGCCTCGCCGACGTCGCCGCGAACGGTACGTACGCGATCGCGGCCCAGCAGGGCCCGGTCACCGTCGCCGCCGTCCTCGCCAGCCTCTACCCGGTGGTCACGGCGCTCGCGGCGTACGGCGTCCTCAAGGAACGCCTGCGCGCCGTCCAGGCGGCGGGCGCGGGCCTGGCCCTGGTGGGCACGGTCCTGCTCGCGACCGGCTAGACCCCGCTCCGCCGGACAGGCCACGGCGTCGCGGGGGGCCACCGGGGCGGTCGCGGGGGCTCAGCCCGCCCGCTCGACCTCCCACTTGGCGAGCGCCGCGAGCTGTTCCGACGTCACGTGCTCCGGGATCGGGACCGGGGCGGGGGTCCGCAGCGGCGGCTGCCAGCCCTTCTCCGGGTCCCAGCTCCGTACGACCCTGGCCGGGGCGCCGGCGACCACAGAATGGTCCGGCACCTCGCCGCGTACGACCGCGCCGGCCGCGACGACCACGTTCCGGCCGAGCCGGGCGCCGGGGAGGATCACCGCGCCGGTGCCGAGCCAGCAGCCGGGGCCGATGGAGACCGGTTCCGAGCGGGGCCACTGGCGGCCGACCGGCTCGTCCGGGTCGTCGTAGCTGTGGTTGGTCGAGGTGATGTAGACGTACGGACCGCAGTACGTGTCCGAGCCGATGCTCACCTTCGCGTCGGCGATCACGTGACTGCCCCGGCCGAGGACGACCCCGTCGCCGAGCGTCAGCACCGTGTCCGCCCCGAGGTCCAGGCCCGGCAGCATTCCGGCCGTCAGCGTGACCTGCTCGGCGAGGATGCAGCACTCGCCGATCTCGATCCACCGCTCGCCGAAGACCGTGCCCTGCGGGAAGGCCAGCCGGGTGCCCGCGCCGAGCCGGCGGAAGCGGAGCTTCCCCGGGTGCTCGGCAGTGACGGAGCCGGTCTCCTGCACCCAGCGCCAACCGCCCTGTACGGCACGGTTGAGCATCCGGCGCCGCCAGGCGGCAAGGGACGAGAACGTGTTTCTGTTCCTGGGCACCCGGACACCGTAGTCGGCACCGTCGTGCCTGATCAGTGCGGTGCGCTGTGATGTCCGTCATGAGCACCGCATAGGCTGCGGCCGGGGGCACCCCCGGGCGTGACACGACGGCTGACGATCAGGAGCGAACCATGACAGAGGCGTTGATCAAGGGTGTGGGCGGCAAGGAGCCGCAGATCGACCCGACCGCCTTCACCGCCCCGACCTCCGTGGTGCTCGGCGAGGTGACGCTCGGCGCCCGCGCCAGCATCTGGTACCACACGGTGCTGCGCGCGGACTGCGGTCCCATCGCGATCGGCGAGGACTCCAACATCCAGGACAACTGCACCGTCCATGTCGACCCCGGTTTCCCCGTCTCGATCGGTGACCGCGTGACCGTCGGCCACAACGCCACCGTGCACGGCTGTGTCATCGAGGACGACGTGCTCGTCGGCATGGGCGCGACCGTCCTCAACGGTGCGCGGATCGGTGCCGGTTCACTGGTCGCCGCGCAGGCGCTCGTACCGCAGGGGATGGAGATCCCCCCGGGTTCGCTGGTCGCGGGCGTCCCGGCGAAGGTCCGCCGTCCGCTGACCGAGGAGGAGAAGGCGGGCATCCAGCTGAATGCCGAGATGTACCTGCTGCTCGCCAAGGGCCACGCCGAGGCGTTCGAGGACTGAGTCGAACGGCCCCGGTCGGCCACGTGGAGGAGGGCGGTACCCGTCGACGGGTACCGCCCTCCTCCACGTGCTTCCCGTGGTCAGTCCGCGACCGCGACCGGCTCCGCCTCGGGGGCGTCGGACCGCTCCGCCGCCGCCTTCTTCGCGCGGTTCTTGATGATCAGCATCGAGGCCACGCCGATCAGCACGGCGAGGACGAGCCCCAGCCACGAGAAGCGCTTGAGCCAGGCCTCGGCGACGATGCCGACCGAGTAGATGACGGCCGTCGTGCCGCCGGCCCACAGGATGCCGCCGAAGACGTTGGCGACGAGGAACTTCCAGTACGGCATGTGCAGCACGCCCGCGAGCGGCCCGGCGAAGATGCGGAGCAGGGCGATGAAGCGGCCGAAGAAGACCGCCCACATGCCCCACTTCTCGAAGGAGCGCTCGGCGAGCCCGATGTTGGCCTCGCTGAAGTGCTTGGGGAACTTCTTCCCCAGCCAGGCGAGCAACGGCCGGCCGCCCTTGCGGCCGATCGCGTAGCCGATCGAGTCACCGATGATCGCACCGGCGGTGGCGCAGGCGCCGAGCACGTACGGATTGATGTCACCGTGCTGCGAGGCGAGCAGCGCGGAACTCACGAGCACGATCTCGCCGGGCAGCGGGATGCCCAGGCTCTCCAGCCCGATCACCACCGCGACAAGGACGTAGACGGCGACCGCGGGGATCGTCTCCAGCCACTCCTGGACGTGCAACGCGGCTTCCTCCCGTTTCGACTGCTCTGCCGCGCCGGGCCCGTGGTCGGGGGCCGTGGCGCCGGCGTGCACCGCGGCGGGCACGCCGGGGCAGCCTACCCGGTCAGGGGGTACGCCCTCCGCCGTCGGCCGCCCGGAACGCGGCCGCCCCCGCACCCGGGACGGGATACGGGGGGCGGCTCGCGACGTCCGAGGTCGGGCGTGCGGGTCAGGCGTTCGGGCGCAGGGTCCAGACGACGGTCATCTCGCCGGTCACGGCGCCGTCCTCACGGGTGATCTCGATCCGCACCGGGAACTCCGGGCGCTCCCCCGCGTCGAGTTCGGCGACGACCTCGGCGGCCGGGCGGCCCAGGGTGGCGGTGGCCGTGACGATGCCCATGGCGAGCTTCTTGTAGCCGATCTCGGCCTTGACGGCGAGCGGTACGGCGCGGCTCAGCTGGTCCCCGAAGGCGGCGAGCACGATGGCGCCGCTGGCGGACTCGGCGAGCGTGAACATCGCTCCGGCGTGCGGGCCGCCGACGTGGTTGTGGTAGGCGGGCTGATCCGGCAGGCGCACGACGGCGCGCTCGGCGGTGGTCTCCAGGAACTCGAGGTTCAGGGTTCCGGCCATGGGGACCGTCGCGGCGAGCATCTCGCCGACGGTCATCTGGTCTGCGCTCATGGACCGTGATGTTACCCACGAGTAGCAGCCTTGGCCATACCCTCCCGCGCACCACGTCCGGGGGCGGACGTGGTCGAGCCGCCTCCGCACCTCTATGGTTACTGGCCATGTGGCCAGGACAGCAGCCGCCCGGGGGCGAGCAGAACCCGCAGGACCAGAATCAGAACCCCTACCAGCAGTCGGGGTACCAGCAGCAGCCGAACCCGTATCAGCAGCCGCCTGCCCAGCCCGGGTATCCGCAGCAGCCGCCGACACAGCCCGGCTACCCGCAGCAGCAGCCGACGCAGCCCGGCTACGGACAGCAGCCGCCCGCGCCGCCCGGATACCCGCAGCAGGGGTACGGACAGCAGCCGGGTTACGGCCAGTCGAACCCGTACCAGCAGCCGACCGTGGCGCAGCAGTACGCGGTGCCCGGACCGGGTCAGCCCGGCGGCCCCGACGACGGGAAGAAGAAGCAGACGACGCTCGTGGCGATCGTCGCCGCGACCGCCGTGGTCGTCGCGGCCGGCGTCACCGGCTTCCTGGTGCTCGGCAAGGACGACGACAAGAAGCAGGTCGCCGACGACCCGAAGCCGCCCGTGACCTCCGCTCCGGTGGACCCTTCCACCGACCCGTCGACGATCCCCTCGACGGACCCGAGCGACAGCCCGTCCGGGATCGACAACCCGCGCGACGGCGCCGCCCAGCAGCCGACGATCCCCGGCTGGAAGGTCGTCTACAACCCGAAGTACGGCACCCTCTTCGACGTACCGCCGGAGTGGGAGGTCCTGAAGCCGGGAATGATCACCTTCTTCGAGGACGAGAAGAAGAACGACGGCAGCCCGCTCGTCACCATGTCGTCGCCGACGCGCCTCAAGAGCGAGTGGTGCACGTACGACACCGACAAGAACGGCACCAACGAGACCTGGGGCCTGAGCACCGCCGGCACCAAGGGCGGCCAGGGCGCCAAGAACACCTCGGAGGCCGCGCGGAGCGAGGCCGGTACGTGGGTGTGGGGCGGCTACGCCCAGCACATGCCGCAGAGCACCATCAAGATCACCAAGCCCGTGGCGTACAAGACGAAGTCGGGTCTCACCGGCCACATGGCGACCGCTACGGCGCCTGGTGTGAAGAAGCGCAACAAGTGCGAGTCGGACGGCAAGTCGATCGCCTTCACCTTCAAGAACGCCAAGGGCGACTTCACGACCTGGGTGCTCTACGGGGCCGACGGCGTCAAGGACGAACTGCCGGACGCCACCATCAAGCAGATCCTCTCGACGGTCCGCCTCGCGCCGGCCTCCTGACCGTCCGACTGCCCCGACCGACCGGGCCCCGGCGCGTGGACGAACCACGCGCCGGGGCCCGGCCCGTCCGGCCACCGGCTTGCCCGCCCGCGCGCCCACCCGAGCCCCGGGCCTCTCCGTCCGAATATCGGTTTGGCATCCGAGCGGCCCGCCAGGGATAGTCCCGGGGTGAACAATCCCGCCGCCTCCCCGCGCCGACCCCCCTTCGGCTCCCGCCGACCCGAGTGGGCCGGACGCAACTACGTCCTCCTCACCGCCGCCACCATCGTGACCAACCTCGGCACGCACGGCGCGCTGATCGCCACGACCTGGGCGGTGTTCGAGGCCAAGGGCGACGCGGGCGACGTGGGACTCGTGGCGATGGCACGCTTCCTGCCGCTGGTCCTCTTCCTGCTGATCGGCGGCGCGGTCGCCGACCGGGTGCCCCGGCACCGGGTCATGGTCGCCGCCAACACCCTCAACTGCCTCTCCCAGGCCGTCTTCGCCGCCCTCGTGCTCTCCGGTGAGGCCCAGATCTGGCAGATGATGGTCCTCACGGGCCTCTGCGGAACCGGCCAGGCCTTCTTCAACCCGGCGGCCGAGGGCATGCTGATGTCCAGCGTCACGGGGGAGCAGGCGAGCCGCGCCTTCGCCGTCTACCGGATGGCCATGCACGGCGCGTCCATCGGCGGCGCGGCGCTCGGCGGTGCGCTCGTCGCCTTCGTCGGCCCCGGCTGGGTCCTCCTGATCGACGCGATCGCCTTCGCCGTCGCGGGCGGACTGCGCGCGTTCCTGGACGTGAGCGGCATCCCCGAGCGCGCTCCCAGCGGCGGTCTCTTCGCCGATCTGCGGGAGGGCTGGCACGAGTTCATCGGCCGGCCGTGGCTCTGGTCGATCGTCGCCCAGTTCTCCGTGGTGGTGGGACTGATCGGGGCGGTCGAGTCGGTGTACGGACCACTGGTCGCCAAGGCCGAACTGGGCGGCGCGCGCCCCTGGGGCATCGCGCTGGCCGCGTACGGCGTGGGGACGCTCGGGGGCGCCGTCCTGATGGCCCGGTGGAAGCCGCGCCGGCTGCTGTTCATCGGAACGCTCGGCGTCTTCCCCATCGCGCTGCCCTCGGCGGCGCTGGCCGTGCCGCTCGACGCGGTGGGGCTCACGGCCGCGATGTTCGTGAGCGGCGTGGCCATCGAGGTCTTCGGCGTCTCGTGGATGACGGCCCTGCACCAGGAGATCCCGGAGGAGAAGCTGTCCCGGGTCTCGGCCTACGACTGGTTCGGCTCGACGGCCCTGCTGCCGCTGACGACGGCGCTCGCGGGCCCGGCGGAGACCGCGTTCGGCCGGAGTGCGGCGCTGTGGGGCGCGGCCGGGCTGATGGTGCTGGTCACGGCTCTCGTCCTGCTCGTACCGGACGTGCGGAATCTGACCCGGCGTCCGCACACGAAGGAGATCAAGGGCCCTGAGGCGTCGGCCGCGCCCGCTCCGGCCGCACCCGCCTCAGCCGATGCCGAAGGCGCCCTCCGGCGGAACGGGTGAGGGCACGGCGCCGGCGTCGAGGACCGGTGCCGCGGCGCCGGTGAACCGGTCGAGCGTGTCCCCGTGCTCCACGCGCGCGGGGAAGGCGTCCGCCGCGGCCCGCCGCGCGAGGTGGGCGATGTCGATCTCCCGGCCGGAGGCGACCAGGACCGCGTTCCCGAAGCGCCGGCCGCGCAGGACGGCCGGTTCGGCGACCAGCGCGAGCTCGGGGAAGACGGCGGCGAAGGTGGCGAGCTGAGAGCGGAGGAAGGCGAACGGCGCCCCGTCCGCGAGGTTGGCGGCGTAGACGCCGTCGGGTCGCAGGACGCGCCTGACCTCGCGCGCGTACTCCACGGAAGTGAGGTGGGCGGGCACGCGCGAGCCGCCGAAGACGTCACCGACGACGAGATCGGCCGAAGCGTCGGGGGCCGCCTCCAGCCAGCGCCGGGCGTCGGCGCCGTGCACGGTGATCCCGGAGTCCTCGGGCAGCGGCAGGTGTTCGGCGACCAGCGCGAGCAGCCCCCGGTCCGCCTCGACCACGTCCCGGCGCGAGCCGGGGCGGGTGACGGCGACGTATCGGGGCAGGGAGAGCGCGCCGCCGCCCAGGTGCAGGACGTCCAGCGGTTCGCCGTCGTCGGCGGCGCCGTCGACGACATGGGCGAGCCGGCGCGCGTACTCGAACTCCAGGTACGCCGGGTCGTCGAGGTCGACGTACGACTGGGGTGCACCGTCGACCGTCAGGAGCCAGGCCCGCTCCCGGTCCACATCGGGCATGAGGCGCGCGGTGCCCTGGTCGACCTCGCGGAGGACGGGAATGTGCTCGTTCACGCTCTCATTGTGCCGGGGACGGTGCGACGGAAGGTCAGCCGGTGCCGGGCAGGGCTACTGCAGGCCGTCGGTCCCGGGCAGGGCTGCGGAAGGCCGGTCGGTCCCGGCGATGGCGCCACGCAGAGTCAGCCGGTCCACACGGCCGCGACGGCCTCCGCGTGGCGGGCGGCCTGGGAGCGGCCGGCGCGGGCCGCGGCGGCGCGGTGGGCGGGGTCGAGGGAGTTGCCGCCGATGGCCCTGCGGGAGTCGGCGTCGGGGGTGATCACCTCGACGCGCGCACCGCGGGCCGCGAGGTCGGCGCCCTGCCGGGCCGGGGAGAGCACGACCTTGTTGCCCTGACCGTTGGGGGCGACGACGACGACCCGGTCGTACCCGTCGGCGAGATGGGCGTTGGCCGTGGAGTGGATGCCGCCGTCGATCCAGCGGCGGCCGCCGATCGTGGCAGGGGGCCAGACGCCGGGAATCGCGCAGCTCGCCGTGACGGCATCGGTCAGCGGGACCCCGCTCCCGGCGTCGTACGCGACGAGTTCACCGCTCACCGCGTCGACGGCGGTGATCAGCAGCCGCCGTCCGGGCCAGTCGGTGACCGGGTCGAGCCGCCGGGCCACCGTCTCCCGACGCTCCGTCTCGTCGACGGTACGGGCGCCGAGGGCGAGCCGGCCGACCTTGCGCCCGTACGCCTCGGGAGTGCGGGAGCTGAGAACGGCTACGGCGTACCGCAGCACCGTGAGGATCCCGAGCCGGGCGGCGGGCTCGGGGACGGCCCCGCTCAGCTGCCGCTCGTACAGCCCCTCCAGGCCGGGAACCCCGGAGGCGAGCTGCGCCCCGACCACCGCACCCGCGGAACTGCCGACGATCAGATCGGCACCGGCCAGATCGGTCCCCGCCTCGGCGAGCCCCCACAGAACCCCGGCCTCCCAAGCGGCCCCGACGAGCCCACCCGCGCCGAGAACCAGAGCCGTCCGCTTCGCCTTCTGCGTCATGTACCCAGTCTGGCCGAGCAGTTGGGGCACTGTGCGACCGGGGTGGGATCAGAGGTGCTTGAGGGCCTCGCGGACCGAGAGCGGGGAAAGGCGGGCGGTGTTCGCGGTGACGAAGGCACGGACCTCGGCCGGGGCCGTCTTGGCGTACTCGCGCAGGCTCCAGCCGATGGCCTTGCGGAGGAAGAAGTCGGTGTCGGCGGCGCGGCGCAGGCAGTGGGCGAAGAGCCGGTCCGCGTCGGTGGACTCCTTGAAGCGCAGCTGGTGGAGGATCGCCGTACGGGCCACCCACAGGTCCTCGTCCTCGATCCACTCGTCCATGCGGTCACCGAGGGAGGGGTCGGCCGCGACCAGACCGCCGACGACATGGGCGGCGAGGTGGTCGACCGTGTCCCACCAGGAGACGGTGGTGACGAGCCGGCGGGCGACGGGCAGGAACCCGGACGAGCAGCGCTTCACATGGTGGCGCAGGTAGTCCACGGCGAAGTAGTGGTACTCGCGCTCGGGCAGGGCGAAGCAGCGCAGGGCGACGGCGGCGCAGTCCCGCTCGTCGGGGCGCGGAACGCCGTCGAGGACGGTACGGGACAGGGTCCGGCGCTCGGGGGTGCGAAGCCCGAGGAAGGGGGCGACACCCTTCATGTACGCGACCATCTCCTGCGCCCGGAAGGGGTTCCCGGCGGCCGGGTAGACGGTGGTGAGCCGCTCCAGGACGGTGTCGGCGAGGGCGCTGTCGGGGACGTCGACGAGGGTGTCGGCAGCGAGGCCGGCGGGGCCGCCGGCCGGTCGTGCGGTGTCGGTCATGGGACCCTCCCTGTCGTGCCCTGTCATGGGTGCTCCGGGATCCGGCCCCACGGACATGACGCACATTACGGCGATCATACGGACGCGTCCGCTACTCTCCCCGAATGCTCGCTCCCGTGCCCCGGCCGCCGGGCTCCGTCGCCCTCCGCTGCTCCCGGGCCCTGCTCGCGCCCCGCGCACGGCTCTCGATGCTCGCGCTGCTGCTGCTCTCGGCGGCGGCCCTCGTCGTGCTGTACGAGCCGCAGCGGCTGCTCTCATCGGGCTGGCCGCAGCAGACGAGCGGCGCCGGCGCGGTGATGCTGTTCGGGCTGGCGTACGGGGTGTGCACGGCGGCGTTCGTACCGCGCCCGGTGCTGAATCTGGCGGCGGGCGCGCTCTTCGGCTCGGCCTTCGGTCTGACGGCCGCGATCGCGGGGACGGTGCTGGGCGCCGGGATCTCCTTCACCCTCGGCCGCTACCTGGGGCAGGACGCGCTGCGGCCGATGCTGCGCGGCCGCTGGCTGACGGCGGCCGACGGGCAGCTCAGCCGGCACGGGTTCCGTTCGATGCTGGCGATCCGACTGTTCCCGGGGGTGCCGTTCGCGGCGGCCAACTACTGTGCCGCGGTCTCCAGGATGGGGTACGTACCGTTCCTGGTGGCGACGGCGCTCGGCTCGCTGCCCAACACGGCGGCGTACGTCGTGGCGGGCGCGCAGGCGGGCGAACCGGGCTCCCCGGCCTTCCTCTTCTCGGCGGGCTTCATCGCGCTGTCCGGCCTGGCGGCCGCCGTGGTCGCCTGGCGCAAGCGGCACCACCTGCGGGCCCCGGCTCCGGCCGTCGCGCCGAAGCCGGAGCCGGAGCCGGAGTCGAAGCCGGAGCCCGAAACGGTGGGCAGCCCCCGCTAGCGGCCGGGGTCAGAGGGCCTCGACGATCATCGCGTTGGCCAGGCCGCCCGCCTCGCACATCGCCTGGAGTCCGTAGCGCGCTCCCCTGGCCCGTAGCGCGTGGACGAGTGTCGTGGTGAGGCGGGTGCCGCTGGCGCCGAGGGGGTGGCCGAGGGCGATCGCGCCGCCGTGGACGTTGACCTTGGCCGGGTCCGCGCCGGTCTCCTGCTGCCAGGCGAGGACGACGCTCGCGAAGGCCTCGTTGATCTCGAAGAGGTCGATGTCGGCGAGGGAGAGGCCCGACCTCCTCAGCACCTTCTCCGTGGCGGGGAGGACGCCGGTGAGCATGAGCAGCGGGTCGGAGCCGGTGACGGCGAAGCCGTGCAGCCGGGCGAGGGGACGCAGGCCGAGGCTGCGGGCGGTGTCGGCGGCCATGACGAGGACGGCGGAGGCGCCGTCGTTGATCGGGCTGCTGTTCCCGGCGGTGACGGACCAGTCGATCTGCGGGAAGCGGTCGGCGAAGCCGGGGTCCTCGAAGGAGGGCCGCAGTCCGGCGAGGATCTCGGGGGTGGTCGTGGGGCGCACCGACTCGTCGCGGCGGACGTCCCCGTACGGCGCGACCTCGGCGTCGAAGAGGCCGGCCGCCCAGGCGCGGGCCGCCTTGGTGTGCGAGGCGGTGGCGAACGCGTCCATGGCCTCGCGGCCGATCGACCACTTCGCGGCGATGAGTTCGGCGCTGATGCCCTGCGGGACGAGGCCCTCGGGGTAGCGCTCGGCGACCCCGGGGCCGAAGGGGTCGGCGCCGGGCGGCACGTTGGACCACATGGGCACCCGGCTCATGGACTCGACTCCGCAGGCGACGGCGATGTCGTACGCCCCGGAGAGCACACCCTGGGCGGCGAAGTGGACGGCCTGCTGGGAGGAGCCGCACTGCCGGTCGACGGTGGTGGCGGGGACGGACTCGGGGAATCCGGCACCGAGCCAGGCGTAGCGGGTGGTGTTCATGGCCTGCTCGCCGACCTGGTCGACGGTGCCGCCGATCACGTCGTCGACGAGGGCCGGGTCGATGCCGCTGCGTTCGATCAGGGCGCGCAGGGTGTGGGAGAGCAGGGCGACGGGGTGGACATGGGACAGGGCTCCGCCCGGCTTGCCCTTTCCTATCGGGGTCCGGACGGCTTCGACGATGACGGCGTCGCGCATGGCAGGCTCCTGAGTTGGATAAGTGGACCAACACTCATCGGTAACATAGCCCAGTGAGTTTGCTTTTCAAACCCATGAGAGAGGGTGAGTTGGTTTTCCAAACCCACCCCGCTCGCGCTGCCCTACTCTTGACCCCATGAAGGCCGCCCCCCGCCCCTGCTCGATCGCCGACACCCTCGCGCTCGTCGGGGAGAAGTACTCGCTGCTCGTGCTCCGCGAGGTCTCCCTCGGTGTGCGCCGCTTCGACCGGATCGCGCGCAACACCGGCGCCCCCCGCGACATCCTCACCACCCGCCTCAGGCGGCTCGTGGAGGCGGGAATCCTGGAGAAGGTGCAGTACAGCGAACGCCCGCAGCGCTTCGAGTACCGGGCCACGGCCGCCGGCGAGGAGCTCCAGCCGGTCCTGGTGACCCTGATGGCCTGGGGCGACCGCCACCTCAACGCCGACGACCGGCCGATCGTCCTGGAGCACCGGTGCGGCGAGATCCTCAGCCCCCGCGTCGTGTGCGCCCACTGCGGGGACGAGGCCGACCGGGAGAGCCTCAGCGCCCATGTCAGGGCGCCCGGCTGGACGACAGCGGGCCCGGCGGGCCCTCCGGAGGCCTGATCACGGGCCCGTCACTTTGGGACGGTACGCTGCGCACGACCTTCTGACCGCACACGTACATAACGGGACGGCCCTAGCCCCATGAGTTGGTTCGAATCGTTCATCCTCGGACTCGTCCAGGGGCTGACGGAGTTCCTTCCCATCTCCTCCAGCGCACACCTCCGTCTCACCGCGGCCTTCGCCGGCTGGGAGGATCCGGGCGCGGCCTTCACCGCGATCACCCAGATCGGCACGGAGACCGCGGTCCTGATCTACTTCCGCAAGGACATCGCGCGGATCGTCACGGCCTGGTTCCGCTCCCTCACCGACAAGGCGATGCGCTCCGACCACGACGCCCAGATGGGCTGGCTGGTGATCGTCGGCTCCATCCCGATCGGTGTCCTCGGCATCACGCTCAAGGACCAGATCGAGGGCCCCTTCCGCGACCTGCGGCTCATCGCCACCACCCTGATCGTCATGGGCATCGTCCTCGGCGTCGCGGACCGGCTCGCCGCCCGCGACGAGATCGGCGGCCGCCACCGGGCGATCCGCGAGCGCAAGTCGCTCAAGGACCTCAGCGTGAAGGACGGCCTGATCTTCGGCGTCTGCCAGGCGATGGCCCTGATCCCGGGCGTCTCGCGCTCGGGCGCGACGATCTCCGGCGGTCTCCTCATGGGCTACACCCGCGAGGCGGCGGCGCGCTACTCCTTCCTCCTCGCGATCCCGGCGGTGCTCGCCTCGGGCGCGTACGAGCTGAAGGACGCGGGCGAGGGGCACGTCTCCTGGGGCCCGACGATCTTCGCCACGATCATCGCCTTCGCCGTCGGTTACGCGGTGATCGCCTGGTTCATGAAGTTCATCACCACCAAGAGCTTCATGCCCTTCGTGATCTACCGGATCCTGCTCGGCATCCTGCTCTTCGTCCTGGTCGGCACGGACGTCCTGAGCCCGCACGCGGGCGAGTCCGGGAGCTGACGGTCCCCGTGACCGGCGCGTCGGCACGCGAAGGCCTCGCGACGCGGGAGCGGGACGTGCTCGCGGCGGACGTGCGGGACGCCCTGGAGGGCGCCCGGACCGGCTCCCGGACCCGGCTGCTCGGTTCGCTCGCCGCCGGGACGGCCGACGCGTACAGCGACATCGACGTCGAATGACTCGTCCCCGACGAGGGGTTCGCCGATGCCCGGGCCCGGCCGGAGCAGGCCCGGGCACTGCTCGCACGCGGCTTCGCCCGGATCGGGGAGACCGGCGGCCGGGAGACCGGCGGCGGGGAGACCGGCGGCGGGGAGACCGGCGGCGGGGAGGCCTGCGGCCGGGAGACCGGTGACCCGGAGGTCGGTGGCGAGGAGGCCCGTGGCGAGGTGGCGTCCCCACCGGCCGCCGCGGGCGACCTGGTCCCGCAGATCGCCCGACTCGCCGAGGCGTACGTCCGGCGTGAGCCCGCCCTCGGGCCGCTCGCCGCCGAGGTCTCGGCGACGGCCCGCGCGCACCTCACCCCTGGCCCGGCTCGCTCCTGAGGTCTCGGCCCGGACTTCGGTCGCTCAGCCCTGGTAGGGCACGCGGGCGATCTCCCTGATGCCGCCCAGGGTGCCCCACTCGTTCTTGCCGAGCCTGGTCAGCGGGCGCATCAGCGCCATCTCGGGGTGGCCGTCGAGCATGACCGACTCGTCGACCGCCGCGTGCACGACCCGGCCGAAGACGACCGTCGAGTCGCCGATCCGCAGCGTGCTGTGCAGCTCGCACTCGAGCGCCACCGGCGACCCGGCCACGCGCGGCGGCTTCACCCGCAGGCTCGGCTCGCGCTCGACGCCACAGGCGTCGAACTCGCTGACCCCGCGCGGGAAGTCCGTCGCCGTCGCGTTGATCTGCTCGAAGAGCCCCTCGGGGGCGAGGTTGACCACGAACTCCCCCGTCTCCTCCACGTTCCGCAGCGAGTCCTTGCGGCCGACCGACGTGAACTGCACGACCGGCGGCGTGACCGAGGCGATGGTGAAGAAGGAGTGGGGGGCCAGGTTGTCCGTCCCGTCGGCCGAGGACGTGGAGACCCACGCGATCGGCCGGGGCACGACGGTGGCGGTGAGCAGCCGGTAGAAGGAGGTGCGGTCGCTCAGTTCGGGATCGATGTTCACGCGCATGCCGGACAGTATGACCGGGTACGGGAAGTCACCGCGCGCACGCCCCTTGGCCCCTGGCTCGGCCTGCCCGACACTGATCCGATGACGCAGCGCGTGGACCTCGCGACCGTGATGGACCGACTCGCCGTCGACGACCTGATCACCGGGTACGCGGCGGCCGTGGACGACGCCGACTGGACCGCCTACCGGGAGCTGTTCGCCCCGGAGGGCCGGGCCGACTACCGGGGCTCGGGCGGCGTCGAGGGCCCGGCGGCCGAGGTGGCCGACTGGCTCGCCGAGGCGATGACGCTCTTTCCCGTACGCCAGCACCTCATCGTGAACCGGCGGGTCGTCTTCCGTGAGCCCGCCGGCTACCCGCAGACCGGGGACGCGGCGGACATCCGCGCCGACTACGTCAACCCGATGCGGTTCACGTCCGGCGAGGACTTCGTCTGCGGGGGGCGCTACGCGTTCGGGGCGCTGCGGACCGCCGACGGCTGGCGGCTGAGCTCGGTCGTCGTCGACGAACGGTGGCGCCGACACAACTGAGCGGCGCCCGCCCGAGCCGCGCCGATCCCGGTCACACCCGACACTGAAGGCAAGGGCGGAGGCATGCCATGCGAATTCCGTTCGTGCACCGGGAGCGGGACCAGGACGGGGACCGGTCCCCGGACCAGCCCCCGGACCAGGGCGGGGGCCGGACCCCGGACCAGGACGGGGCGGACCGGCCCCCGGAGCACGGCCCCGGCCGGGCGGCCCGTGGGCCCGCCCGGCGGCGTGCCCTCGGCCGCTCCCTCCTCGCCCTCGTCTGCGGCGCGCTGCCCGCCCTCGCCTTTCCCGCCCCCGGACTCTGGTGGTGGGCGTACCTGGCTCTCGTCCCCTGGCTCCTCCTCATCCGTACGGCTCCGAGCGCGCGGCGCGCCGCCCTGGACGGCTGGGTGGGCGGGATCGGTTTCGTGCTCGCCGTCCATCACTGGCTGCTGCCCAGCCTGCACGTCTTCCTCCTGCCGATCGCGGCGCTGCTCGGCCTGCTGTGGCTGCCGTGGGGATGGCTCGTACGGTTCCTGCTCGGTGGTGCGCCGTCGGCGCTGCGGGCCGGCGTCGCCCTGCTCGCGGTGCCGTCCGGCTGGCTGCTGATCGAGTTGGTCCGTTCCTGGGAGGGCCTCGGCGGCCCGTGGGGGCTGCTCGGGGCCAGCCAGTGGGAGGTTCCGGCGGCGCTGCGGCTCGCCTCGGTGGGCGGGGTCTGGCTGGTGACGCTGCTCGTGGTGGCGGCGAACACGGCGGTGACCCTGCTCGTGGCCACGCCGGGGGCACGTACGGTCGGGGTGGCGGGGATCGCGGCCTGCGCGCTGGTGGCGGGCACGGTCGCTTGGGGGGTCGGGGCGCCGGGCGTGAACGGAACGGTGCGGGTGGCCCTCGTACAGCCCGGGGTCTTCGACGGTCCCGACGGGGCGGAGCGGCGGTTCGACCGTGCCGAGGAACTGACCCGCTCGCTCGTCGGGCAGCACGTCGACCTGGTGGTCTGGGGAGAGAGCGGGGTGGGGGCCGATCCGGCGGGCCTTCCCGACCTCGCCGCCCGGCTCACCGCCCTGTCGCGGACGGTCGACGCGCCGCTCCTGGTCAATGTGGACGCCCGCCGGGCCGACCGCCCGGGCATCTTCAAGAGCGCCGTCCTGGTCGGTCCCGAGGGCCTCACGGGCGAGCGTTACGACAAGATGCGGCTCGTGCCGTTCGGCGAGTACGTGCCGGCGCGCGGCGTCCTGGGCTGGGTGACGTCGTTCGGCAAGGCCGCCGACGAGGACCGTCGGCGGGGCACCGCACCGGTCGTGATGACACTGCCCGACACGGGCGACGCCACCGCCCCGGCCCTGCGGATCGGCCCGCTGATCTGCTTCGAGTCCGCCTTCCCCGACATGAGCCGGCACCTGGTCCGGGACGGTGCCGGGCTGCTGGTCGTCCAGTCGTCGACCAGCACCTTCCAGGAGAGCTGGGCGCCCGCCCAGCACGCGTCCCTCGCGGCACTGCGGGCGGCGGAGACCGGGCGCCCCGTCGTCCACGCGACGCTCACCGGGGTCAGCGCGGCGTACGGCCCCGACGGGCGCCGGATCGGGCCCGTGCTCGGCACGGACGCGAGCGCCGTCGCCGTCCGGGAGCTGCCGCTGTCCTCTTCGACGACCGGGTACGTCCGGTGGGGCGACTGGCCGTTGTACGGGGCGCTCGCCGTGGTGGGCGCGGTGTGCGCCGCCGAGGGCGCGGGCGCGCTCAGGAGGCCTGGGTCAGCGCCTCGCGTACGACGCGCTCACACAGCTCGTGGGTCAGCAGGGCGTCGCGCGCGCTGAGCACCCGCCCGTCGCGTACGGCGTCGAGGAAGGCCAGTACGGCCTGCTCGATCCCGCGCTGGCGGGCCACCGGCACCCAGTCGCCGCGCTTCCGCAGGGTCGGCTGGCCCTTGTGGTCGACGACGTCGGAGAGGTTGAGGACCTGGCGCTTGGTGTCCTGCCCCGAGACTTCGAGGATCTCCTCGGTGGACCCGTTCATCCGGTTCATCATGCCGATGGCGGTGAAGCCGTCGCCGGAGAGCTGGAGCACGACGTGGTGCATGAGCCCTTCGCGGATCCGGGCGCGCACGTCGACGTGCTCGACGTCGCCGGGGAGCAGGAACCGCAGGGTGTCGACGACGTGGATGAAGTCGTCGAACACGAGGGTGCGCGGGTCCTCGGGCAGGCCGACGCGGTTCTTCTGGAGGAGGATCAGCTCGCGCGGGTGCTCGACGCACTGGGCGTAGCTGGGGGCGAGGCGCCGGTTGAAGCCGACGGCGAGGCTGACCGAGCGCTTCTCGGCCGTTTCCACGATCCGCTCGCAGTCGGCGTACTCGTACGCGAGGGGCTTGTCGACGTACGTCGGGACGCCCGCATCGAGGAGGCGGCCGGCGATCTCGGCGTGGGCGGCGGTCGGCGCGTGGACGAAGGCCGCGTCGAGTCCGGCGGCGAGCAGCGAGTCGAGGTCGCCGTGGCGCTGCGCGGCGGGCAGGTGGAGGGTGTCGGCGACCCGGTCGAGGGTCGACCGGGTGCGGGTCTGGAGGTGGAGTTCGACCCCGGGGAGGGTGGCGAGGACCGGAAGGTACGCCTTCTGCGCGATGTCGCCGAGTCCGATGCAGCCAACCTTCACGGGGTCTCCCTTGTCGTGTCCACCGGCCCTGTACGGGTGGGCCGTTCGCGCTGGTCAGCTTACGCGGGCCCGGCCGGGGCCACCGGCGGCCTCCAGTCCGCGATGCCGTCGAAGCCGCGCAGGACGAGGCCCGGGCCGAAGCGGGAGACGGCACTGACCAGCGTCGAGCGCAGGGCGACGGCGGGGCGGGCCGAGAGCAGGGTGACGGCTCCGGTGCGGGCGGCCTTGCGGACGATGGCGGTGGTACGGGGAAGGCGGTCGGCGGTGTACGCGGCGAGCGCGCGGCCCGGGTCGAAGTCGGGCGCGGGGCCGGCGTGGTGGGCGAGGACGACGGCGTCCTCGATGGCCTGGTTCCCGCCCTGGCCGAGGCTCGGCATCATCGCGTGCGCGGCGTCGCCGAGGAGGGCGACCCGGCCCCGGTGGAAGGCCGGCAGCGGGTCGGGCAGGTGGTGGACGTCGTGGCGGAGGATCCGGGCGGGGTCGACGGCGACGAGGATCTCGGGGACGGGGTGGTGCCAGTCGCCGAAGAGGCGCAGGAGTTCGGCCTTCTCGTCGTCGGGCGCCCTGCCGCCGGCGGGTGCGGCGGCCATCGCGTAGGCGTAGATCCGGCCGTCCTTGAGGGGCTGGCTGCCCCACAGGCGTCCGGCGCCCCAGGTCTCGTGCGGTGCGAACGGCCGCTCGGGGGCGGGGACGACGACCCGCCAGGTGGTGCAGCCGGCGTACCGCGGACCGGGGTGCCCGGGGAAGAGGGTGTGCCTCGTCGCGGAACGGATGCCGTCGGCGGCGACGACGAGTTCGGCTTCGATCTCGCCCGCGGGGGTGGCGAGCCGGGCGGGGCGGTGGTGGTCGCCGGGGTCGACGAGCGTGGCGGCCGCTCCGGTGCGGACGGTCCCTTCGGGAAGGGCGGAGGTGAGGATCTCGACGAGGGTGGCCCGGTGGAGGAGGACGAGCGGCCCGCCGAAGCGCGCGGCGGCGGCCTTGGCGTTCGTGCGGGCGAGCCAGCGGCCGTCGGGTGCGCGCATGCCGCCGTCGCCCTGCCAGGCGGCGAGGGCGCGGACGCGGTCGCCGAGGCCGATGACGTCCAGGGCGCGCTGGGCGTTGGGGGCGAGGCCGATCCCGGCGCCGACGGGGGCGAGGTCGGCGGCGCGCTCCAGGACGGTGACCTGCCGTCCGCTGCGGTGGAGGGCCACGGCGGCGGTGAGTCCGCCGATGCCGGCTCCGACGACGACGGCACGGTGCTGTTCCATGACTGCTCCTCGGATCCCTCGGATCAGGAAACTACAGGTGTAGTGCGTCTGATGGAATGACCGTACTACAGGTGTAGTCGGCTCGGTAGTAGGTTGTCCCCATGACCACATCCACCGCCGCCTCCCCCTCCCCCCAGGAAGGCCCCGCGCCGCGCGCCGAGCGGATCGGGGACGCCGCCCTCGACCTCCTCGTGGAGCGCGGCATGCGGGGCCTGACCCACCGCGCGGTGGACGAGCGGGCGGGACTGCCCCAGGGGTCGACGTCGAACCACGCCCGCACCCGCCAGGCCCTCCTGGAGACGGCCGTACGCCGCCAGGTGGAGCTGGAGTCCCGGGTCCTGACCCCGGACGAGATGCCGGGCGACGGCGACGCGCCGCTGGACGCCCTCGTGGACGCGCTCTCCCTCGCCCTGCACCGGTACCTCACCGACCACCGCGCGCTGCTCGTCTCCCGCTACGAACTCGCCCTGGAGGCCACCCGCCGGCCCGAACTACGCGCCTTCTTCGACTCCGCCGGCTCCGTCTTCCACGGCCCGCTGGTCGCGATGATGTCGGCCGCCGGCTCACCGGAGCCCGAGCGGCACGCGCTCTCCCTCATCGCCTGGAGCGAAGGGCTGATGTTCTCCTGCGCCGCCGGCTCCTTCCACGCGGCCGTACCGAGCCGAACGGAACTGCGCACCGGCTTCGACGAGTTGCTGCGGGGCATGCTCGGGGACCGAACCGCCCGGGACACGTGACGGGAAAAAGGTGGCGTGGCCGATGGCCATGGGGAACGATGCCGCGCATGACCACCGAACGCATCGAATCCGTCCCGCGCGTCGACCCGTCCACCACCTCGGGCGAACGCGAAGCGCTGGAGCAGTGGCTCGACTTCCATCGCGCGACCCTCGCGATGAAGTGCGAGGGGCTCGACGACGCCCAGCTGCGCACCCCTTCCGCCCCGCCCTCGGACCTCACCCTGCTGGGCCTCGTCCGCCACATGGCCGAGGTCGAGAACGGCTGGTTCCGCAACGTCCTGGCCGGCGAGAAGGCGGGCCGGGTCTACTCGACCGAGGAGGACCTCGACCGGGACCTCCACATCACCGACGAGGACACCTACGAGGAGGCGTACGCCACCTGGCAGGCGCAGATCGCCCACGCGCGCGTCCTGGCCGCCGGGCACGGTCTCGACGACCTGGCGACGGGCAGGCATCGCAGCGGGGAGCCCTTCAACCTCCGCTGGATCTACCTCCACATGATCGAGGAGTACGCACGCCACAACGGGCACGCGGACCTCATCCGGGAGCGGATCGACGGCGCGACCGGCGACTGAGCGGGAGCGGCCGCTCGGGGCCGAGGACGGACCACGCGCCGACCGCCCGGTGACCGTCCACTGATCGACCGGTGGCAGACCGGTGGCCGACCGATGACCCACCACCGGGCCCGCCGTACCGTCGCCACGGCCAGTCCCAGCGCGAGCGCCGCGGCCGGTACGGCCCCGCCACCGGGTCAAGGCCGGTCCCGTCGCGGCTCACCCGTGTGGGGCATTCCCCGCCGGTAGGGGCGCGAAGATCACCACCGGACCAGCAGAGTTGCGCGGGTGCATGGAACCCGAACCACAGCGAAGATCCTGGTCGGGGCGGCCGTGGCCGCCCTCGCGGGCTGCGTCTCGGTGGACGCCCCGCCGACGGCACCCGCCCCCGCGCCCGCCGCGGAGACGGTACGCCCCGCCCAGGACGTGGCCCCGCAGATCGTCGAGGGACCGGCCCGGGAGGCTCTCGAAGCGGCGCTCCCCGCTCCCCCGCCGTCCGCCAGGCCCCGCGCGGCGCCCACGTCCGAGGCGCGCCGGCGGGCAGCGGCCCCGCCCCGGGCGGAGGCGCCGCGCCAGGAGGCCGTGCCGCGGCAGCGTGAGCGTCCGCACCCGGCGGCCCGCCCGGCGCTCCCCGGACTGCCCGAGCTCTCCGATCTGCCGAAAACCCCGCCGGTCTCCCGGGCGGACGTCTGCGACCTCGGCGAGCGGTACGGCGGCTGGGCGCCGGGCAGCGACCAGTCGAGGATCTGCCACGGCACGTACGGCCGCTGAGGCACGGCAGCCGAGCCCGGCGGAGGCGGCGCCCGCCGCGGGCCACACGGCCCGCCGCGCCCCCTCGCCGCCCCGTCCCTGCCGCCTCACAGCCCCCGAAGACGCAGCTCAAGGCGCTCGATCGCGGCCCGGACCCCGTTTCCGTAGCCGTCGTCGTCGAGGTGGTCCGACGCGGCGCGCGCCCGGTCCAGATGGACCCGGGCGGCGTCGGGCCGCTGGAGCTTGACGTAGTCGGCGGCCAGGTTGAGGTGGAGCGAGGGGTACAGCGCGCGGAGGGCGACCGCCGAGCCGTGCTCGGCGAGCCGCTCCTCCGCCAGGCCCTCGGCCGCACTCAGGGCCCGCAGGTCCCAGGCCAGCTCGGTGTCGGGGTCGTCCTGGGCGTCCGCCATGTAGTGCGCGAGGGTGCACCGATGCAGCGGGTCCCCGTCGGGGCCGATCTGCTGCCAGAGGAGACCGAAGCGATTGCGGGCCTCCTCGCGGTCGCCGCCGTGGAGCAGCATCATGGCCTGCCCGATCCTGGTCATGACCCCGTCGTCCGACACCTGCTGCTGCTCGGTCACCGCGACCTCCACCCGCTCACCCACTGGGAGAGCCGACGCTAGCCGTACACGGCCCCGATCGGGCCGAGGCTCAGCCGAGGTCCGGGATGCGCCAGTCGATCGGCTCGTGTCCCTGGGCCGCGACGGCCGCGTCGATCTGGGTGAAGGGCTGCGATCCGAAGAACTTCTTCGCCGACAGCGGCGACGGGTGGGCGCCCTTCACCACCACGTGCCGCTCCTCGTCGATGAGCGGCAGCTTCTTCTGCGCGTAGTTGCCCCAGAGGACGAAGACGGCGGGGTCGGGCCGCGAGGCGACGGCGGTGATGACCGCGTCGGTGAACTTCTCCCAGCCCTTGCCCTTGTGCGAGTTCGCCTCGCCGGAGCGGACGGTCAGCACGGCGTTGAGCAGCAGGACGCCCTGCTCGGCCCACGGCATCAGATAGCCGTTGTCCGGGATCGGGTGGCCGAGCTCGGCCTGCATCTCCTTGTAGATGTTCCGCAGGGAGGGCGGGGTCTTCACCCCGGGCCGGACGGAGAAGCAGAGGCCGTGGCCCTGCCCCTCGCCGTGGTAGGGGTCCTGACCGAGGATCAGGACCTTCACCTTGTCGTACGGGGTGGCGTCGAGGGCGGCGAACACCTCGTCCTTCGGGGGGAAGACCGGTCCCTTGGCGCGCTCCTCCTCGACGAACTCGGTGAGCTGCGCGAAGTACGGCTTCTGCAGCTCCTCGCCGAGAACACCCCGCCAGGACTCGGGCAGCATGCTGGTGTCGGTCACGGTCAACAACCTCCGGTGGACGTTCCTGATCTACGTCCAAGAACCTACCGGGGGCCACTGACAGTGGCCCCCGCGGTCCCGCGCCGGCCGACTCCGGAGTCCTTGCGAGTCCTGCCGGTCCTGCGTGTCGTGCCTGCCCTGCCTGTCCTGCGTGTACCGCGGGTCCTGCTACCAGCTGGCCCTGCGGTACAGCTCCCAGACCTGCATGACCGTCTGCGGGTCGAGCGCGCGCTCGCCGCCGCCGATGTCGTCACGGGCCGCGATGTACAGCTTGCCCTGCCACAGCGGCAGCAGCCGGACGTCCTGGACCATGATCTCCTGGGCCTCCACGAACTCGTCCGTGACGGTCCCGCGGTCGCTCTCGCGACGGGACTTCGGGAGCAGTTCGCCGGTGATCCTGGGGCTCACGTAGGGCGTACCGAGGACGTTCTCCTTGCCGATGAACGGCGCCACGAAGTTGTCCGGGTCCGGGAAGTCGGGGAACCAGCCGCGACCGAAGACCGGGTACTCGCCCTTGTGGTAGCCCTCCTGGAACTCCTTCCAGGGCTTGCCCTGGATGGTGACCTCGAAGAGGCCGGACTCCTCCAGCTGACGCTTGAGTTCCTTGAACTCGGCGGCCGTCGAGGAGCCGTACCGGTCCGTCGTGTACCAGAAGGTCAGCGCGACGGGCTCGGTGATGCCGGCGTCGCGGAGGATCTTCTTCGCCTTCTTGGCGCTCGGGTCGCCGTAGCGGTCGAAGAACTTGGTGGTGTGAGCCGCGATGCCCTTGGGCACCATCGAGTACAGGGGCTCGGCCGTGCCCTGGTAGACCTTGTTGACCAGTTCGTCGCGGTCGACGACCTGGGCGATGGCCTGACGGACGGGGAGCTTGGAGACCGAGGGGTCCTGGGTGTTGAAGACCAGGTAGCGGATGTCGGCGCCGGTCGACTCGACGATCTGAAGGCCCTTGTTCTCGGGCTTGTCGTCCTGGAGCTCGACGACCTCCTCGGCGGTGAGGCCGCGGTAGGTGGCGTCGATCTCCTTCTCCTTGAGCGCGGCGACCATCGCGTCGGACTCGTCGAAGTACCGGATGGTGACGCCGCCGTTCTTACGGTCGGCGAAGCCCTTGTACGTGGGGTTCTTGGTCAGCTCGGCCTTGTCGCGCTCGGTGTACGAGTCGAGGACGTACGGCCCCGAGCCGGTGAGCTTGCCGTCCTTGCGGAGCTGGTCGGCCGGGTACTCGGCCGGGTCCACGAGCGACATCGCCGGCGTGGCGAGGACGAACGGGAAGGTGGCGTCCGACTTGTTGAGCCGGAAGACGACGGTCCGGTCGCCGACGGTCTCGATCTTGTCGAGCGAGCCGAGCATGCCGTTGGGGCCGCCCTTGTGGTTGATCGTGCGGATGCGCTCGATCGAGTACTGCACGGCCTTGGCGTCCAGCTTGTGCCCGTTGGAGAAGGTCAGGCCCTCCACGAGCTTGCACTCGAAGACGCGGCTCGACGTGTCCGAGAACTTGCAGTCCGCGGCATCCGAATCCGGGATCGTGCTGCCCGTAGGGAAACTCACCAGGGTCTGGAAGACATTCCGGAAGAGCTCCCAGGAGTTGTCCCAGGCGGCAGCCGGGTCAAGCGTGGTGGGAGAGCTCGTCGTACCGACGACGATTCTCTGATCCCCGGCGGAATCACTGTCCGAGAAGACACTGCATCCGGATACCAGGGATATGGACACAAGGGCTGCAGCGGCCTGCAGACTGGTCCGGTTGAACACGTGCACGCTCCTCGTTCAGCCACGGGTCGGCCGACGATACCGCAGCACCCCGTCAGGTCAATCTTCGAGCCTGACGGGGCACTTAAGGCATTCGACGTATAACCGGGGTCAATCCGGACACGAAATCCGGAAAGTGTCCGGTTATCGGTCACCCGACTCCGGCGTTCAGGAAAATCCCACCGTCGACGACGAGCGTCTGGCCGGTGATCCACTCCGACTGGGAGGAGGTGAGGAAGGCGGCCGCGCCGCCGATGTCCTCGGGCTCGCCGAGCCGGCCGAGCGGGTAGGCGGCGGCTGCCTCCGCCTCCCGGCCCTCGTACAACGCCTGCGCGAATTTCGTCTTCACGACCGCCGGGGCGATCGCGTTGACCCGCACGAGCGGGGCGAATTCATGGGCCAGCTGAATGGTCAGGTTGATCATCGCGGCCTTGCTGATTCCGTATGCGCCGATGAACGGCGAGGCGGAGACGCCGGCGACCGAGGCGATGTTCACGATCGCCCCGCCGTGCTCCTTCTGCCAGGCGTGCCAGGTCCGCTGGGCGAAGCCGAGCGCGGAGACCACGTTGGTCTCGAAGACCTTGCGGGCCACCCCGAGGTCCAGGTCGGCGATGGGGCCGAAGACCGGGTTCGTACCGGCGTTGTTGATCAGGAAGTCCACCCGGCCGAAGCCGTCCATCGCCGCCTCCACGGCGGTGGCCTGGTGGGCCTCGTCGTGGGCCTTGCCGGGGACCCCGATCGCCCGGTCGGCGCCGAGGCGCTCGACGGCCTCCTTGAGGGCCTCCTCGCCGCGTCCGGTGATGACGACCCGGTCGCCGCGGGCGACGAGCGCCTCGGCGATGCCGTAGCCGATGCCCCGGCTCGCGCCGGTGACGAGGGCGACCTTGCCGGACAGTTCCGGCCGTGCCTGTGCGGTCATGTGTGCCTTGCTCCTCTCGGTGCCGGTCGTCAGTTGAGCGGGCCGCCGGCCACGTACATGACCTGGCCGGAGACGAAGCCGGCGTCGTCGCCCGCGAAGAAGGCGATGGCGTTGGCGACGTCCTCGGGGCGGCCGACGCGCTGCACCGGGATCACGGACGCGGCGGCCGCCTGGAACTCCTCGAAGCCCATGCCGACGCGCTCGGCGGTCTGCGCGGTCATCTCGGTGACGATGAAGCCCGGGGCGACGGCGTTGGCGGTGATGCCGAACTTGCCGAGCTCCTTGGCGAGGGTCTTGGTGAGGCCCTGGAGACCGGCCTTCACGGCGGAGTAGTTGGCCTGGCCGCGGTTGCCGAGCGCCGAGGAGGAGGAGAGCGAGACGATCCGGCCGAAGCCCGCGTCCACCATGTGCTTCTGGCAGGCCTTCGCCATCAGGAAGGCACCCTTGAGGTGCACGTTCATGACGAGGTCCCAGTCGGACTCGGACATCTTGAAGAGCAGGTTGTCGCGGAGCACACCCGCGTTGTTGACGAGGATCGTCGGCGCGCCGAGCTCGGCGGCGACCCGCGCGACGGCGGCCTCCACCTGGGCGCTGTCGGAGACGTCGCAGCCGACCGCGAGGGCGGTGCCACCCGCGGCGGTGATCTTCTCGACGGTGTCCTTGCAGGCCGCCTCGTCGAGGTCGAGTACGGCGACGGCGCGGCCCTCGGCCGCGAGGCGGAGCGCCGTGGCGGCCCCGATACCCCGTGCGGCACCCGTGACGACGGCTACGCGCTGCTCGGTGGTGGACATGCTTGGTTCTCCTCGCCCTTGGATCGTCCCTGGTCGCGGTCGAACCGGTCACCCGCTCCTGCGTCCCGCACATGAGCGACCGCTTAGTATCGTCCGCAGAACGAGACGCTAGAAGCCCTGGCACCCGGTGTCAACGGCCCACCGGGTGCACCCGGTCACTCCCCGTCGCCGGACGCGGAGACGGGCAGCCGGGCGGGCGGGCCCGCTCAGCGCACGAGGAGGTCCAGCAGCCGCTCCACCTCGGCCTCCGGGTCGGCGGTGAGTCCCGTGTGGACCGGCCCCGGCTGGACGACCGTGGAACGCGGCGCGATCAGCCAGCGGAAGCGCCGCCCGGCGTCGTCACCCGCGGCCTGACCGGCCGCGTCACCCCCCAGACAGACCCCCTCGACCGCGCGCAGCGCGGCCCTGACACCGGTCACGTCGGCCGCCGGATCGAGCACCGACAGCTTCGCCTCGTCCAGGTACGTACGGGCGGCCACGTAGGACCGGGCGCGGCAGTAGACGACCACGCCCGCGTTGAAGCACTCGCCGCGCTCGACCCGCGGCACCACGCGCAGCAGCGCGTACTCGAAGACATCGCGGTCGGTCACGGGGTGCTGTCCTTCTCGGTGGAGTGCGTCCGGGGCGCGAGGCGCTCGGCGAGCCAGCCCGGCGGCTGCTGCGGCCGGCTCTCGGTCCGCGGGCCGAGCGTGATCCGCTCGTGGATGGTGGCGGCGCGCGGCAGCAGCGCCGCGACGTAGGCGGCCCGCACCTCGTCCGTGCTGCCGAAGCCGGGCTCGTCGACGAGCCACTCGTCGGGCACGTCGGCGGCGACCTCGTCGAGCAGCTCGCGGGTGACGAGCGGCGCCAGCTCGGCCGCCGCGGTGGCGACGTCCGGCGCGTAGGGGGCGAGCGCGTGGTCGGAGGCGTCGTACGGCTTGGCCGCGGAGGCCTGGGCGCCCGGCCAGTTGTGGTGCCAGATCATGGTGGCGCCGTGGTCGATGAGCCACAGGTCGCCGTGCCAGACGAGCATGTTCGGGTTCCGCCAGGAACGGTCGACGTTGTTGATGACCGCGTCGAACCAGACGACCTTGCCGGCCTCCGCCGGGTCCACCTCGTAGGCCAGCGGGTCGAAGCCCAGCGAACCGGGCAGGAAGTCCATGCCCAGGTTGAGCCCGCCGCTCGCCTTGAGCAGCTCCTGCACCTCCTGGTCGGGCTCGGAGAGCCCGATGACCGGGTCGAGCTGGATGGAGACGAGCTCCGGCACCCGCAGACCGAGCCTGCGGGCGAGCTGCCCGCAGATGACCTCGGCGACCAGGGTCTTGCGGCCCTGTCCGGCGCCGGTGAACTTCATGACGTAGGTACCGAGGTCGTCGGCCTCGACGATCCCGGGGAGCGAGCCGCCCTCACGCAAGGGGGTGACATAGCGGGTCGCTGTCACTTCTGTAAGCATCCGCCCAGGCTAGGGCCTGTCCGGCCCCGATCTGCCGGACAGGAACCAGGCGTGCGCCCGCACGGTGTCGGCCGGCGCCCGCGGTACGAGCGGCGGACGCCTGCGACTCCTCGCCCCGCCGAGAGCGAACATCCTTGGATCCGGGCCGTGTTGTGTGAAAGCTGGGAGACCACATCCCGGATCCCGGAGGCGCGCCATGACCGCCGAGCACACGAACACTCTGTACGAGGCCATGGGCGGCGCCGACGCGCTGCGCCGGCTCTCCGAGACGTTCTACGAGGGGGTCCTGGCCGACCCCCTCCTCGCCCCCGTCTTCGCCGACTTCACCGCCGCCCACGTGGAGCACGTCGCCGTGTGGCTGGCGGAGGTGTTCTCGGGACCCGCCGAGTTCACGGCGGAGCTCGGCGGCCACCAGGCCCTGCTCCGCGCCCACCTCGGACTCGGCATCACGGAGGAACAGCGGCTGCGCTGGATGGAGTTGATGACGGCGGCCGTGGAGAAGGAACTGCCGGACGACGCCCTGCTGCGCCGCCGGGTGGTGGAGTACTTCGACTGGGGCACGCGGATCGCCAAGGACGTCTCGGCCTCGGCACCCGGCACGGACCTCGGCGAGCCGGGCCCCACACCGCGCTGGGGCTGGGACGGCCTCGCCTGACCGCCGGGCACCTCCCAGGTCGTACCGGACGCCGCGGGCCGGGCGGGGCTCTCCGGACACGGCCTAGGGTGTGGGGGTGCCTTCGCGAACCCTCCTGACCAGCGCGTCTCTCTCCGACGCCGCTCTCCTCACCCACACGGAACAGGGCCGTGACCGGCCGCTCCTGGTGTGGGCCCCCGGGCCGGGCGTCCGCATGGTGTCGAGCGCGGTGCTCGGCGGCGGCATCGGCGAGCGGCAGTGGGTGATCAACGCCCAGGTCCCGCCCGGCTACGACCGGCTCGACCCGGTCGCCCATCTCCGCGAGCTGGCCGCCGGAGCGGGGCTCGTGGGCGCGGGCGTGGGCTTCATGACGGCGGCTTCGGTCGCCGACCGGTGCCACGCCGAGGACGGCGGTGTCCGGACCGTGGTCACCGCCGGGATAGGGGTACGGGGCTGGGCGGCGGCACCGGGAGAGGGCGGCGTCGCGATCCCCCGCCCCGGGACGATCAACATCATCGTGTCGCTGCCGGTCCCCCTCACGGACGCGGCGCTCGTCAACGCGGTCGCCACCGCCACCGAGGCGAAGGTCCAGGCCCTGGTCGAACTCGGCGCGGACGCCTCGGGCACGCCCACGGACGCGGTCTGCGTGGCCGCCCCGGCACCCACCGGATCCACTGCCGAACCGTTCGCCGGCCCGCGCTCCCTGTGGGGCGCGCGCCTGGCCCGGGCCGTGCACGCGGCGACCAGGGCCGCCTGCGCGGACCTGATCGCCGCCGAGGCCGCGAAGCCCGCCGGCTGACGGGCCCCGGCCGGCGGACCGAAGGGCCGGGACCGGTCGACGAACGACCCCGGGTCGCTCGACCGGCAGGACGGGGCCGGTCGACCGACGGCCCCTGGCGGGTGGACCGACAGCCCCGCCCGGTGGACCGAGGGGTCCGGACGTCGACGGACGGGTCCGGGCAGGGCCCGGCGCTGCCCGGACCCCCGGGTCAGGCAGGCCCGCCGCCCGTCACGTACGCCTCGATCGCATCCCTCTGGTACGCGGCGAGGCCCGGCGCGATCGCCTCGTACGCCGCGCGCCACTGCTCGTTCTCCACGCAGGAGCGCCCGATCGCCCGGAACTCCTCGGCGGACACCGCGCGGAGCTCGGTCAGGTTCCGGTACTGGGCCTCGATCTCGGCCCGTACCTCGTCGTCGTCCACGGGCCTTCCGTCGACCATCAGCTCGGCCAGCCGGATCATCAGAGCCGTGCGCTCGCGCTGCCCCGCCTCGATCCGGTCCTCGCCCAGCGTCTGGGTGTACCGCTCGACGGTCTCTGCCAGCTCCGGGAACTCCCGTAGGTTCTCCCCGTACTGGGAGGGCCGGACGCCCTCGAAGAGGTTCTCCGGCCGGTTGATTCCGCTCATGGGTCTGCCGTCCTTCCTGGACTGCTCCAGTTCGGCGATCGTGCGGGAGACGGTGGCGGCCAGGGCGCCGAGCCGGTCGCGTTCGGCGAGCAGGCGGCGGTGGTGGCCCCGCAGGGCCTCCACCTCGTCGACCTGCTCGGCCAGGACCTCGCCGATCTCGGGGAGTCCCAGGCCCAGCGCCCGCAGCACGAGGATCTGCTGGAGCCGCAGCAGATGGGCTTCCTCGTAGTAGCGGTGGCCGTTGGTACCGATCCACGCGGGCGGCAGCAGTCCGATCTCGTCGTAGTGCCGCAGGGTCCGGGCCGTCACGCCCGACATCCGGGCGACCTCCGCGGTGGGCCAGGCCATCGCCGCCTCCCCTCACGAGTGCGTCACCGGGCCGGTCGCTCCGGCCCTGTTCGGAACGGTAGGAGCTTCCGCTGCGGCAGCTTCAAGCCCCGCGTCCAGGTTTCCGGCTCACCGCCGCACCCGCACCCGGAGCGGCACCGGGGGACGGCTCAGCCGTGCGACAGCAGCGCCGCCGTGAGCTCGGCCGCGCGGCGGTGCCAGAGGTGGGCGCCGCGCAGCATCGCGTGGCCTCCCGTCGGCATGGGGATGCCCGCCGCGTCCGCGCCCGCCGCGCGGGCCCTGCGGACGAAGTCCCAGGAGGCGCGGGCCGAGGTGACGCGGTCGGTCTCGTCGTGGAGCAGGTAGAGCCGCCGGCCGCCGAGGTGGTCGACGGGCTCGCCGGTGGGGCACCAGGGCGCGAGGGCGACGACGCCACGGACGGCGGGGTCGCCCGCGGCGGCGAGCGCCGCGCGGCCGCCCATCGAGTGGCCGAGGAGGACGACGGGGACGGGTCCGGCCTGTTCCCGGAGGCGTACGAGTGCGCTCTCGGCGTCCCGGGCGGCGTCGGCGCTCTCCCCGTTCCAGCCGCGGTGGCGGTAGCGCACCTCGGCGACCAGTACGTCCCGGCCGCGGACGGCGCGGGTCACGGCGGTGGCGAAGGGGCGCATGCGCAGCGCGGGGAGGTTGAGCGCGGGCGGCGGCTCGGGGCCGTCGGCGCGGCCTCCGTGGAGCAGCAGCACGGCCGCGGTGGGTACGGCGGGTGCGCTGCGGACGACGAGGGAGCCGGGGTCGGCACGCCGGGTGCGGCAGAGGGTCATCGGGCGTTCGTCCCGCTCCCACGCCGGTGCGGTGGCCGGCGGGAACATCCGCTCAGGCGGACCGTCGCGTGTCCGGGCTGCTGCGCCATGGGTGGCCTCCAGGAGTCGCTTGCCGCCTCCCCGGTGGAACGGTCCGCTCACGACACGGGGGAGACGACCGTGAGGCCCGCAGTCTGCCAGGTCGCACGGGCCGTCAGATACGGGACCCGGTGGACGGGGAGGCCGCCCCGGACTCACGGCGTGCCGGGTGTGCCGGTGGGTGCGGCCGGGGCGGGGCAGGCGACGGTGCCCGGGAGTACGGAGAGCTTGAGTTTCGGGGTGGTGAGGAGGCCGGGGATCTGGAAGTCCTGGGCGGTGCCGGCGATCCGGTCGAACTTGGCGTACCGCGCCTGGATGCCGAAGCGGTGCGGCGGACTGTTCAGCGGATTGACGACGTACGCGCCGTCGGCGTCCTTCACGGTCCTCACGTCGGCGCCGTTGGTGTTGAGGTCGACGATGCCGTCCATGTCGAGGACCCCGGTGGCGTTGCGCAGGTCGAGGACGGTGTTCTTCGTCCTGATCTCCCAGGATCCCGGATCGTTGTCGCCGAGGGTGAGGAGCAGGGTGTACGTGGCTCCCGCGATCTGCTGCCGCCGGCTCAGGCAGAGGCCGTTGAGCATCCCGTCCGCGAAGCCCATCCGGAGCACCCGTACCGTTCCGGTCGAGCCGTCGGGCCGTACGACGGTCTGGTCGACGACGGCGGCGCCGTACTGCGTCCCGTACAGGCTGCTGGTGGTGAAGTCGACGGGCCGGTCCTGGATCCGGAGTCCGACGGCGAGGGCGCCGCTCGCCATCGCGGAGCCGAGGCCGCCGGCCGCCAGGAGCGCGGGCACGGCGACGGCGAGGGAGCGGCGCCAGTGGGTGCGCCCTTCCGGCCTGCGGTTCTCGGGGTTCATGAGGGGCGCGGGGTGCTCGGGGTGCTCGGGGTGCTCGGGGTGCTCGGGGTGCTCGGGGCTCATGGGGTGGTCACCGTGATGGTTCCGGGGAGGTGGACGGGGTTGTCGGTGGAGTCGAGGGCCGCGTGGTCGTCGACCGTACGGATCGCGTAGATGTCGCCGACGAAGTCCTCGGCCCCGGCGGTGAGCGGGATGAGGGAGCCGAAGAAGTCGAGGAGTCCCTGCACGCCGCAGATCTTGACGAGGACACGGACGCAGACGTGGGAGATGCTCCCCCACATCGTGGTCGTCTCGGGCTTGCCCGCGCTGTCGTAGCCGCCGAGGGAGCCCTCGTCGGGGACGTCGATGGTGACGGTGTGACCGGCCGCCCGCTGGATGACGTTCATGTGCGAGCGGATCTTGAGCTTGGTGAAGGTGTACTGGTCGGTGAGGCGCGTCGTGCCGTCGGAGAGCCGGATGGTGACGTTCTTCTCCACGGTCATGGAGACGGCGACCATGCTGGCGATGGTGACGTGCAGCGGGTCCGGGGAGGGCAGGAAGGGCGCGCCCATCGGCTCGACGGCGGCGGTCGTCCCCGCGGCACGGCTCGGCTGTCCGGACCAGAGGGCGGTGACGACGGCGAGGACCAGGGCGGCGGTGACGGCGACGGCCTTGCGCCGCGCCCCGGCCGACGGCTCCGTGTGGCCCCTCACCCCTCCGCCTCCACGGCCGCCCGGCGGCGGGGCCGCCTGGCGCCCCAGCCGACCGTCATGGAACCGCCGAGGACGCCGAGCGTCATGCCGAGCAGGAAGCCGCCGAGGTTGGAGACGACGAGCGAGACGACCGCGAGGACCACGCCGATGAGCCCGAAGGTGTACCGCTGGCCGGGCAGGGCCATCGGGATGAGACCGCACAGGATCATCCCGCCGCCGACGAGGTAGCCGGCCACTCCCCCGAAGCCCGTGCTGACGATCAGCTGCAGGGAGCCGAGGGAGAACTTGAGGACCGTCCAGCCCCCTGCGACCAGCCATACCCCGCCCCAGAACGGTCGCGTACGGCGGAAGGCGCGGAACCACGCGTACGCGGACCCCAGTCGGCTCAGCATGTGGTGGCCGTTCCCGCGACGACCCTGATCTTCAGGTCGGGCAGGACGAGCGCGCCCGCCATCTCCGCGTCGTAGGCCGTGGCGTTGAGTCCGTGCAGCTTGATGGAGCTGCCTCCCTCGCCGCCCGCCGAACCGAGCCCGAACCCGCCGGGCAGCGCGCCCGTGAGCGGCTTCCCGGCGACGGTGACCTGGTCGGCGGACTGGCCGAGCACCGCGTTCTGGAGGGTGGTGGGTCCGTACGCCTGGAGTTCGGTCGCCTGGATGTAGAGGTTCGAGGCGTCGATGTCGGTGGTGAAGGTGCCGGGCGGGTTGGCCGTCACCTTCTGGCCGCCCGTCAGGAGCAGCGAGTACGGGACTCCCGCGATCGTCTGGTGGACGATGCCGCAGAGCCCGGCGAGCCCGGCGCTGGCGAAGCCTACGCGCGCCATGGCCGTGTTGGTGGTCGTGCTGCCGTCCGGGCGTCCGACGGCGGGGGTGTTGACGATGGCGCCGAAGCCGCTTCCCTCGACGCCGTTGGACGTCAGGGTGAACGGCTGCCCGGCGACGCTGAAGTTGGCGGCGAGCGCACCCTGCGCCAATGCGGTGCCGAGGGCGCCGATGGCGAGGGCGGAGGGGACGAGGGCGAGCGCGCCGCGGCCCCAGCGGGTGCCGCGGCGGGTGCCGTCGGCCGCCTCGGCGAGCATCCGGGCGTTCCAGTCGGCGGCGGCTCGGATGCCGGTCGTCCGCATCCGGGCGAGGGACGGGCCGATGCGACGCGTTCGGAGCAGGTTCTGAGTCATACGGTTCCGCTCCCGACGGGCACAGGGGGTACGGGGGGTACGGAGCTGCCGGCATCCGGTCGGGTACGGCGGAGGAGGCCGCCGCGCCGCTTGGCAGGCTTCTCGGGGAGCCAGGCGAAGGCCATGGATCCGCCGAGTACGGAGAGGACCATGCCGACGAAGAGGCCGCCGAGGTTCGACAGGGGGAACGAGGCGACCCCCGCGATGACGGCGATGACACCGGCGGTGTGGCGCTGGCTGGGGAGCAGCAGCATGAGCAGGGCCATCGCCATGAGGACGACGCCGCCCGCCATGCCCGCGATGCCGCCGACGCCGACCTGGAGGATCTTGCCGAGTGGCGCCATCGGCAGGAAGAAGATGACGAATCCGCCGAGCGCCGTCCAGACGGTCGCCCAGAACGGCCGGGTGCGGCGCCAGCGCCGGAAGGCCGCGCGGGCGCCTCGGGTCCGCGCGGCCGGGTCGGCGGCGGGCGAGCTGGAGGCGGGCGGGCCGAGCTCCCCGGGGCCGGGCGTCGGTTCGGGCGGCGGGTCGGTGGTCATGGGGGCCTCGCAGGTGAGGTTCGGGGACGGGTGGGAGGCCGGAGCCCGTGCCCGTCCCGGGGCACGGGCCCCGGACGGGTGAGGGCGCCGGAGTGGTGCGGGACCGGTCGGCAGCGGGGCCGACCGGTCCTTGACCGTGCGGTTGCGCGGGTCCGGTCGGCTCAGCAGCCCTTGTCGCCGTGGGCGATGCCGATGGCGAGGTCCGGCAGGGTGATGGCGCCGGAGATGGTGGCGCCGTTGGCGTCGGCGTTGAGGTTCTTGATGTCGGTACGGCCACCGGTGGCGTCCAGACCGAACTGGCCCGGGGTGCCGTCGGAGATGCCGGTTCCCTTGATCCCGGCGCCGTCGGCGGCGGCGCCGATGACGTTCGGGGTGGTGTCGCTCGCGTTGAGGGTGGCCGTGGCGGCCTTGAGCGACTGGGCGTCCAGGACCAGCTTGTGGGCCTGGAGTCCGGCACCGGCGACGAGCTGGTCGCTGGTGAGCGGGGTCGCCGCGGCGGGCGAGGAGATGTTGAGCGACCAGGTGCCGAGGCTGCCGATCACCGGGAGGTCGACGGACTGGACGGCGTGGACGCAGATGCCGTCGAGGCCCGCCTTGGCGATGCCGACCTCGGCGGCGCCCTTGGCCCCGCCGGCGTCGATGGTGTGCATGACCGCGCCGAGGCCCTGCGGCGCCGCCACGGTCTTCGAGCTGAGGGTGAAGGGGACGCTGGTGAGCGAGAGGTTCGCGGCGAGCGCGCCCTGCACCATGGCCGTGGCCATGGCGGCGACGGCCACCGTGGCGGGCACGGCGAGGAACGCCGATCTGCGCCAGCGGGTGACGCCTCTGGTCTCGTGCTGCATGTGATCTCCAACCGTCGTCCCGCACGAGCCGCGCGGGTTGGGGATGTGTACACAGCCGTGCGTCCCGCGGCCGGGTGGTCGGAGACGAATGACACTTTGCGGCTGCCTGTTTGAGAATTGGACACTCTTTGATGAAGTGTCAACACTTCGGACAATCCTGGGAAGAATTCCCGCTGGACTAGGCTTGGCCGATGCCACGGTTCAGGGAGACGGTCCGGACACTGCTGCGCGAGCGTCTGCTGGACGCCGCGTACGAGGCGGTCGCGGACCGCGGCTTCGACAAGCTGCGCATGGCGCACCTGGCCGGCGCGGTCGGTGTCAGCCGCCAGACGCTGTACTCGGAGTTCCCCTCCAAGGAGGCGGTCGGCGAGGCCCTCTTCCAGCGCGAGCTGGAGCGCTGCCTCGTCGGCATCCAGGCGGGCCTGGACGCGCACCGGGACGATCTTCGCGCCGCCGTCGAGGCCGCCGTCGGCTTCACGCTCACGCTGGCCGGCCGGAACCCGCTGATCAAGGCCATGCTGACGAGCACCGGCGAGGACGGACTCCTCTCCTATCTCACGACCCGCTCGGCGGCGGCCTTCGAGCTGGCGACGGCGATGGCCGACGCGTACGTCACGGAGGCCTGGCCGGGGATCGACCCGGTGGCGCGCGAACTCGCCGTCGACGCGGCCGTCCGTCTCACGGCGAGCCACATCGTCCAGTCCACCTCCTCGCCGGAGGAATCGGCCCGGCGGATCGCGGACACCGTGGTCCGGGTCGCACTGAGCACGGGCGACGAGAAGATGCCGCCGGGCCCGGATACGGACCGGGTCGCGTCCGGAAAGTAGCGCCTTCTGCCCGAGGGCCAGGCGGGACCTTCCGGACACGGCCTAAGGGCTCGGCCCCGGGGAGCGGTCCTCCAGAACGGGCCGGTTGCCGAGGTCCGGTGACGCGGAGACCGGGAAGGCCCGTACGCCGACCCGGCCCTCGATCCGCGCCGTCTCGCCCCAGCCGTACACCCGCGAGTCGTCCGACAGGTCGGGGTTGTCGCCCAGGTAGAAGAACGAGCCCTCGGGCACGGTCCGCAGCTCGGACCGCGCCGACCGGGTCCCGTCCGGACCGCAGCACGCGCCCGTACGGTGGGCCTGCGCCGTCCACTGGGGCGCCACCACCCGCCGGACCGGGCCGACTCCCTTCTCCTGCAACAGGACCTGGAAGGGCTCCTCGGGCGTGGAGACGATGCCGACCCGGTCACCGGGCAGGCCGATCACCCGCTTGACCAGCAGGGCGTCCTTCCCGGCGACCCGAAGCAGCACCACGTCGAACCGGCGCGCCTCCCCCGCGGAACCCGGCTCGACGAGAATCCGGTCCCCCTCGTGAAGCGTCGGAGCCATGCTCGTCCCCTCGACGCGTACGCCGAGGGCCGTCACGGCCACCCCCACGACGAGGCAGAGCACGACCCCGGTCCCGAGAACGGCACCGGCCGCCCGGCGCGCCTTCACCGGACCCGACCCCGGGCCCGAATGCGGATGAGGTCCGGGAGCCACAGCGCCCCGGACCGGTCGATTTCGGTCATGGCGAGACGGTAGGACGGGCGACGGACGGCGGCTGTGACCGTACCGCTCAGGGTTGTTGACCGGGATCGCCCGACCCCGACGGCGGTGCACCCCGGTGGTCACGGGCCCGGGCCCTGGCCCGGTAGGCCCGCGGCGTCTCGCCCGTCCAGCGCCGGAACGCCCGGTGGAACGCGCTGGGTTCGGAGAACCCGAGTCGGCGGGAGAGCCGCTCGATGGAGATCCGGCCGCCGGCCAGCTCGGCGATGGCGTGGTCGCGCCGCACCTGGTCGCGCAGACGTTGATACGTGGTCCCCTCGGCGGCCAGTCGCCGGCGCAGGGTCTGCGGGCTGACGGACAGCCGCTCGGCGAGCTCCTCGGGCGTCGGCACCGGCCCGGTGGGCAGGGCCCGCCCGACGAGATGCCGTACGCGGCCGGTCACCGTACTCCCGTAGTCGGCGCAGACGAGCACGTCGACGGGGGCGCGACGGAGGAAGACCTTGAGTGCGGCGGCGTCCCGCAGGACCGGTTCGTCGAGGTCCGCCCGGTCGAAGACGGCCGATGTCCGCGCGGCGCCGAAGACGCAGGGCGCCCCGAACAGGAGGGCGTACTCGCGCGCGTGCCGGGGCTCGGGGTGGACGAACTCGACCCGGCGCAGGCCGATCCGGCGCCGGACCAGCCAGCCCGCGAACCGGTGGGCGACGAGGACGGTGGACTCGGCGCCGAAGTGGAGGGGGTCGTCGTACCCGGAGACGTCGAACTCCAACCGGGCCTCGTCGAGGCCGTCGGCCCAGGTGACGCCGGTGCCGTCCGCCACCGTCCCGCCCCTCCCCGGTTCCACGAGACGGAAGCGCGGTCCGCCCGGGAAGAGGGAGTAGAAGGTCCCGGCCCGCCGGAGCGCCTCGCGCAGGTCACGGCTGCCGTGGACCACGAGATGGGCCATCATCGCGAAGGTCCCGACCCTACTGGGCGCGCCGCCTAATCCGATGAGTTCGTCGTCGAGGGTGGCCCACAGCATTCTGACGAGCTGTCCGAACTGCTCCGCCGGGACCCGGGCCGACACCCGGTCATCGGTCCGGGGTTCCTCGATCAGCGCCGAGGGCAGTCCGGCTCGGGCGAGCAGCGGCCCGGCGGCGATGCCGCGCCGCTCGGCGGCCATGAGCACGGCCCGTACGTGATGGGCGCTCACCGACCGGGTCAGCATGCGCGTCGCCTCCACTCCGGTGGACAGTTCCATCACCAGATGTCCAGGATCAGACACTCTACTAAGAACTGTAAGGAGGCGAACGCTCGATCCTGTGAACGGGACACAGGTCACAGCCGTACCGTCGGGCGCACGGAGTTGACCGAGGAAAGAGGGGCAGCACATGAGCGGAGTGGCACGCCGGACGGTCGTCGCGGCGGCGGGCGGCGCGGGTCTGGCAGCGGCACTCACCGCATGCGGGGGCGGCGGCACGAACGACAAGGACGCGACGACGACGGAGGGCGAGACGCTCGCACGGACCGCGGACATCCCGGTGGGCGGCGGGAAGATCCTCGCCGACAAGGGCCTGGTGATCACCCAGCCCAAGGCCGGCGAGTTCAAGGCCTTCTCCTCGAAGTGCACCCACGCGGGTTGCGCCGTGAGCAGCATCAAGGACGGGGTCATCGTCTGCCCGTGCCACCAGAGCCACTTCGACGTGTCGGACGGCAGCGTGAAGTCCGGCCCGGCGGGCTCCCCCCTGCCGCCGGAGCCGATCCAGGTGGTGGGCGACGCGATCAGCCTCGGCTGATCACGCTCCCGCTCCTGTCGGCGCGGACCGCCTGGGGAGCTTCCAGCAGGCGAGCACCTCGTCGGTCGTGGTGATCGTGGCGACGAGCGCGAGGGTGTGACGGATCATCGCGGGGGTGTAGTCGGCCGGCACCCCCGCGATGGCGTCCCCGGGCACGACCACCGTGTAGCCCAGGTTGACGGCGTCGAAGACGGCGTTGGGCACGGCCACGTTGGCGGAGACGCCGGTGACGATCAGGGTCCGGCAGCCGAGGTTGCGGAGCAGCGGGTCGACATCGGTCCCGGCGAGCGGCGAGAGCCCGTGCAGGCGCCGGACGACGAGGTCCTGCTCGGCGACCTGGATCGGTTCGGCGATCCGTACCGCCGCACTCCCGCTGTGCTGCTGTACGGGAAGCCGGGCGGCGGCCCGGAAGAGCCGGGCGTTGCTGTTGGCGCCGCGCCCGTCGGGACGCCGTTCGGCGACGGCGTGGATGACCTGGACGTCCGCCTCGTGGGCGCCGGCCACGAGCCGGGCGACGTTCCTCAGGGCACCCGACGCGCGTGCCACCGCGGCCAGTTCGGGCAGCGCGCTGTCCGGCCCGACAACCCCCTGCTGGCATTCCACGGTGAGCAGCACGACCCCACCGTCCGGACGGATCCGCTCGTCGAGCCGTTCTCTCGCACTCTGGCCCATGGTCTCTCCCCTTGCGTGCGCGCGAATGGCCCCCCATGCTTTCTGACGTCTCATCAGAAATCCAGAAGGGTGCGGACGATGACCGTCGCACAGCGCCGTGGACGCCGGATCATGATGACTCCGGCCGAGCTCGACTCCTACCTCGCCGAACAGCGCACCTGCCGCGTCGCGACCGTCTCCGCCGACGGCCGCCCGCACGTGAGCGCGCTCTGGTTCGCCTGGGACGGATCCTCGCTCTGGCTGTACTCGCTGACGCGCAGCCGCCGTTGGACGGAGCTGCGCGCCGACCCGAGGATCTCGGTGGTGGTGGACGACGGCGTGGAGTACGGCGAACTGCGCGGGGTGGAGCTGTCGGGCTCGGTAACCTTCGTCGGCGAGGCACCTCGCACCGGGGAACCCTGCCCCGAACTCGACGCGCCCGAGCAGCTCTTCGCCGCCAAGAACTTCGGTCTGGACGCCATGCCGCACGACGGACGGCACGCCTGGATGCGCCTGACACCGGACGCGATCGCGTCCTGGGACTTCAGCAAGCTCGCCGGACTCTGACGGCGGACGGAGCAGGGGGCGGGAGGCAGGAGCAGGAGGCGGGAGGCGGGAGGCGGGAGCAGGAGGCGGGAGGCGGGAGGCGGGAGCAGGAGACGGGAGGCGGGTGCCTGCGGAGCCGCCCGAGCGGAACAGGGCAGCCCCGAGCGGACCGGGTCAGCTCCCGAGCGGCCCTGCCGCCGCCCGCAGTGCGCCGACGACCGCCCGCACGGAGGGCCGGCGACCCGCGTCGGCGCGCCAGGTGGCGTAGATATGGCGCCGCACCCGCTGCCGAACGGGCACGAAGACGACCCCCTCCGGCACGGGCCGGCCGAGCCTGGGCGTGACGCACACACCGAGCCCCGCCGCGACGAGCGCCAGCTGCGTGTGGTGCTCCCCCGCCAGGTGCCCGATGCGGGGTTCGATGCCCTGCGAGCGCAGCGTGAACATCAGCCAGTCGTGGCAGAACTCGCCCTCGGGCCAGGACACCCATTCCTCGTCGGCGAAGTCCACCAGGTCCGCCACCTCACGCCCGGCCAGCGGGTGCCCGGCCGGCAGGGCCACGTCGGCGGTGTCGTCGAGGAGATGGGCGCGCTCCAGGCCGCCGGGCACCGGCGCCCGCTTGTTGCTCCATTCCAGGACGAGCGCGAGGTCCGCGTCGCCGCGCAGCACGGCCCGCACCCCGTGCTCGGGCTCCAGTTCCGTCGTACGGACCCGGAGGTCGGGGTGCCCCTCGCGCAGGGCGGCGAGCGCGGCGGGGAAGAGCCCGCGGGCCGCCGTCGGGAAGCCCGCCACCCGCACCTCGCCCACGACCTGGCCGCGCTGGGCCTCGATGTCGGCCTGGGCCACCTGGACCTGGGAGAGGATCCGGGCGGCGTGCTCGGCGAGCAGCAGGCCGGCATCGGTGAGCCGCACCCCCCGGCCGTTCTTGGCGAGCAGTTGCTGTCCCACCTCGCGCTCCAGCTTGGACAGCTGCTGGGAGACGGCGGAGGTCGTGACGTGCAGTCCGTCGGCCGCGCCACTGACCGAGCCGTGCCGGGCGACGGCGTCGAGGGTGCGCAGGCGCTCCAGATTCAACATGTAAGCGATACTAAGGGAAGGGGTCGAGGAAATCTCGCTTGTCCTAAGACATGGGGCCGGTCACCCTGAGTGCATGAGCCCCGCAGCCCCGCCCTCCGCGTCCCCCGCCCCCGGCGTCACCTCACGTCTGCTCGACTGGCGTGTCCGGTTCGGCGTACTGGCCCTGATCTGGGGTTTCAGCTTCGTCTTCATCAAGGTCGGCACGGAGGGCTTCGCGCCGCTCCAGGTCTCCTTCGGACGGCTTCTGTTCGGTACGGCGGTGCTCGCCGTCGCTCTGGTCGTGAAGCGCGACCGGCTGCCGCGCGGCGCCCGCGTCTGGGGTCATCTGACGGTCGCCGCCTTCCTCCTCAACGCGCTGCCGTTCTCCCTCTTCGCGTACGCCGAGCTGACCATCCCGTCGACGCTCGCGGGCATCTGCAACGCGACGACCCCGCTGTGGGGCATGCTGCTCTCCCTCGTGGCGCTCTCCGAGGACCGCCCGACCCGGGTCCGCGCGGCAGGCCTGGGCATCGGGTTCATGGGGGTGCTCACCGTCCTCGGCGCGTGGCAGGGCTTCTCGGGGGTCGACGTCACGGGCACGGCGCTGGCCCTGCTGGCCTCCTTCAGCTACGCCGTCGGCTGGATCTACGTCCGCAGGACACTCAGCGGCACCGGCGTCTCGAACCTCTCGCTGGCCGGCTCGCAGGTCGGCATCGCGACCCTGCAACTGGCCATCGTCACCCCCCTGTTCACCTCGGTCCCGAAGTCGGTGGAATTGCTCCCCCTGCTCGCCGTGATCGCACTCGGCGCGCTCGGCACGGGGTACGCGATGCTGCTCCAGTACGGGGTGGTCGCCGAGGTCGGCCCGACGACGGCCTCCATGGTCACGTACTTCATCCCGGTCATCGCCACGGCGGCGGGAGTGGCTCTCCTGAACGAACAACTGACGTGGAACACCCCGGTAGGCGCGATCGTGGTCCTGGCAGGCGCGGCCCTCACCCAGACCCGCACGTCCCGCCGAACGCCACCCCCGGCCCCCGTGGTCAGCATTCCCTCCGCAGGGGCAGAAGGAAGGGGCGCATCGGACAACGCCACCCCCGTGGTGGGCAGCCGGGCCTAGGCTTCCGCGCCTGAACCCGCACCCAGGCGCACCCCCCGCCGCTGGTGCGGTCCAGGCACGGAGAGCGGAGGCACCGCACACCCCCCCCAAGGCTCACCCATAACTCCGCGCCACCACCGGCCCCGCCGCCGCCGTCACGGCATCGGCCAGCGGCTCGATGTCCGCCACGGCGAGGCCGGACACGGTGACCCGGACGGCCGGCCCCGCGGCCATCCGGAAGCGGGCACCCGGCGCGACCGCCCAGCCCGCGGCGAGAAGCCGGGCCACCGCTCCGGTCTCGTCGGGCACCGGCACCCACACGTTCATGCCGCTGCGCCCATGGGCCTCGACGCCCCGCCGGGCCAGCGCCCGCACGAGTCCGTCGCGCCGCTTTCCGTACGAGCGCGCGACGGTGGCGGGGTCCACCGCCTCGGCGGCCCAGAGGTGCGCGACGGTCCGCTGGAGGAGCCGGCTGACCCAGCCGGGGCCGAGCCGCTGCCGGCCGAGCACCCGGTCGACGGTCTCGGCGTCGCCGGTGAAGGCGGCGATCCGCAGGTCGGGCCCGTAGGCCTTGGCGACCGAGCGGATCAGCATCCAGTGGTCGGTGTCCCCGGCCAGCGGGTGGAGCGGCTGCGCGACGATGCCGTGCCCGTGGTCGTCCTCGATGAGCAGCACGCCGGGATGTCCGGCGAGAACCCGCCGCAGTTCCCGCGCCCGCTCCTCCGTCACACACGCGCCGGTCGGGTTCTGCGCCCGGTCGGTCACGATCACCGCCCGCGCCCCGTCCTTCCGGATCGCCCGCTCGACCTCCTCGGGCAACGGACCCTCGTCGTCGACGGCGATCGGCACGGGACGCAGCCCGAGCGCCGGCACCAGATCGAGCAGGCTGCCCCAGCCCGGGTCCTCGACGGCGACGGCGTCGCCCGGTCGGAGGTGGACGGCGAGCACGCGCTCGACGGCGTCGAGGGACCCGGACGCGACGCCGATGGGCCCGTCCGGCACCCCGTCCGCGTCGAAGGCGGCGCGCGCGAGGCGGCCGAACTCCTCGTCGACGGGCGCCTCTCCGTACATGCCGGGCTGTTCGGCGTACCTCCGGGCGACCTCGGCGAAGGCCTCGCCGAGGGGCGGCAGCAGGACGGGGTCGGGGCTGCCGTTGCTCACGTCGCGGACACCCGCGGGGGCCTCCACCCGGATCGAGCCGCGCGCGGTCGTGGCGGGGCGCGGGCGCACCCGGCTGCCGCGCCGCCCGTCGGTCTCGATGACGCCACGCTCCCGCAGGGTGCGGTAGGCGGCGGCGACGGTGTTCGGGTTCACCCCGAGCGTGGCAGCCAACTCCCGCATGGGTGGTAGCAGTTGACCGGGCTGCAGGGACCCGTCACCCACCCCCCTCTCCACGCTCGCGGCAATGTCCGATGCGCGACGACCTTCGATCCGATACTCTCCTAGCACAAACCTGAATATGCACTAGTGCAATGGAGTACGCAATGAGCACCACCGCCGACACGAGCTCCGAGAAGACCTCCGAGACCGCTGCCGTCGCCGACACCTACGCGCCGACCGACCGGACCGTGCCCACTCGCTCCCGCGAGCGCGCGTCGTACGACAAGGCGCTGGTCCACTCGATACTCGACGAGGCGTACGTCTGCCACCTCGGGTTCGTGCGGGACGGCGCGCCGGTCGTGCTCCCGACGCTCTTCGGCCGCGTCGACGACCGTCTCTACGTGCACGGCTCGACCGGCTCGCGGCCGCTGCGCGCGGCCGGCGACGGCGTGGCCGCCCCCGGTCTGCCCGTCTGTCTGACCGTGACCCACGTCGACGGCCTCGTACTCGCCCGCTCCGCCTTCCACCACTCCCTCAACTACCGCTCGGTCGTGGTACTCGGCACCGCCCACCAGGTCACCGACCCCGAGGAGCTGCGCATCGCCCTCGACGCCCTGGTCGACCACGTCGTCCCCGGCCGCTCCGCCGACTCGCGCCCCGCGAACACCAAGGAGCTCGCCGCCACGGCCGTGATCCGCCTCGACCTGAACGAGGTCTCGGCGAAGGTCCGCACCGGCGGCCCGAACGACGACGCCGAGGACCTCGCCCTCCCCTACTGGTCCGGGGTCGTCCCGGTGCGCGGCGGCTACGGCACACCGGTCCCGGCCGACGACCTCGACCCGGCCGTCGCCCTGCCCGACTACCTGACCGCGCTCTAGAGAAGCCACCGGCGGCGAACCCACCGACGACGAAGCCACGAACGACGGAGCCACGGACGATGTCGAGGACGGACGGACGATGCTGATCCACCCCTGGGACGCCCCCCACGACGAGGGCGAGTGGCGCGACTGGCTCGCCCGGCACGACTTCGGCCAGCTCGCCGTGAACGGCCTGCCCGGAGATCCGCCGTGGGTGCAGCCGATGCACTTCCGGTACGAGGCCGGGCCCGGCCCTTACGGCCGGGTGCTGACCCACCTGGCCCGCCCGAACCCGTTGTGGCGCGCCCTGGAGGCGAACCCGACGGTGCTGCTCAGCGTGGTCGACGACTACGTCTTCGTGCCGGGCACGTGGACGGCCCCGGAGGGCGCGCCGACCACGCACGGCACGCCCACCTCGTACTACGCCGCCGTCCAGCTGCGCTGCACCGCGCACGTGGTCGACGATCCGGCGGAGAAGGCGGAGCTGCTCAACCGCCAGGTCGCCCACTTCCAGCCGGAGGGCGGCACGGCCCTCGCCGTCCCCGGCGAGGCACCGTTCGGCCGCATGCTGTCCGGAATCCGGGGGCTGCGCCTGGAGGTGACCGAGGTGCGGGCCAAGTTCAAGTACGCGGGCAACAAGCCGCACGAGATCCAGGACCGAGTCATGGACCGCCTCGCCGAGCGCGAGGGCCCCGGCGATCCGGCGGCACGGGCCCACCAACTGCGCCGCCGCACCACCGGCTGACAGCGGCGGGGGCGCGAACCCCCACCGCGGGTGACGGCCTACACCGCCACCGCCTCCTCCCGCCGACGCTCCGCCACCGCCGTCCGTGCCTCCGCGAACGCGAGGCCCGTGACGGCGGCGAGCAGCAGCAGCGTGCCGAGCACGATGGCGGCGGTGAGCCGCTCGCCGAGCAGCGAGACGGCGATCACCGCCGCGCTCACCGGCTCCAGGAGCATGATCACGGAGACGGTGGCTGCCCGGACGACGGCCGCGCCCGCGAAGTACAACGCGTACGCGAGCGCGGTCGGCACGGCGGCCACGTAGACGAGCAGCAGCAGCACGCTCACCGGCGCGTCGGTGTGCGGTACGAGTCCCTCGGCGAGGGCCGCGGGCAGCAGCCCGACCGCCCCGATCGCGAAGGCCCAGGTCGTGGTGGAGAGGGCGTCGGTGCGGCCGCCGTCACGGCCGAGGTAGCGCGTGAGCAGGGTGATCGCCGCGTATCCGGCCGCCGAGACGACCGCGAGGACGACGCCCAGCGGCCGGACCTCCGCGGCCCCGCCGCCGAGGACGAGGACGACGAGGCCGGCGAGCGCCCCGATGACGGCGGTGATGCCGCCGCGGCCGAGGCGTTCGCCCATGGTGAGCCGGGCGCCGACCGCGATGAGGACGGGTCCCGCGCCCAGCGTGACGACCGTGCCGACCGCGAGGCCGGTGGCCTGGACGGCGGCGAAGTAGGCGCTCTGGAAGACGGTGAGGCCGATGCCCGTCCCGAGGATGCGGGCCGTCCTACGACCGCGCGATTCCCCGGCCGTACGGGCGGTGTCCCGCCGCGGCCTCAGGGCCAGCGCCCCGAGCAGGAGCACCAGGCCGCCGACGCAGCGCCAGAAGGAGAGGGCCAGCGGGCCCATGTCGCTGATGCGGAAGATCAGCGAGGCGGCGGCGCCGGCCGTGCCCCAGGCGATCCCGGCGACGATCAGATAGAGCAGGCTCCGCCCGACGGACAGGGCGGATTCCGAAGAGTTCGACACGTGACTTCTCCGTGGAAGACAGGAGGGAAAGGTGGTCGCTCGGCTCCGCGCGCGGGCAGCGACGAACCGCTCGGGGGCGAGGAGTCGCCCGGCCGAGCCCGGTCTTCGTCGAGGAGGGTCTCCGCGCGCGCTAGGCGGCGGGAGGCGGAAGCACGGTCGAATGCATGATCGGCACCTTACGGGGCGGTCCGCCGGGCGGACAACTCGCCGTCGCGACCCGCCACACCCGCCACATCCGCCACATCCGCCGCACCGGCATCCGCCGCCGAACCCGCCACGGGTCCTGCCGCGGGCGCCTTCGGCGTCGAGGACTGGGCGATGAAGGCCCCGACCAGGACCACCGCGCCGCCGATGATCTGCGGCGCGTCGAGGTGCTCACCGAGCAGCACCCAGGCGAGGACGGTCGCGATGACGGCCTCCAGACAGGCCACGACACCCGCCACCTGCGGCGACAGCCGGCGCACCGAGACGACGCCGGTGACGTACGCGAGCACGGTCGCGATCAGCACGATCCAGCCGAGCAGAAGCCACGCGGGCACGGCACTGCCGTCCATGTCGGCGCTGCCGCCGAGCAGCGCCCAGTCCATGCCCCACGGGCGGGCGACGACGGTGAGGACGAGGGCGCCGATGAGCAGCCCGTACGCGATGACGCCGATGGGGTCGGCCTGCTCGGCCTCGCCGGAGCCCTGGTCGGAGAGGACGAAGTAGCCGACCTGGCAGCAGGCGGCGGCGAGCGCCAGGAGCAGTCCGACGAGGTCGAAGGTGAGCCCGGACCAGACCTGGACGACACAGGCGAGACCGCCGACGGCCAGGACGACTCCGAGGGCGGCGGCGCGGGTGACGGGCCGGCGCTGGACGAAGCGGACCCAGCCGAGGACGAGGGCCGGGGCGAGGTACTCGATGAGCAGCGCGACGCCGACGGGTATGCGGGAGATCGAGGCGAAGTAGAAGGCCTGGACACCGGCGACGGCGAGCAGGCCGAAGCCGACGAGGAGAGCGGGTTTGCGGCGCAGGAGGTCGCGGTGGCGCCAGGCCACCGGGAGCATGACGAGTGCGGCGCCGGCGACCCGGAGCCACACCACATGGAGCGGGTCGAGTCCCGCCTCGATGAGCGGCTTGGCCGCCACTCCTGAACCACCGAATGCGAAGGCCGAGGCCAGGGCTAGTCCCAGGCCGGCGCTTCTCCCCTGAGACGCGTGCATCGGGCCATGATGACAGGACCCGGTCAGGGGCGTAACCCCCGTTACACCTGTTGAGACGGTTCGCCATCAGACCACGGAACGGAGCCTTCCGCCGGAGCACCCGCACCGGCGTCGACCCGGTCGTCGACACACGGGTCGATTCCCGGATCGACACCCGGGTCGATGCGCGGATCGGCAGCGGCTTCGGCGTGGGCGGCCAGCGCGACCGGATCGACCCCGGCGCGGCGCAGCACCTCGACGGCCCTGCTCTCGGGATCGGCGGCGATGACGGCGAGGAGGTCGAGACCGCGTGCCTGGTTCTCACCGCGTTCCGCGGCGCGCCGGAAGGCCTCCTCCAGGGCGGCGGACGCGGCGGGCGACCAGCCGGAGGCCCGGGCGCCCTGGGGCTCGGGCCCGCGTGCGGCGGGCAGCAGGCGCCGGGCGCCGGAGTCCTCGACCGAGCGCTGCCAGCGAAGCCCGTATCCGATGGACCGCTGAGCGAGGTAGCCGAGGACCCGGGCGAGCTGATGACCGCCCTCGAAGACGGCACCGACGTCGGAGTCGGACTCGATGAGCGAGTGCAGGAGGTGCGCGGTGTCGATCTGGCGGTCCCCGTCCCGGAGGGCTCGGCGGCGCGCGCCGGTCACGACCGCCCTGAGGGACGGCGCCAGAAAGGGCGTGAGCTCCGCACGCGGAGCGGCGGGGACGGCGGGCTGCCGGAGTGGCTGCTGGGGAATCGGGACGGGACGGTGCACCCTCCCACCTCATCAGGCCCGGGCGGCCGGGGCATCGCCAGGGAGAAGCATGTCCGCATCCCACCGGAGTTGGGCACGTGCGCGCGGTTCCTCCTCCTTACGGATGAGATCGCGCGCGTTGCCCCCACGGGGCGCGCGCCGCCTTGCTTTGCGCCCCCGACGCAACCACAGGCCCTCCCCCGTACGTCTTCCGGTCGTGTTCTGGATGGTGGCCCTGCTCGCGCTCGACGGGCGGCAGTACGTGTACCGGGTGTACGCACCCCGGGAGGCACTGCCCGCCGATCTGTTCTGGGCGGCCTTCCACTGCCACGAGGAGGACGGGGCGCCGCGCGCCTCCGACAGCTTCGACGCGTCCGAGATCTGGTGGATCGGCGACGGGGCGGGACCGGCCGCAGCAGAACTGACGGTTCATCAGTATTGAATGTTCGCGGCCACCCGGCTACGTTCCGCGACACCAGAACCCAGTTGGTACGCGTGAAGGGGTGGTCTCATGGCCGAAGTCAGCGCGGAGGCACGGATCGAGGCACCGGCCGGAAAGGTCTGGGCGCAGCTCGTGGACTTCCCCTCGTACGGCGAGTGGAACGCCACCCACACCAACTTCCCGAACGGCGGCCCGGAGACCCTGGAGACGGGCGCCACCTTCACCGAGAACATGAAGCTGATGGGCTTCCCCGCCGAGGTGCTCTGGACGGTCGAGGAGCTGGAGGCCGAGCGGGCCCTCGCCATCAAGGGCAAGGGCCCGATGGGGGTCCTCGTCACCACGCGCTACTCACTGGCGGCGGACGGGGAAGCGACGACGGTGCGGATCGACGGCGAGTTCACCGGCGCGGCGGTCTCGCTGATGGCGGGCAAACTGAAGGACTCGGCGACGGCGGCGCTGACGGAGTCGCTGCGCAAGCTTTCGGGCCTGGTCGCCTGATCCGCACAGCCGAAAGGGCCCCGTGGCGACCGCCACGGGGCCCTTCGGTCGTTCCCGGCCCTTCACGGGCACGGGCTCACTGCTCGTCGGCCAGGATCAGGTACAGCTTCTTGCGGGCCTCGTTGATCACGCCGACCGCCTTCTGCCGCTGCTCGGGGGTGCCGGTCTTCCAGACCTGCCCGAACGCCTCCATCAGACCGAAGCCTGCCTGCCGGACCTCGTTCAAGGCCTCCCAGTCGACACCGCGCCCGGCCTCCTCCCAGGGAGCATCGGGGCCCCCGTCGGCCTCGGCGCGCCCGGTGTCGGTGAGCGTGAACAGCTTCTTGCCGCCCTCGCTCGCGCTGGTGATCAGCCCCTCGTCCTCCAGCATCTGAAGCGTCGGGTACACCGAGCCGGGACTGGGCTTCCAGGCCCCGTCGCTGCGCTCGCCGATCTCCCGGATCATCTCGTAGCCGTGCATCGGGCGGTCCTTGAGCAGCGCCAGGATCGAGGCACGCACGTCGCCGCGCCGCGCCCGTCCCCGGCCGCCACCGCGACCGTGTCCGCCACCGAAGGGCCCGCCGCCACCGAAGCCCGGCCCGAAGGGCCCGAACGCCCGCCGCCCCTCGAAGTCACCACGAGGCCCGGGGCCGCAGCCTCCACGGCCGGCTCCGTGTCCGTTTCCGTACTCGTGTCCATGTGAACGCATCGCAACGCTCCTTCCATCGGGTTTCATTCTCTGAACTGTCGCGATGCATCAACGATATATCGGAACTGTTCGACGAGCAAGCATGCCGACTGCTCTGCCGATCCTCCGGCGACCGGCCCGCCGGGATGGTGCAGGGTGGGGGCATGCTTGCCGATCACGAGAACCACGACGGTTTCGTCGCGCCTCTGGTACGCCTCTGCCCACCGCCCGAGGACGTCCGGACCGTGCGATGGGCCGCCACGGAAGAGTCCCTGGGCACCCCCCTGCCCGCCGACTACAAGCGACTCGTCGAGACGTATGGGGGCGGGGTCTTCGCGGGGACGATCTGGCTGCTGGAACCGGACTGCCCGGATCCCCTGTACGACCTGGTCGCCCAGACCGCGGAGCGCGACGAGATCCTCGCCGGCCTCTGGGCGGTCGGCGAGGAGAAACCGGCGGAGATCGAGGAGGGCGACGTCAGGCTGGTGCCCTGGGGGTATGTGGAGGGTGCGGGGCACTTCCTGTACTGGCTGGTCCGGCCCGGTGCCGAACCGGAGGAGTGGGAGGTCGTCCTCAACGAGGGCCGCGGCCCCCTCTGGGAGGCCCACCCGGTTTCCTGCAGCCGGTTCCTCCTCGATGTGGTGGCCGGCACGACGACGTCGTTCTACTTCACCGACATCGACGAGCAGGTCGACCCGGAGGACAGGTACCGCTTCAGGCCCACCTCCGGGTTCCTCCACTGACAGGCGCAGGGGGGCGAGGTCGGGGCGGGGCGGTCGGGTCGAGTCGAGTCGAGTCGGGTCGGGTCGGGGGACAACCCCGACCGGTCGGTCCCACCCCACCCCGCCCCGCCCGCCCCGCCGAGACACGCCCACCCGGTCCAGTTCTCCGCGATTGGCCTTGGCCCGCCTGATTCCGCCCCCGGTACGGTCGGCGGCATGCGGATCCGAATCGTCGACGCCTTCACCGACCAGCCCTTCTCCGGCAATCCGGCCGGAGTCCTGCTCCTGGACTCCTTCCCGGACGACGCCTGGCTCCAGAAGGTCGCCGCGGAGGTCAACCTCTCCGAGACGGCCTTCGCCCACCCCCTGCCCGCCGGCGGCGAGGCGGACTGGGCACTGCGCTGGTTCACCCCCACCACCGAGGTCGACATGTGCGGCCACGCCACGCTCGCCACGGCCCACGTCCTGCACTCCACCGGTACGGCGAGCGGCGCCGTCCGCTTCACGGCCCGCTGCGGGATCCTGGGTGCCACGGCCGAGCCCGACGGCACCATCACGATGGACTTCCCGACCTCCTCCCTGACCCCCGTCCCCGTCCCCGACGGCCTGGAGAAGGCGCTCGGCGCCGAGGTCGTCGCCGTCCACGACACCGCCGACCACATCGGCGACCTCCTCGTGGAACTGCGCGACGAACCGACCGTGCGCGCGCTCGCACCGGACTTCGCCGCGCTCAAGGGGCTCTCCTCGCGCGGCATCGTCGCGACCGCCGCCGCCGAACACCCGGACAGCGGCTACGACTTCGTCTCCCGCGGCTTCTTCCCGGGCGTCGGCATCGACGAGGACCCGGTGACCGGCAGCGCCCACACCGCGCTCGCCCCCTACTGGTCGGCCCGGTTCGGCCGCGACGACCTGGTCGGCTTCCAGGGCGGCGCCCGCACGGGCATCGTCCGTACCCGGCTGCGCGGCGACCGCACCCTCCTGAACGGCCACGCGGTCACCGTCATCGAGGGCGACCTGCACGCCTGACCCCACGACCGCGGAACGACCGAGGGGCGTACGGAGAACCCGTACGCCCCTCACCCGCCCTCACGAAGGCCACGCCTCACACGGTGGGCAGCCAGTCCACCTTGCCCGCGAGCAGCCCGTATCCGACGAAGGCCACGATGTCGAGCAGCGCGTGCGCCACGACGAGCGGCCCGACCCGCCCCCAGCGCCGGTACAGCAGGACGAAGACCACGCCCATCACCACATTGCCGAGGAACCCGCCGATCCCCTGGTAGAGGTGGTACGAACCGCGCAGCACCGAGCTCGCGACCAGGGCGGCCATCGGCGTCCATCCCAACTGCCCCAGCCTGCGCAGCAGATAGCCGACGACGATGACCTCCTCCAGGACGGAGTTCTGGATCGCCGAGAGGATCAGGACCGGGTACTTCCACCACACCTCGGGCAGCGACTCCGGCACCACGGTGAGGTTGAAGCCGGTCGCCCGCGCCGCCAGGTAGAAGGCGAGGCCGGCGCTCCCGATGCCCGCCGCGACCAGCGTCCCGCGCCCGAGGTCGGGCCACGGCCGGGTCCGGTCGAAGCCGATGGCCCGCAGTCCCGAGCCCTCGCGCAGCAGCAGATGGGCGACCAGGAGGACCGGAACGAGCGCCGAGGCGATGCCGAAGAGCTGCCAGGACAGATCGAGCCAGGGCCGCCCCGGCGCGTACGAGCCGTTGAGCGTGGCCGCCTGTTCCCTCAGCGCCCCGGACTTGGTGACCGAGCCGATGAAGCTGATGAGGGACGACAGGGCGCTCGCCCCGAGCGAGAGCGCGAGGACGATGAGCGTCTCGTTGCGCAGCATTCGGCGCGAGAGCCCGTCGGGAGGCAGGGCAGCGTCACTCACTCGTTGGTCCGACACCACACCTGTCTCCACTTCCCGGTCGCGGACGGACGCCGTTCCGGCGGCATCCCGATCACTGTGCCATGATCGGCCACCGCGCCCGCCCGCGCCCCCGGGAGCCGAGCTCAGTCGATCCCCACCGGCCAGGTGTGCACCGGCTCCCCCGCGTACATCAGGGTCCGGTAGCGGCGCGTGGTCGCCGCGAGCGCCGCCTCGCGGTCGAGACCCGACTCCAGGGCCTGGTGGAAGGTGTCGGCCTGCCAGGAGGCGCCGTTCACCCGCCGCAGACAGCGCTGTTCGATCACCCCGAGGTAGAAGTCCCGGTCGGCGGGCTCGATGTGCCAGGCGTCGAGCCCCGCCGCGGCGAGCGGCAGCAGTTCGTCGAGGACGAGCCGTACCGCGGGGACGGTCGCGACGCCGCCCGCGCGGCCCGAGCGGGGCCAGCGCAGCTCCGCCTCGATGCCGTGCCGACAGGCCGTGTCGAAGTTGGCCTCGGCGTCCTGGAAGGTCATCCGCTTCCAGATGGGCCGCGGGTCGTCGGCGAGTGAGCGTACGAGCCCGTAGTAGAAGGCCGCGTTGGCGATGACGTCGGTGACGGTCGGCCCGGCCGGCAGCACCCGGTTCTCGACGCGCAGGTGCGGGACGCCGTCGACCCAGCCGTACACGGGCCTGTTCCAGCGGTAGACCGTGCCGTTGTGCAGGACGAGTTCCTGGAGGCGCGGCACCCCGCCCTGGTCGAGGACGAGGAGCGGGTCCTCCTCGTCGCAGATGGGCAGCAGCGCCGGGAAGTAGCGCAGGTTCTCCTCGAAGAGGTCGTACACCGAGTCCACCCAGCGCTCCCCGAACCAGGTGCGCGGCCGGACGCCCTGGGCCTGCAGCTCGGGCGGCCGGGTGTCGGTGGCCTGCGTGAAGAGCGGAGGCCGGGACTCGCGCCACAGTTCGCGCCCGAAGACGAAGGGGGCGTTGGCACCGAGGGCGATCTGGACGCCCGACACGGCCTGCGCCGCGTTCCAGACGGCGGCGAACCGGGCGGGCGTCACCTGGAGGTGGAGCTGGACCGAGGTGCAGGCCGCCTCCGGAACGATCGACTCCGAGGTGCAGAGGAGCCGTTCGACACCGTGGATGTCGAGGGTGAAGTCCTCGCCCCTCGCGGCGAGGATCTGGTCGTTGAGGAGCGTGTAGCGGTCGGCGGACGACAGGTTCCCGGGGACCAGGTCGTCCTGCGTCAGGGTGGGCAGTATGCCGATCATGACCACGCCCGCGTCGAGTTCCGCGGCCTTGCGGTCGGCATATCCGATTCCGGTGCCGATCTCCTCCGCGAGCCGGTCGAAAACGCGCCCCCCGAGCTGGTGGGGAGCGATGTTCACTTCGAGGTTGAACATTCCGAGTTCCGTCTGGAAATCGGGGCTCGCGATCTTTTCGAGAACCGGCCCGTTCAGCATCCGGGGCAGTCCGTCGGCACCGGCGAGATTGAGTTCGATCTCCACGCCCATGAGATTGCGCGGGCGGTCGAACCTCTTCTCCGCCAGCAGCCTCGCGAGCCCCGCGAGGCACTGCTGGAGCTTTCTCCGGTACTGCTGCCGGTCGGACGGGCCGAACCCGTCGGCCACGACCTTCTCCCCCATCGAAGCGTCCCTCCCCAAGTGGGCAGCCGCCACGACGGCCGCGCGTCACGGACGATGATGCCCACCCCGCTGATCCACAACGCCTGCGAAGGAGGGCTGTCGGAGGATAGGCTGGATGCTGCGCTCGACCGTCACATCCCGAAGGCATGGAACAAGCGACATATACCAATGTCCTATTGTCCCGTAGCCGGGGGTGCGAATTCAGCCGTCCACCTCTGCGAGGAATACGCAGGTGGGAGCCCCGGCGCCGCATGATTCCGCTTCTACGGCCCTTGCTTTAAGGCTTGATGACGCCTTGTCAGGAATATCGGCGGCGTCTAGCGGAAACACTCTGTGAACACGTGTCGTATAAACTCCGCGGACGAGGCAGAGTGTTGGCGCCCGGCCATGGCCTCATGGCCCTCCTCTGGCCCCGCCGCCGACAGCGCCGTCGTACCTGCCCACGCATCACCGTGTCTCCTGAGTGAGAGGCGACCCACCATGCTCCGACCCTCCCCGGCCCCTGCGCCGGCCCTCCGCAGCGTCCTCGCGGCCCTCGGTTCCCCGACCGCCGTCCGTGAGGCACGAACTCCCGCCCTGCGGGCCGCGCAGGGACCACTGAGCCCCGAACTCCCCCTGCCCGTGCACGTCCTCGGCGTCGCCGGGACACCCGGGCAGGCACCCCGCACCCGCCTCGCCGGCTGGCGTTTCCTGATCAGGAACGGGGGCCGGGCGATCGCCGCCGCGGACACCATGCTGACCCCGGACGGCTGGTCCTTCTCGCACTTCTTCGAAGGGCCTTACGTCACCGCCACGGAGCGGGCGCTGCTCCAGGCCGAGGCACTGCCGGGCCCGTACCAGCCCCGGCTGCTCTCCGTACCGGAGCTCTACATGCTGACCCTCTGGCTGCACGCCGAACCGGAGGCGGACGGCGCCACCACCACCCCGGCCGCCGCGGATCTGCTGGTGCCGTTGGCCCCCGCCCCGCCGGGGATCGCGGCCCACCGCCCGTACCAGGTCTCCGATCTCCTGCCCGTGCTCAGTACGCGCCTCGCGCCGCCGCCCCTCCTGGGCTCGGCGGCGCCCGCCTGATCCACCGCGCGAGCGTCGCCGCCCCGTGACCCGCCCGGGTCACGGGGCGCACTGCTGTCCGAGCAGCGCGCCCGAACGCTCCGTCCGAACACCCCTCCCGTACGGACTAGCCCGCTGGGACCATCCCGAACCACCCGAAGAGACGGTGCAGTTGACCTGAACCGCCCCTGCGGGTGATGCGTCTTCCCAGGAAAGGACGAGCTGCCGCGAAATCCCTGCGGAAGAGCGTCCATGGGGCAAGACTGGGATCGGAACCGAACCGACCGACGGGGGCGGCGATGAGCGCGAACAGCCGCAGGACATCCACTACGACGCAGCGAAAGAACCCACCCATGTGCCAGCACCAGCCTGCCTGTCCCACCGCCGACTCCGCCGACCGGGAGGCGGCCCGACTGACGGCACATCACCCGGAACAGGGCTGGAGCCTGCTGTGCAACGGCGTCCTGCTCTTCGAGGACACCGGTGAACTGCTGCCGGACGGGCAGATCATCGCCCCGCACCGGCCGCTGACGACGGGCCAGGTGACGACCGCCGCCTGAGGGCGCGCCATCGGCACCGTACGAGGGAAACGCCGAGGGCCGGCCCGGAGAGAATCTCCGAACCGGCCCTCGCACCGTGCTCAGCGGCCGTACCCGGCCGCCCTCGTGCTCAGTGGTCGTACTCGTCCATCGGCGGGCAGGAGCAGACCAGGTTCCGGTCGCCGAAGGCACCGTCGATGCGGCGCACCGGCGGCCAGTACTTGTCGGCGGCCGAGACCCCGGCCGGGAAGACGGCCTCGTCCCGCGTGTACGCGTGGTTCCACTCGCCGCCCAGCGCGGCCGCGGTGTGCGGGGCGTTGTGCAGCGGGTTGTCGTCGGCGGGCCACTGGCCCGAGGCGACCTTCTCGATCTCGGCCCGGATCGCGATCATCGTGTCGCAGAAACGGTCGAGCTCGGTCAGGTCCTCGGACTCGGTCGGCTCGATCATCAGCGTACCGGCCACCGGGAACGACATCGTCGGCGCGTGGAAGCCGTAGTCGATCAGGCGCTTCGCGATGTCGTCGACCGTGACGCCCGTCGCCTTGGCCAGCGGGCGCAGGTCCACGATGCACTCGTGGGCGACCAGACCGGCCGGGCCGGTGTAGAGCACCGGGAAGTGCGGCTCAAGGCGCTTGGCGATGTAGTTCGCCGCGAGGACGGCGACCTGGGTGGCGCGCTTGAGGCCCTCGCCGCCCATCAGACGCACGTACGACCAGGAGATCGGCAGGATGCCCGCGGAGCCCCACGGGGCGGCCGAGATCGGGCCGACGCCGGTCTCCGGGCCCGCGGTGGGCTGGAGCGGGTGGTTCGGCAGGTACGGGGCGAGGTGCGCGCGGACACCGACCGGGCCGACGCCCGGACCGCCGCCGCCGTGCGGGATGCAGAAGGTCTTGTGCAGGTTCAGGTGCGAGACGTCGCCGCCGAAGTGGCCCGGCTTGGCCAGACCGACGAGCGCGTTGAGGTTGGCACCGTCGACGTACACCTGACCGCCGGCCTCGTGCACCTCGGCGCAGATGTCGGCGACGTGCTCCTCGAAGACGCCGTGCGTCGACGGGTAGGTGATCATCAGCACGGACAGCTCGTCGCGGTACTGCGCGATCTTGGCGCGCAGGTCCTCGACGTCGACCTCGCCGTCGTCGGCGGTCTTGACGACGACGACCTTCATGCCGGCCATGACCGCGGAGGCGGCGTTGGTGCCGTGCGCGGAGGACGGGATGAGGCAGACGGTGCGCTGCTCGTCACCGTTGGCGCGGTGGTAGGCGCGGACGGCGAGCAGACCGGCCAGCTCGCCCTGCGAACCGGCGTTCGGCTGGATCGACACCTTGTCGTAGCCGGTGACCTCGGCGAGGCGCTCCTCCAGCTCGGTGATGAGCGTGACGTAGCCCTGCGCCTGCTCGACCGGGGCGAAGGGGTGCATCTGACCGAACTCGGGCCAGGTCACCGCCTCCATCTCGGTCGTCGCGTTCAGCTTCATCGTGCAGGAACCGAGCGGGATCATGCCGCGGTCGAGCGCGTAGTCGCGGTCGGCGAGCTTGCGCAGGTAGCGCAGCATCGACGTCTCGGAGCGGTGCGCGTGGAAGACCGGGTGGGTCATGAACGCGTCGGCGCGCAGCAGCCCGGCGGGCAGCGTGTCCTCGGTGACGGCGTCGAGCGCCTCGACGTCGGCGGTGACGCCGAAGGCGCCCCAGACGGCGGCGAGCTGGGCGCGCCCGGTGGTCTCGTCGCACGACATGGACACCTGGTCGGCGTCGACGCGGTAGAGGTTCACGCCGGCCTCGCGGGCGGCGGCCACGACCTCGTCGGCCTTGCCGGGCACGCGGGCGGTGAGGGTGTCGAAGAAGGCACCCTGGGTGAGCTCCACACCACCGGCGGTGAGGCCGGCGGCGAGGATCGCGGCGTACCGGTGGGTGCGGCGCGCGATGCCCTGGAGGCCCTCGGGGCCGTGGTAGACGGCGTACATGCCGGCCATGACGGCGAGCAGCACCTGAGCGGTACAGATGTTGCTGGTGGCCTTCTCGCGGCGGATGTGCTGCTCGCGGGTCTGCAGGGCCAGGCGGTACGCACGGTTCCCGTCGGCGTCGACGGAGACACCCACCAGACGACCGGGCAGGGAGCGGGCGTGCTTGTCCTGGACGGCCATGTAACCGGCGTGGGGACCGCCGAAGCCCATGGGAACGCCGAAGCGCTGCGTCGTACCGACGGCGATGTCGGCCCCGAGCGCACCGGGCGAGGTGAGCAGGGTGAGCGCGAGCAGGTCGGCGGCGACGGTGACGATCGCGCCGAGCTCGTGGGCGGCGTCGATCAGCGGCTTGATGTCGCGGACGGCACCGGAGGCACCGGGGTACTGCAGGAGCACGCCGAAGACACCGCGCTCGGCGATCTCGGCCGGAATGCCCTCGCTGAGGTCGGCGACGACGACCTCGACGCCGGTCGGCTCGGCGCGGGTCTCGATGACGGCGATCGTCTGCGGCAGGGCGTCGGCGTCGATGAGGAAGACACCGTTCTTGACCTTGCCGACGCGGCGGGAGAGCGCCATGGCCTCGGCGGCCGCGGTGCCCTCGTCGAGCAGGGAGGCACCGGAGGTGGGCAGCCCGGTCAGGTCGGCGACCACGGTCTGGAAGTTCAGCAGCGCCTCCAGGCGCCCCTGCGAGATCTCCGGCTGGTACGGCGTGTACGCCGTGTACCAGGCGGGGTTCTCCATCACGTTCCGCAGGATCACCGGCGGGGTGAAGGTCCCGTAGTAGCCGAGACCGATCATGGGCGCGAGGACCTGGTTGCGGTCGGCGAGCGTGCGGAGCTCGGCGAGGACCTCGGCCTCCGTGCGCGCGGACGGCAGGCTCAGCGCCTCGGTGTTCTTGATGACGTCCGGCACCGCGGCGGCCGTGAGCTCGTCGAGGGAGCCGTAACCGACCTGGGCGAGCATCTTGGCGCGCGCCTCGGCGTCGGGCCCGATGTGCCGCTGCTCGAACGGGATGCCCTGTTCGAGTTCGGAGAGCGGAATGCGGTTGGCGGTCATGTACGGAGGCCTCCTGGTCGTCACGACCTGCGAGGGGCACCACGGCGCGGGTACCCGGACGGCCTCCCCCTCTGTCATCTCAACCTGAGAGTTTCACCGGCACGCCTCACGGCACGCCGGCTTTCACCGTCGGTGAGAGCGCATGCCGTGGACACCGCTCTGCTTTCCAGAGTGACCTCGTCCGCGCGGTACAGGGGCCTGAGAGATTCCGGGGAGGATTTGCTCCTTCGGCGCCCTCCGGAAGGTTTCTCCGGGGGACTCTCCCGCACAGGGTCGACAGCCACAGCCAGCCTACCAGCGAGGTTGCGGCTCCCATCGCTCAAGTGGCCGACATCCCAGATGTGCACTTTCGTAGGGTGTAGAGCAGTTGCGACCAGTTGGAGGGACCGTGCAGACCGATATCGATCCGCGCAGCCTGATAGGCCGCAAGGCGTACGACCGCAACGGGCACAAGATCGGAACCGTGGACGAGGTGTACCTGGACGACGCGACCGGCATCCCGGAATGGGCTGCGGTCCGCACCGGCCTCTTCAGCCGGGACGCGTTCGTCCCGCTGGAGCCGAGCGAACTGGTCGAGGACCGCCTCCACATCCCGTACGAACGCGCCCTCATCAAGGACGCCCCCGACTTCGGCGTGGGCCGCCACCTCTCCCCGGAGCAGGAGCTGCAGCTCTACCGCCACTACAGCCTCGCCCTCCCCCCGCCCCCCACGGACACCCCTGACACGGACTTCGGCCGCCTGGCAGGCCAGTAGCGACAGGAGCGGAGCGCGGAGGAGCAGGCCCGCACCTCTGCCCACGCACTCGCACGGTGGTGCGGGTGGGACCCAGGCCCGGCCGCGGACCGGGCGCACCACGGCCCACCCGCACCCCCACTCAGCCCCGCCCCACCAACGGCAGCGCCTCCCCCGGCTCCAGTTCCGGATCGTCCACCGCGAACGTCCGCACCCGCCCCGGCTCCGACCCCGGCTCCTCGAACCGCACCGTGACGCGCCCGACCCCGCTCCCCTGGACCCACCCGGCCCCGTACACCGCGTGTCGTACGTCATGCCCCGGCGCCCACTGCCGCGCCACGGGCTCTTCGACCGCGGGCTCGACAGCGGCCACGGCGGACGCGGTCGCCGCCGCGTCACCCGGCGCCCCCTCCTCCGCAGCGGCAGCGGCAGCGACCCCGGCTTCCGCCTGAGCGAACAGATCCTCCTGCGTGTAGTCCGCGAGCCCGCTCACGCCGACCCCCAGCAACCGCACACCCCCGGTCGTGTCCACCGCCTCCAGCAGGCGCCCCGCCGCCTCCCGCACCACACCCGGATCGTCCGTGGGCCCCCGGAGCGTCTCGGACCGCGTGAGCGTCGAGAAGTCGTACCGCCGCACCTTCAGCACGATCGTCCGCCCGGAGTGCCCGGAGGCCCGCAGCCTCCCCACGCACCGCTCCGCGAGCCGCTCCACCTCGACCCTGATCCGCACCCGGTCGTGCAGGTCCACGTCGAAGGTGTCCTCGACCGACACCGATTTGGCGTCCCTCTCGGCCACCACGGGCCGATCGTCGTACCCCTGGGCCATCAGGTACAGCGAGGCCCCGTGCGCCCGTCCGAGGAGCCGTACGAGCTCGTCCTCGCCCGCTTCCGCGAGATCGGACACGGTGGTCATCCCGGCCCGCCGGAGATGCTCCCCGGTGGCCGGGCCCACCCCGGGCAGAATCCGCACCGAGCGCGGTCCGAGGAGCTCCCGCTCCGTTCCCGGTTCGATCAGGACGAGCCCGTCGGGTTTGGCCTCCTCTGAGGCGATCTTCGCGATCATCTTGGACCCGGCGAGCCCTACGGACCCCGTGAGTCCCGTCGCCGCGAGGATGTCGACCCGCAGCCGCTCCCCGGCGACGCGCGAGCTCGCACTGTCGTCGGCCACGCCGCCGGCCTCCAGGTCCACGAAGGCCTCGTCGAGGCTGAGCGGCTCCACGAGCGGGGAGAGCCGTCCCAGCAGCTCCATGACCTGCTCGCTGATCGAGCGGTAGAAGGAGAAGCGGGGCACGAGGTAGGCCGCGTTCGGCGCGAGCCGCCGCGCCTGGCCCATGGGCATGGCCGAGTGCACTCCGAAGCGGCGCGCCTCGTACGAGGCGGTGGCGACCACGCCCCGCGGGCCGAGACCCCCGACGATCACGGGCTTTCCGCGCAGGCTGGGCTTCGACGCCTGCTCGGCGGCGGCGAAGAAGGCATCCATGTCGAGATGCAGGATGGTGGGCGCGGCTCTCACACGTCCGATGCTGCCTCACACCACTGACAACGACGCCCGCCGCCACACAAGCCACGACCGCACCACCGACGCAACGGCACCGGCGGCGCGACCGCCCCTCAGACCGCCTTGTCCCGCCGCCTGCGCGCGAGCTCGTCCCCCGGGTTGTGCCCCACGAGCGTCTCGCCCGTGTCGACCCGCTCCCCGTGCAGCTGTGAGAGCGCCACCTCGACGTCCCGCCAGACCACGCCGACGGCGATGCCGAAGACACCTTGTCCGCCCTGGAGGAGGTCGACCACCTCGTCCGGCGAGGAGCACTCGTACACCGTGGCACCGTCGCTCATGAGCGTCATCCGCTCCAGATCGCGGAAGCCACGCGCGCGCAGGTGCTGCACGGCGGCCCGGATGTTCTGGAGCGCCACCCCGGTGTCGAGGAAACGCTTGACGATCTTCAGCACGACGACGTCGCGGAAGCTGTAGAGCCGCTGGGTCCCCGACCCGTACGCGGGCCGCACGCTCGGCTCCACGAGCCCCGTACGCGCCCAGTAGTCCAACTGGCGATAGGTGATCCCGGCCGCCGCACAGGCCGTGGGACCGCGGTAGCCGACCACCTCGCCCGCCGTGCCGGGAGCGGCGCCCGAGACGCCCGAAGGCCCCGTCCCGCTCCCCGCACCGGCGTCCGCACCGAAGTCGCCCACACTGCCGTGAAGCGGATACGGACCGCTCTCTCCGGACACGCGTCCGAGCGAGCTCCCTGCCGTACCGTCCGCGCTGCTCATCACGCCGACCCTCCGTCCTTGACCTGCCCACACGAAGGTAGGCAGTCACTCGGGGTGCGTCAACGATCGCCACACTCGGCACGCCGAGTGATAATCACCCTGAGAGTGGTTTCCCGTCTCTCTCGTCGGGGAAAGGCTACTCGAATGCTCTGACAGCACCCCGCGAACGGCCTGCGGCCGCGCCGCGTCGACTCACTGACTGTTGGTCCCGAAATCCTCCGGTGAGATCTGGTCGAGGAACTCGCGGAACTTCTCCACCTCGTCCTCCTGCTCGTCCGGAATCGCGATGCCGGCGTCGTCCAGCACACCGTCACTGCCGTAGATCGGCGTTCCGGTCCGAAGGGCCAGTGCTATCGCGTCCGAAGGCCGCGCGCTCACCTCGACGCCGCTGGCGAAGACCAGCTCGGCGTAGAAGACCCCGTCACGCAGATCCGTGATGCGGACTTCGGTGAGTTCCTGTCCCACGGCCTCCAGCACGTCCTTGAACAGGTCGTGCGTCAGCGGCCGCGGAGGCGCCATCCCCTGCTGGGCGAAGGCGATCGCGGTCGCCTCCCCCGGTCCGATCCAGATGGGGAGGTACCGATCGCCTCCCACTTCACGCAGGAGCACGATCGGCTGGTTGGAGGGCATTTCCACCCGGACACCCACAACGTCGAGCTCGTTCACACAGCAACCCTAGGACGTGCCCGACCGGTTTGGATAGTCGGGCCCTCCCAAGCCGGTCCCCGAGCCCTCACCAAAACCCGTGCCAAGCCCACGTCGAAGCCCCACCGGACCCTGCCCCGAGAGGCCTCCGAGGTCGCTCACAAGCTCACCGGTCCTCTTGGCCCGGCGACTCGACGGCTCACTGGAGCCGAATCCCCAGAGCGGTCTGCACCAGGGCGGCGTGCAGCCGTACCGACTGCGCGGCGAGCTCCTGCGCGGTGGCCTCCGCATGGGCCCTGGTCTGCGGATTGCGGTGCCGGCGCAACGGCGCGACGACCTGCTCGATCAGACCCGCCTCCCGGTCCGCGGCGGCCTTGACGGCCCGCAGATGCCGGGGTTCCAGACCGAACCGCCCCAGATCCGCGACGAGCCGCGCGACGGTGACGGTCTCGGCCTCGTAGCCGCCGCCCTCCGTCTCGGAGATCAGACCGTACGACTCCCACTCGACGAGTTCGGTCTCGGTCACCTCGGCCGCGGCCAGCAGTTCGGCCCGCCCGATCCGCGTGGCGGTGGGCGGCTCGGCGTCCTGCTCCCAGGCGCCTTCGATGAGGTCCCGCCGACGCCCGGGGGCCGGGAGCTTGATCTCCTCGCCCCTGGCGAGGGCATCGAGGTGCTCGCGGATGACCTTCAGCGGAAGGTAGTGGTCCCGCTGCATCCGCAGGATCTGAGCGAGCCGCTCGACATCCTGCGGGCTGAACTTCCGGTACCCGGAGGCCGTACGCCGGGGCTCCACGAGCCCCTCGGCCTCCAGGAACCGGATCTTGGAGATGGTCACTTCGGGAAATTCGTCGCGCAGCTGGTTCAGCACCGTGCCGATGCTGACCAGCCGGTCGCCCGCGGTGGCGGTGCCGGATCCGGCACCGCCCGTCGGTGTTCGCAGCATGGACCTTCCCTGAAGGCTTCTCCGAGGCGTTACACGCCCCGCTGGCTCGAGTAGAAGACCAGGCGGTACTTACCGATCTGCACCTCGTCGCCGTTGGACAGAACGACCGAGTCGATCGGCTCACGGTTGACGTACGTGCCGTTGAGGCTGCCGACATCCGCGACGGTGAAGCTGCCGTCCTGGGCCCGCCGGAACTCGACATGGCGGCGCGAGACCGTGAAGTCGTCCAGGAAGATGTCGCTCTGCGGGTGACGGCCGGCCGTCGTCAGCTCACCGTCGAGCAGGAACCGGCTGCCGGAGTTCGGCCCGCGGCGCACCACGAGGAGCGCGGAACCGGACGGCAGCGCCTCGACGGCCGCCAGCGCCTCGGGAGAGAGCGAGGGCAGCTGGGTCTGGCCGGTGACCTCCGCGTCGTAGGCCTCAAGGCCCGAGATGGAGATCGTGGAGGTCGTCTCGGAAGCACGCTCCGGAGCGACTCCGCCCCGCAGCGGCGTGCCGCAGTGGGAGCAGAAGCGGCTGTCGGCCGCGTTGCGGTGACCGCACCTCGTACACACCGGCATGGACGCATCCTCCTGCCGCGGCTGCCCCGCCGAGGTCTGTGTCGCGTACGGATCGGGGGTAAACCCTCCACCCGTACTTGAGGTTGATGGTTCTCCGAAACCTATGCGGGCAGCCCCGGCAGGGTCAACAGACGACGCGCCGTACGCGCCCGGAACGTCACCGCCCTGGCCGCCGACCTCATCGCGGAAGAGCGGGCGTTCGCCGCCCTGCTCCTCGCTCTGGGCATGGCGCGACGCGCGGTGCTTGGCGTTACCGCCATCCTCGCGTCCGCTCTTGCCGAACAACTTCGCAAAAAAACTCACGGGCGATTCCCCTTGACCGAAACAGACCCGCCCGTGGGGCAGGACGAACCGAGATCCATCACACCTGCCGACCCGGACACCTTCACAACGTCCGTATCCTCCGGACAGTTTCCACCACGCACCACCGATGTGGTGCGCCGACCCCCCGCAACGTCTTGCCCTTGTCGCGGGACCCCCCTTGCCTTCCTCTCACTGCGAGGACGACTGAGCGTAGTCAGGCCGCTTCGCGGGTCGCAAGGCATCGACGATGATCTTCGCCGACCGCTCCACCGTGGCCGTGGCCTGCTCCTTCTCCAGGGTCTGCACGACTCCGCCGGGGATGTTGAGCGCGGGCTCGAGATCCTCCGGCTTGCCGATGACCTTGAAGACGTACGGAGCGGCCACCTTCGTTCCATCGATTCGCATGTCATCACCGCTACCGGTGAAATAACTGTCCGCGACCACGCGTACACCGTTGACCTGGATGGCCTCGGCGCCCGCGGCGCGCAGCTCCTGGATGGCGTCGAGCAGCATGTCCGATTCGACGGCCCCGGTCGGATCGCCGACGGTCAGGGTGATGCCCGGCCCCTCGGCGGCCACCGTGCCAGCCAGGATCCCGAGCTGCCGCTCCTTCTCCTGGGTCTGCTTGCGCGCCTCCTCGGCCTGGTCCGAGCTGGACTCCAGCTCGGTGCGCTGCTTCTCCAGGCGCGCCTTCTCGTCCTCCAGGCGCTGCGTACGGTCGTCGAGCTCGTCCAGGATCCGCACCAGGTCCTCCTGGCGCGCCCCGCGCAGGGCGCTGTTGTCACTGGTCGAGGAGACCTGGATGGCCAGGCCGAGGCCGAGGACGAACAGCAGCAGCGCGACGATGAGTTGGGCCCGGGTCACCCGCGGCGGCCACACGGCGGAGGCCAGCCGCCGGCGCCCGCTCGGCGCGGCGTCCGGAGCGGCGGAGGCGGCCGGCGTCACGGGCACCCGCACATCGTGATCCGCGGTCCCGCCGTGGACGGTCTCCGCGGACGCCTCGGACTCCGCTGTCGTACCGGCGCCGGCGTCCTTGCCTGCACTCACGTCCTCGCCGGCGCTCTCCGGCTTCCCGACGCTCCCGGGCTCCCGCTCGTTCTCCGAATTCTCAGTGTTCTGAGGGTTCTGAGGGTTCTCGCTCATCGGCCTCACGCCCGGAAGACATGGCGCCGGATGGCGGCCGCGTTGGAGAAGATCCGGATGCCGAGCACGACCACCACACCGGTCGACAGCTGCGCGCCCACGCCCAGCTTGTCGCCGAGGAAGACGATCAGCGCGGCCACGACCACGTTCGACAGGAACGAGACCACGAACACCTTGTCGACGAAGATGCCGTCGAGCATGGCCCGCAGGCCGCCGAAGACCGCGTCGAGGGCGGCGACCACGGCGATCGGAAGATAGGGCTCGACCACCGCCGGAACTTCGGGTCGGACCAACAGTCCGACCACGACTCCGACGATCAGGCCCAGTACGGCGATCACGATGTGCCCTTCCCTGTATCGGCCGTGGCCCCACCGGACGGCGTCGCCGCCCCGGCCCCCCTCGGCTCTGCGGTACGTACGGTCAGGCTCGGCGCGGCCGGCAGGCGTACGTCGCCCTCGGCCGTGATCCCGCTCCTGATCCCGAAGTTCTCCACCAGCGCGTGCAGATACTGCCCGTCGGCGCTGTCCTGGAACGCGGTGCTCAGCCGCTGCCCGTCCCCGATCGCGAGGATGGTGTACGGCGGCACCAGCGGCTTGTTGTCGACCAGTATGGCGTCGCCGGCGGCCCGGATCGCGGAGAGCGATGTCAACCGCTGCCCGTTGATGGCGACGGCCTCGGCTCCGGACTCCCAGAGCCCGTTGATGATGCGCTGCATGTCCCTGTCGCGCACCCGGCCCGTGTCGGAGAAGCCGCTGCTCTCCCTCGGCCCGCCGCCCCCGGTGTCGGCTTCCTTGGCGTCGTTGACGACCAGCTTCACCCCGGGACCGTGCACGGGCGTCGCGCCCGACAGCAGCGCCACGAGCTCGGCCTGGTCACCGCCGTGCTGCTGAAGCGCCTGCCGCTGACGTGCGCCGACCTCGGACCGGATCCGCTCGACGTCCTGCTCCAGCTGATCGGCAGAGGACGTCTCCGCCTCGATCCGGTCGATCAGTTCCTGTCGCTCCTTGGCGACGACGGGCGCGGAGATCCGCGCCTCGGCCGCACCGACGGTCACGACGGCGGCCGCGAGCACCAGGCCTACGGCGACACCCAACTTCGCCCGCAGGCTACGGGGCAGCCCACCGCCTTCCGCGGCTCGCCGGGCGGTCGCCTCCGCGTAGCCGTCGTCGAGCGCGTGATCGATCACGTTGTTCAGCAGCGACATGGACGCGTCCGGACGCGGCGGCGGTGATCCGGTGCTCCGAACGGGGGGCTGCTGCGACATGCCGCACATCGTCGCACGTCGCACGGCCTACCGCCGAATGGCCCCTCCGGCCGACGGGGAGTGCCCCCAGGGGGCACTCCCCGTCGGCCGGTCCGATCCGCTCAGCTACCTGCGCTGTCGACCACCGCGGCCCACTCGTCGAGCAGGGCCTGCGCGGAGGCGTCGTCGGGACCCTCGGCCCACAGATGGGTGACGGCCTCGGCGGGGTCTGGCAGCACCATCACCCACCGCCCGTCGGCCTCGACCACCCGCACGCCGTCGGTGGTGTCCACGGAGCGGCTCCCCGCCGCCTCCACCACCCGGCGCATCACCAGACCCTTCACGGCCCACGGCGTCGCGATGTCCTTCTTGAGGACGTGCGCCCGCGGAATCCGCGCGTCGATCTGGCTCAGCGTGAGCTGTGTCCGCGCGACGAGACCGATCAGCCGCACGAAGGCGGCCGCGCCGTCGAAGACACTGCTGAACTCGGGCACGATGAACCCGCCGCGCCCGTCGCCGCCGAAGATCGTCGACTCCTCGCGCCCGACCCTCGTGAGGTCGTCCGGCGAGGTCGTCGTCCACTCCACCTGCGTGCCGTGGTACGCGGCGACCTGCTCGGCGATACGGGTCGTGGTGACCGGCAGCGCGACCCGCCCGGACCGCCGCTCGGCGGCCACCAGGTCGAGCATCACCAGGAGCGCGCGGTCGTCCTCGATGATCCGCCCTCGCTCGTCCACGAGCGAGAGCCGTTCGCCGACGGGGTCGAACCGCACTCCGAACGCGGCCCGCGCCGATGCCACGATCTCCCCGAGCCGTACGAGCCCGGCCCGCCGGCTCTCGGCCGACTCGGTGGGTCTGGACTCGTCGAGCCCGGGGTTGATCGTCAGCGAGTCGACCTGGAGCCGCCCGAGGAGGCTGGGCAGGACGAGCCCCGCACTGCCGTTGGACGCGTCCACGACCACCTTCAGGCCCGCTTCCGCGATCCCGGAGGTGTCGACGTTCCTCAGCAGCGAGCCGGTGTACGAGTCGAAGACGCTCGCCGGGAAGGAGAGGTCCCCGATCTCGCCGGGGAAGGCCCGCCGGTACTCCTGTCGCGCGAACACCCGGTCGAGCTTGCGTTGCCCGCCCTGCGAGAGGTCCGCCCCGCGTTCGTCGAAGAACATGATGTCCACGGAGTCGGGCACCCCTGGCGAGGTCCGCACCATGATGCCGCCGGCGCTTCCCCGCGCGGTCTGCTGTCGCGCGACCGGCAGCGGTACGTTCTCCAGGTCCCTTACGTTGATGGCGCTGGCCTGCAGCGCCGAGATCACCGCCCGTTTCAGCGCCCGCGCACCCCGGGAGTGGTCACGCGCCGTGGTGACGGTCGCGCCCTTCTTCAGGGTCGTGGCGTACGCCCCCGCCAGCCGGACGGCCAGCTCAGGGGTGATCTCCACGTTGAGGATGCCGGAGACCCCGCGCGCCCCGAAGAGATGGGCCTGGCCACGGGACTCCCAGATGACCGAGGTGTTGACGAAGGCGCCGGCCTCGATCGTCTTGAACGGATAGACCCGGACGTTGCCCTGCACGATCGATTCCTCACCGACCAGGCACTCGTCCCCGATGACGGCTCCGTCCTCGATCCGGGCGGCCCGCATGATGTCGGTGTTCTTGCCGATCACACAGCCACGCAGGTTGCTCTGCGGCCCGATGTAGACGTTGTCGTGGACGACGGCCTTGTGGAGGAAGGCACCGCTCTTCACGACGACGTTCGAGCCGATGACGGTGTGCTCACGGATCTCGGCGCCGGCCTCGACCTTGGCGTAGTCACCGATGTAGAGCGGCCCCCGCAGCACGGCGTCGTGGTGTACCTCGGCGCCTTCGGCGACCCACACGCCGGGCGAGATCTCGAAGCCGTCGATGTCGACCTGGACCTTGCCCTCCAGGACGTCCGCCTGGGCCTTCACGTAACTCTCGTGGGTGCCGACGTCCTCCCAGTAGCCCTCGGCGACATAGCCGTAGATCGGCTTGCCCTCCTTCATCAACTGAGGAAAGACATCACCCGACCAGTCGACCGGAACGTCGGCCTCGACGTAGTCGAATACCTCGGGCTCCATCACATAGATGCCCGTGTTCACGGTGTCGGAGAAGACCTGACCCCAGGTCGGCTTCTCCAGGAAGCGCTCGACCTGTCCTTCTTCGTCGACGATCGTGATTCCGAATTCCAGCGGATTCGGCACCCGGGTGAGACAGACCGTGACGAGGGCGCCCTTCTCCTTGTGGAAGGCGATGAGATCGGTGAGATCGAAATCGGTGAGTGCGTCTCCTGAGATCACGAGAAAGGCGTCGTCCTTCAACGCTTCCTCGGCGTTCTTCACACTTCCCGCTGTACCGAGTGGCTTCTCCTCGTTGGCATACGTGAGCTCCATCCCGAGCTCCTCGCCGTCGCCGAAGTAGTTCCTGACGAGTGAGGCGAGAAACTGCACGGTGACGACGGTCTCGTTGAGACCGTGCCTCTTGAGCAGTCGTAGGACGTGCTCCATGATCGGCCGGTTCACCACCGGCAGTAGAGGCTTGGGCATGCTCGAGGTCATGGGGCGAAGGCGGGTTCCTTCGCCACCGGCCATCACGACGGCCTTCATGTCGGAAGCGTCCTCCTTGAAGAGACGACGGTCCTGCCGACTTCACCTGTCCGTTCAGTGGCCCTCGGACGTCCTCGTTGTTGCCGGCGACGCTGCTCGGCACAGGACGGACGGGCTCAATCGGCCGCGGTATCCGCCTTCACAAGTCGACGGACCTGGACCACGTAGAGGATCCCTGCCCACCAATACAGAGTTGTACCCCATCCGGCGAAGGCCCACCCGAAAACTTCAGCGAGTGACGAAAGCCAGCCCGTTCCGTCACTGAGAAGCAGCAACGGGAACGCGTACATCAAGTTGAATGTCGCAGCTTTGCCGAGGAAGTTCACCTGCGGCGGCGGGTAGCCGTGTCGGCGAAGGATTGCCACCATGACCAGCAGCATGGCCTCGCGCGCCAGCAGCGCGGCGGTGAGCCACCACGGCAGGATCTCGCGCCAGGTGAGACCCACGAGCGTGGACAGGATGTACAACCGGTCGGCGGCGGGATCGAGCAGCCGGCCGAGGTTGCTGATCTGGTTCCAGCGCCGGGCGAGTTTGCCGTCGAGATAGTCGCTGATGCCGCTGAGCATCAGAACGAGAAGCGCCCAGCCGTCACTGTTGGGCCCGCCGAACTCCGGACGGAGAATCAGCCACAGAAACAGCGGCACGCCGGCAAGACGCGCCATGCTGAGAATGTTGGGGATGGTGAGGACCCGGTCGGTCTGAACGCGAGTCTCCTGGACCTCCACCCGGGGGCCTCCTGGGAACGTACGGACGATGCCCCCTGACCTTACCCTCAGCCACAACACTGCCGTGCACAGGGGGCTCCGGCCCACGCCAGAACGCAAAAATGCCTCAACCCCCGGACAAGGTCCGGGGGTTGAGGCTAAAAATTGTTCGGCGGCGTCCTACTCTCCCACAGGGTCCCCCCTGCAGTACCATCGGCGCTGAAAGGCTTAGCTTCCGGGTTCGGAATGTAACCGGGCGTTTCCCTAACGCTATGACCACCGAAACTCTATGAAGTTGACCAACCGGATATCGGCACGGTTCGTTACTTCAGAACTAACACAGTGGACGCGAGCAACTGAGGACAAGCCCTCGGCCTATTAGTACCGGTCAGCTCCACCCATTACTGGGCTTCCACATCCGGCCTATCAACCCAGTCGTCTACTGGGAGCCTTACCCTCTCAAGGAGGTGGGAATACTCATCTCGAAGCAGGCTTCCCGCTTAGATGCTTTCAGCGGTTATCCCTCCCGAACGTAGCCAACCAGCCATGCCCTTGGCAGGACAACTGGCACACCAGAGGTTCGTCCGTCCCGGTCCTCTCGTACTAGGGACAGCCCTTCTCAATATTCCTGCGCGCGCAGCGGATAGGGACCGAACTGTCTCACGACGTTCTAAACCCAGCTCGCGTACCGCTTTAATGGGCGAACAGCCCAACCCTTGGGACCGACTCCAGCCCCAGGATGCGACGAGCCGACATCGAGGTGCCAAACCATCCCGTCGATATGGACTCTTGGGGAAGATCAGCCTGTTATCCCCGGGGTACCTTTTATCCGTTGAGCGACGGCGCTTCCACAAGCCACCGCCGGATCACTAGTCCCGACTTTCGTCCCTGCTCGACCCGTCGGTCTCACAGTCAAGCTCCCTTGTGCACTTACACTCAACACCTGATTGCCAACCAGGCTGAGGGAACCTTTGGGCGCCTCCGTTACCCTTTGGGAGGCAACCGCCCCAGTTAAACTACCCATCAGACACTGTCCCTGATCCGGATCACGGACCGAGGTTAGACATCCAGCACGACCAGAGTGGTATTTCAACGGCGACTCCACCATGACTGGCGTCACGGCTTCAAAGTCTCCCACCTATCCTACACAAGCCGAACCGAACACCAATATCAAACTGTAGTAAAGGTCCCGGGGTCTTTCCGTCCTGCTGCGCGAAACGAGCATCTTTACTCGTAGTGCAATTTCACCGGGCCTATGGTTGAGACAGTCGAGAAGTCGTTACGCCATTCGTGCAGGTCGGAACTTACCCGACAAGGAATTTCGCTACCTTAGGATGGTTATAGTTACCACCGCCGTTTACTGGCGCTTAAGTTCTCAGCTTCGCCCTGTCGAAACAGAGCTAACCGGTCCCCTTAACGTTCCAGCACCGGGCAGGCGTCAGTCCGTATACATCGCCTTACGGCTTCGCACGGACCTGTGTTTTTAGTAAACAGTCGCTTCTCGCTGGTCTCTGCGGCCACCCCCAGCTCACGGAGTAAATCCGATCACCAGACGTGGCCCCCCTTCTCCCGAAGTTACGGGGGCATTTTGCCGAGTTCCTTAACCATAGTTCACCCGAACGCCTCGGTATTCTCTACCTGACCACCTGAGTCGGTTTAGGGTACGGGCCGCCATGAAACTCGCTAGAGGCTTTTCTCGACAGCATAGGATCATCCACTTCACCACAATCGGCTCGGCATCAGGTCTCAGGCTATGTGCTGTCCGGATTTACCTGGACAACGCCCTACACCCTTACCCCGGGACTACCACCGCCCGGGTTGGACTACCTTCCTGCGTCACCCCATCGCTTACCTACTACAAGTCTGGTTCGTCGGCTCCACCACTTTCCTTTCCCCGAAGGGTCCGGAACGGCTTCACGGACTTAGCATCGCCTGATTCGATATTGGGCGTTTCAAAGCGGGTACCGGAATATCAACCGGTTGTCCATCGACTACGCCTGTCGGCCTCGCCTTAGGTCCCGACTTACCCTGGGCAGATCAGCTTGACCCAGGAACCCTTAGTCAATCGGCGCACACGTTTCTCACGTGTGTATCGCTACTCATGCCTGCATTCTCACTCGTGAACCGTCCACAACTCGCTTCCGCGGCTGCTTCACCCGGCACACGACGCTCCCCTACCCATCACAGCGGGCGTTGGCCCTATTGCTGCAATGACACGACTTCGGCGGTACGCTTGAGCCCCGCTACATTGTCGGCGCGGAATCACTTGACCAGTGAGCTATT